>CABPYV010000005.1:0-182531 GCA_902461735.1 uncultured Coprococcus sp.
TTCCGTTCTCCTTGGTTGCCATAATATTGATGCTGTATTTTCTGCGGATATCCAGCTCTCCGACGGTTTTTCCGATCCACCCCTCCGGAACCTCTACCTCAAAAATGGCATGAGCCTCATCGACCTCGATGTAATCCCGTACGTGATCGGCGGTATAGCGAATAGCAGCCCAATTTGCTACTTGCTTTTCAGGGTAAACGACCTCGTCCGCTCCGTTACGCAGAAGAAATTTCTCCTGTACATCACGCTCGGCGCGGGACACAACTAATTTTGCGCCGAGTTCTTTCAGCAAAGAAGTGGTTTCCAGCGAATTTTGAAAATTTCCTCCTATGGTAACTATGCACACATCAAAGTTTCCGATTCCGAGCGACTTTAAAAATTCCGTGTTTGTGCTGTCACCTATCTGTGCGTTAGTAACGATCGGCAGAATCTTATTGACCCTTTCTTCGTTGCTGTCTACCGCCATCACCTCATGCCCGAGCTTATTCAGCTGCAAAGCGATATGCCTACCGAATCTGCCGAGACCTATCAACAATATGTTTTTCATAATATAGTAACTCCTTTATCCGACTGTGATATTTTCGAGCGGCAGCTTTGCACCGCTCTGATTTTTATTGGAGATCGCCGCGTAAATCAGGGTAAGTCCGCCGACTCTGCCGAGATACATCAAGACGATCAAAATAAGCTGAGAAAGAACACCGAGCTGCGGTGTGATTCCAAGAGTAAGCCCGACCGTTCCGACAGCGGACGCCGTTTCGTAAAGGCAGGTGCTAAGCGGCAGGCCTTCTGCCGTGCTGATAACAATGCCGCCGACAAAAAACAGCAGGAAATACATTACGGCTACGGCTACGGCGTTTTTCACTGCCGAACCGTCAATGCGCCTGCCGCAGACTTCGGCATCGTCCTTTTTGCGACAGACGGAGAATGCACTCAGAATCAGAACGGCAAGCGTGGTAGTTTTCATACCGCCTGCCGTGGAGCCGGGCGATCCGCCGACGAGCATCAGCAGAATCATAATTGCCTTGGAGGAACCGGTCATAGCGGGAAGATCGGCGGTATTGAAACCGGCGGTTCTCGGTGTGACAGACTGAAAAAACGACGCAAGAATCCTTTCGGCGAGCGGCAGCCCCGTAAAATCACAAAAGAAAAAGAATACTGCGGGAGCGATAATGAGGATTGCCGTTGTTACCAATATGACCTTACTTTGCATACGGTATTTTTTGAAATGCCACTTGTTTGTGCAAATATCGTCCCAGGTCAAAAATCCAATACCGCCCACAATAATTAAAAGCATAATTGCAATGTTTATTGTAGGCTCTCCGATGTATCCCGTAAGAGACGTGTATTTGTTTTCTGCGGTGCCGAGTATGTCAAAGCCGGCGTTGCAAAAGGCGGAAATCGAATGAAATGCCGCCATCCAAATTCCCTTGATACCGAAGTTTCCGCAAAATGTCGGCAGCATGACGATCATTCCGATAAGCTCGATCAAAAAAGTTCCCCGTACAATAAAGCGGGTCAGGCGGACGATCCCGCCGACCTTCGGGGCAGAGATGGCGTCCTGCATGGTACTGCGCTGCATCAGCGATATTTTTCTGCCGGACAGCATGGCGAAAAATGCCGCAACTGTCACAACACCGAGCCCGCCTATCTGGATCATCAGCAGTATTACCGTCTGCCCGAAAGCGGACCAATAACTGCCCGTATCCTGCACGACCAGCCCCGTAACGCAAACGGCCGAGGTCGATGTGAACAGCGCCTCGTGAAACGGCGTAACAACTCCGGCAGTCGATGAAAACGGCAGCATCAATATCAGTGCTCCGATCAGAATAACCCCGGCAAAGCCCAAAACGATCAGCTTAAAGGATGACAATCGCTTTTTTCTATGTGTAATTTCAGACATATATACTTCTCCTGTTTTTGTTTGTTTACAAAGAGTATATTATGAAATATAAAAAAACGGTGTAATGATCCGGTGTGCTGTATTAAGATTGCATTAAGGCGCTCATTCTTTGAAAAAACAGCGCAGAGTATAGCAAACGCTGAAGGCCTTGAGGCTCTCGACTTTGACAAATACACCGCCGAAGGTGCTATATCCATTCTGGAAGAACTTGGCATCATATCATGATCAGACACTCGAATAAAATACCCCATATAATTTCTGGAAATAAAAAATTTCAGAATTATATGGGGCATTTTATGTCTGTTCTATATTTCTACTAATAAATTATTCACATAAACATATCTATCATAGATAATCATACACTTTACAAAAGTCCCTTAACGTCCTCCGCGATCATCTCTGCGTCAAGACGATTATCCTTAAGAACCTCTTCGACATCGTACCTGTCAAGGAATTCCTTCTTAAGACCATAATTCAGCACCTTCATATCCGAATCACCGTAGAATCTTGCAATCTTCTCACCGAATCCGCCGTCCAGTATGCCATCTTCGATGGTGACGACAACCGAGTGGTCTGCCTTGAGACCTTCAAGGAGCTTCTCATCGAGACCTGTGATATAGTAAGGATTGATGACTGTTGCATCAACTCCAAACTCACTCTTCATCTCGTCTGCTGCAGCATTTGCCAGACTGTAGAACGTTCCAAGGCCGAGTAGGGCAACCTTGCTTCCCCTCTGAGTCACCTCATATTTATTCAGGTCTCCAAAGTTCTTCGTCACAGGGCCGCCACTTATCATCGCACCGCCTGGGAGCTTGATAGCCACCGGATGCTCATTCTGCTCTATGCTCCAGTCAAGCATAGCAATATACTCTTCCTTTGTTGTCGGAGCAAGATATACAAGATTTGGGATATTTGAAAGCATAGGGATATCCTGAAATCCCAGATGTGTCACATCGTTCATTCCATATACAGATCCTGCAAATGTCACTATAGTGGCTGCATTGTTGTTGATACAGAGATCCTGGGATACCTGATCAAATGTTCTCTGCACAAATGAGCTGTACACACCAAACACTGGCTTTCCGCCGCCTGCTGCAATTCCTGATGCGAGAGCCACCGCTGTCTCCTCTGCGATTCCCACGTCGACAAACTGCTTTCCGGCCTCACGTCTCTTATCCTCTGTAAATCCTATAACTGTCGGTGTTCCCGCTGTGATGGCAACGACCTTTGGATCCTTCTTCATCTTGTCAAGCAGGTAATCACAGGACACGCTTGAGTAGTCCTCCTCGTCACCTTCAAATAACGATCTTCCTGTCTCTATGTCAAATGGACCGTTGTAGTGCCACTGCTCCTTGTGCTCCTCGGCTGGGGCATAACCCTTTCCCTTGAGGGTTCTGATGTGGACCACAACAGGCTTCTTTGTATCCTTCACCTTCTGGAATGTGTCTATGAGGGCTGCCACATCATTGCCTTCATGCACGTAATAATAATCAAGTCCCATGGCGCGGAACAGATTGCACTCTGCTGTTCCCTTAGTGTCTCTGAGTAATCTGAGATTTGTATAGAGTCCTCCGTGGTTCTCGGCTATGGACATATCGTTGTCATTTACAACTATGATGAGGTTGCCATCCAATTCTTTAGCATAGTCCAAGCCTTCAAGTGCCTCTCCTCCTGACAGGGAGCCATCGCCTATCACCGCTATCACATTGCCCTCTGCGCCCTGAAGATCCCTTGCCTTTGCAAGGCCTGCTGCAAGACTTATGGATGTTGAGGTATGTCCAACCGTGAAGAAGTCGTGCTCGCTCTCATGTGGGTTGCTGTAACCGGTTACATCATCATAGTTCTCCTCATGGAGGTATGCATCCTTTCTTCCAGTGAGCATCTTGTGAGGATAGCTCTGGTGGGACACGTCATACACAATCTTATCCTTTGGTGATTCAAATACATAGTGAAGTGCTATGGTTGTCTCCACCATACCAAAGTTTGGTCCAAAATGTCCGCCGTGCTTGCTGGCTCTGACGAGCAGTGCATGTCTCATTTCGTCTGCAAGTGTTCTCATCTCTTCTACTGTCAGTTTCTTTACATCCTGTGGTCCGTTGATATTTTCAATATACATTTTTATTTATCCTCCTGTTTTTACATAGTGCATTACTGCTCATTAACATAGTGCATCACCACTCATTAATATAGTGAATTACTGCTCATTAACATATTGTATTACCGCTCGCTGATCTGCATTTCCATTTACATCCATACATGCTCCAGATCGAGCATCTGTCATTCACAATCGGTAATTTTGCCATCCCATACAAGCTTGCCGGTCTTCACGGCCTCCTCATATTTGGATATCTTGTAATGTAATCTAGCCATGGTGACTTCTATCTGTTCTCTCTGCTCGTCAAGCTTCTCATACTGCTCCTTAAGGAGATCAAGCCTTGCGCCAAATGTCGCATCTCCCATCTGAACCAGCTTCACATACTCTATAAGTGCCTCTATCGGAACACCAGCATTTCTCATGCATACAGTGTGTTCAACCCAGCTGACGTCCTTTTCCTGATAATCCCTGTTACCGTTAGCATTTCTAGCGACAGGAGGGATAAGTCCCACCCTCTCGTAATACCTGAGCGTGTCAGCGGTGATACCAAACTTTTCACTTACCTCTTTGATAGTCATATTTCTCACCTCTTACTTATCTATGTACTTGAATATTTATAATAAACTTTTATCCTGTACTGAATATATCACTTGGAGCTCACTCCAAGTCAACCCCCAATTTTCACCCCCTATGGGGACGGAGGTGCCTGACCCCCTGGGGACGGAGGTACCTGTCCCCATACAGGAACATAAAAGAGGCGGGCAACGTAGTTACCGCTGTCCGCCTTTATATACATGAATATGTAAATTTTTTATGCTACGCACTGATTCCAACTGTCGAGCAGATGTTTACTGCAATGATATCATCTACCGTTACACCAAAGATGGCAGCCAGAATGATCAGGTTATCTACGGTTGGCATAGCCATACCTTTCTGCCACTTGTATATCGCATTTGGAGTGGCAAATCCAAATATATCCTGCAGATCCTTTACAGAAAGACCTGCATTCTGTCTAAACTTCACAATATTTCTGCCTGTTCCTGTCATGTCAATTGTTGGTACTTTACACATAATACTTCCCTCCTAAAATTCTCATCTCATCTGCATTGTTAAAATTGTGAACCGCGCAGAGCGCATCCCCTGGCGCCCCTAACGATCCGACACATACAATCTCTGCCATGTCTATCCCTTTCTTTTATCTCTAAGTTCTGGCAAATTTCTTCTTCACAAAGACGAGTTCAAAAACACGAAAAAACGCCCATCCACATGAATACTTCTATAATACTCACATAGATGGACGTTTTTTCGTACATCATGATTCCAATCTATTAATGCTGATAGATCTGGCTGATCTCAGTCTATCGAAACCTATTTGATCTGTTATGTATTTGCTCAGATCTTTCAGGCCAGCATATTTGCATGATCATGTTCCGTACGCTCTCGCCCTGTACCATATGAGTACATATGTTCACGCAGCCTATCATCTGTATGTAAAATATTCCCTGCCACATCACTATTAAACTCTCGTGTTGTGCATTTAGCGAAAACTATACTTGACATGATTCTTTCCTTTCCTGACTATCCCTTCCGGGTTCCTTTTCCTAAGTCATTTTTTATTGGTGTGTCCTGATTTTCTTCTTTTATTTGACCACCTAAACTGTACTCTACCACAAATATAATTATTTGTCATTACACCGCTAGTATAAAATTATTTTATCCCGGCTGCTTCAAGCTTCCTCTCTATCCAGGTCATGATAACATCCACCAGATACTCCTGCTGTCTTGGACCAAGCTCCACTCCCGGGGCAAATGTATGCCACTTACGTATGCATTCCCGGCAGCATGTAGCCGTCGCATGCTGTGCCACAAATACCGGATGTCCCCGCATGGGAGTCTGCTTTCCATCATTTGGTATGAATGCCGGAGCTTCCCTCTGCGCTATGAAATCCCGTGCATGCTGTCTTATGGTATCCAGCCCCTTTTCATGTATATAGTCGATATCTTTCTGTGTCAAATGAAATCCACTGCGAAATTTCGACCTTCCCAGGCGTTCAAAAAGCTGGGCATACCATTCTTCCTTTGTCAACCCTATCATCTCCATGTAATTCTATAGCAGAAAGTCTCTACTACTCTTCATCATTTCTCACAGAAAAATTCTATCTCCTCGCCAAGCGGTCCTCGGCAGAACGCGATCCTTGCCGGAAACTTTGGATCCGACTGGATCTCTATGTCCTTTGGCTCCACAAACACCTCATATCCTGCCTTTCTCACTGCCGAAACACAGGCATCCACATCCTCTGCGGCAAATGCAAAATGTCTTATATTTCCCTGCGGAAGCGGTGACTCACCATCCTCAAACACCTCGATGATGCCATCTCCAGTGTCAAACATGATCCCGCCATCCCATTTTCTCGCAACTGAAAGTCCCAATATATCACCATAAAACTCTGCTACATTCTTATACTCTTCGCTGCTGCAGCACTTAAGTGCCACATGATGTATTCCTTTTATAAGTGCCATCGTATTGCCTCCTTATGAAAACTGATTCTAAAAGCTGATTGAACCTTTATGATTAATATATATCTAATCCGTGCATTTTCCAAGTTCATTGTTCACTATCTCACGAATCTCATATAAAAACCTCTCATATAAAAATTTGTTGAAAAAGTCCACAAAAAAGCCCTTGCTACTCGTATATATATTGAGAGTTAACGATATACCAGTTACAATAAATCATCGGGACGATACGATGGGCTTTACAATAAGGAGGTTTCAACTATGAAAAAACGAATAACAGCATTACTACTCAGCGCCTGTATGTGTGCAGGTCTTGCCGGCTGCGGCACAAATACACCGGGGAATAATCCCGGTCACACCAAAACTGATTCGTCAGTCACTTCACTCACTGACAACATCACTGTGACTTCGGTCAAATCGGATATAACATCATCTGACCAGCTAAAGAACGGAATCAATGAATTCTCTATGAATATGTATTCTGCTCTTCCTGCTGATAAGAACATATTTTACTCGCCTTACAGCATTGCAAGTGCACTGTCCATGCTGGATGTAGGTGCAGACGGCGCAACAAAAAAAGAGCTCGAAAATGCTCTCGGCATAACAGATCTTGATAAATGGAATGATGAGATGAAGGCATATCTGTCAAAGGACTGGTCACAGAATACATTTGTCAATACCGCAAATTCAGTATGGATGAACAAGGGAACATCCTGGTCAGCTGACATAGAAAAGGATTTCCTTACACCTGCCAAAGATTACTACTCAGGTGAGGTGTATGAAGCAGACTTCAACGGCCAGGCGGACAAAGTTGTACAGAATATCAACAATTGGGTCAGCACAAACACTAACAAGATGATCCCTGAAATCTTAAAGGAAATTCCAGGTGGAACCGTGATGATGCTCATAAACGCAGTTTATTTCGAGGGAAAATGGGATACTCCTTTTACCAAGGATAAAACTTTTCAGAGCAGCTTCTACGGAACCGACAAGGAAAGCGTTGTTGATATGATGCATCTCTACGGTGAGCACTTCACATACATGGACAACGGTGAGATCAAAGGAATCACTCTTCCATACGACGGCGACAATGTTGTCATGAAGGTGTTCATGCCAACCGCCGATGACGGAGACATAAATGAACTCTTTGACAAACTAAGCAATGAAGAAAAACAGAAGCTCATCGACTCTCTGGATAATGCCAACAACGTAGAGATCGATACCCTCCAGCTCCCAAAATTCACAGATGAGCAGAGTATCGACGGTCTTGATGACATTCTGAAAAACATGGGAATCCAGTCGGCATATTCGGAGAGTGCAGACTTCTCCAAGATCGCCGATGGCATAGCCGTTTCATCTGTCAACCACAGGGCAAAGGTTATCGTGGATGAGAACGGAACCAAGGCCGCAGCAGAGACAGACATCATGGTCAAGGAAACAGCAATGATGCCAAGTGAAGAAACATATAACTTTATTGTGGACAAGCCATTTGTGTATGTGATTGAAGATCAGAGCACAGGAATGATCCTGTTCATGGGCAGGGTGAATTCATTATAATCTCATATCACGGTCAGGAACGATGTCAAAATCGGCAAGCTTTTGAATACACAGTCTACAGACTGTTCCGGCTATATCAAATTTAACCTATATATAAAAACCGCAGACTATCTACATGCATAGTCCTGCGGTTTTTAGTTTGTACGAGCAGTTGTAAAAGTCCGTGCTTGCACGAGACCTGACGAGTGCCACTATAACATGGCTCTATCTTGCCTCTATCCTTCTTATCAGTCCCGGAAACTCACTCATATTTCTTATGACATGATCTGCTCCGTTTTCCTTGAATATCTTTCCTGTTTTGTCACACAATATGTTCTGCTCCGTCTCCGTCAGTCTCTCATAATCTTCCTGGGAAAGTCCCATCACAGAACTTCCCTCGGTAACTCCAACTGTTATAACACCTGCTGAGATTCCCTCTTTTATATCAGATACGGTATCTCCCACCTTTATTACATTTGCCACGGAATGTATGCCTAGCGTCTCCATATTTCTGAATATCATGTATGGATATGGACGACCCATGTTCTTCACTGAGTTTGGCGAAAACCAGCAATCAGGTGCATATCCAAACTCCGCAGCCTTTGGCACCACGATGCCCATCATCTCATCTGTGTATCCTGTTGTGGATCCAATCTTTATCCCTGCGTCTCTAAGCGCCTTTATGGTGTTTATCACATACGGCTTTGGCTCAGCATAGTCATGAAGTATGTCGAGTATTCCCGACTCGCTCTCCTGATATACCTGATCCACGTCATCTTCTGTGAAATCTTTTCCATGTACCCTGATCCACTCCTGATGGATCCTGTCCATATTCATCATGGTCCTCACATGGTCACGCTTGAGCATGCCCATGGGCTTTCTTACCTCATCCTCTGTCGGAGTGATTCCGAACTTTTCAAATGCCTTGACAAAAGCCTGAACCGGCGCCATACAGCCATAGTCAACGGTCGTTCCAGCCCAGTCAAATATAACAGCCTCTATATTTCTCATATCTCTTTTTCCTCCCGAATTCATTACTTTCCAGCATGGCACTTATCGAAATATTCCTCTATGATATCACACACCTTGTTTATATCATCCTTATATATCTCGCCTATATTTCCAATTCGGAATGTATCTGCATCTGTTACCTTGCCAGGGTAGATTGCATAGCCTCTCTCCTTGATATACTCGTACATCTCCGCAAATGAATAGTTCTCAACCTTCGGTGTGAAAAATGTCGTGATGATCGGACCCTGATGTGCATCGTCTATATATGTCTTTATACCCATCTTGCGCATTCTCTCAACAAGGATTCGATTGTTCTCCCTATATCTCTTTGCTCTGGCTGTCACTCCGCCTTCAGCCTTAAGTTCCTCAAGAGCCTTTGCAAATGCGAGGACAACGTGGGTTGGCGATGTGAATCTCCACTTGCCATCTTTCTCCATTGTCTCCCACTGGTCGTAGAGGTCAAGTGACAGGCTGTTGCATTTGCCTTGGCACTTCATGAGCTCCTTTCTGTTGCAGATGATGAACGAGAATCCCGGAACACCCTGTACACACTTATTTGCGCTGCTTATGATGAAGTCTATTCCTATTCCCTTCACATCGATATCCACTCCCGCAAATGATGACATTCCATCCACGATAAATGTCCTTCCTGCAGCCTTTACAACCTTTCCCACCGACTCTATATCATTGAGTATTCCGGATGTGGTCTCACTGTGTATCATCCCCACATGTGTGATGGCTAGATCCTTCGCAAGGATATCTCTCACCTTGTCTGCATCCGGCATCTTGTTATAATCCTCATGGTACACAACAACATTTCTGCCGGCTCGCCTTGCAAGCTCTGCCATTCTGGAACCATATGCACCATTTTCACATACAAGTATCTTGTCATCACTCCCAACAGAGCTTGTGACAACCGACTCAACGCCAAATGTTCCGCTGCCCTGCATAAGAACCACAGTATATTCATCCTCCGTCACATGGACAAGCTCCAGAAGTTCTTTTCTGATATTCTGTGTTATGGACTTGTAATCATCGTCCCATGTGCAGTGGTCTACAAGCATCTCTCTCTTAACTGTATCTGTGGTCGTGAGCGGACCAGGTGTCAATAATTTATACATTTTAGTTACACTCCTTTTTAATTACTTACATGCATCTGCCAGTGCTCTATGCTTTTCAAGCAGCTCAACTGTGAGTTTTTCTGAGAACTTCTTTGGATACTTTGACTCATTTGCTGTGTCTGATGTCTCACCCTCATACAGCGGATTTGGGTAAGTCTGAAGAAGTTCCGCACGGCCATTCTTTATGATACACTCCGCCATCTCCATGGCCTTTTCATTGCTCTTGTCCCCCTTGTCAACCACAGCAACTGACTCTGTGAGTGAGAAGTTTCCCTCTGTAGGATCTATAAAATCAATAGGGAGTCCGGACTTTTTGTCTGCCAGTGCCTGATGTCTCAGACCAAATCCGACAGCGACCTCTCCGGCGCGTACTTTTTTGATTGGTCCAGAACCGGACTCCTCCAGATGATCACCAGCATTATCGTATATTCCTTTAAGTATCTCCTGCGCTCCATCCTCACCATATGCACTGATAAGCGCCTGAACCATGAGCCACGCTGTGGATGATCCATCTATATCCACAACCGACAGAAATCCCCTGTACACCGGATCTGCAAGATCCTTGAGGCATGTAGGTGTAGGAAGATTGTTCTCCTTCATCACCTCGGTATTGACTATGATCGCACCCTCCTGGGATGTGATCGGTGTGTAGTAAGCCGGATATTCTTCCAGCGCATTTGTGTCAAATGTCAGATCCTTGAACATCTTGTTCTGATCCTGGGCACTCTCCACATAGAATGAACTCATGGTCACAAGATCAGCCTCTATATTTGTTCCCTCTGCAAGCAGTTTTCCTCCAAGCTCACTGGTTCCAAATGTCTGGAACACATACTGTCCCTTATATCCATTGTTGTCGAGGGCGTTCTTCATAGCTACAACCGCCTCATCGTCAGCATTTGAGTAGATGACTACCTGTTTTCCACTGTCACCGCTCTTACCATCTCCGCCGTTCTTGCCACATCCTGTAAATACCATACTTCCCATAAGCACTACTGTAAGTGCCATTGCAGCTATCCCCGCTGCTCCTTTTTTGCTCATTTTTCTCTTCATGATCTTCTCCTTCAATCTCTTTTTTTCCTTTTGTTTTCTATCTGAAACTGTTCTCAGGTGCTCCGCCAAAGCACCAAGCAATGTCTTGGCCGCTATATTTATGACGAGCAGCAGCAGAGAGAGTACAAATATTTCATCAAACTTAGCAAAATGCTGTAATTCTTTTATCTTTGTCGTTATCACCATGGTTCTCGCACCTGTTATAAATATGATCGCACTGACAGTAACCATGGCATTTACAAAGTAATAACTGAAAACCTCAAGCAGCGTTGACATGGCATTTGGTGTTATTACCCTGACAACTGTTTTTATCCAGCTGTCGCCCATAAGTCTCGCCGTGGTCTCCCAGGACGAATTCATCTTCTCAAGCGAACTCTTCATCATAAGATAAGGCGTTGAGAAGAAATGTATGATATTGCAGAATATGATGATAACAATAGTATTTTGCAGGCTTGTCCCCGAAAAAGTCAGCAGAAATGCTATACCAAGCACCATGCCCGGTATGGTATTGGTCACAAGCGCCACGCTCTCTATCACCTTCTTGCATTTGGATGATATCTTACTCCTGGCTGTCACGAGTGCCGCACCATATACGACAAGTGATCCAAGCAATGCGGTAAGCACTGCTGTGACTATGGAATTCCTGACAACCATTGAGAGTGCTGTATCCTCAAACACCGCTGTAAAATGACTCAGCGTGAAGTTCACTCTGTAAGGCCACTCTTCTATAAATGGCACTATGATTATGACTGCAAATATTGCTGTGACACAGAGTAAAATAGCTGCCGATATGACCATGCATACCATATCCCTTAAACGTGACTTTTTCATCTCTATGTCTGAAACCTTGCTGTACCTGATGTTGTATCTGTCAAGATAACCGAGTATCAATATGCTTATAATGGAAGGCAGGAGCATCATGATGGCTACTACGGCTCCCCTGTTGAAATTTGGCACACTACCGAGCATCTCATTGTAAAGTCTGCCCGCTATAACCTCTGTTCTCCCTCCCACAGAGGCAGGTATTCCGAAATCTGTAAAGCTGAGGAAGAAGGACTGGATGACTGATGCCGCTAGGGTTCCCATGAGCGGTCTGAATATAGTCTGAAAGAATGTTCTAAGCGGTCCATCGCCCATGACCCTTGAAACCACCAGAAATTTCTTATCTATATATCCCATTGTGTTGTTGATGAGCAAGAACGAGATCGGCAGCGTGTACAAAACATACCCGATCATGAGTCCTGTCATGCCATATATATCGAACAACTGTCTTCCAAGAAGTTTTGTGATAAGTCCCTGTTTTCCAAGAGAATATATGATTGCAAATCCATAAGTGATGGTCGGGAGCAGCATCGGCATAACCGCCAGTCCGTATATCCCTTTTTTCAGAATTGGATGTATGTTGGTAAAATGTATGGAGTATGCCAGAATAAATGCCAGTATCGTTGTGACGAGTGCGCTCACCATTGCTATTCCCACACTTCTTACAAATATCTCTGCAAACTCCCTTCCTCCAAATACCGATCTGTAGTATTCAAAGGTCCATCCACCGTTTCCTATAAATGATTTTCCTGTTATAAATATCATTGGTATCAGCAGGAATGCTGCAAAAAGCACACAAACTGCGACAAATATCCCTTTTATCTCTCTATTTGTCTGTTGTCTCATGAAACCTTCCTCCCAAACAGATCGAATATATTACTTCTCTTTATCTCAAGCTGATTCAATATGAAATTTTCAACAAAATTATTTGCCGGAGTATGCACGATCTCACCCGGAGTTCCATACTGGGCTATCCTTCCGCCGTCTATTATCAGCACTTTATCGGAAAGGGTAAGCGCCTCCTCAGGATCATGGGTGACAATGATCGTTGTGAGGGAATATTCCCTTGCAATCTCTTTTATCTTATCCTTGATCGACTCCTTTATGACGCCGTCAAGTGCTGAGAGCGGCTCATCAAGAAGAAGTATCTTCGGTTTCATGACCATCGTTCTTGCAAGTGCAACTCTCTGTTTTTGTCCACCTGAAAGCTGGTCAATCTTCTTCTCAAGATGCTCCTCAAGACCAAGCAGTTTTACCAGATCATCCACATCTTTCTTTGTGGATATATCCGGCTTGTTTCTGAGCCCATATACTATATTTCCATATGCCGTGAGATTAGGAAAAAGAGCATAGTCCTGAAACACTATATTGAACCCTCTCTTTTCCAACGGAACATTTGTTATATCTTCACCATCATAGAGAATCCTTCCATCCGTCACATCCGTGATCCCGAGTATTATATTGAGAAGTGTTGTCTTTCCACTTCCGGATGGTCCGAGAATCGACACGATCTCACCCTTTTCTATTTGAAGTGATATATCATTCAAGATTGATAGGTCTCCATACTTCTTCGTTATGTTTTTCAGTTCTAACATTCTAAAATTTTAACCTCCTGTCCTGCTCTGTCCTGCAGGTGTTATGTTCATTTCGCTTGTACGGTTCACAGATTATCACGGCATTTGTCCCCCTTGCTATCAAAGCAGTGTAAAACTTTTGAACGGAAATTTTACATAAAAAACGGTGCCGATATGTAATTTTTCTACATATCAGCACCGTATCTGCGCTTACTTATCATCCTGCCACTCTTCGAAAGCTGCCCTGAATATTTATCAAAGTCCATGGACATAAGTCCCACATATATCATATCCACCACAGCCATATGCACCGTTCTGGAAAATATGTCATTTCCCTGCAGGAATTGCCGATCCGATGTGAGGATCATGATATCGGCAGCCTCCGCCAACGGTGTATCCGTAAAGTTTGTTATCGCAATGGTCGTTGCGCCTCTGTTTCTCGCACTTTTAAGTACATCCACCGTATTTATCGATGTTCCCGTGTAAGATATACCTATTGCTACATCTCCTGTGGACATATGACCTGCTTGTATACTCTGCAGATAATAATCACAGTTGTATTCACTTGAGATTCCCAAATACATAAGTTTTGTCTGCAGATCTATTGCAACCGAATTGGAATCCTCCACAGAAAATATACCAACCCTGCCAGCTCTGTCTATGGCGCACACCGTCTTCTCAAGTGCCTTCGCCGAAATGGACTTAAGCGAATCATTGAGAAGTTCTATAGTATTTACAACTATTCGCCCTGGAATGTCCTCTATCTTCTCACCTTTATGAAACGGCATCCCAAGAACTTGATCATTTGCATCATCCCAGATGCCGTTTTCTCTTATTCTATCCTTCAAAACCGCTATCTTTACTTCTCTGAAACCATCATACCCAGACCTCCTGAGCATTCTCAGAACAGTTGGCTGGCTTACTCCTGCTGTATCAGCCATCTTTGCTAATGTCATATTTTCCATGTCATCCATGTGTCCCAACATGTATTCTGCAGCCTTCTGTTCAGACTGTCTGAATTTCGGGTACGCTGCCCTTATATTATCTGTGACCATAATTTGTGATCTCCTTTATAGTTATATATTTACCAGACACATATATTGTTTCCGTCTCGTGCCATCCCTATTTGCCCATTTTTGATTTCTACGCTTTGTAGTAAAACTACATATTATTGTAGAACAGCCATGTCAAATGTCGGTGTTGGCTGTGTAAATTTTTGTTTACATAGGAAATCATTATTAATTATCGTTAATATTTTTTACATATTATGTCAACCAACTAGGAATTTTATTAACTTTTTGTATACAGCCTTATACCCTGAAATCTTTAAACAATAGTAGTAAGAACCACATATTCATAGTATGGTCGTTCCTTTTGATATAAAATCTATTTACTTTTTGTAATGCGCGTGGCAAAATTCGCAATTTTCTCCCCCTATTGACCTAAAAAGTTGCCGGTGATAAAGTGCAGAGTATCGGATATGCATATCTAAAATCAAATCAATGATTATTTCAAATTACGCTAACCCGGCCGTACATAATTTTATAAATAATGCTGGTTCAATATTTGAATTCCAAGACAAATTACATATACACCAGGAGGAATATGCCTATGACCCCAAATACAAAAATTAGCACTCTTTTTACTCAGACTGACAGGAAAATTGTCATAGATAAGCTGAAAAATAACCCATTGCTTTCTGTTAGATTCAGATCCCTGAAAGGCGAACTCAAAGAACGAATGATCGACTTTCTATGTGGCACCGCAACTCTCCCGCTTACATATGATCCGTTCTTTAAAAAGTTATTTAATCCAGATATTTATCCTGAACGCCTTGAAAATTTTATAAGCAGTGTTCTTAAGAAAAAGGTAAAGATAAAATGTGTTCTATCACAGGAAGACAGCCAGCTTCAGGGAGCAACTCTGCTTATTCTTGATATCATAGTTGAACTGGAGGATGGTTCCATTGCAAATGTTGAAATTCAGAAAATATCGTATCTTTTTCCTGCTCAGAGGATGTCCTGTTATTCCGCAGACTTATTGCTCAGGCAGTATGCAAGAGTGAAGGGTGAAAAAGGTAAAGGATTCACATACAATGATCTCAAAAAAGTGTATACAATTATCATATTCGAGAATAGCCCCGCCGAACTTAAAAAGGACTATGTAAAGGACGCTTACATTCATTTTGGGCATACTACGTTTGATTCTGGGATTCATATGGATCTGTTACAGGATTTCTATTTAATCTCGCTTGACGTATTTCAGAAAAGCTACTATTCTAAATCTATAAAAGATCGGAACGAATTAAATGGATGGCTTGCCCTACTATCCACTGACAACGTCTGTAAACTTGATGAGCTAGTTTCTGACTACCCTTATCTTGAAAGCATAATTGCTGATATGGCAAGCTATCTGGATAAACCAGAGGAGGTAATCGGTATGTTTTCAGATGCTCTTAGAATACTTGATGAAAATACAGCCCGCTATATGATCGAACTTAAAGACGAAGAAATTGCGGAAAAAGACAAGCTACTTGCTGAGAAGGACGACCAGCTTGCTGAGAAGGATGCTTTAATCGCTGAACTCATGGCCCAGCTTAAAAAGTAGGATTATAAAGTGCGTAATTATTAAAGGACA
Organism: uncultured Coprococcus sp.; assembly: GCA_902461735.1. Lineage (GTDB taxonomy): Bacteria > Bacillota > Clostridia > Lachnospirales > Lachnospiraceae > Coprococcus. The sequence goes on from CABPYV010000005.1 coordinate 16,264, forward strand.
GAACATGCCAGCTTTCGCTGAAAAGTTCTGTCCTTTTTTCTATAGGCCCACTATTCCGACTTTCTCTCTGAATTCTCATTGGATTCTGTCGTGTCACCTGTTTCTCTGAGATTCTTCTCCCGTATATACTGGATTGCCTCTTTTACGGCTGCTTCCTCCTCATCCTTTGCTATCTTTCTTGCATAGGATACAGTCTTTACTAGGTTGGCTATGAGTATAATGGCAAGCGGAACAAGAATTATGGGTACAAATATAAGTGGGTTAGACACAAGCCTCACTATCTTGCCAAGTATGAGTGACGACCACACCACCCTGCCAAGCAGATCTCTTGAGTCCACATCGTAACGGTCCACCACATTATTGGCATCACCTTTTGTAATATACCTGTAATTATTACCATCCGTCTCTATCGAGACAACTCTATGTGTATTTACCGCACCTGAAAGAGCAGGATCCGAGGAATAAAATGATATGACATCATTCTCATGTATGGATGCCGGATCTGTCTGCTTAACAATTGCCTAGTCTCCCCCATTTTTTAAATAATACAATATTATATATCATAATAACGTATTATTATATGGGAAAATGTCAAGTATTCATGTATTAGTAATTTGTTTTTGTGCATATTGCAAAATTGCATATGTGCACTATGTTCTACATTCTGTCGGCTTTTTAAAACATCGAGCCTACTGAGCGGTTGTCACACGGCACCAGTCAAGTACAGCCGAGTAAGAAGCCATCACACTATCATGCATCTTGCAGATCATATCCACATCAAGTTCTTTAACCGCATTCTCCAGCTTCTGCGCCTCATCACCCAGCTCCATGGCTCCGATTGTTCTGGATGTGCTTTTTACCGTATGTATCAGTATCCTGTAGCTATCCCAATCTTTTTCATCATAAGCCTTCTGTATCTCTGTGCGCTTGTCGTCAGCTGCATACATTGATATGATTTCTTTCAAAAAGTCTTCACTGCCCCCGCAGTATGTAAGACCTTTCTCGTGGTCAATGTGAACTTCTTTACAAGATATGTCTGAATCCTGTTTTGAAAACCCACCTCGAGTCATATTTTCACATTTTTCTACCGCGCAAGTCTCTTCCGTAGCTTTATTCTGTTTTCCCATAACATCTGTTTTTTCGTCTACGGTTCCGGCACCCCTTGTTTGGCTTTCCCGAGCTTCATCACATACCGCCGGATCTACCAGCTTATCCTCAGGTATATATCTCATCAGGATATCTTCCAGCACCTCCGGCTGCACCGGCTTGCTGATATAGTCCTTAAATCCTTCCGCCAGATACATTTCTCTTGCACCCATGACAGCATTTGCAGTCATGACTATATATGTGCTCCTGCCACACAGGCTGTCGCGCATGAGCATAGCACGGCGAAATGTCTCCATGCCATCCATCTCAGGCATCATGTGATCCATAAGGATGATATCATACCTGTACTTTTTTATAAGCTCCAGACACTCGACACCGCTGGCACAGGTCGAAACCTTCATACGTGTAGGCTTAAGCATCATCTTGACGACTTTCAGGTTCATGACATTGTCATCCACAACAAGAACACTGACATCCGGGGCACACAATTTGCTCTTATATGTCTTTCTCTCCTTCATATACTGTCTGTGTCTGTTCTTAAAATCGCCTATTCTCTCATCCGACAAACGTTCCTGGCTGATTTTTACCACAAATGTAGTTCCATGCCCATACTCACTGTGGCAGGTTATACTTCCACCCATCATTTCCACGAGATGATATGTGATGGCCAGCCCAAGTCCTGTCCCCTCTATGGATCGGTTATTCGACAGATCAAGCCGCTCAAAATCTTTGAAAAGCCTCTCCTGATCTTCCTTTTTTATTCCGATTCCAGTATCACGAACAGCCATGACCAGTCCCACTCTACGGGGATCTGCACCCTGATCCTCCATATGGACGGTCACCCTGATCGAGCCTTTCTTCGTATACTTCACAGCATTTCCAATAAGATTTATCAGGATCCGGCATATTCTTGCGGAATCGCCTTTCAGATCATTGTACAAAATCTCCTGAACCTCGGCATCAAGCTCCAGATTCTTCTGTCTTGCTCTGGACTCCATAACGGACAATACATTGCTGAGCAGTTGGCTGAAATGATATTCCTCATTGACTATCTCCATCCTGCCCGATTCTATCTTGGAGAAATCCAGCACATCCCTAACCAGATCTACCAGGATATCACTTGAGCTCTGTATATCCCTGGCACATTTCATGGTTTGTTCCTCGTGTGTCTCTCTCATTATTATCTCATTCATCCCCACTATGGTATTTAGCGGAGTCCTGATCTCATGGGACATATGCGCAAGGAACTCGGATTTGGCATGGTTCGCCACATCAGCATCATCCTTCGCCCTGGTAAGCTCCTCATTTATCTGCTCTATCTCCTCTAGTTTACACTTGTATACGGCATTCTGGAATCTCACTATGGATCCGATAACTATGCCGAATATTATGAGGCTCTGAAGCATGTCCACATACACACTTCTCTCATTTGCCAATGGGATCACCAGCTCTGGGTATTTATACGAGACTATGTAGCATGCAAGCACCATTATGATCTGCACGACCAGCATGACATAGCAAAACATGCCATCTATCAGAAGGAATGAGAATATCATGCCTAAGCCAAACCAGAAACCCATGCCGCTGTACGCTCCGCCCGAGGTGAAGAACATCATCGGAAATGCCATCAAAGTTATAACAAAAACGATCACTATAGCACTCTGTCTCACCATCTTCTTTGCATTTGCAAGGTAAATGCATATGCCGAGCACAGCCAATGCGGTCAATATGGCAACATCTTGTATAAGTGGGGTTTTAATGATCAGGCTCGCTATAAAGCTGATGATCCCGCCAACGGTGCCTCCACCTGTAATTATATTAAATAGAAGCAGCTGCATGTCCGTATCATTGTTGAGCATCTTCTTCCAAGGTACAGCCTTTGAACTTTTTTTATCTGATTTCTCATTTACTATCTTCCCCAAAGTGTCCCCCCATCTGTATTTAACCGATAACTCCGTACAAGGTCTCAAGGAAAACTATTGGAAGGAACGGCTTCGTAATGTAATCCTCAACCCCCATCTGTCTCGCTCTCTCTATCAGCTTATAATCCTTATAAGCTGTTACGAATATAACCGGTACGTCTGTGATCTTGCGTATCTCTTCCAGTGTCTGGAATCCATCCATGTCTGGCATCTCGATGTCGAGCAATATCAGGTCTATCTGCTGATTTCCCACTATGTCTATGGCCTGCTTTCCGCTCTCCGCCGCAATAACCTTGTAGAGAGGCTCGTTTTTGCAGATATTCTCTATAAGTCTGATATTTATCTTCTCGTCATCTACAACGAGGATATTGCTGACCATCTTCTCGGCCTGTCTCATGTGGTAGTCTTCATCCTCGTCAATCATATTGAGCATGACTTCTGCAATGTCCGGATCAAACTGACTGCCCTTGCCCTTCTCCATCTCATCGCGCACTATCTTCTGTGGCAGGGCGTATCTGTAGCTTCGGTTGGATGTCATGGCATCATAGCTGTCCGCCACCGCTATGATCCTTGCACACCTTGGTATATTTTCTCCCTTCAGCCCACTTGGATATCCTGTTCCATCGTACCTCTCATGGTGATACTTTGCACCCACCGCCAGTTCCGGAAATGCATTTATATTCTTGAGGATATGGTATCCATTTACGCAGTGAAGCTTTATCATGGAGAACTCTTCATCCGTAAGTCTTCCCGGCTTATTGATTATGCTGTCTGGAATACGTATCTTACCCATATCATGAAGCAGTGCTATCTGATATATCTCGTCCTGCTCCCTGATCGTTCCGCCCATCCGCTTCACCAGCTCACGGCTGTATCTGGCAACACGCACGGAGTGACCTTTTGTGTATTTGTCCTTTGCATCTATCGTCTTGGCAAATGCCTGCATGACCATATTATTCAGGTCTGTGAGTTCGTTATTTGTCTCATCGAGCTGGCTCATGATTGCATCCGTACTATTCTTGGATCTGGTACAGAAGAACACTATAATTATATATAAAACTATTCCAACGCCTATATCGTAGCCTATCAGGTTTCTTATTCCGTGGTACAGCTTCTCATTTGTGATGACCATGACCACATACCATTCATCAACTATGGAACAGCTGAAAACCGTCACCTTCTTGTCATCAACAACCGCTTGAAATGGTTCGCCGTCATTGTCCGTTATGCCCTTCATGAGTACAGACATTTCACCCTGAGTATAGTCCTGTCCTACATCTTTCTTGTCTGAATGGGTTATCACCAAGCCTGACTTGTCGCAGACGAATGCATATCCCTGACCATTTAATTTGATTTTTTCCGTCTCAGCCTGTATTTGATCCAGAGTTACATCCAGAGAGATTACGCTCACACCATCATAGAGTAACTGGCTGACTGACATCAGAATATCACCTGTCTGCGCATCGATGTACGGCTGGCCCAGGGTTGGCTGGCCGTCTGCCGCCAATGCTGCCTTGTACCATGCCCGCTCCCGAGGAACATAATCATCATCGGGAACCCAGTCTGTGCCATCAAGGTATTCGCCGTTTATAAAGCCATATACACCTGTGAACGCCGCATCTATATCCTGGAGATAATAAGCTGATTCATTCGTGAGAAAGTTCAGTATATCCTGCTCCGACTGGCCCTCTCTCATCATATGCTCCACAGTGATCTTCGTAACTTCCACCGCATCCATGGCTCGATTCAGATACGAATTCATATATTCCTGCTCCTGCTTAACAGTCTCTGCCGCCAAAGCCAGAGTATCATTCACTGACTTCCTATAAAATGTCATGATCGTACATAACGACAGTACCACAATCGCCACAAAACTCACTATCAGAGTCAGTATATACTGCCTCTTGCTTACATTCTTCATACCGAATTCCCCCATTTCACGTACATTATCACGGTCCCAGATTAGCTCAAATCTATACTTACACATAAATATAATTGTAACATACTACCGCCATTAATCAAATATTTAATGGGGACGGAGGGGACGGAGGTGCCTGTCCCCTTTTGGGGGTTTTGGCAAAAACGGGCGAAAAATGGCCCCGAGGGGGACGGAGGTACCTGTCCCCTCCGTCCCCTCCCCTCCGTCCCCGGAGACGAAAGTGTAAAAAAAATAACCTCCTGGCGGTTTCCCACCAGAAGGTCATCAATTCCTACCCCGAAGAGGCAGGCCATTGCGTACATGTTGTCGAATGTCGGCAGGCATTCGCCTCGCTGCCATTTGTAGATCGACACGGGTTCGTTGAATCCCAGAAACATCTGCAATGTCTTTACTGTGATCCCTTTCTTCTCTCTCACTTCCTTGATTCTCCTGCCTGTAGCCTGAAGATCAATAACCGGAAATTCCATCTGTGCCATAATTATACCTCCCTGTTAAATATGATATTTAAATTGTGCTATAAACTAGGTTCCTCCAATTTTTCCAACCTAACATGCCTATAGCAGGGTATGATATGTAAATATGTTTCGCAAATATAAATATTCCGCCGGACATAATGCCGGTGAAAGCTTCATGACACCTTTATTGAGTTTTAAAAGGAATCTTCATCTAATATAACACATATAAACTACTGATTTAAAGTAAACCAGCAGTTTAATTTTTATTGTTTTTCTTCGCAAGCTTATATTGGGTCTTCTTTCTCTTCGCCTCAATACGCTTCTTTTTCTTAGTCTCTGCTCGTTCAGCAGATTTATCCGGAAGTATGCCGCTTGCCTCAAGTGCACGCGGCCACGGACCAAGGCACGACTTTATCATGCTCACCTGCTCCGATGTAAAATCAGATTTTTTAGGATATCTTCCAAGCTCACTATATGCATCAAGGAGCATTCCGCGGCACCTGGATCTTTTGTCCATATGAGTTTCATCTGTGTACCCATATATATATTCATCTGTATTTTCATCAATGTTTCCACCTGAGTTTTCATTCATGATTTTTTTCACCATATCTGATCCGCTCATTTTACCTCCGGATATTCCAGCAGCTTATAAACCGCCGCTAACCACACAATTATTTCTTTGTAACTACTGCCTTTGTGTTGGCATTCACTCCATAATATCTTGTTTTGCCTATGGTCTTGTACGCTCTTACTATTACATAGTACTTCTTGTTTCTTGAAAGCTTATTTATAGTTGCGCTGCCTGCCTTGGCAGATACAAATACCGACCTTGTATTCTTGAAGTTTCTGTCCGTTGAGCAGACGATCTGGTATCCGCTGGCACCGTTAACCTTGTTGTATGTTACCTTAATGCTGTTCTTTCCAGCTACAACCTTAGTCGTTGTCACCCTGTCAGGCTTTATGATAAGTGTGAACACACCGCTTGCAGCATTGTAATTGGCATTGCCTGATGCTGTAACCTTTATCTGAACCTTACCAGGCTGCTTTGTTCTGACAAGACCGCTTCTGCTGTCAACAACTGCTATGTTCTTGTTTGTTGACGCATATTTTACTGTTCCCTTTGCGGAAACTCTTACAGCTGTGTATCTATCATATACATATATAGTACCGCCGGATATGGTCTGAGCTGCCTTCTTGATCTTGAATGTCTTGGCAACCTTGCCTGTGTAATCACCCTTACCTGCGATCACCACCTTTGCAGTTCCTGCATTTACATTATTGCTGTATGTTGCTATATAGTCTCCTGCGGCAAGTTTCTTTCCATCTACAACGACTGTAACCGCCGGCTTCTGAGCCTTGCCTGTGTAAGTTACGTCAGCAACCTTGACAACTGTGTTTGCACTTGTGAGTGTCACCTTCTCAATCGGCTGTACCGGAACATCTTTCTCCTTAACTGTAAGTTTTACGATAACACTTGCTGCCTCGTAATTAGGTGTACCATTTGAAGATACTGTTATCTCTGCACTGCCTGGCTTCTTTACTGTGACAAGTCCGGTGTCTGCATTTACCTCAGCAACCTCTGTGTCTGATGAAGCAAATATCAGTGTTCCGTAACCTGTAGCCTCGATGTAGAATGGCTCTGCATCCTCGTAAACTTGTATCTCAGTCTGTGAAACTGTCACAGTCTGTGATGATTTTACTATCTCAAATGTAACCTCTTTTGTGCCCTTGTAAGAGCCTGTACCTGTGATAACAGCCTTTGCTGTACCAACAGATGTGTTGTTTCTGTACTCAACAGTGTAATCAGTACCATTTACAAGTGTCTTTCCTGCCACAGTAACTGTGAACTCAGGTGTGATCGCCTTGCCTGTGTATGTCTGATCCTCTATATCTGCGCAATCTGCCTTGCTGACATCTCCGACTACTTTCACTGTGAATTCCGCAGTGCTCTCTTTGTAGTTATCGCCCTCTTTTGCTGTGAGTGTGATCTTTGCCGAGCCAATTCCGGCTACAACAAGTTTTCCATACTCTGCGACTCTTACTACATCTGAGTTGTCTGACTTGAGCACAATACCTGTCTCTGCCTTTGCGCTGACATCTATCGACTCTGTCTCTCCAAGAACCACTGTCTGATCCTTTGGAACGTCAGTGATCTCCTGATCTGCCTTCTGGATCTCGAATTTCTTCTTTACTATGCCACTGAATTCTCCGGCTCCTGTCACAGTACATGTTGCTGTTCCAGCATGCACATTGCCTGTGTACTCAACTGTATAGTCGTCTGCACCGAGCTTGTTGCCGCTTACATATACTGTCACATCCGGTTTGAGAGCCGCTCCTGTATATACCGCATCTGCGATCTCGATCTTTGTATTCTTTTCTGTGAGAACCTTGTCAGCCTCAGCCTTTGCTGATATCACATACCATGCTTCTCTTCCACCTGTTGATGTGATGCTGCATGTCACTGCATTTGTCAGATCCATTGTAGCTGAAAGTCCGTCAACAACTACATAGTGTCCATCCGCTGCTGTCTTGTATGTCACATCTGTCTTTGTAAGATCTGCTCCTGCAAAAAGTGTTACATCAAGCATGAATGGATCGTTCTTTGTACCTGTTCCGGTGAGAACCTCTCCATTTGCCTTGTATGTATAGATCGTATTGTAGCTTTCATCATAAGCTGTATCTGTTGTGAACTTTATCACATTTCCACCAACATTCAGAGTGTCAAATGTTGGAAGTCCTGAGTATGTCGACGCTACATCCGGACCTGTGAGCTCATAGTGAAGCTCAAGTATATCCCCATCTTTCAAAATGATAGTAGATAAACCGTAATTGGCAAAATCATCCTTGTTATATGAAACCATCCAGCCAGACATCTGATATTCCGGAAGTGTCTTGAGCCCGTTTACAGACGTCACATATGGACCATATCCCGTATCTGAGATCTCATAATCAATTCCTGCACCCTTGAGAGCCTTCTCTATCGCCTCTGTTGCTGTAGCTGCAGAAACTGTAACAGGCTCCAGTATCACTCCGTCTTCTGTTGCGCCGTCAATTCCTGCTGCAGCTGCTGTGTAGTCGTATGCTGCAACTGTAACTGTCTTTGCACTCTCTATGGCCGCTTTGAGCTCCTTGTACAGAGCTACAAATGCCTTGTCATCATCTGACAGAGGTGCAAGCTCCATCTTCTTGACTACCCATCCAACTTCCCTGATCTTCTCAGCATCATCTACCTTAGATACTGTGTCGACAGTAAGCTTCTTGACTGCCTCTATATATGTAGGTGATACAAATGTACCATCCAGCATAAAGTCATCTTCTGTCTCAGCACATGAATATACAGAATCTGTCACTATCATATCCTGTGAATATCCTGCAAATACATACTTGGTAGACCAGCTTGGACAAATTACATCACCTGCACTGTAGCAGTCTTTGATCTCAACCTCTGCATTATTTGACTTGTTACCCTTGAAGTAACCTGCGATACCACCCACATTTGTCTGTCCTTTGACAACTCCTGCATTGTAGCATGCTATGATCTTACAAGCAGGTCTCTGTGGGTTGTACTCATTGTAATTTCCGAGTATTCCGCCGACATTGGTCTTTGCTGTGATGTCACCATAGTTTGTTGAATTCTTAACATAGATGTTGCAGCTGATCATAGAACCTATGATACCGCCGACACCGCCGCCGTTCTCCGCTTTGATAGTACCGTAGTTTACACAATTCTCGATAACTGTATTGCTCAGGCTGCCCGTATTGCTGTAACCGGCAATACCACCTATCAACGCAGACGTGTTTGTACCTGTGTATGTGATATCTACCTTTGATACACAGTTTGATATTTTGGCTGGTGAATCAGAAGTTCCCTGATACAGGTAACCAACTATTGCTCCTGCTGCCGTCTTGGTGCTCATTGTTATATTTCCGGCTACTGTAAGGTTGCTTATCGTTCCCTTTGCCAGTCCAAATATTCCAGAATATGATATATCATTCTGGCTCAAATTCTTAATCGTATGTCCCTGTCCATCAAATGAACCTGCATATATCGAATTAAAGTTTCCAACCGGAGTCCAGCTGTATCCCGCCAGATCGATATCTGCTGTGAGGACTGCATTTATAGCGCTCTTCTTGTTTACATTTACCTCATTTGCAAGCCATGCAAGCTCTGCGCCTGTGCCTATCTGGTATACACCATCCACCTGCTTCGGCTCAGACATACTGCTTCCATCCCAGGCTGTGCTGCCCGATGGTGCAAGCTTAATTGTCTTTGATATGCTTGGTGTATCTTCAGGTATCTCAAATGATCCCTGCTTGTACATATATCCTGCACACTTGATAGTATAGTTATACTGTCTGCCCGCAAATCCATTGAAGGTTCCATCTGTAACTTCTGTCTGATTGCCAGTCTGGTCAGTCACTGTTACATCGTAGCCCTCTACAGCCTTTCCTGTAGTGCTGTCCACAACATTCAGCTTAACCTGTGTGAAATCCGATGCCGCAAGCTTGAATGACATCTCCGGAACATTTCCGAGATATCCAAGTTTTGTGCCAGCTGCCATCTGCACCGGCTTACCGGTCGCATGACGTACATCTCTGTGCGAACCATATGCTGAACCAAATCCGCTCTCAGTAAGGCATCCGGTTAGTGTGAACTCATCACCTGAGAAGTATTCAGGGATCTTCACCTTAACTGTCTGTGCTACAGGAGTGCATGCAAACAGATACTGCGTTGCCTTACTTGAATATTTGTTGCCCTGACCATCAAAGAGTGTCACCGCACCAGACATGTTGTATACTCCCGCAAGCTTATTTGCCGGGATATATACGCCATCATAAGCCTTCTTGCCGTCAGCTGTGCGCTTTCCATAAGTTATCTCTATGGTGTCTCCGGCTGCAAGCTCATCAGCTGATATCTCATCGCCGTTGGCATTTGTATATTTGCAAGATACAGCAACTGATTTAGCACGTACAACCTGATATGTGCTGACACCATTCTTTGTAACCTTGATCACATTTGATCCATTTACAAGGCCACTCACGGTGTAGCTTCCATCACTGTTCTTTTTGATATTCTGTGTTGAGAATCCGCTGTATGTCAGCTTGTTGTCAACTATCTGTGGGCGAAGTACTGATACCGATACCCCGGTCTCCGGAGCAAATGTGTACTCTGCGCCATCTGTTCCTTCTGCATAGTACAGAACGTCCAGCTGTGAATCGATATTGTCCACCGCAGCCTTGTTGCTTTCTGTATTTTTTCCGGCGTTCAGTGTCATATTTGTCTGAATGCCTGTGCCATCCTTGCCTACTGTGACAACAATGACACCTGTGTTCTCAGGCCAGATCGCGCTGTAGAATGATCCGCCCATACCTAGCTTGTTGATCTCTGCGTCGTAGGTTACAAGCACGATAGCTGTACCCTGTGATTTCGCCTGAATCTCTGCGATCTCAGAATGTGCATCTGCCGTTACGCTGATCACGTCGTCAGAAGGATTGCCATTCTCATCAATTACTGTATAGTGGTAATCAGGCTCTGCTGACTTGGCATTGAATATTCCCTCTATAGCCTGCCAGTTACGGAAGCACTCAAGGCTGTATGTGTCACCCTCCTGCATGGAGATGTAGCCCTTCTCATTTGAGGTCATATAGATGTCTGCCACGTCATACATATTTGCGGAAAGATCATGAATTATGGTTCCTGGACCGTATGAGCCACTGCCTATGTACATGTCTTCCTTGCTTACCTTGTATGCGTTGTCAGTTTTTGTGGAGAACCAGTTCCAGTATGTCACGCCCTCTCCACCTGTTACACGATAGTAGTATGTGATGCCGCTTCCAAGCTTGTACTTATATGTGTCATATCCGGCATCTCCGCTCTCTATCTCCACGCCTTCTTCATCCTTATATATAAAATAAGTAGAAAGTGTTCCGACTCTGAGCTCTGTTCCCTCTGGAACTGTGAACTCTACTGTCTTTGCAACTGCAAGAGTTGTTGAATATCCATATGATCTGTTGGATGTGAGCGTATTGGACACTGTCTTTGACATATATCCGTCGGCCTTGTCTCCAAGTGGATCAAATGTCACTGAAACCATATCTGCATAGTAGAAAAGTCCTGCATACTGTGCATATTCGGAATCTGAGCTCTCTCTTGTCTTGACAAATTCTGCATGTCTGTCCACATTGTCAGGTGACATGACCTTTCCTGTCACGGAATAATCCTTACCATCCTTCCAATACACTTTGGATCCATCGATAGTATCGTATCCTGTACATGCTATCTCTGTGATACTGTAGATGCTGTATGACTGATTTGCATCACCTGTCACCACGAGATCTATCGAGCCCATGTCTGTCTTTACATCACCGCTCATATTGTACGCTGACAGTCTGTATGTGCCCGGCTTAAGCTCAACTGTATACTTTCTGTCTTCAGGATCGCCAACCTGGACCTTGTTGCCCTCTGCATCTGTAAGAGTCATATAAGGTGCTGAGCTGTTCATGGTTATCTCTACCGTACTGCCCTTGATCTTACTCTCTGCCTCTGCAACCTCATCGGCAGTAGCTGTAAGGTCTGTCATAACTGACTGGATCTCCTTGTCGAGCTCTGGATCCTTTGCTATCTCTTCTGCATTCTCTGCGTAAAGCACATAGAGCTCGGTCTTATCCTGAGTCTCATAGTAGGCATACGCTGAGTCAAATGTTTCTTTGTCCGGATTGTAGCCATACCCCAGATCTGCGCCATAATCTGCGAGTGAGAACTGCCAACGGATTACATGTGTATTGTCAACGCCTTCTGCAGCATTTACCTGATACTCTCCTGCTCCGGTGTTTCCCAAAACGTTATCTACTGTATTCATCCAGCCAGACATGCTGAAATAATCAAACTGTCCAAGATCGTTTCCTGTCTTTGTATCGAGCTGAAGTGCTTTTCCATTCTTTCTCTGGTATGCATCTTTAAGCTCCTGTGGAACATTTGCAGTTCCCTTATCTATGCCTTTTATATTTGCAAGATAGAAATTTGAACTGTTGTATTTGTCTGTTCCTGAAGGCTCTGTCTTCAATCCTTCTTTTTTGAAAAATGCGTAAGTTGCCTGTGATACGGTCAGCTTAGACAGATCTATGTCTACGCCTTCCTCTTTCCAGACGTCACCAATCTCTTTGTAGGACATTCTCTCTGGTGTGATATAGAATCCCTGACCAATAGTGAATCCCTCAAGAGACAGCACTACATATTCAGTGCTGTAATCAATTTCGCCATCACTCTCTGCGGCGGCAGCCTGAACATAGCCCCAGCTTGCATTTGAAGCAAATGGTGCCACTAAAACTGCGCATGCCAATAAGAATGAAAGCATCAATGTCCTGATTCGTTTCATCTCCTATTTTCCTTTCTGTATTTAATTGTAGGTTTTAAAGCAGGGGATTGTGTGTTCTGCTTTTCCCTCACCCAAAAGCTGCACAGATGAACCTTCGACTCATCTGCATCCGGATATCCTGAGCGCGCTCATGCCTGTGTCTGTCAGGCATAGCCTCATATTACCGGAAATCTCATAAAATCTGCGGGCATTCTGACTGAAAGACCATCGTCTTAACACAGTAATGGCGGTTGCACCGGATTCTCACCGAATTTCCCCCTGATCGAATGCTTTTCAGGACGGCATCCGAGCAGATTTTTCTATATGAAATTACAGCATCTATACTAATTGCGCGCTTATTCGTTGTCAAGCGTGCATTCCACCCTTTTTCAAAATAGGGACAATGGGGACAGGTACCTCCGTCCCCATCGGGGGTATACACAATGTAAATTTCTGGTCAATTTTGTCTAAAGTGTCCATTAGCGAGGCGGATATATTGAATCCACATTTTTCTTATGCTAATTTTTCCACAATGTATCAGAACATCAGGAGGATTAATTTATGCCAAGAAAATATTATCCATTAACACCTTCACAAAAGATTCATTTCAGACCAATCATGGAATTTGGCACCCAGCAGGTCGCAAATATAAGCATTTGCATGACTTTGCAGGCACCGCTAGATTTCGGTCTGTTGAAAAAATGCATACAATTGGAATACGAAAGATACGAGTGTCTGCGAATCCGTTTCACAAAAGTGGATGAAAACGGAGAAGTAAAACAGTATGTTGTCCCACACGAAAACAGAGATATTGATTATGAAAATCTTGCATGGCTTTCCGAGGAGGATGCTTATCACCACATGGAGGAATGGTCCCGGATTCCATTTGAGGGAGATAATGTTCCTATGAATTATATAAAAATGATCTCGCTTCCGGGTGGTTACAATGGGCTATACATCAAGATAGACCACAGACTCATGGATTCCTGTGGTGCCATAGTCATGGTAAATGACATCATGGAACTGTACTGTCATTACAAATTTGGCACTCCTTATCCCGAGGATATGGCAAGCTTCACCGATATGATCGAGCGGGATCTGAAAAAGAGCACGGACGAGAAAAGAGTTACAAAAGACCACATGTATTGGCAAAATGTGCTGGAAGAATATGGAGAACCCATTTACTCAGATATCCAGGGACAGCGGATACTTCAAGAGAGCAGACGACGCCATGATGACAAGTCACTCCGCGCAGCGGATCAAGAGATGGACAACATATCTGTCGCCACAAAAAACTATCATTTGGAAGCTGAGCCAACCCAGAATCTTCTGGATTTTTGTATGAACAATCACATATCCATGACCAATCTTATTCTCATGGGCATACGAACTTATCTATCCAAGGCAAATGGCGGCCAGACTGACATCTCCATAAGGAATTATGTTTCAAGGCGTTCCACGCATGCCGAATGGACGTCCGGTGGTTCTCGTGCGATGGCATATCCCTGCAGGACCATCATTGATCCAGACACCGAATTTCTGGATGCAGTATTTATGATCCAGGATGTACAGAACCACGTATACCGCCACTGCAACTATGACCCAGAGCTTCTGTCTACCCAAATGAAGGAGATGTTCCACACACCACCGCACACTACATATGAGAGCGTAGGTCTCACTTACCAACCGCTCCCTATCAGACTTAAGAATCCTCATCTCAAAGATATTTCCATAAAGAGCATGTGGATTCCAAATGGAACCTCAAAGCAAAAGATTTACCTCACCGTCATGCACAGCGCCAACGATCTTGGTCTGAATTTCTATTTCAGATACCAAACCGCGAGCCTCGCCGAACAGGACATTGAGTTGTTCTACTACTACCTTATGAAGATCATCTTCAAAGGTATTGCCGAACCGGAAATGACCGTGGGCGAAATCATCAAATGCATCTAACCCACTCTTTGTGGGAGACGGAGGTTTTGGGGATGGAGGGGTCTGACCCCTTTTGAGGTTTTTTTCAAAAACCAGTAAAAAACGCCCCTAATGGGGACGGAGGTGCCTGTCCCCACCGATTAATTCAAAAAGGAGATTTTTAATATGAATAACAATAAGGAATTTTTGAACATTGTTGCTGAATACTGTAGTACACCAGCTGATGAGATTACAAATGATATGCGTTTCATAGAAGATCTAGGCTTTAGTTCCCTTGATTTCATGGCTTTTCTTGGTGATCTTGAAGATACATTTGATGTGGAAGTGGATGAGGACGAGATTGTTGATATCCACACAATAGAGGATGCCATCAAATATCTTAATAGCCTGACAACTCACGTTGCATCTGTCTAATATTTAAACGGGGGACGGAGGTACCTGTCCCCTTTTGAGCATTTCAGTAATTTTGTCCTAAAAAAACTTAAATGGGGACGGAGGTACCTGTCCCCCTTTACTGATTGGAAAGAAATGGAGATATAATATATGGAAGAAACTATTCTGGGAATTGTTGAAAAAAGCTGTCGGATACATAGAGATGTAATAGCTGTTAAATATCTGTCTCACAGAGAGATTGTTGAAAAGAGCTACGGTGATCTGTGGGATGACATTCGCAAGACGGCAGTTATTTTGAATAATAATGGACTACAGGGGACACATATTGCGCTTGTGGGTAGCAGCTCGTATGAGTGGATATGCGCTTACATGGCCATACTTTTCACAGGAAATACCGCTGTGCCGCTGGACGCCAATCTGTCTGCTCCGGAATTGCATGAGCTTCTGAATCGCTCCGGCTCAACCGCATTATTCTGCGGAGCCTCCAGAAAGGATGTGATAGCAGAGATGACTAGCGATTGCCCTGGAGTAAATGTTGTAATCACTATGGAAAAACCAGTCGATATAGAGCCAACAGCAGACTCTGCTTTAAATTCGCAATTAGCAATTATGTCCTTTGAACAACTCCGCAACGAAACTGCCATACCGGAGAATTTTGCATTTGCACCCCAGGACAAGGACAAAATGTGTACACTCATGTATACGTCTGGTACAACTGGCAAGAGCAAGGGTGTCATGCTGTCACAGTTCAACCTTGCGCAAAATGTTGAAAATGTATTTGTTGATCTGGAACCTGGAGTCACCATTCTGAGCGTTCTCCCAATACATCATGCGTTCTGTCTGACAATGGAGTGGATGAAGGGCATCTCACTGGGCGCTACAATCTGCATCAACGACTCCCTACTCCACATGCTAAAAAACATGAAACGATTCCAGCCTGTAGGTATGCTGATGGTTCCGCTCATGGTCGAAACCATTTACAAAAAACTCAAAGACGTCAACCCTCTCCTTCCAAAAAAACTTGTCGCAAAGGAAGCATTTGGCGGCAATCTGGAATATATATTCTGCGGAGGAGCATACCTGGATCCTATGTATGTATCCGAATTCAAGAAATACGGGATCGACATACTCCAGGGATATGGCATGACCGAGTGCTCCCCTGTCATTTGCTCCAACAATCACAGGCACAACCGTCCCGGTTCAGTCGGCAAGCCCTTGGACAACTGCACGGTTCGTTTTGTCGACGAGGAAATTCAGGTCAAAGGCACCAGCGTTATGGCAGGATACTATGATATGCCAGACGAAACCTCCGAGGCATTTCAGGACGGCTGGCTCTGCACTGGGGATCTCGGCTATCTCGACTCTGACGGCTTCTTGTTCATAACCGGAAGGAAAAAGAACCTCATCATTCTGGCAAATGGCGAAAATATTTCACCTGAGGAGCTGGAAGGGAAGCTCTCTGTGGAACCGCTTATTTCCGAGATAGTCGTCACCGGTGACGGCAACCATCTCACTGCTCACATATATCCAGATCAGGATATGATTGAGAAGAAACATATGGATGCAGCAAAAACTGCCGACAAAATACAGAAGATTATTGATTCCTTCAATAAGAATCAGCCGACATACAAAAGAATCTCTGCACTGGATATAAGAAAAGAACCATTTGAAAAAAGTTCAACAAAGAAAATCAAGAGAAATCTTGTATAACCATAGACTCGCACGCGTTATTGTTGTAACATTGCTGTAGTAAATAGTGACAAAACTGCAGGATCAGCCTGCAAATAAGGAGACAGCATGAACAACTCAACCGATTCCCGATATGACCGAACCGAGGACGACCTTCTTGACGCATTCAAGATTCTCGCCGGTCAAAAGGCTCTGAACAAAATAAGCGTGTCAGAAATAACGAAACTCACCGGTGTGACCAGAAGCACTTTTTACAACCACTATGAAGATATGCCCGCTTTCATAAATGCTATGGAAGACCGCATCGTAGATGAAGTATTCCAGATCATGAACAGTTTCAAGCCGGAGGGCAATCTGGAAATCTGCCACCAGTTCTTCAGTTCTCTATGTGAGTACATGAAAGCAAATAAATTTCTCAGGATCATCCTCGCCACACCTGAAGCTTACGATTTCGTGGAAAAGGCACTGACAATGTTCCACAAATATGTTCAATCCGTTCTGGAAAAATCCAGCAAGACAGGTCTGGCTCAGGAGAAATTCTCATACGCTGTAGCATACGCAATAGGCGGTGTGGTTGGTATTTTACACAAATTTGCGGTGGACAACTGTCAGGAGAGCAGTGACAAGGTGTCCGCCTTCCTGACGGATGCTTTTCTGGATGGGATGAGGCCATTTCTGGGGCTGTAAGCAGGTCAAAATACTTGTTTTCTATATAAAATTTGATATGTTTTTTCGCATGTGGTTTACAAATCATCCAAGCCGTGATAACATCAAAAAAAATTGCAGGGAGGGTTACATATGGCAAATATCGTGTGGAAGGATAGAAAACGTACTTTATTCGGACTGCCTTGGTCGTTCACCAAATACAGTCTGTCCGACGACAGACTTTTTATAAGCACCGGATTCTTTAATACCAAAGAGGATGAGGTCCGCCTCTACAGAATCATGGATATCTCGCTTAACCGCACACTCGGTCAGAGAATGTTTGGTCTCGGAACCATCAAGTGCTGCTCAGCAGACAAGACACTCGGTGATTTTGAGATCAAGAACATAAAGAAATCCAAGGATGTTAAAGAGCTTTTATCCGAGATGGTTGAAGATGAAAGAAATCGCAAGAAAGTCACAAGCCGTGAATTCATTGACCATGAAGATAGCGAATTCGATGACGGACACGACGACATGTAAATAAAAACAACTCACAAAAGCCGGATATCCCTATTTTATAGAGATATCCGGCTTTTCTTCTGGCCCTTATTCTGATTACTTTTTAGTTACGGAAGCCAGCTTATTCTGACCTCTTTGAGCTGTCCTGTTGTATCGTCAAACTCAAATGTATAGCCGCTGCTTCCCATATAAACCTCAGAATCTACACTGTACTTGACTATCTTGCCATCTACTTCTGCATTCTCGCTGCACTTTTCAAGCAACTGATCCTTAGTGATAGTTGTAGGGAATGAGAAGTTCACCTGCTTTGCACCGTCAAGCATCATCTCACTGATCTCTGCATTCATGCTGGCATCATAATCTGGGTTTGGCACAAAAAGGTGTGAATACCTTACATATGAGAGAACGCAATCCTCCGCCTTCTGCTCACTGTCAGTAAAGTTGCCAAACATAAACTGCATCGTTACGTAGTCATTTATGTCTGCTGTGTATCTGTCAGTTTCGTAATTTTTATTTACATTGTTGCCACTGTTATTGAGTGAATTCTGCTCAAATGGTATACCGCCGTCTATAAGATCCTTCAAGGTGGACTCACCTAAAGTGAATTTCTTTCCATTATATACAAATGACCTATTGTCAAGATCTGCGTAATTCTCGCTGAGTCCCGATGCCAATGTGAAATCCTCATATACAGGCATCGTAAATTCTGTGGATTCCTCACTGTCATCACTGTAATCGGTTTCATCTGCATATGAATCATCAGATTCAGTATCACCTATATCCTCAGCCTCAGATTCCTCCTCCGTTGCCATTTCCGTTTCGGTTACCTGCTCTGTTGACTCCGTCTCTCTGGTGGATTTACCATCATTTCCACATCCCACTATAGAAATTCCCATCACCACCGTGATAAGTCCTGCGATCAGCATTTTCTTGTTTCTCATATAATAATCCTCCTTAAAACCTAGTGGCTTTATTATTAAGAATGTCACTATATTTTATCAAGCCGTAATCGGTTGCAACGGGGCAACTATGGGTAGCAAACCGAAATCATAGGTGTTTTCGTCACTTTTTTGTAATCTATAGTGTTTATTTCTCCGTAATGTTCATGAAACTATAATAAGTGCCTCTGTCCATGGCATCCGGATTATCATCGGCAAATCCGCTGACTGTATATATGTTCCCATCCTTCAGATCAGCATATGCATTAAAATAGTATGTGATATTTCTCTTGCCGTCCTTTATATATAAGGTTGAATATGTGTAGTAATAAAATGTCACACCATTTACCTCACACTGACCTTCCTCTGTCACCTTTGATATTCCGGCCCTTGTCTTTCTATCTGCCATATCAGATGCTGTCATCCAGCTATACGGTACGATCGATGTCACGACCGTGATCTTATCACTGTCTGAATAGTATGTCTTACCTGACAACCCCTCATTCTGAAGGCTGTAATTTTCAGGGATTTCATATGACACGGTAGTATCTCCATTCACGACACTGTCCACTACTCCCGTCTCCATAGCATCGTCCTCCTGCCAGTATGCGCCTGTCATATCATTTGTCTCATCTGTGGGAACGGCCCCCGCAACAATGGCCACAGCTTCATCGGAAGCCTTCTCATATACCTCGGCTCTCTCCGCCCCGCTCAGCGCATCTATATCTATCTCATCAAATCTTATCGAAGTAAAGAAACGCTGACCTTCCCCGGCATCACATATAAGCTGATAGAAATATGATCTATCGAACTTCGCACCTCGTTCATTTGCAAGACTTGCTATGTATCTGATATATTCCTTCCCCTGTATCTCGAACTTCTCAGGCTCCAGCTCCATCACATAACCTGCGTCCTCAATATTTTTCTTGCGCTGCTCTCTGTTGTCCCAGAAGTCCGCCATCATCTTATCCTCCACATCGATCTGTATCAGATAATCATCACAGCTTCTTATGTTAAGGCAGCCACTCTCATGTATGATCGCCAGTCCTACCGGCTTCACAGAGAAGGCATATCCCTTGAACACTATATGCCATGGCTCTGTCCTATCGTCAGCTATTTTATTTCCATCCTGTTCAGTTTCACTTTTTTCTTCCGTCTTCTGCGCACTGTTCAGATCAATAACGCCCATAAACTCAAGAGCGACAAATTCAGCTCCCCCCAGTATGCATGCTATTACGATCGCGCAGACAATTTTTTTACATTTTTTCATCGGCTGTCTTATCCTCAAGTATGATCTGAAGTGTATCTTCTTTCTTCATCCTTCTTATCTCAAGCCCAATGAGGATCAGAAGAATAATAAACACCAGCACGACAAATGCTGCGGCAATTATGGTTGATGTCTTGTAATTCAGAAACAGACCATCACCGTCCGCCCCTGTGTACAACTGTATGTAATCTCCATCCCGTACCCCCGGTACATCAAGCCACACAGTATCCATGATCTTTCGGCCATTGTCATCAAAATATGCCAGATCAGCTTTTGTATACTGCTGATACACCTTCTCCACGCGCACATTTCCGTTCTTATCTGAATGGCTGGTCCACTCGTTCCTCACAAACAGCACCGCCACCACAATTACACAGAAAACGCATATGGCCGCCATCACGCAAAATAATATTTTCAATCTGGCAAGCCTGCCTTTTCCCCTGAGATTCTTCAGATGGACAGCATTATTCGCTGAAGTCCCATCCCTGGACACCTCTTCCGGCGTCTCCGACTCCTCACCCTTTCCATATACAAGTTCTCCAACCTGTACATCCAGAATCTCACATATACACACAAGCCTGTCCAGATCAGGATACGCCTTATCCCTCTCCCACTTGGACACAGCCTGTCTGCTGACTCCCATCTTTTCCGCAAATTCCTCCTGATTCAGCCCGGCTTTCTTCCGGTACTCCTGAATCCTGGATCCTATAAGCAGCATTTGTTTTCCTCCTTTTCCCGAATATTCGGATTGACATTCATATTGTTAATAAGTTCTTTTAGAGAATTGGCAATTGGCTTATCTTCCGCTTCTCCATCTATATCCATATTTTCCAGAAAAATATTATGACTACTCACTTCATAGAGAACGTATCCACCAGAATAACCAAGCCATCCTATAGGAATAAATTTTTTAATATCACCCATTTTTTCCCAATCTTTAGCCATTGAAATCAAACTATTTTCATAGAATAATATCTCATCACTAGAATCTCCTTCCTTTTTCAAAACGGAAAATAATACAATAGATTCTTTAGTATTACAATATCCTCTAATACAAGGATGCCAAAACAGATTAATATAATCATTAATTTCTGTAGGTAATGTATATCCATATTTTTCTTCAAATACAGACAAATCTGTTTCATCTTTCCTCTTAACAAGAAATACACCCTTATCAATTTCCTTTTTAATACCATCACAGATAACACTAAAATCTTCATTTGTGTAATAATTAGGATATTGCTTCGTTTTTTCAAAATAATTTTGAATAGCTCATCTCATGTCTACATACCTCAATTTAATAAATTTTGTGATAATTCTTGTAGAATATTTCTTGCATTCATGGCACAGTAAAAGGTGTCAGGTGTTACAGATCCGCCATGAGAAGCCATTTCCAGATTGGTATGACCTCTATATCTATACCATCATATTCAAGATTTGTCTCTTCACTGTTGGTGATAATGATGCATTTGGAACCGGTAATAAAATTGTTTAATTTGGCAAATGCACGATTTTCGCGTTCTTTTGTGTCTATATCGTCTAAAACTTGCAGGCTTATCATCTTACCGTTCCTGCTTTGATGGAATCAACACCCTTCTGGAATTCTGCATCAAACAGGCAGTGGGGCCTTTGGGGAATTAAAACAGGACATGCTTCCATTACTACATCCTCCGCCCATGTCATTATCATTTTGTCTGTATTATAAACATCTGATTCTCTTTAGTCATTTTGATTTTGTCATGTTGTATCATTTTTTTAATAATATGTATAAAATTAAGTAACATATACTATGTGTACAAAAAATCCGACAGGTAAACTACTTGTTCACCTGCCGGATTTTTGACGTTATACTATATTCATTGTTTTATTAATCTGTCATATCAGAATAATAACAATCTCCAAGGCCTAAAACACCTATAAAAATCGGGTTTAACACCAAGAAACCTATCAGGAACATCAAACCATAGCCAAAGCTCTGGCACAGTTTGAAGTATAAATACAAAGTAAATATAGTTCCAACTATCGGAATAAATGTAAGAACACACATCCATCCTTTGTGTGCCCCGATCAAATATTCACACATTAAGTAAACATCGTACACGGGAATAAATGCCTTCCAGCCTTCTATTCCCATTTTTTCAAAGATCTTATACCAGCATATACAACTGAAAATTATAAGTATGATTGATAAAGATATGATGATAAAACCTGAACTGTCCCCGTACGCCATAATAAAATTCCCCCTATGTACTTATTTAGTCTTTCTCCCTTAGACGTATAAACACAGTTTATGCGATGTCAATATAAAAGTCAATAAGTTATCATTGAAACACTATATCCTCTGCATTTTCACGATTGTCTCTATATGTCTCGATTGTTCCGATTTGATGTCTGCCTTGATTTATTGTACCGAAGTATACGGGAATAAATCAAGGGGTTTTACTGTTAAAGGGAACATATCGAAGAAAGTAGTTCTTTCTATAGTTATGTATGTTCCGTATTTCCTTGATTTCTCCCATACACTCGAGATGGGTGAGCCATGCACTCAAGGTATGTTCCCGATATCAATGTCGGGAACATACGCCTCAACATCACTCTATTTCTTAGAATCATTACGCTTTTGAGAAACCTAAAATTCAAATTCAATTCTTTCTACAATTTCTCTCTTTCTAAATTTTGAATCTTCCCAAAACCTCATTGGTAACTCCATACACTTAGGTTTCTCCGCATCTACATCATAAACAATAATCAGCTTATACTTTTCTGCATTATCTTTCGCATATTGAAGTTCTCCAGGTGAAATAATAAAACTTTTCCCGTCGCCAGTTTTTACTTCTACAAAATACTCTATTCCATCTTCACCATAATATGAAATATCATATCCTCCAGATACAGCTTGACCTGGCTTTATGATTCCTAATTCAATAAAAGCTTCTGATCTAGGAAACACATTTTCTTTTCCAACCCGTTTACAAAGCAAATTATAAACTAACAACTCGCCTTTATTACCAAGTATTTTTTTGTTTCTATTACGTTTTTCATCATGACTTTGAGTATAAGTTCCTGTTGATTTATTATTCCTGTTACCAGTATTAGCCCCTCCTGTAGTACTTGCACCTTGGTGATATGAAACCTCATTAACCTTAGGTATCACCCCTATATATCTTGAATAAGGATTCTCCGGCATATTATTTCTTTCCTCTAATCTTTTATGTAAATCTAGCCATTCATTGAACGCTTTTTCTTTCCCAAAGTAAATCATTTGTTGTGCGTTCACATCATTAGAGATTTCATCTTCATACAGCTTTTGAGGATTCATTTTTTCATAATTCTTTACATACTCATCATCCGCAGAAAATACATCTTCCGAAGTTCTCCATTCACCAAAAGTCTCAACAACTTTATCTTCAACACTAAACATAACAGAATTTATATACTTAGTAATTGAAAATTGCTCAAATCTATAAACTGTACTAACAAAGTCCTTTTGTAACTTGTCATCCAACTTTGCTCGTGTAAACAAATAATCCTTAAACCTTCTTTTTTCAGTTTGCAGAAAATTCTTAAGCACTTCGCAATAATAAGGAAGCAAATCCAAATTGTACACAAACCCCTTATTTCTAAACTCTTCAACATCTGTCCCTATTTCTCTGAACAAACTAATAATACGAGCTCCATTTTTAATACTAAAAAAATTTTCAAAATCAATCAAGATTTTACCATCCTCATATGTTGGTGCAATAATTTTAAGTACTTTTTTGAAGTTATTTCTAATTTCATTCTGATAGAATGCATCTTCTATAACACTTAATGAACCAAAATCTTTTATTATCAAAAACTCCCTGTTACTATTATCTTTTGTTCTAAATAATTCACCTAGCTTACTCGCCTCAAAGCCGGGTGTATTCGCTATGTTTGTATAAATATTTTCTATTATTTCAGAAACAGTATTGACATCAAATTCTTTATCAAACACAGTTATGTACCAATTAGTCATAGTATCACGAATGCACATATATTCTTCATCAATTGTGATTCGATTCCCAACTTCTAATATTGTAATTCGATTCACTAGATTAATATTCAGATTCTTACCATACTTTTCTATATTATCATTATTCTCTGCATAAGCACGAGCATACTTCTTAAAATCTTGATAATATTGTTGAAAACTACTGTTTGCATCACTAATAGAAACACTACCAGGGTCAACAGTATACTCCTTAGTATACTCCTGACATCCAAATAATGTGACAAAATTTCTGTTATTGGTTCTTTGTCCCTTTTCAACTATTGGAACATTCTTTTTACTTATTATTTTTGAACTTGGAAGGTAAGCATTTTTTGCTAAAACATACTGCAACTGCCCTTTATATTTGACTAATATCTTGCCTTCAACCAAAAACCTATTTTTGCTATCAGAGTTTTCAAATTTTCTCGAAAACGCTGGTTGCTCAATAATTCTATATATAGCTTTTGATAATTCGGCACTACGTGAAAAATCTAACTCCGGAAGTCGCAGCATTAAACCATAAAAGTCTTCCGAACTCAAATCTGTAATCTTATCTCCAAAACTAAATTTATTAAAAATCTCTTGCACTACACCTATGTCTACATGCAATTCTTCTGCTATCTTTTCCAGCATCTCTATGCCAATAACAGGAACAATGCCAACAAATCTTTGATTGTTTCTAGACCTAAAATTCTGCAAAATTTGTCTTGGCGAATACCTTTTGCCATCGATTTCAATCCATCTTACCTCATTAAACACTTCCAAAATGTAATTTTTTATTTTATCCCAATAATAACGTTCTACTTGTTGTCGGCTACCATAATAAGATATTTCTGCATTTTGAAAATAGAATGGACTACTCAAACAAACATAAAGTTCTGAATCTTTAATTATCCATTCAACAATTTCTCGAGTTGATAATTTCCTTAATAAATCTACAAGATTCTTAATGTATGGTAATCGATACCTACAAGTAACAGTTGTTGAACAACCTATATCCCCATGTAATTTTATTTCATTTTCATATTCATTTGAATACGAATCCAACGGGTATACATTTTGTACTTCTATTACAGGATACTTCCTAACACCAAACTTACTTATAAATTCTTGAAACGCAGCACTCTCCTCTACACTAATATTGAAAACCTCTATTTGTGGAAACTGACCAAAGCTATTATCAAACAATTTTTCCGCTAAAAAATTGTTGTATTGTAATCCCCAAAATAATTTTTCACCATCTTGGGTACTCTTATCTCTCGCATTAGGAAAATTATATTTAAATCTTGTTCCTTCTGTACGCCCCGGCGGATTCCAATCAATTTCTTTTCTATAATTCCCCCATAACCATTTGACAAAATCAATCGCCTTATTGTATGTGTCCACAGATGAATTTACTGTTGATATGATATTGCTACGATCTCTGTATTTAAAATTAATTGTAGGAAATATATTATTTTGACAAATAATACGTGAGATTTGTGGTTCCTTATCTCGCTCTCTTACATTTATTACTTCTTGTACTCCCTCAGCCATGTTGAATAATTCTTGTTGATACTCTTTATGTAGTGCCGGTATTTTAACCCAAGACGGCAACCCTTTTTCATCAAAATCACCGATTAGAAAATAATATTCTTCTTGATATTTTAGCCATTTATCCTCTTGTGTTTTTAACAAATTCGGAATTGACTTTCTATATCTCGTATTCCACCACACAAATGTTTCAACTTGTTTTTTTATATCCCAATCATTGGAAAGCGAATTAATAATCTGTAACAATTCTCTCTCTTCAAAATATAAATCAATTTCTTTTCTCTTTGCTAGTATTTCAATCAACGATATCATCCTATTGTCTAACAAGGAGTTCAATAAACCTTCAAATCCTTTATCTCTGAAAAACTCTGGATAATTTCCACTTATCATCTTAGGTTTATCTTTAACTGAAATATTTTCATCATTTACAGTTCGGAAAATTTTCTGTTCTGATAATATTTCCAAATAGTAATCCTCTAGTTCAAACTTTGCAAATGGAGAAGTAAATCTCCACTTGTTACTTGAAAAATTAGTAGGAATTAAAAGATTATATGCAATATCATACTGTTCTTTATCTACAAATTGATTAGCAACCTCAACTAAAAACAATAACTGCTCTTCTATTATTTTTTTATTTTCTTTGCTAACATTAACCGTGTTCCTGTGATCTCCAAGTGCATATGATGCATGCAAAACGCAATTAAAAGGTGATTCCGTATCCAACAAAGGAAAATACGAATAAATATATCCGCTCATAAATGTATCCATGTCAAGAGGTACTGCAATAGAAAGCTGAATATCTTTCAAGACTTCATCTTCCTCAATTGCATTAGTAATTACTTTTCTATAAAGGTAAAACTCCTCTTGCATTTCCACGTTTTCATCAACAATTTTTTCCAAGGTAATACTCTCTGCAACACCTTGATTATTATTTCTTCTATAAACTATACAATTATCATCCGTAATAATTTCAATCTGGCTAATATTAGGGAGAAACAACAGTATCCTAAGGTCTATATTCTCAATTTGCCTAGACACAGAAAAATCATCATTTAATTTCATCGAATCAATAACAACCTCTATAGTTGTGGTGTCATTATATCTACCATTCTCAATATAAACCGGAACTGCCAACATGGGAATATAGAGGTTCTTGTTCTTCTGTATTTGCTTTTTTATCTGAGGATTCTCCTTGTGTTCTTCAAGAATTTTCTCGGCTATTTCTTTAGAAAATTCAACATTATAGTTCCCCGAAAATATTCTAACCTTTTCTGCCCAATTTAAGACAGATCTAAATCCTGTCCCCTTGTTTCCAATGTATTTTCCTGATTTAGGACTATTATTTCCTTGTACAATTGCCTTAATTCCTGCTTCATCAAAGCAAGTTCCTGTATTTGTAACAGTTAAAACATTCCCCTTATAGCAAATAGTTACTTTAAGCTCACATTGAGGCTTCTCCCCTTTATCAATACTCTTTTGGTAAGCATCATCTGCATTTTGTAATAATTCAAGTATTTCGCGTCCATGATATCCCTTTATATCTCTTTTTTCTATATTGTTTTCAGCAATAAGTTCATCACGTTCCTGAAAGCGAGTATGATTCTCAATATATTCTCGTCTCAATTTATCGATATATTGCTTTCCTTTAAGTATTTCTTCATCAAGTTTCATCTTTTAATCACACCTTTTTGCAAATGTTTCTTAGATACAATGCTACTTCTTAGTCACATACTTTTATAAATCAATTACTCTTTTATATATCTCAATATCCTGTTGTGTATGTGGTCTTGCTATATGCGCAGTCAAAACATCCTCTTTCTGTCGGATTCCGTTCTCCTTCGCATATTTCTTAATCTTTCTCATGTCCGATACATGATATTTATCAGCACCTACACCGGGTGTCAATGGGGCTAAGTCCTCTAACAAATCCCACACTTTAGCTTTACTCTGAATAATTTCAAATGTCGGATACTCATATCCTGTTCCTTTAAGCCACCCTACAATTATCACCCTTTTTCTACTTTGCAACACTCCAAAATCTTTCGCATTTAATTCATGATAATCTATTTCATATCCGACTCTCTTCATATACATTTGAAGATTCTTAAATGCTTGTCCGCCTCGTGCTGTTTTTATTCCAGCCACATTTTCAAAAACAAACATTCTAGGCTTATATTTTTTCAGAAACTGAACATACATTTTATATAATTCATTCCTTGGATCATCTTCCATTGGAATAAGCATATGACTGCTTTGTGCCCTTCCTACCAAGGAATATGCTTGGCATGGCGGACCTCCTATAATCACATCAACCTGTTCAATTCCCTTTTCCAATTTTATAGTATCAATCGTTTCAAAAATGTCCTTAATCGTAGCCTCAGACATTTCTTTATCGATGACAGTTTTTAGTTCTTGTTCTGGAATTAACTTCAACAATTCTATAACAACTAATTCACTAACTCAATTTCTGTTATCTAATCCAAAGCCACAACCTATCACATCCTATATCATTGATACATTTCCCCACAAAATAACCAAGGCTTTTCAGTAGTCAGTCTTCTTGTCCCAACTTCCGAAAAGCCCGGAAATTCACCATTTTATGGCACTTATTTATCTTTTTTAGACATCAAAACAACCGTCTCTACATGCACCGTCCCCGGGAACTGATCCACAGCGCAGGCCTTAGTCACATAATATCCATTCTCCTGAAGTGTCACCAGATCCCTTGCAAGCGAAGTCGGTTTGCAGCTAATGTACACAAGTTCATTCACTCCATAGTTGATGATCTTCGTAAGAGCCTTTGGATTGATTCCATCCCTTGGCGGATCAAGGACTATGAAGTCCGGCTTTTCTTCGATCTCATCTATGACCTTAAGGACATCCCCTGCGATGAACTCGCAGTTATCAAGACCATTGAGTTCAGCATTTACACGAGCTGCCTCAACGGCCTCCTCCACGATCTCCACTCCTATCACCTTCTTTGCGACTGGTGCAAGGAGCTGTGCTATCGTTCCGGTTCCACTGTAGAGATCGAATATGACTGCATCCTTTGTGTCACCCACATAGGAACGAGCCTTGTCGTAGAGTCTCTCCGCGCTCTTGGTATTTGTCTGGAAGAATGAGAACGGCGATATCTTGAACTGAAGCCCGAGAACTGTCTCGTATATATACTCTGTTCCGTAGAGCAGACTTGTCCTGTCACTTATGACCGCATCTGCCATGGAGTCATTTTCTGTGTGGAGGATTCCCGCGATCTTGCCCTCAAGTGGCAGCTCCAGTAACCCCTTCACATACGCGTCAAGGTCCAGAGCCTCCAGATTCTGGGTTGTCGTCACGAGATTCACCAACAGGTCGCCATTTGTCGCCGAACGTCTAATCACAAGATGCCTGAGAAGTCCCGTGTGCTGCATCTTCTTATAATACGGAAGATCTGCTGCCTTACAGAACTGGACAGTGTACTTCACGATCTTGTTCAGGTCGTCATTTACTATATAGCAGTCGTCCATCTGAACGATGTCGTACGTGCTGTTCTTCTTGTGAAGTCCCAGCGCCAGCGGGCCGTCCTTATACTCATCGCCAAATGAATACTCCATCTTATTTCTGTATCCTTTTGTCACAGGAGATGCAATTATCCCCTGCCACTCATAAGGATGAGCCTCACCATCGATCACACCGTCAAGAAGCCCTTTGACGAGCTCCTCCTTCACCTTCAGCTGGTTCTCATAGCTGAGCGTCTGGTAGCTGCAACCACCACACATACCAAAATGCGAACAAACCGGCGAAGCATCCTCAAGCTCAGATTTCTCAAGGACCTCAAGGAGCCTTCCGTCCGCCTTTCCCTTCTTCAGCTTCGTTATACGGCAGCTCACCTTCTGCCCCTTCACCGCACCCTTCACTGTAACTTTTCTGTCATCCATATGAAAACTTCCCTTGTTCGGGAACTCATATGTATCTATCACACCTTCAACTATATCGTGCTTCTTCATATCATTTTACCTGCCATCATCTTATTCGTTAATCTCGTGGGGACGGAGGTACCTGTCCCCATACATGGTAATGCCCCTTCTGTTTATCAATAACGTTTCCTATCCCCACAAATCTTCCAAAAAACTCTTTCTCTTCTTCTCCTCCGGTGTATCAATATTCGACAGCTCATTCTCCGCAAAAAACGGCGTTCCGTGCTGGTCAAAATCCAGCAGCATGTATGTTCCCACTCTATTGTCCCTCGGCAGAGCCAGACTTCCCGGATTGACAATGTATGAATCCTTGTAGCACGTCAGGTCACGGCGGTGTGTATGTCCATACATCACGAAGTCATATCCCTCCAGATCTATGAGTTCCTCCAGATAAGAGATTCCGCTGTTCACACTGTACCTGTGTCCATGGGTTATAAATGCCCTCTTGTCCCCGATGTTGAACTCATCATAGATCGGGAGTTCCGCATTGTAATCGCAGTTTCCCCTCACCATGTGGATCTCGCATTTGAAAAGATCGCGTATCAGCTTTTCGTCTCCCTCCACATCACCGAGGTGTATCAGCATGTCCACATCGCCGACTATGTCATGTATCTGTTGTATGCAGCTGCTCTTGCCATGAGTGTCACTTATTATCAGTACTTTCATCTATTCCTCCTAACGAGAATCCATTGATCCCAATGATCATTAACTGATTTATTCCTGATTATTACCTACTCTTCCTATGCTTTCTGATGACGTCCTTCATCAGTCTGAGTGCATTTCCGCGGTGGCTTATCTCGTTCTTCTCCTCCGGGTCAAGCTCCGCCGTGGTCTTGCCCTTTTCAGGCAGGAAGAATATCGGATCATATCCAAATCCATTCTCGCCGCGCTCCTCATATCCGATGATTCCCTCTATGGTTCCGCGTGTCGTATACTCACTTCCATCTGGAAATACCGCTGCTATGGCACACACGAATCTTGCTGTCCTCTCAGGATCCGGAACCCCGGCCAGCTTGTCTATTATGTACTGGTTCTTTATCCTGTATGATGTGTCCTCGCCGAGGAATCTCGCGCTATATATGCCAGGCGCCTTGTCCATGTAGTCGACCTCCAGGCCTGAATCATCGGCAAGCACCAGACATCCAGTCTCCTTGCTGATCGCCCTCGCCTTGATAAGGGCATTCTCCTCAAATGTCTTTCCATCCTCAACTATATCAACATTGATCCCAGCCTCCTTCATAGACTGTATCTCATAGCCAAGATCCGCAAGTATCATGCGAACTTCCTTCATCTTACCCTCATTGCCGGTTGCAAATATAAGCTTATCCATATATACGACTCCTTTCCCTCTAAGACTGAAAAGTTTTCCGCGGATTTTAAAATGTTATCCACAAATACATTGTTTTATCCACGTTCAGCCCTTGTCTATTTGTTGTCAACTCATTTAATATTTATCAATTTTATAAATCTGCATCAATACTTGTCGTACATTCTACTCTGCCGACTTCGTAAATGCCTTCAGGCACACATTACATTTCCTATCCTTCTCCGCACTGTACCACTGCTTGCCATACAGGCTCAGATAACCCTCACCGTCTTTTATGTCGAAACTGTCCGTCAGTGAATCCGCATCGTACTCTATGGCTATCGGATATTTCGTATCCGGCGTAGTTATATGAACCACAACTGCAAATTTCTTTCCATCAGCAAGCGTCTCCGCCTGCTCCAGATCCACAGTATAATAACCTGCATACTCGACTTCGCCTGATGCCACAAGCTTTCGATCAGCCAGACTGTCCTCGTCCTGAAAATCCGTCACGACATACACGTCATATGTGGTCTTTGCACCCGTTGCATAGAATGACACAGCAGCAAGCTCCTCGTTCTTGCCCGCCTTGTACACATTTGCAAAGTAAGCCTCCTCATTGTCAAATCCCAGCACACCGACCCAGCCAAGCTTGTCCGCCTGATAAATCTTGTCATAATTGTCCGCCGGCTCCAGTTTAGTGTACACAACGCTCGTCTCGCATATGTGCGCATCATAATATGATATATAGAAATATCCCTCATCGCCAAAGTCAGTGCCCCAGCTGTTCTTGCAGATAAATGCACCGTCCTTCTTAGGTGCCTTGTTGAAATTTTTACGGCTATAATTGTCATCCCATCCGACTATAACAACATCGTGGTTGATTCCCTCTGTGCCGTCATAATAGTATGAGCTGTGATCTCTGTTGTAGTACTCCGAGTCGCTGTCGGCATCAACCATGTCACTGTATATGGCTGTCTCAACTCCGCCCTTTTTATATACAGCTTCCTTGACCGCCTCCAGATCCTTGTTCTCAATTATCTCTGCTTCCTGAAGGTGCTTCACCGCTTTGAGCTTGGAATCCGTCTCATCATCACCATAAGGATCATCCTTCTCAAGCACCGGTCCCTTCCATGATGCAAGGTAGGCTATACTCATCCTGTACTGTCCGCCCTCGAACTGCTCTATTCCAAATCCATTGTTCTTGGTCATGTTGTCAACCGAGAACTGAAGATTCTCATCCGGCATAAGCGTAGTCTCCAGCGCCGCCAGAGATGCAAATGCCCAACAGGTTCCGGAATCACCCTGATCCCTGACTTCTGTCACATGGCCTTCCTTTCGCATATCATACGATGCCGGAAGTGTTACATCCTCACCCTTCTTCTGAAGTGATATCTGCCCGGATGAATAAGTATATTCACAGGTGTAGTCAATGGCATCACTTATATACTCAATAGGAAGATACAACACATCATTGCTTTTCACCGGGAGTGTCTGCAAAGCCACTTTCTCACCGTCAAAACTGGCTTCCGGAGATCCCGGTACGATTTTGACCACGTGGTCATTTCTCTTTATGATCACACTTCCATTTTCATACTCGTCAACCGTACACCCCAGCTTATCCTTCAAAGTTTTCGCCGGCAGCATGACATGGAGATCAGAGCCGATATATGGCATATACTGATCATCCTCAACATCACTGCCATTTATCTTGAGTTTCAGCCCCTCTGAATTGTAGTTTTCTGCAAGCTTGCCCGACAAAACCTGAGCGGCATGCTGTTCCTCTTCATTCTTTTCAAATCTTCCAATCGGATTCTGCATCCCATAATATGCCAGAATTCCAATGGCACATATAAGAACTATATAAACCAGCTTTTTCAACTGTCTTCTCTCCTTCTTTTAGGTGGCTTTGGTCCCATAAACTGATAGAAATAGGACTTTATCATACCATTGTATATCTTGCGGTTCTTGTCCGCCTTTCTTCCAATATATTTCTCTGCATCAGCGTATGATGTGATGAGGAACATTGACCAGTCGTCCAGATTTCTGTAGCTCTCACCTATTATCCTGTACAGCTCCGGAAGTGCATCCTTCTCCTCAAGTCTCTCCCCATACGGTGGATTTGTGATGATAAATCCATATTTTTTCGGATTTCTGAGATCTTTCACATCTCTCTGCTGAAAATGAATGTGCTGGTCAACTCCCGCAGCCTTTGCGTTCTCCATGGCACACTTCACCATGTCCGAGTCAAGATCGTATCCCTGGATGTTCATCTTCACATCGTGGTCGATCAGATCATGTGCCTCATCCACCGCGCTGTACCATATCTTTTTGTCACACACCTTTCCCCACTCCTGGGCAGTGAATTCCCTGTCCATTCCCGGTGCGATATGCGCTCCTATCATGGCAGCCTCTATAGGAAATGTACCACTGCCACAAAATGGATCAACAAGAATCCTGTCTCTGTTCCAAGGGGTAAGCATTATAAGCGCAGATGCCAGAGTCTCTGATATAGGTGCCTTACCCACGAGCTTCCTGTATCCCCTCTTATGGAGTGATACGCCGGAAGTATCAAGTGCTATCGTGACTATATCCTTAAATATAAACACACGGACCGGATAGCTCGCTCCATCCTCTGTGAACCATGATACTCTATATGTCTTCTTCATCCTCTCGACCATAGCTTTCTTTACTATGGACTGTATATCAGACGGACTGAAGAGCGCACTCTTATTTGATGTCGCCTTTGACACCCAGAATTTTGCATCTCTGGTGAGATATTTCTCCCAGGCGATCGCCTTTGTTCCCTCAAAAAGCTCATCAAATGTGGTAGCCTTAAAGCTGCCACACTTGAGCATTATCCTCTCTGCCGTTCTTATAAATACATTTGCCCTGGCTATGGCACTCTCATCTCCGGCAAATGTTATCCTTCCGTCCTCAACCTGGACTATCTCATATCCAAGATCCTGTATCTCTCTCTTCAGTACAGACTCCAGTCCAAAATGACATGGAGCGATCAGTTCAACTCTGCTCATCTATCGTCCTTTCCATATATATAACAAATATATTTTTTGCAATTGCCCAAGGTATACTATATCATTTCTGCCTTGTGAGCGGTCCCTTGTACTGTACAAGACCGCCGATGGTGTTGATAACTTTGTATCCATCCTCACCCATGGCAAGGGCTGCCCTCATGCTGCTTATCCCCCTCTCGCAGTACACGATCAGGTATTTACTCTTTGGAAGCGAATAAGCTCCTTCCTCTATCTGTTCAAGCGGCACATTGATAGCCATGGGAATATGCCCTGCTGCAAATTCTTCACGTGTTCTGACATCCACTATTATACCGCCTCTTGCAACGGCTTCGTGAATTATATTTCGAATAGGAATACTTGTAAAGCCCACTAATACCACCTCCCTCATACATATAGAAAATCCTCTATGTTATATGATATGAGGCAGATATATCCCCGGTCACAAACAAGCTCACAAAACCCTTCTGAGATTTCTCAAACCAAGAAGTCCCGGCAGGCGCAGCTACCGTCTGTCGGGACCCCAATCTTAATTTATTACTTCTTCAGCTGTGCAAGACGCTCGGCAACCTGCTCAGACATCTCTGTGTACTTCGCAAGCTTTGCCTTCTCCTCCTCAACCTTTGCGGCTGGTGCCTTATCAACGAACTTTGGATTGGCAAGCATTCCGGATGCTCGCTTGATCTCTCCGGCAAGCTTTGCAGCCTCCTTCTCAAGTCTCTCGATCTCCTTGTCAATATCCACAAGCTCCTCAAGAGGAATGTATACAGCAGCATCGTGGATCAGTGTAGATACAGCGTTCTCATCGATTCCCGTCTTGTCAGCCTGTACATACACCTCGCTGGCATATCCCAGTGTGGCAAAGAAGCTCTTTGATGACTCGAATATATATCTCACGTCTTCCTTGGCAGATACGACATACACCTTTGCCTTTCTGCTAGGTGGCACGTTCATTCCTGTACGAAGGTTTCTGATGGCACGGACTGCTGCCTTGATCGTATCGACAGCGGCCTCGTCAGCCTCGAAGTTCCACTCATCTGTATACTCAGGCCACTTGGAGATCATGATAGACTCCTCCTCGTCCTGGATATTGCAGAATATCTCCTCTGTGATGAATGGCATGTATGGATGAAGAAGCTTAAGCGCCTGGATAAGAACTGTCTTAAGTGTCCAGAGTGCCGCTGCCTTTGTCTCATCCTCATCATTGTAGAGACGAGGCTTAACCATCTCGATATACCAGTCACAGAACTCTTCCCAGATGAAGTCGTATACCTTGGATACCGCAATACCAAGCTCGAACTTCTCCATGTTGTCTGTCATCTCTTTTGCAAGAGTGTTGACCTTGGACAGGATCCAGCGGTCAGCTATTGTCAGGTCAGACAGCTTCACATCTGAGAAATCTGCCTTCTCCATGTTCATCATGATAAAACGTGTTGCGTTCCAGATCTTATTTGCAAAGTTTCTGGAATTCTCAACTCTCTCCCAGTAGAAACGCATGTCGTTTCCAGGAGCATTTCCTGTGATAAGTGTCAGACGAAGGGCATCTGCGCCGTACTTATCAATAACCTCAAGTGGGTCGATACCATTTCCAAGGGACTTACTCATCTTACGTCCCTGGTCGTCTCTTACAAGTCCGTGGATCAGCACGTGCTTGAATGGGCTCTTGCCAGTCTGCTCAAGTGCTGAGAATACCATACGGATTACCCAGAAGAAGATGATATCATATCCTGTTACAAGCACGCTTGTAGGATAGAAATACTCGTACTCAGGTGTCTTGTCTGGCCAGCCAAGTGTTGAGAATGGCCACAGTGCTGATGAGAACCATGTATCAAGTGTGTCCTCATCCTGTGTGAGGTGCGTGCATCCGCACTTTGGACATACTGTAGGTGTCTCACGGCTTACGATGGTCTCGCCGCACTCGTCACAGTACCATGCAGGAATTCTGTGTCCCCACCAGAGCTGTCTTGATATACACCAGTCACGAATGTTCTCAAGCCAGTGGATGTATGTCTTGTCAAACTGCTCAGGCACAAATGAGAGCTCATCTGTCTTAATGATATCAAGCGCAGCCTGTCCCATCTCCTTCATGCGGACGAACCACTGTGGCTTGATCATAGGCTCTACTGTTGTCTTACATCTGTCATGTGTTCCTACGTTATGACTGTGTGGAACGACCTTTACGAGAAGTCCAAGTGCGTCAAGGTCTGCCACCATCTGCTTTCTTGCCTCGTAACGGTCCATACCTGCGTACTTGCCGCCCAGCTCATTGATGGTTGCATCATCGTTCAATATATTGATCTCCTCAAGGTTGTGACGCTTTCCAACCTCGAAATCGTTAGGGTCATGGGCAGGTGTGATCTTTACACAACCTGTTCCGAACTCCTTGTCAACATATGGATCTGCGATAACAGGGATCTGTCTGTCTGTGAGTGGCAGCTCCAGCATCTTTCCAACTATATCTGTATATCTCTCATCGTCAGGATTTACAGCAACGGCTGTATCTCCGAGAAGTGTCTCAGGTCTTGTTGTTGCTATCTCAACAAATCTTCCAGGCTCTCCAACTACCGGATAGTTGATGTGCCAGAAATATCCATCCTGCTCCTCGTGGATAACCTCAGCATCTGATATAGAAGTCTTACATACAGGACACCAGTTGATGATCCTTGAGCCCTTGTAGATGTATCCCTTATCATACAGTCTTACAAAAACTTCCTTTACAGCTCTGGAACAACCCTCGTCCATGGTGAATCGCTCTCTGTCCCAGTCAGCGGATGAACCCATCTTCTTGAGCTGGCTCACGATACGGTTGCCGTACTCCTCCTTCCATGCCCATGCATGCTTGAGGAACTCCTCACGACCAATCTCCTTCTTATCTATTCCCTGCTCCTTCAGCTTCTCTGTAACCTTGACCTCGGTTGCGATGGCTGCGTGGTCTGTACCAGGCTGCCACAGTGCTGAATAGCCCTGCATTCTCTTGAATCTTATAAGTATATCCTGCATGGTATTGTCCAGGGCATGTCCCATGTGGAGCTGACCTGTTACATTTGGAGGTGGCATTACTATCGTAAATGGCTTCTTGCTCCTGTCAACCTCTGCATGGAAATACTTCTTTTCCTCCCACTTTCTGTAGAGTCTGTCCTCTATCTGGGAAGGATCATATGTCTTCTCTAACTCTTTCATCTCATTCTTCCTTTCTAATCTTTTCCTATTTTTTCTAATCTTCCTGTTTCCTTAGCTGTTGATATATTTCCCGGCGATTTTTTACAGATTTATGTCACGCCTTACAACTTAACTGGCTTGATGGCAAATATTCTGCATAAAAAAACCCGCTCTCCGGACATTCTGTCAGAAGGGCGAGTAAATAATCGCGTTACCACCTTGTTTTATATCTCATCTTATCCTGTAACGGGAACGCCCCGGCATGACCTATCTCTGACAAGCTTTCCAGCTGACAAATGCATCTATAGCACATCTGTCCGAAATCTCCTGCAGTTTTCAGCCATGCAGCTCAGAAGCTACCTTCACACGTATCTGTCAGGAATAGTCTCACAGCTAAAAACCATTCTCTCTGTCTGACTCCTCGTGCTACTCCTCTTCGTCAAAGCATTTGCTTATATTTCTATATATTCAATATATATTCACTGTGATAGTACAACATAGGCTGGCTATACGTCAAGCACAAAGTCATCCTATCTGATTTCTGAATTCATCCTTCAGCGTACTGAGAAGGGAATTCATTCTTCTGTCGTAGTCCTCTATGTCTCCATGCATACGGTTGAACACCGCCTTCTGCACCTTGTTATATA
Organism: uncultured Coprococcus sp.; assembly: GCA_902461735.1. Lineage (GTDB taxonomy): Bacteria > Bacillota > Clostridia > Lachnospirales > Lachnospiraceae > Coprococcus. The sequence continues at coordinate 54,070 of CABPYV010000005.1, forward strand.
TCGACATCTCATGCACATCTTCCTTGGAATCCGCCACCTCATTCATCAGATCGTCAAGGAAACCCGCAGGCATTCCACGCTTTCTTATCTCCCTCTGCAGCGTAGCAGTGTCAACAGTCACTGCCATGACACAGAAATATTCGATAAGCGATTCATTGTTCTTATTCAGTGAAAATGCTCTTATAAAGCACTCCTTTGCCTCCTCAAGCTGAAGATTCCCAGCCAACGCTACACCCTTATTGTGATATATATTGCCAAGGAATTCATCAAACTCATCATGACTTTCCTTGTACTCTATTATCTCATCATATATGGCATCCGCCTTGATGTAATGCTTGTACATCATATAACTGTCCGCTCTTTTCTTGTCCAGCTCGTACGGCTTCAACGTGCGTATACGCTTGCATTCACCCAGAAACGCCTTTATATCATCGGTACCATAGAATTCCCCAAATGTGAGTATCTCAACCATGATATCCTGAATATAGGCATTCTTCTGATTAAGTACATCTACCTTGTCAGCCAGATCGTCCATCTCAAGTTCATCCCTAAGCCATGCTGTAAGTCTGTCGGTCAGATCATCCTTTCCAACCAGAACCATATTGTTGAATATGTAGTAGCACAACTCTTCATAAGAATATACACACATCTTAGTATTGAGAAATGTGTATGGGTTGTCTGCAGTTTTTGTCTTGCAAATAATTATTCCACTCATCTGTGTATCACCCTTTATCTATATCAGCTGTCATACCGATTACTCACCCGGATCAAAATTCTGTCCTCTGAGGAAAGCTGGTATCATAATTCTGCTCTGCTCCGGCTCGTCTTCTTCTAAATCCAGATCATCATCATCTTTCGAACCGAAATCGTAGCCTTCTGAATCCTGATCGCTGTCTAAATCCTGATCCTCTTCCGAATCCAAATCGCCGTCTTCTCCTGAATTCAGATTGTCCTCGTCTTCTGAATCCAAATCTTTGTCATCTGAATCCAGATTGTCCTCGTCTTCTGAATCCAAATCTTTGTCATCTGAATCCAGATTGTCTTCATCTTCAAAATCACCAGATTCATATATATCCGTTTTGATCTTTCCAGTGCTGACAGCTTCCGAATCACTTTCGTTATTCTCCGCTGCTTCGTCCGTATCATCAATATCAGATGAAACTTTCTCCTGACCGGCTGCCTCACCGTCCGCGGTTTCCGATTCATCAGGTACTTCACTGTCTATCTCTGATTCACCATAATCCGGCTGCTCCATATCTAGTTCAGGTTCACCCTCTCCAGACTGTTCTGCATCCATTTCAGATTCATCTCTGCCCACGGGATCCGGAGATGCTGTTCCATAATATACAACAGCCTCATTACTGTCTTTATCATCCTCAGATCTGTATCTCAGATCATCCAGATCCATGTGTATTTCATGCTTTAATGCATCCTGAGCAGCTGCTTCCTCGGCCTCGATTCTCTCCTGTTCCAGCTTTTCTCTATCCGATACAGCTTCTCTGTCCACTGGATCTTCGCCTATCAACTCCTCCGTATCACCTTCAGCGGCCTTGACGCGTTCACTCTCCAGCTTCTTTTCATGTTTTTTCTTTATGGCTGATATATCAAATTCTTTTCTGTAGATTTTATTTGTAGTTGGGTAAAGATTGCCAAATCCAAGATCCCTTATGACTATCGCGCCCTTATCAGCGCCATAATACTCAACCTCTATCGAAAGTTTCGTGGTCTTTGGCGGTCTCGCAGGCAATCCATATATCTCTATGGTTTCACGGAGCTCCTTCTCTGTCAGTATATCCTGATATACTATCTGTATTCTGCGAGTGTCATCCAGGAACACCTCTACTTTGCCCCTTGTATTGAACCATTCAAGTCCGCCGTATACGATCGGCCAGAATGTATTTTTATCATCCATCAGGTTGATGCCGATATTTGTTTTTACTGTCTGTTCAGTATCTATAAAATATCTGCTGAGAGACTCTGTATAAACTCCGCCAAGTGATCTGTAGCAGGCTCCCTTTGTATATATGTTCTGACCTACAAACACTCTGCGTCCCTGGCAGAGGATCGCGGCTGACTGCTTCATCCAGTTATCGGTGAAGCCGACACCTGTGAGAAATACAGAAGATACAAACACCTGATCCATGCACTCATTGACTATCTCGGCAAATGCTTCGTCCATATCCTCATGATATCTGCCGAATTTCCTTAGGTTCATTCTCTCATGATAATTTGTATGCTGTGTAGTCACTATAAGCGGGTACTTACGTGTCATATCTATTCTATAAAAGTCAAGTCCATCTCTACCGAAATCAAAAAGTCCAACGCTGTTGTTTCGAAGTGGCTCAGGCTGCGCAAATATGTAACACAAACCACTGTCAAGATGACTAACAATATTAAATTGTTCTTGATCTAGGCTGAGTGCCGTCTTCAATCCCTTAACCGCGTGGATTATTCGTGGATCAGTGTCAGCCACCGTAACAGTGAGTTTTTTTATCACAAATCCGCCGAGTGTATCTGTAAACTGTTTTATGTGAAGTACAAGCATCTTGACAAGAAGATCTGATGCCTTATACCGTCTTCCCTCCACATCTATACTTCCGTTGTTGATAGTTTCCTCATATACCCTGTCAACTACAGTACCATTCTCCTCAAATCTATATGCTGAAGCCTTCGCACCGGCACACCATCCCGACAAATCTATAAACTTATAACAGCCATTCTGACCATCGCCCGTTTTCTTATGATATGCGCTATAAAACATGATATTCGGAAGCATATATGTATCTTTTGCCTCCTCGTGATATACCGATTCCGGCTCACGCTTATCCGCATTATAATAACTAAGCTGTGTATATTCCGGACCAAGATCAAGGCCCAGATATAACTGTATGTCAGCCATTTTAAGTTCCTCCTTCTAAAAATGTGGAGCAGGCGCATGTAAATACGCTTGCGAAGTTCACAAGGATTCCTCCCACTTACGCGGGCCCCTCCTTATGAAAAATTAAAGCAACATTAGATTTGCATCGAAGAAATGTCTGTCATATAGGTAGGTATCCATAGCCTGTATGAGCTCGTGATCATTTCTAGTTTCCTGGCTTACTATCATGCTGTTGATAAGTTCAAAACTGCTGCCACTGCCACCATGGAACGTCTCGTTCTTCAATATGTCGCTCTCAACAACGACCGATGCACCCGCAACGCCATCTATAGAGTATATAAGGGATTCTCCGTGGAATACCACAACCTCCTTAACGTATACCCCCGGTATGATCTCGTTCATTCTCTCTGATTTATAATTTGCCATGCTGCTGCTTTCCTGACCAAAACTGTAGCTCACCCATACCTGTCGGCCGCTCTCACCCTTGAATATGACATATGTCTTAAACTTCATATCCCCCGGAAGCTTGACGATCGCCTCAAATTTTCTAAAGAATGGGAGTATCTTACTAAATTCTATAAACTGTCTGACTGTAGTCCTGATCCATTCCTGCTGCTCCTCTGTATATCTTCCAACTCTGTTACTGAAATAATAAAGCATGCTCATCTTCGATATCTCATCATTGATGTTGCCCTTTTCTATCTCGCGATACAAATCCTCCATAATATTAGAAGGTATCTTCTTATCTTTTATAAAATACTGATGTGCGCAGTATCTAAGGAACGCCTTGACAACCATTCCTCTGCTCCTGCCCCGATAATACACATCAAATATGTCATATATTGATTCTATATATCCATCTGCAAACATCATCTGCGCAAGGATGTTCTCCGACAACATATCTATATTCCTGTAGTTGGAATTGACAGACTTAAACAGGTTGGCCATCTCTTCCAGAGAGCCATTATAGTTGTTGATAAGATATGACAGTATCTTCTGTCCGGCATATCCACGTCTGTATATATATACACATATTGATATGAGCAGTCTGCTCTCATCATATCTCTTATCATCTATTCCGTATTCTGCAATCTTTATCAGCTCATCGATATCCACATCCACATAACCAAATCTGGACATACCCTCAAATGCATTTTCATACATATCAAGTACAATGTAATATGTATTTATTCTTGATGCATATGAAGGATCTACATAGTCGAGATCGATCTTTGCCATATATCTGCCGAGTATATCCGCATCAAAATTCTCATGATAGTACTCCACCATATGTGTGAGTGCTTCCTGTCTTACTCTGTAACTCACCTCAGGACAGAGCACTATATCTCTCGCAAGGTTGATCTCCTTGGCATCTCTGTGGGTAAATATATCTATATCGTTATACAGGAACAACAGATATCTATAGTCTCTCGCACTGTATTCATGGCATATATCCAAGTAGCTTCTCTCATCAACTATCCGCTCCACACTGTACGGTATCGTGCCCACATATCTTCCGCCGTTATCATCCAACAAAGTGATGACTGCCGAAGGGGATAATATCTCCACATAAGCTTCCCCATTTACAACAGGAACCTTCACTTCACCCCCAAGCTCTCCATGGGATACGAGAACACCTGTTATATTCTGGTTATCACATACTATTTTTCTCTTAAATATTATATTTATAAGCTTGGATGCAAACTCAGGCTTGACTGTCTCAGGGTCAAGGAATTCATCATATATGACTGTCAGATCATCACTAACTTTTCCCTGAAGAATCATCTTTTCCATAAAGCGCTCTATAGCTGGTACAAAGTCGCGATATACCGACATCTGATCCGCTTTATTCATGATCACACTGGCATATATATAAGCCAGCTCCTCGTCCGTGAGCACATTCTTGTAACTGAAATATCGGAGTATCGCCTCTGGTATCGCATCATAATGATGGTGATCCATGCTTCGTATAAAGCACTCATTCAGACCCACATATTTCAGATCCTTCTCCGATGCATCACTGTAGTATCTGTGATACTTCGTATCATACATCTTGTCTTTTACAAGGATTCCACATATAGCCTCGAGTGTATTTCTGTCATGCCGCATATCATATATATGCTCAAGCATTTTAAATGACTGTTCATCAAATGTCTTCTGTCTGGATGCAGTCTTAACAAACTCCACAATGACATCCTCTGACACAAATTCATTTCTCATGCCCCATCTGAGGGCCGCTATCTCAAGCGGTGCTATCTTCTTCATCATGAGAGGCTGTTTATTGAACATGTCACATATCTCAAAATAAATTACAGGACTGTTCACGCCTTCATTAAACAGCTTCTGTATATCATCATAAAGGACCCATTTGTCCTCTGTGTAACTCATATCAACAAACAGAAGAATCCAGAAATAAAATAATCTGTTCTTCTTGCTGGTTTCAAACTTTTCGCGAACCATTCTGGCCGTTCTTTCTATAAGAGACTTTTCTCTTCTGAGCAGTGATTTCAGATAGCTCAGGTAACACTTCTCCATGTCATCCATGCTGGTGAAATTGGCATCAGCATCTATTCTCAGGAATTCCTGCTCTACAAATTCCGAATGTCCCTCAAGTATCTGCATATGAAGCAGACCAAGCCTGTACATTCCATTCTCCGGTCTATACTTTATGAGAATATTCAGGGCATTCCTTGTCTCTGCAATGTATTTGCCCAAGTCTATCTTGTCTGTCCTAAAATCAATATACGAACGTATCAGAGCCTCCTCAGCCCTCTTTATCGTGAATCTGGTCTGTCTGCTCTTCGGTGTCATCTTGACAACCTCCGGCTTCCTGATACTGACTCTGATCTTCATATTCTGATATGTATTCCATATATATATATATCCCGCGGACTCTCCGTCATGTATCTTCTGCGGATCTATCAGAAATGTCAGTTCAAAAGTGTTGCCGTCAAAACTGTTCCACTTGAGTATATTTGTCTCAGGTATCAGGAAATCACAATCTGACGCGATCTTGGTGCTTGTATATCCCCATGTATTCTTAGTTATAAGTACCGATGCACGCACCAGCTCCTTCGGCATCTCTACCAGTAGATCATTCTGTGCAACAGACAGTGTAAGCGCTCTCTTCTTATGTGTATACACCAGGAACTCTTCCATAGCCTGACCTATTGAGAGTGACAATCCAAGCGTATCATACACTCTGCGCAGCTTTTCATCCCTGCCTATAAATGTGCGCACAAAATCCTCACTGCCAAATATCCGTATGGCATCTTCCCAGTTCTCCTCTGCATAAGACGCAAATTGAAACAGATCCTCAAGCTTTCTGTCTCCCGTCTGTATATACGGAGCTGTTACCGTTATGTTATATGGAATTAAAAATTCACCGCCATCTGTGATTATGTTGATATGACCTTTAAAAGATTTGCCCTGTTCCAGTCCACGGGCATCAAACGAATAGCACACTGTATTTTTTCTTCCCACATACGTGTGGCTCTTGAAATCCAGTATATAGCGGCTGTCGTACACCATCAGCTTCACTGGGCAGCTATTCGTAGTGTCAACCGAAAACTCACCGTCATACACTGTACCTGCCTCGATATTCAATTCTATCCTGCTGACTGATATGGCAACAACCGGCCTGTCGACCTTGAATTCGCCACGTGCATACTGCTCAACTATTCCCTTCATCGCCTGGTCTCCTGTATCTGATTCTGTTGTCTTTTTGTCAATTTTTACTTGTTGTGGTTGTATTTGTAGTCCCCAATCGGTATAATTAACTAATAGACATATAACATGATTATAACAAAATATTGTTTCTTTTTAAACAATATAAAACAGAAAAATAACTTAAAACAACTGAATTCAACTAAAAAAGAGGTTTTTTTATGAAAAAAGGGGTTATCAATCTTACAACAGAGAATCTGATCAGTCAGGTTGAGACGGTTCGTGCAGATCTCAACATGAATCCTCTTGGGATTCCTGATTCAGCATGCAAAGCCATATCTGAAAATCTCAGTCAGCTGACTGTCTATCCGGATCGCAGCATGAAGAAATTAAAATCTGCCATATCAGCCTACTCAGGGGTAGACGCAGACCACATCATAGTAGGTGGATGTTCATACGAATTCGTAAAGATACTGTGTGAATTTGAATCTCCAAGGAATGTAATACTCATCACTCCGGGGGCCCAGAACTATGAAAAGCTGCTCACCTTAAACGGATGTAACATCACTTATTATTCCACACCCGAGGAGGATGACTTTAATCTGGATATAGCAGATTTTATATCCAAGCTCACCGAGGATATAGACATGGTATTTATATCCAATCCCAATGGAACAACTTCACAGATAATAGATGCCGAATCTATGGAATTTATTGCAAAGGTATGTGACGGCAACGATATCACTCTGGTGGTTGATGAGGAATATATGGATTTCGTCGATGATATCAACGCCAATTCTGCGACCTCTCTCATAGCAAAATATGAGAATGTGATCGTCCTCAGAAACACTTCAAAGTTCTTTGCGGCGCCTGGGCTGAGACTCGCCTATATGGTCACATCCAACCCGGTCCTGAAGAAGACTCTGGAGATAACCGGTCTCCCATACAGCATTGGCAAGCTTGTCGAAGCCGCCGGAACAGCAATGTTCACAGATGACAAATACATTTCCGAATCAAGAGAGCTTATAAAAACCGAGCGCAACCTTGTATACTCAGCACTTTCCACACACAAGTCGATAAAGCTCTACAAACCATCCGCCAACTTCATACTGATAAAACTCCTCAAGGACGAAGTTACTGCCGGAGATGTGGTGGAACATTGTCTTCCAAAAGGACTTTACATAAGGAGCTGTGCGGATATCAGAGGTCTTGACAACAAATATATAAGATTCTGTTTCATGAACCCTAAACAGGATGACCTGTTGGTCAATACAATTCTCGAAATTGTATAACGCAAGTTTAATGAGAATACGATCTTTACCAGGATATTCAACCAGCGATCACCCGCAAAATATTCTGCGAATATATTTCAAATTTAAAAAAGGAGAACAACGGCTATGGAAAACATTACAACAAAGATTACATCATCCTACAACAACGCACTTGATATTAAGGTGGTTGACGGACATTTCGCAACCAACCACTCCCATATCAACAAATACATCGACATGACAACCCTCAAGAGCAGAAGAAAAATGGCTCTGGCTGCTGCCAAATCCATGGCAACAGAGTACGTGGCAACCACCATTGTCGATACCATCGTGTGTATGGATGGCACAGAAGTCATAGGTGCATATCTGGCAAACGCCCTTACTGAGAACGGAATCATATCAATGAACCAGCACCAGACCATTTACATCATGACACCTGAGGTTCACTCATCAGGTCAGCTGATCTTCAGAGACAATCTACAGCCTATGATCAAAGATAAAAATATCCTCCTGCTTCTGGCTTCAGCCACAACAGGAAAGACTATAAAGCAGAGTATTGAATGTATCGAGTATTACGGTGGAACTATTTCAGGTATTTCAGCTATATTCTCGGCAACTGACGAAGTCGCTGGACACGAGGTTCACTCTCTGTTTAACAAGAAGGATATAGACGATTATGCATCTTACTCAGTTGATGAATGTCCTATGTGCAAGGCCGGCAAGAAGATTGAGGCCATTGTCAACAGTTATGGATATTCGATGCTGTAGATCAAATAATTAGTCAAAACTGACTATTAAACACCTGAATGCACATAAAAGTCTAAGCTTTAGGATATCATTCCTTTGTAAGCTTAGACTTTTTCTTTTCATTTTATTTTTTGAGTTTTCGAACTTAAACCCTATCTCTGGTCCACATATTTTTACATTTCGCTATCCAAAAAGTAAAATCGCCCACCTAAAAGCCCCCTAAATTCGCTTATTTATCGCATTTGTGCCACTCTATTGACTTTGATTTTCCAGTAATGTATCGTGTGACCCACCAGCTGGAATACGAATTCTAAGGAGATTTTTATTTGACATATACAGGCAACAACAATATACATAACGGGATGATATTCGACCGTGCTTTCAAGAAAATATTAACCCTCTCATCAAAGGCCGTAACCAATATGATAAATGGTCTTTTTAGCACAAACTACGATCCTGATACCACAACCATCAGCTATCACTGGACTGAACACCAAACCGACAGCACCCTCAAGACCACTCTTGCGGACACTATCCTGATACTAAACAACAAAGACGCATATCATATGGAGGCCCAGATCACCGAGGACCAGGAGATCATATTCCGCGTATTTTCTTACGGGTATGGCTATGCAGATGTCAACAAAGAAGCCATACCGGCGGACGATACAGCTCAGCCCAATTTTGTCCTTCATTTTCCAAATCCCTGCATAATATTTCTTGGCGACGTCTCATCAAAAGTGCCAGACAAATATAATCTACAGCTTGATTTTGGAGATCAAAAAATCTACACCTACACTGTGCCAACGGTGAAACTTGCCGATATCAGTGCGCAGGAACTGAACAACAGAAAGATGGTCATACTCATACCTTTTCACCTTTTAAAGCTCAGAAAACTCATGGCTAAAAACAGATCACATGACACTATCTGTTCGTTGAAAAAGCTCGTCGAGACTGATATACTTGGCAGTATAGAAACTAACCAGCAGCTAGGAAATATAACTCCTTCTGATGCTCATCAGCTCATATCTCTGACGAAGAAATTATATTCCTATCTGTATGAAACCTATACAGAAAGTGAGGAGGTACATGATATGATCGATCAGTCCCTAGAGCTTGAATCTGATGAACTTGTATTAAAGATGCAGGCGTTGGAGGAGAAACTTAAAGAATTAAACATCAAAACCGCCGAAGTAGACGCAGCAAATGCCAAGCTAGAAACTACTCAAGCTAAACTAGGCGCTACTCAGGCTGAACTGGACTCTACTCAGAACAAACTAGGCGCCACTCAGGCTGAACTGGACTCTACTCAGGCTAAACTCAGCGACGCCGAATCAGAAATTTCACGACTCAAAAAGGAGCTAGAGCAAGCAAAGAGATAGAACTGTTTTTGTATGTTGCTCCGCACAATTAAAACGACTGCCTTGGTGGCATGTGATTATCTATTATTGAAAACCACACATCATCAAGGCAGCCGCTTATTTTATATTATTCTATTTCCCAAGATAAAATTTCTTTGACCTTTTATGATATACGATTACTCCGGTCAGTGCACCGATCACCGCTGCCACAATAAACCATGCCCATGTCGGCACATCTTTGATATTGTAGCATCTGATGTTGATCCACATCTGGTTGATATCCTTGGTGGCATCCTCATCGAAATACTCCATGACCGCACTTCTCTCTATGGCGTCCTGTGATGGATACTGAGCCCCAAGCTGTCTGTCGATCTGTTCCGCAGGAGCTCTGAGAACGTAGTCAGGATCTGAGTTGTCCCCTGTGAAGAAATATCCAAGTGGATAATCAACAACATCCTCCTCGTCATCATCTGCACCATAAGTGTAATCCAGATAAGAATATACCGTATCGTCATCCCCACCTGCTATGACTGAGGTATAACCAATGTAATACATGTTGCGGACTGCATTGTCAGGTCTTGATACGAAGTTGATAAACGCCTCGGCCGCCTGCTTTCTGTCAGCGTCACCGTCTATTCCATTTTTCAGCATAACCCATCCGTCAAAGTACAGATTTGTGCACTCCTCAGGGACCGCAAAGTCAAGCTGCACACCATCCTCCTCAGCCTGATCCATGGCATAAACTGCATCTCCTGACCACTGATAATTCGCAACGACCTTGCCAGTTATCATGTCTGCCTTGCCGCTGTCGGTCTCAAATGAATACACATTATCCTTTATATCCTGAAGAAGATCCTGTGACTTTGCTATAGTCTCAGGACTGACATCGTTCATGATATCCTTGAGCTGCTCTGAGTAATCCTCCTGAGCCCTGAATCCAGGGTCCATCAGCTTATCCCTCTGCAATGCTCCGACTGCAGCGAAATAGGAATCTCTGACATTGTCTTTTATGGTGATCTGTTTTGCAAATTTAGGGTTGTTGAGGACCGTCCATGTTCCCGCCTCGTCAGCAGTCATCTTCTCCGGATTGTATAGAATTCCCGTAATTCCAAACATGAAGCCAGCCGCATATTTGCTCCAGGTCTCACCATTTATCTCATGAGTCTCAAATGTATCTCGAATATATGGCGACACACCATTTATATAATAATTCTTGTCGTTATTTTCATCAAAAAAGCCATCAGACAAAGGTTCAAGCTTGCTCTCAGACATAAGCTTCATGATCATGTACTCTGAAGGGCATACAAGATCATACACATCGCCGAGAGTCAGCATGTTATAGAGATCCTCATTGGTACCAAAGCATGAATATTGAACATTCACCTTCACACCATAATTCTCGTAATACCAGTTCTCGAAATCCTCCACCATGGAATTCTCGCCAAATATAGTTGTTCCATTGTCCAGTTCCATGGCTTCGTCTTCATCCCAGCCGCCCTCATCAATGTACTCTTCCCAGCTGCACACTCTGAGAGTAACCTCTTTTTCAGTATCAGATGCACCTTTGTTCTTGACGGACGTCGCATCATTCGCTGCACTGTCATTTGCTGAACTTGCAACTGACTGAGAGTCATCTGCCGAAGCTCCTGCATCCTCCGCCGCCATTACCGGCAGCATCTGTCCGGCAAGCAATGAAACAGCCATGACTGCTGCCGCCAGCTTTCTGGAAATCGAACGTCCAAAATATCTATGTCTTATCATCGCTCCACCTCCTTCTTTCTTCCGGTCACATTCATAGCCACAACGATTATGACAACCAGTGCAAATATGACTGTTGAGAGCGCCCACAGGGCTGTCTTAACTTCCGTCTGTGAACCCTTTGTCGCATTTACAACGTAAGTACTTATGGTGTCAAATGTCGCAGGCTTGGTGTATGTCGCGATGAAGTAATCATCCAGTGACAGTGTAACAGCCAGCGCAAATCCCGAGATAATACCCGGAAGTATCTGAGGTATCACTACCTTTGTGAGTCCCTGGAAAGGTGTAGCTCCCAGATCTAACGCAGCCTCATACAGACTGCTGTCCATCTGCTTGAGCTTTGGCACCACTGACAGATATACGAAAGGTGCCGACAAAACCACATGGCCAATGACAAGTGGAACATAGCTGTCCTTGCTCATGCCAAATGCAACTATGAGCAGTATACATATAGAGAAACCTGTCACAACATCTGCATTTACAACAGGCACCTCATTCATGGCATTTATCGATGCTGAAGCCCATTTTTTTGAATAAAAAGCACCTATGGCACCGAGTGTTCCTAGAATGGTTGCTATCAGTGCTGAACCGGCAGCCAGAAGAACAGTTCCAACGATCATTGACCTCAGCTCATCTTTGGTGAACAGAGTCACATAATTGTGGAGCGACCATCCATGAATGCTTCCGATATTTGCCGATGTCGTGAAGCTGTACACAGCCAGTATCAGTATAGGCATATATATGAGAAGCAGCATAATGCATATAAATATAATCTTAGACCATTTCTTCATTATAACAACGCACCTCCTCTGCTTCCACCGTCGTCATCCGTGTACTTGTTCGTCACAAGTGTGAACACAAGTATTATCACAAGAAGGACGAGTGCTATCATGGAACCGCCGTTCCAGTTGTATGCTGAGAAGTAGCTTCCTATCAGACTACCCATGATGTATGTGCTGTTGTAAAGCATGTCAAGCACAACATAGTTAGTCATAGATGGCAAAAATACCATAACTATTCCGCTTACGATTCCCGGAACGGTGAGCGGAAGTGTGACCTTGACAAATGTCTGGAAGCTATTTGCCCCAAGATCCACAGCGGCCTCCATAAGGCTGCCGTCAAGCTTCAATATGGTTGTGTATATAGGAAGTATCATAAATGGCAGGAAATCATATGTCATTCCTATAACCGAATTGAGAAACGGGTGGAATGCCAGATTGCCCTCTATAACCGTGAGTACCTCCTTGAGTGCTGTGATCCTCAGTGTGAAGTTGATCCACATCGGGAGCACGAACATCATGACAATTACCGATTTCCTTTTCATCTCACTTCTCGCAAGTATATATGCGATCGGATATGCCAGCAGCAGACACACCAGAGTAGTCACTATGGCAAGCAAAAAGCTGTATGCCAAAGTACCTATGGTGTTCGGGCTGGTAAAGAATCCCGTCAGATTGTCAAATGTAAACCTGCCCTCGCCGTTGGTGAAGGCATAATAAATAATTACAAACAGTGGTGCAACTACAAAGCATATGAGAAATAATGCGTATGGGATGCCCAGCTGTTTTCTTGAAAAACTTAAGCCGTTCATGTTCATCCCTCCATCTATTTCTTAAGTGAAAACTTCATCTTATCCTCTGGAATTATCAGGCTGACTCTGTCCTCCATGTTCCACAGATACTCGTCATCCACGATAAAGTCCTCCTCATTGTCAGTTCTCACCACATAGCTGTAGTGGTCTCCCTTATATATAAGATTGATGATATGTCCGCAGAGTATACCAGCTTCCTCGTCATCACTCATGTCGATATCCTCTGGAAGTATAGATACTATTACCTTGATCTTCTCACGGTCTATCGCCTCACCATTTGCATCCACCAGCACGCCATCCTTCATGGCTGAACCCGGAACGATCTCCGTGAGGTCGCATGATACCTTACCGTCAAATACGCCAAGGGCATAATTTCTATTGACTGAGCTCTCTATCTTGTTGATTGCAGTCTCTGATATCATGATGTGGATTCCATCAGGTTCAACATTGAGACCAACCTTATCTCCAACCTTAGCGGACTTTGTGGTCTGAATAACTATCTCATTTCTTCCGGACTCAACGGTGATCTCATAGTGTACACCTTTGAATACGACAGATGTCACAACGCCCTTTACAGCGCCCTGTTCAGGTGTGGTGATCATCACATCCTCCGGTCTTACTACGGCGTCCACCTTTGTTCCAATCTCCACGTCATCCAGACAGACAAATTCTGCACCACAGAATCTTACCTTTAACTTGCCCGTCATGATTCCGTTGAAGATGTTACTCTCGCCTATGAAATCCGCAACAAATGCATTCTTTGGCTCATTATATATATCTTCAGGAGTTCCTATCTGCTGTATCTCACCCTCGCTCATGACAACTATCTTGTCTGACATGGTGAGTGCTTCCTCCTGGTCATGTGTTACATAGATAAAAGTGATTCCCAGCCTGTCATGCATTCCCTTGAGCTCTATCTGCATCTCTTTTCTCATCTTGAGATCCAGTGCGCCAAGAGGCTCATCCAGAAGAAGTATCTCTGGCTCATTGACAAGGGCTCTCGCTATAGCTATTCTCTGCTGCTGTCCACCCGAAAGCGTGGCAACTTTTCTGTCCTCAAAGCCCTCAAGGTCAACCATCTCAAGAACCTTCTTGACCTTCTTCACGATCTCTGCCTTAGGAAGCTTCTTGAGCTTGAGGCCAAATGCTATGTTGTCAAAGATATTAAGATGTGGAAACAGCGCATACCTCTGAAAGACCGTGTTGATAGGTCTCTTATTTGGTGGAAGCTTGCTGATATCCTGTCCATTCAGTAATATCTCTCCTGAAGTAGGAATCTCGAATCCTGCTATCATTCTAAGTGTCGTGGTTTTTCCGCAGCCTGAAGGGCCTAAGAACGTGACGAACTCGCCTCTCTTCACTTCGAGGTTAAAGCCGTCAACTGCTGTGAATCCATTGTCATAGGTCTTGACAATGTTTTTCAATTCAATGATATTGTTGGAATTATTGTTGTTTTTTTCCATTTATTTCCTCCTTAAGTATCGTGACATACTCCGTCACTTACTTACAGTGCCCCAACAAAGCGCATTTGTCATCTGCCATTCCAAATGGACGACAAGAGCGACCGCCCCGCCGTCAGCGGACAACAAATCCACGCTCCATGTATCACTGCTGTATATCTCACCAGCCCGGGGAGCAAATAACGAAAAGCCTATCTGATAGCTCTCCTCGCATGAGCACAACTTTATCTTGCCCTCATACTGTCGGGGAATCAAAAACATGTTAAGAAAAAACCCCTTTATGATACCGGGTGATGGCATGGATCACGGTTAGTAGCCCTATCCACCTGCCTCTCCATGTCGAGATACATTTTAAGGCACGATATCAAGGGTAAAATAGCTAACAGACTTCCTATTTTTCCCGAAATCCACGAAGATCATCCTGCATTTTATGCAGAAAAATCGACCCTGTCTCCAAACATTCCGCATATTCGCGGCTGCATCCCTGCAATTTGAAACAAAGTCGATTTATTCTAACATATAATCATTGGTAATGATATATATTTTCATTTAATTCTTTAACAAAACAGGTCGTTACCTGTTATTTCATTCTGAACAATGCCGGAATGACTATTCTTTATCAGTCCAGCTACAGACAAGAATGTAAGATGTACTGCCTTTTTGCATTTAGTCTCGTTCACAAAAGCATATATCTTGTTTCTGAGATTATCCTCATATGCTGCATCTATAGCATACTTTGTCATAGTATACTTTATTTCACATACATTGACTACTCCATCTTTTCTATCTATTATCAAGTCTATCTGAGCACCAGGGTTTGATGCCATACTTCTCCAGGCGTATTCATTTGTCTCAACACCAGCAATTCCCAATGTCTTCTTAATCTGATTCACGTGTATAAGACATACCATCTCAAATGCATTTCCAGCCCATGAATAATATCCTGGTGTATTTATATAACTCATCCAGCTATCATATTCTCTGTTCTGTATAAACTTATAGCAGAACATCATAAACGGATCTATAAGCTGAAAATATACTCCATTCTTTTCTTTCATATAATTTTTGTATTTTCTTATAAAGCCACACTGTTCAAGCTCATTCAGTGCTTTTGTAAGCGGAGCTCCATCCCCTATCTGTGATATTCTAGCAAGTTCTGTCCTCAGCATACCACCTTTTTTCGTCGATAGGGCAGTAAGTATCGCCGCATGACGTTCACACTTCTTAAACAAAGAGCCAAGAAGCCTGTCGTATTCATAGTACAACTGACCTGTCTGTTTAAACAAAAGTTCTTCAATATTCTGTGCCAGACTAAGTCTCCTGTCAAAGCAATTCAAATAATATGGAATTCCTCCAAACACCATGTAGCTCTCAATCACCTGCTGTGAAGTTAACGACATCCCATTTTCTTCAAATAACTCCCTGCACTCCTCGAGTGTAAATGGCATAAGATGCATTTGCCTCGTGATTCTATTATAAAAACCACCTCTGTCCGATAATAAATTATCAATAATCCACGATGTCGCAGAGCCGCAAACTATCAATAGCATATCTTTCTCAGCAGAAGCCCAGCTGTTCCAGAAATATTCAAGAGCGCTCTTAAAGTCTGATCTAGCCGTATCCATCCACGGAAGTTCATCAAGAAAAACTACCCTTTTCCCACTCACAGGATCCCTTCTTACATCATCTCTCTGCAACAATTTTTTCAGTTTCACAAATGCATCATACCAATCTCTTGGTACTGTATTATTCTCACCCCCATATTCTAAAAGGCTTCCATCAAAAGCCCTAAGCTGTTCCCTTGTTTTAGCTTTGGATAAGCCGGTTGCATAAAACGAAAAACCATTGTTGAAGTATTCTTTTATCAGGTATGTCTTTCCTACGCGCCGTCTGCCATATACTACCAAAAACTCCGCTTTGCCAGAATACAGACAATCATCTAATAATTTTATTTCCTTTTTTCTTCCGATCATGATATTACCTCATAATTCTCTAAAACGCCTTACAAAATATATATTTTAGAGAATTATGACGTATTTTTGTATCATAATTCTCTAAAACTTCTTTAATCATATCATTTTGGGGTTTTACATTCAAGAGGCAGTCTCATTTTACTGAATCCATCAAATCCGAATCGCTATTCAGATAACAGTTAATAAATTCTAGATCAGAAGTACCGCCAGCTGCACCAGTGCTGACAGCCATATGAGAACCACCAGATATATCTTTGCCGCTTTTGTCATGTCGAACCTCCACACACATCCCTTTTACAACTTGTTATTATTATGTTCTACAAGAGGGGATTTTATGCCTGAACAGGCACAAGTTTACGCAAAGATCGTGCAAAAATCATCTGATAATCCTTCTTTCCGTTTCTCCATATTTCCATGTATACACATACGTAAGCTTCATCTGCCCGTGCTCTGACTGCCATTCAAGATGTCCGTCTTTCATCCGAAAATCTATGCTCAGCTTGTCCGTGTCTATCTCTCCTGGCTGGTATGTTCCATCTTGGCCGTCACGAGATACATCGCTGATACCAGCGACCTCGTATCTCACCTTTTCAACATCCGCCTCCACCTGCGCTTTGGCCATGTAACCAGCCGCAGAAAACATAGCCAGATCAAAAATCACGGATACAAAGCCAGCCAAAAG
Source organism: uncultured Coprococcus sp. (assembly GCA_902461735.1). Classification (GTDB taxonomy): domain Bacteria; phylum Bacillota; class Clostridia; order Lachnospirales; family Lachnospiraceae; genus Coprococcus. Next base: position 71,457 of record CABPYV010000005.1, read on the forward strand.
TACAGTCATAATCTTTTTAAACAGATAGGTTCTTACCTTTCTGTCATCGACTGGTTCAAGTCTTTCTCTATATTTTCTATTGTCAGACTGTCTATAATATACAACTGCCCCAGCCACCCAGAATACAGCAACAATACACAGGCATATTCCAGGAATCGACACTCCGGGAATCCAGCGCCACCACCCTACATAATACTTTATGACCACCACCGCAAAACAAAGTGCACATGCAGCCGTAATACATGCTGATATCACGCTATCCCTGTTCCTTCCATCAACGATGCAACAATCTTCTCGTTCTCTCGGCAGATTTTCCAGCACACAACTATATTTCCTTCTGTCATCTGGAACCTCATATCCGGCCTTGCCCAGTTCTCTCAGATACAGCCATGCGTCCAGGTAGGCAAGCCACAAACCAGCCATAGGGCAAAATGTTATAACGCCCGTAACCATCATAACATCGCAAAATGTACTGACAACATCATCAAAAAACACACCACAGATCATTCCTACAAGTGTAGGAACAGATACCACCACCGCGGTGGTCAGAATTATACGCATTACGCGTCTGTCATATTTTATATTCATACGACTTTACCCCATTTTTGAACATCAAATACCTTACTATCTCTTACATGCACTACATCAATGCCAGCCCCACAAACATCTTAACTGCTGTCTCTATGATCTCATCCGGGAACTCGAATCCCGCCGTGTGGAGCTGAGCATGATCCTCACCATCACCTACGCCAAAGAATGCTCCCTTTGTCTCCTGCAGATAGTATCCAAAATCCTCCGACCATCTCATCGGCTCAGCAAGTTCTGTGACCATAATATTCTGGTCAACGGCACACTTTCTCAATTTGTCCACATTCACAGCATGATTTTCCGTTGCCGGGAACCGCTCTATCTCCTGTATATCAAGGGTGAAGCCCCCATCGTCCGCGGTATTTTGTGCAATCTGCTTTATCTCGTCCACATACCCGGCAAATATCTTTTCTCTCTCAGCCCTCACCGTCATGCACAGCGTTCCTTCTGATGCAGCCACACCGTAATTGGCACTTCCAATATCCATTCCGATGAGCGTCATCCTGACAAATCCCCTGCTGCGGTTGTACTCCTCCGTAAGCTTCTCTACATCCAGCAGCAACCTGGCAAGCGCAGGTCCCGGATTCTTTCCCGCCTCAGGATATGCTGCATGGCTGGCTGACCCTATCATATGTATCTCTAGCCCCGTTGATGCGCATGCAAATGTTCCATCTATCGTCAGCACATGATTTCTCGGATATCCTGGTATGTTATGAAGTCCATAAATCTCACCTATATTCTTCTCAATTATAAGATCTCTGCACAGCCTTGCCCCAGCACCGATCTCCTCGCCGGGCTGGAAAATGAAATAGACGTCCCTGTTAATTATCTGATTCCAGCATATCGCCCCAGAATTGTTATTTCCATCACACACATACGTATTTCCGCATTTTTCCATTGCACGGGACAGCCAGGCCGCAGCCCCACATAATATACTGCTATGTCCATCATGCCCGCAGTAATGTCCCGGCTTTCCATCCTGTCCACACACTGCATCCATGTCTGCCCTGAACGCGATCGGCGGTCTTTCTTCATCCCCTATTCTGTCATCAGAAGATTTCAGCACCGCATAAAACCAAGCGCCTCTATCCACGATCTCAAGGTCAGTATTCTCCCTGAGAAACGACATGAGCATCGCCTTAGTCCGCATCTCATGCATCGAAGCCTCAGGAATGCTGTGAAGCCTGCGCCTGAGGTCATATATCTTTGTCATCAGCTCTTTGTCAATTTCCATAACGCCTCCGTGCTCCTTCTCATCTATCACAGCCCAAGACACATCCTTATAATACCGAGTATCAGCATATGCACTGGATAGAACAGATAATTCACCAGCTTATTCTGCCTGCCGCGCTTGCCATTGTATGTCAAAGTCAGTCCAAACCCCAACAGTGCCCACGGTTCCTTGAACATCGCCAGGTAGCAGAACGGTATTGCAATTGCGGACTTTTCATGAAATATATACAGGAAATATCCTATAAGTATGGCGTGGTAGTCATAATCAACCGCAAGATTCATCGATATAAGACACACTATGGCAACTATCGGTATCGTTGCTATAAACCAAACTACCTTGGGAAGCTTCTCCATTTTTTTCCTCAGCACATCTATGATCCATATCATTGCCAGCACCATCGCCAATGTAAACATAATATTATTTGCATTCCATTCAAAGAATACGCCACTGGAGAACATGTCATAAGGGATCTCAGATATCACACCAAATATAAGCAGCATTCCAAGATACTTCCACTTGTTTCTCGTATGAAAATATCCCTCCACCAACATATATATGAATATTGGGAAGGCTATCCGTCCCAGGACATCAAACACATCACTTACAGCCGATATTATTCCACCGTCCAGATACGGATACAGCAAAGTCTTATTCGTATGATCTATAAGCATTGAAATGAACGCTATATACTTAAGCTGTGCTCCGGAAAGCAGACCTATACCGTTCAATGTTATTTTTCTGCATGTTCCACAAGTTGTATCCTCTGCCTGCTCAATGTTATTTTTTATTTTATAATTATGAACTTTCATGCAATTTCTCCTTTATTTTCCCAACACTTACTGATGTTTTAGTCCTAATAAGTATAGTAGTCGTTTTTAGAAACCTAGCACTGATGCACTACCATAATTTTCAACAGTTTCAGCAGTTTGTTCAATATCCAGGTCTTTGTAAACATACCATGCCTCATAGTATTTTCACTATAAGTATAACATAAATGCATTGAATAACAGAGCTTAACTTTTTTTCAATACGCTTAAATTGATGACATTGCGCATTTCATGTAGTCAGCATATTTGCCGGATAAATAAACAAAATACCAGTCTGCAAAATCAGATGTTTTTTCTAATCTTTGCAAGCTGGTATTTTTATCACATGTATTTAGGTTTTCAAGAATTTTATTGCAAAATCTGCACTTAAAGGAGCAATTGCAGCCACATCATATTTACACATATTAAGACTCCTTTCAAAATTTGATCAATCAGAGCATATGACCTATATGTTCAGATCGTATTTCTCCACCTCAAGTTCCACACATCCGTCAGTTTCAAATACAATATCCTGAGCATTGCGCGGTGTATATATAACTGTAGACAGCACCTGTTCTCCATCATTTACAAATATCTCTATGGAATTCCAATCCATCACTATTCTGATTTTTGAAAGTCCATTGCCATTCTTGACTTTGACCTTGCGCACACAGTTTGTATCACGTATCCATCCCGCAAATGTTCTGTCTATCTCAAGCATTTGTGTTCCCGGGGTATAGCTGACAGTGGTTTCATGAATCTCATCCTTTGCAAAGTGCATTGTAAAATGTCCGCAATCAGCTTTCTTTATATCAACTGTCATATCGATAACTCTGCCGTTAATGCCTTCATATGTCTTCTCACCACGCAAAGTATCTTTAACTACCAGCTTGTTCTGCCTGTATCCACAAAGCTCTCTGACCGGAGTCTGGATCAGCTTGCCGTCAGAGATCATTAGCTCTCTAGGAACTGACATCATACATGCCCACTTCTGTCCACGTGGCAGCGTATTTACGCTGTCCCAAGACTGCATCCAGCCAATCATCACTCTTCGGCCATCAGGTGTTCTTATAGTCTGCGGTGCATAAAAATCAAATCCACTGTCCACGGATACCGCTTTTTCATACTTGAAAATATGTTTCTCTTCATCCACATCGCCTGTGAAGAATACCACGTTATTTCCATTGTGAAACTCTCCATCTGCTGACATATCCTGTGGGGATACTATAAGCACATTATGTCCATCCATCTCAAAATAGTCCGGGCACTCCCATACTGCGCCAAATCTACCTGTTTCATCCTTTGCAAATACTGATTCAAATTTCCAGTTGTACATATCATCTGAAGAGAACAGTACAACCTGAGGGATTCCATCATATGTCCGGTTTCCAGTCAGCATATAGTACCTGCCGTCCTCATCCTTCCAGACCTTCGGATCTCTGAAATCAGCACGGCTGCATTTCTCTGGCATGATCTTCCCATCAACAACAGGATTGCCGGATATTTTTTCATAACTAATTCCATCACCTACAGCCATACACTGGTTTTGTATAACATTCTTAGTTCCATCAGCCAGTTTTTCCTCAACTACTCCTGTATAGAACAATACATGCTTCCCGTCATTCTCTATTGCAGTTCCTGAAAAGCACCCAAATGAATCAAATTCCGAGTCTGGCGCCAGCGCAGTTGGAAGCTCTTCCCATTTTATGAAATCCCTTGAACTGGAGTGTCCCCAGTGCATCGGTCCCCACTCTGTACTGTATGGATGGAACTGGTAAAACAAATGTGCCTTTCCTCCATATATGGAAAACCCATTTGGGTCGTTTAACCAGCCCACCGGAGTTGTAAGATGGAACTCCGGCTTGTCTGCTCTGTCTACTCTGTTCTTTTTTATATATTCATCTGCCTTCTGGCATGTGTACATACTATGTCCTCCTTCTGCTTGATTAGATTGTTTTTCGGTTGTGCTGTCAAAGAAGTGCAGCTTATGTGGCATTAATACGAACGAAACCTTGTCGCCTATCTGGCTTATCTCATACTTTGATACTCTTGCAACAGTCTTGCTTCCCGCAAACTGGAAATACAGATTATTTTCAGTTCCCGTCTGCAAGAAGATCACGCCAGTTCTTCTGCGAAGGGATACAACCGACTAATTCAATATTCAACAAAAAGATCAAACCGCCCACACCCCTTTATTTATCCGAGGTGTGGGCGTTTTTTATCAAAACTTTTGTCCTATAAATTTAAATATCGGAAACCAGTTTCGTTTTTTATTACCTTACATAGAATATCATTCTGTCTACTGCGCATGCTCAAACTGATGCTCTTTGTAGTGATGAGCTTCCTCCAGCATCATGTCCTTGACCTTCATAAGTCTGACCTGGGTGCTTCGCTCATTCTCATCAAGCTTCATGCTTATATACTTTATTCCCTCCCGGGTCTCCGGGATGATGACATGCTCAAGAGCATTTACACGCCTTCTGGTCTTCTCTATCTCCGCTGCGAGCATCTGGCAGGACTTCTCCACCTCCGCCAGCCTCAGCATATCAGGAAGTATATCCGAAAGGGACTTCACTGCATCGTCCAGCTCTCCTGATGTAAATGCAAATCCATACGAATAAATGTCATTTGAATTTGCGCTTTTCGTCTTATAGTCGTACACCGGAATGTCAACACTCATTACATTCCTGTCGCCAAGGGCGATCCGCACCTCCTGCTTCGGAGCCATGAGCGCAGTACTCAACGTCTGCTCATTCATACCCGCCTTTGCTATTACAAAGCCTGTATTGGCAGCTTTGATGCCAGCCTCAACCTTTTTTCTCAGTTCCATATTCTCTCTTGCCATGTCAAGGAACTGCCTCATCAGCTCATCTCGCTTATCCTTAAGGAGCTTATGGCCTCTGGACGCCGTGACCAGCTTCTTCTTAAGCCTTGTCAGCTCCATTCTGGTTGGATTAACCACAACATTAGCCATCTGTCTTCTCCTTTCTTCCAAATATATTTTCAAGCTACTTGACATGTATTACAAAGACAACGTGTATATGGCAATTTTGCACGAATGCTTTAAATATATAGCAATCTTCCCGCAAAATTGCCTACCCACTACTTTCCGTAATACATGTCAAGCCACTTGTCGTCGATACGCTTCAGTTCGGCTCTAGGAAGAATAGAGAGAAGCTTCCAGCCAATGGCAAGTGTCTCCTCAATACTTCTGTCGGTGCCGTATCCCTGGGATACATACTCCTTTTCAAATGCCTCTGCAAACTTTGCATATATGATATCTATATCCGAAAGTGCCGACTCACCCAGGATAGTCATGAGCTCCTTGGCATCCTTTCCTCTTGAATAAGCAGCAAATAACTGGTTCATGGTGCTGGCGTGATCTCCTCTGGTCTTGCCCTCACCGGTTCCCTTATCCTTAAGTCTGGACAATGATGGAAGTACATCGATAGGCGGTGTGATTCCCTTTCTGTACAGTTCTCTTGAGAGAATGATCTGTCCCTCTGTGATATATCCCGTAAGGTCTGGTATAGGATGAGTCTTGTCATCCTCCGGCATGGTCAGGATCGGTATCATGGTGATACTTCCATTCTTACCCTTCTGTCTTCCGGCTCTCTCGTACAGAGTTGCCAGGTCAGTGTACATGTATCCAGGATAACCACGACGTCCCGGAACCTCTTTTCTTGCGGCTGATACCTCACGAAGCGCATCCGCATAGTTCGTGATATCCGTGAGGATTACCAGAACGTGCATGTTCTTCTCAAATGCAAGATACTCAGCGGCGGTAAGTGCCATTCTAGGTGTGGCGATACGCTCAACCGCAGGATCATTTGCCAGGTTGATGAAGAGGACTGTCCTGTCTATGGCACCAGTTTCCTTGAAACTCTCTGTGAAGAAGTTTGCCTCCTCAAATGTGATACCCATGGCTGCAAATACAACGGCAAACGGCTCATCTGTTCCGCGCACCTTTGCCTGTCTTGCTATCTGTGCTGCAAGCTGGCTGTGCGGAAGTCCTGAAGCCGAGAATATAGGCAGCTTCTGTCCTCTTACCAGTGTGTTCAGTCCATCTATGGCTGATATACCTGTCTGAATAAACTCAGACGGATAGTTCCTGGCAGCCGGGTTCATCGGCAGACCGTTGATATCTCTTCTCTCATCTGGAAGTATCTCAGGGCCGCCATCTATAGGTCTTCCAAGTCCGTCAAATACACGGCCAAGCATATCTTCTGATACGCCGAGCTCCATACTCCTTCCAAGGAATCTTACCTTGCTGTTTGAAAGGTTGATACCTGTTGAATTCTCAAAGAGCTGTACCAGGGCGTCCTCACCATTTATCTCAAGGACCTTGCATCGTCTGATCTCACCGTCCGCCAGCTCAATCTCACCCAGCTCATCATAAGCTACATTCTCAACTCCGTGCACCAGCATCAGAGGACCAGCAACTTCCTGTATCGTTCTGTATTCCTTTGGCATAGTCTTAGTCCTCCTTCTCTATAGCTTCCTGAAGCTCTTTGTCAAGCTCCTTGGATATCTTCTCGTACTCTTCATCCACATTCTCAGGAAGCACATATTTGAATCGTCCGATCTTTTCTCTAATCGGCATATTCAGAATATTTCTTATACTTGCTCCACCGGCAAGGGCCTGCGCCGACTCCTCATAAAATGCCATGATGAGCTCCATCATCAAAAACTGCTTGTGAAGCGGTGTGTATGTGTCCACATCATGGAATGAGTTTTGGTGAAGAAAATCCTCTCTGATGGATCTCGCCGCCTCCATCTTCAGTCGGTCTCCCGCTGAAAGAGCATCCATACCTACCATCTTAACGATCTCATCGAGCTCTGCCTCCTCCTGAAGCAGGGTCATCATCTTCTGTCTGTCGACCATGAACTTTTCATTTACATTTTCCTCGAACCATTTGCCCATATTGTCCACATACAGAGAGTATGAGGTCAGCCAATTGATGGCAGGGAAATGTCTCTTGTACGCAAGCGATGAATCCAGTCCCCAGAACACCTTGACTATTCGAAGTGTTGCCTGTGAAACCGGCTCGGAAATATCACCACCCGGAGGAGAAACCGCACCGATAACTGACAGCGCACCGGTTCTTCCCTCGCTCCCGAGAGTTTTGACCATTCCGGCTCTCTCGTAGAACTGTGCAAGTCTTGAACCGAGGTAAGCAGGGTAACCCTCCTCACCAGGCATCTCCTGCAGACGTCCTGACATCTCTCTGAGCGCCTCAGCCCAACGGGATGTGGAATCCGCCATGAGTGCCACCGAGTAACCCATATCACGGAAATACTCAGCTATAGTTATACCTGTATATATAGATGCCTCTCTGGCCGCAACCGGCATATCCGATGTGTTGGCTATGAGGACTGTTCTCTGCATGAGTGAATGTCCAGTCTTCGGATCCTTCAGCTCTGGGAACTCATTCAGAACATCTGTCATCTCGTTTCCACGCTCTCCGCATCCGATGTAGACAACGATATCCGCCTCAGCCCACTTTGCAAGCTGATGCTGGATAACTGTCTTGCCACTTCCGAAAGGTCCGGGAACCGCAGCCACTCCTCCCTTTGCTATAGGAAAGAATGTATCCACAACTCTCTGTCCTGTGATAAGTGGCATAACCGGTGGTATCTTCTCCTGATATGGACGGCCCTTACGAACCGGCCACTTCTGCATGAGTGTCAGCTCCCTGTCACCCTTGTCTGTCTCAACCACACACACAGTCTCCTCAACTGTGAATTCTCCTGACTTTATCTCCTTGATGGTTCCTGTCACGCCATAAGGCACCATGATCTTCTGTGTGACAACCACAGTCTCCTGAACTGTTCCTATCACATCGCCTGCCGACACCTTATCGCCCACTTTCGCTGTCGGCACAAACGTCCACTTGATATCTCTCTTCAGCGATGGAACTTCAACTCCTCGCTTCAGGTTATTGCCACATATCTTCATGATGTCATCCAGCGGTCTCTGGATTCCATCGTATATACTGCTTATAAGTCCAGGTCCCAACTCAACTGACAGAGGCATTCCCGTTGACTCGACCGGTGCTCCCGGTGCAAGTCCTGATGTCTCCTCGTATACCTGAACTGATGCCTGATCTCCGTGCATCTCTATGATCTCGCCGATAAGTCTGCTCTCACTTACACGCACAACGTCGTACATATTTGCATCACGCATGCCCTCAGCGATGACCAGTGGTCCGGCGACCTTCTTAATCTTTCCTATAGCCACTTAACAGCTCACGCTCCCTTCTATACTCACTCGCTCCATAGATAATTGCGAATCCTCTTTCCGATATGATTGAGGCAGTTTAGTATATCAATCAGTGGTCGATTTCGCAATTACCTATATCCGCTCGTTTCACCATTATTTTCTAATCATTCTTCATTAAATAATATGTCCGAGCCTACAGCCTGCTCAACAGATTTCTTTACTCCCGCTATTCCAGCCCCTGTATTGCCTGATATCCCCGGTATGAGAATGATCGCCGGCTTCATAACCTCTCTGTATCTGTCTATCTCTTTATTGAGATCCGAAGCCAGTGCCTCGGTCATATATATGACTGCATAATTGTCCTCCGCCAGCCTTTTCAGCAGCGTAACCCCATACTCCGGATCATCTACAGGAAATGTATCCAGGCCCAGAGTTGCAAATCCGTATATACTGTCATAATCGCCCATAACAGCTATCTTATACATACATCTCCCTTACCCTTTCCCTGATAGCCTCCTCCGGAAGCCGGTTCAGCTTGCATGTCAATATGATCCTGACTGTCTTTATCTCGTTGAGCCTCGCCAGAATGTACGCCACTATCGGTCCCACCGTAAATGGGTTGTACTTCTGAGGCTTTATCGTCTCTATGATACGGTTGTCACACCATCTCTCAAATGCCGATGCCGACTTAGAAAGTGCCTCTGCCCCACCGGCGTATGCTGTGTCCGCAAGGTATCTCTCTATCTCTTCCATACCGGCCACCGCAGCCGTCGCCAGCCTGTCAATATCCAGAGTGTTGCACTCCGCCATGGCTCTCTTCATGAAATCCTTGTTTTTGCCTGTCTTCATGGATCTCACCGCTATCTTGATATCTGCAACAGCCACCGTCGTCTCTGCATAATCCCTGAGCAGGCTGTCATCTGCCTTCTTTGCAGCCTGCATGATCGCCAGCAGTGTTCCTCTGTCTATCACAGCATCGCACATCTGACCGTCTCCGGCCTGTGCCATACAGTCCCAGGCCTCCCTTGCGCAGTCTCTCATGTGTTCTGGAAGTCTGTCCCACGCCTTGTCACTTACGATGGACAACATCTTCTGACCGTCTATCTCGGCATTGTCGAAGAACACATGGGCAGGAGTCTCCCCGGCAACCACAGTCTTGATCGCCGCCTTGAGATTGTGATACAGATCCGGAAGTCTTATGACATCGAACACGGACATATCATCCACCATCTCGGCCACGGCAGCCCACGTCTTGTCGGTCTCCGTCCTAAGTATGTCATTTTCATCCATACTGGCATTATCACTATCGCCCCAGCCCTTCTCTATGATGAACTGAACCGCCTTCTTGTAGGAATCTGTGGCCACGAGCTGTTCTATGGCCGCCTGACTCATAAGCGACATCTCAAGCGCCCTGATCCTGGCAACCGCATATATATATTTGTCTGCCATCTGCCTACCTCCAGCTATCTGTTATCAACAAATAATAATTCATTTACCTTGTCTGCCAAATGTTCTCTGTTCGCGTCCAGCATCGCCCTGAATGAACAGTTTTCCTCGATTCCTCCGTAAATGAGAACAAATCCTCCATCTATATCACAGTTCCCATCGGACACCTTCAGGCTTCCTCCATGAGCTGCAGCTATCTGCTCTATCTGCTTCTCAGTCTGTGGTGTAAGTCGTTTTCTGTCTTTCCCGGAGAAGCATATCTCTCCGCTTTTCGGCTGTACCGACTTCTCCAGACATTTGATGATCACCTGAAAATACTCCTCATCCGGAAGCGCCACCATTGCGTCATATGCCTTATCCAGCATATTTCCGATGATGGTCTGTTTTGCCGCAAGTATCGCCTGTCTCTTCTTGAGTTCTGATGAGGACTTTGCCCTGAATGATCCAGACTTTTCTGCCTGAGCAACCTTCTCATCAGTCTCCTCATTCATCTTATCCACAGTCTTTTTTGTATTTGCAATAATGGAATCCGCGTTTCTGGCAGCCTGAGCTTTAATCTCTTCAGCTTCCTTCTGTGCTTCCTGAAGGATCTGTTCTACGATTGTATCTAATCCTGTCATAAAGTACATCCTCCTTACTATCGTCTATTGTGCATGCGCATGAAAAATTAAAGTTTGATTCCATTTACTGCAAGAATTGATACCAGAAGAGCAAGGATCGCATATGTCTCAACCATGGCTGGGAAGAGCATTGCCTTACCAAACTGATCAGGCTTCTTTACAACTATTCCAACTGCTGCAACCGCCGTCTTTCCCTGATGCATTGCTGATACAAGACCAACAACTGCTATTGGAAGACATGCTGCGAGCATCATAAGTCCCTGTGCTACTGTGAGCTCCTTCGGTGTTCCTGAAAGGATTCCTATGTTGGACAGTGCTATGAATCCAACAAGAAGTCCATAGATACCCTGTGTACCCGGAAGAAGCTGAATGATAAGAACCTTTGCGAATTTGCTTGGATCCTCACTTACTACACCTGCTGCCGCCTGACCGGCAACTCCTACTCCATATGCAGATCCCATGCCTGCAAGAATTACTGCCAGCGCAGCTCCCACTAATGCCAAAACCGTTCCCATTGTCATAATATTTTCTCCTCCTAAAATTGGTTTTTTATTTCTTATTTCTGCACTTCTGTACCACTTACTATATCAACGTACTTCGTATTCTCCCTGAACGGCCTGAATGGGTTACCGCCGCCTTCATAGAATTTGCCGAAGAACTCTACATACTGGAGACGGCATGTGTGCACGTACGCTCCCAGCATGTTGATCGCAAGGTTGAACAGATGTCCTACTATAAATACGATGATGAACACTATGGCTCCGAATATCCCATCGCCAGCCATGCTTCCCATCTGGTTTATTACCTGTGCAATAACTCCTGTCGCAAGTCCAAGAGCAAGAAGTCTTGAGTACGACAGCAGATCTGACAGCCATCCTGTCAGGTTGTATATGTCATACAGTCCAAGTGCCAGTCTGAGCGCCGGATTCTTGTGGTTTCTTCCCGACATGAGCACGATGATCGCAGCTCCCGCAATCGCCAGTCCGTAGCTTGTATTTCTAAGCCATCCGGGGAAATTGAACTGCATCTGTGCTATGGATGCGAACAGCTCCGTCGGCATAAGCATCAACACAAGTCCTGTGATGAGCATGAACCACGACAGCACGTCGCATATGAATGATTTCACATCGCCCTTCTTCAGACACATATATCCCTTGAGTGCCAGTCCGCCGAACAAATGTATAAGTCCGAACAGCAGCGAGAAGAGCAAAAGTTTCATCGGGTCGTCGAGAGGCGCAAACCATACTGGTTCAAATGTCACTTCGTGGTGGAAAAACGTCCTCGATACCACCGTTATCAGGTCTCCGAAGAAACCGCCAAATAATATTCCCCATATCAGTGTGGATATACCACAGTACATGAACAGACGCAGGGACTTTTGAAGGCCACTCTCCATCTTAGGGAATTTCTTTATCAATATAAAACAAGCCAGGAATATGATGAGTCCATACGCCGCATCGGACAACATGAGTCCAAACAGGAATATATAAAATATTGCCATCGGTGTGGTCGGATCCATCTCGCCCTTGCCCGGAAGTCCAAATGACTCCAGTACGCCCTCCGCCGATGCAAACATCTTCGGATTTTGTAGCTGTATCGGTGCCGCCTCATCCTCTGGAACATCATATACATCAGCCATCAGGCTGAAGCTCCCGTTGAGTATATCAACTATTCTGTCGGCATCTCTCTCAAGCACATATCCCGATATGACAAATGTACTCTTCGACTGGAGAAGACTTCCAAGAACCTGATATTTGTCCGCTCTTATGCGGTAATAGTCTGCCAAAAGTCTCAGCTTATCCCTTTCCTCAGCCAAGGATACGAGTTCTTTCTTCTTGTCCTCTATCCACTGCTCGAACTTCCGTATATCCTCTTTGTACTTCTCCATTTTTTGCTCAGGTGTTCTTCTGGAGAAATAGGAGATTCTTGTAAATCCATGGGATCTAAGTATCTCCTCTGCCCTCTGTGATACGGTCTTAAGCGCTATGGCTGCCATACATGTCTGATCCTTATCCGATCCTATAACTGTGATCGTATACCCCGACATCTCCGGTTCAGCAGAGCTTATATACCCCTGTATATCCGTCTCTGTAAGTCCAGGTGGCATAGTTCCGATCATCACATCTGTCTTTTCAGTCTCTGTCGTGTTGATCGGTATATCCATATTCAGCCAAGGCACAAGACCGTCTATGGCCACCTGGCATTTAACTATCCCTGCCTCACATCCGGATATATCCTTGTTGATATCCTGGATCTGCTTCACCTTGCAGTTGTAATCACGTCTGCCAGCTACGATCTCCTGAATGTCTGTCTCCGATGCCTCCTGCCGTCCTTCTAAACCGGCAAATATAGATTTCTCCTCTGGAGCATATTTATCAAGTATCTGTAGGGCTTCGTCCGTATTCTGTACTCTCTTCTCGTACTTGGCTCTCTGGCTTGTGGTATTCATCTTCCTGAAGTCATCAGTCTCCACATTCTCAGTCTCTATCTGAACCATTCCCAAGGACTGAAGCTTCTCAAGAATTGCTTTTCTGTCCCTCTTCATGGCACAGATTTCAATCTTTTTCATAGGAAGTACCGCCATATATTTACCCCCTTTCCATATTCAAATGTTAATCAAATGTCAATTTCATATCTGCTTGCTGTCTGCTTGCCGTCTGCTTGATATCAGCTTGCGAGATCGGTCAGCCAACCAGTTCCGATATGATCATGGAGGTGACTTCACCCTCCATGGATGCGGCTCGTTCTCTCAGATGTCCTATCTCTGCCGTGGCAACATCCATAGCCTTCACCGTCAGCTTTTCCTCCTCTGTCCTGCGGTTTCCCTCAGCGTTTTTCATACTCTCTTTCGCACTCGCCCCTGCAGCCGCTATCATATCTGCGGCCTCTTTTCTTGCAGCAGCTACTGTATAGTCAGCTTCCTCCCTTGCCTTGCGGACTATCTCCGCAGCCTGGGCTTCCGCATCTGTTATCGTCTTCATAGTCTCCTGCAGCATAACATTCCTCCCTTCTGTGAAATTGAGCAGACACACACTTTATCAAAGCATCACTTTAGATTATTATGTGAAAACTCAAGTAATATTATTTTATAATGATATTGCTATATTGTAAATAAACATTTTGTAAAGTTTGTACAACCCCCTTGATATTTTTTTATTGTTAATGTACAATGTGACTATGTTGATAATACTTATGTTTATCCATTAATCATTTTTCTTCCTTTTAACGCAGTTTTATGTCGTATTATTGATGCATTTTGACGAAACTGCATAAAAAAGAACCCATGAACAGTCTTGACCAAACTGTCATGGGTTTCTTTTTTGTTGTTCTGTTTTTATGCAATGTATAGTAGTTTCTCATGCCAACGGATAACAATAGTTCCTTTTTTGACTCTCGGTTTTTATGCAATGTATAGTAGTTTCTCATACCAACGGATAACAATAGTTCCTTTTTTGACTCTCGATTTTTATACAGTGCATAGTAGTCTCTCATACCAACAGATTATAACGGCACGTTTTTCTATTTTTATCAATTTCTAATCTGTTTGTTACAAAATTATCCTATTTTCTCTTCAAACAACATTTCAGGATAATTTCCTGATTTTTTGTACCTTAAAACCCAATTATCGGGTCAAATGGGAAAATTTTATCCTTTTTCAGCAAGATACGAACGGTTGCGGAAAAACGGAGTTATAAGACATTTTTACTCTATCATTCCGATTCTTCTTACATGGCGCTCATCATTTGAAAATGGTGTGTCGAGGAATATATCCACTATCTTGAGAGCCAGTCCCGGTCCTATGACTCTTGCTCCCATAGCAAGCATATTCGCATCGTTGTGCTCTCTGGTGGCCTGAGCTGAGAAACAGTCGTGGCAGAGCGCAGCTCTGATACCCTTTATCTTATTTGCCGATATGGATATTCCTATTCCTGTTCCACAAATGATGATTCCCTTATCGCACTCACCTGAAGCTACCGCCTTTGCTGCAGCCTGTCCATATACCGGATAGTCTACAGACTCTGTGCTGTAGCATCCAAAATTCTTGTACTCAAGTCCTCTCTCCTCAAGGTGCTTAATGACCTCCTGCATAAGCTCATATCCGCCGTGATCACATCCAAGTGCTATCATAATTCATTCTCCTCCTTACTTCTTATTGTGCATGCGCATTAGAAGGCGCTTCGCGCGGCGCATGCGTCTTCTGTCGTCAAGCTCTGCTTGATGACCTACGCGCACATCAGTGCGCTTCCACATTCGCAAGGAATCTCCCGCTCCGCGGGTCCTCCTTACGAAATTATTTAACATTTTATTATTCTGTGGCCTGCAGCCTTTATGAGACGGTTCATGATGGCATAGCCCATGTCGCCCTCTTCAAAAGACTCACTATATATATACTGTGCGCCTATATCATCACATGTTCTGAGCAGACTGTAAAGTCCTGCCGAAACTGTTATCTCATTCTTCTTGCTTCCGGCATCATATATATTCTCACACACGCCATCATCGTAAAGACCTACATTCTCAGTATCGCATAAGATAGCTGTCTTATACCCCTGTGCTCTCTTCTCAGCAACCAGACTCCTTATCTTCTCGGCTGCAGCCAGCCTGTCGCCTTCAACTATACTGAGTTCCCCCTTTGGTGCATAGTGGGTATATTTCATGCCGGGGGCTTTAGGTCTCAGCGCATTATTCATACCTGTTATTGCAGGATCTATAGTCACATCCCCCAATATATTTTTTATCATCTCTGGTGTTATGTACCCTGGTCTCAGTATGGTCGGTCTGTCGCCTGTCATGTCAACTATGGTCGACTCTATACCTATTCCGACCGCTCCGCCATCAATGATCATATCTATTCTGCCATCCATATCCTGCTGCACATGCTGCGCTGTAGTAGGGGATGGTCTTCCCGAAAGATTAGCACTCGGGGCTGCTATATATACCCCTGAATCCTTTATCAACTTCATGGCCACGGGATGTGATGGCATTCTTATCGCCACCGTATCCAGCCCCCCTGTGGTGGTATGCGGAACTACTGCCTTCTTATTAAGAATTATAGTAAGCGGACCCGGCCAGAATGCCTCCATCAGCTTCTTTGTGTCATCACTCACATATTCCGCAAGCTCATACACACTGTCGGTCTCCGCTATATGAACTATAAGTGGGTTGTCAGAAGGCCTGCCCTTTGCTGAATATATCTTATGAGAAGCATCAGGATTGAGTGCATCACCGCCAAGTCCGTACACCGTTTCTGTAGGGAATGCAACAAGCCCGCCTGACTTCAATATCTCAGCAGCTTTCTCATACATATATGCATCATTGATACCGGCCTTTACCATTATTGTATCCATTATAATAACCTCTGTTTCTGCATAATCGGCTTTTCAGCAAATAAAGCCGCAATTTATCAATATACTGTACGCCCATATTTTAGCCCAGCACTGCAACTCTGTCAAATAATGATATCAACAATTATTTTCTCACCAGTTCAGAAATATTATTTGTAAATATATAATCTTCTAATGCATATAAATTACTGATAGCAAAAAGGTGTCCATAATGAATATCCATTTCAAATATTGCCTGATCATAACCGCGATAGCTGCAGTCATAATACTCCCGCCAATAATCTGTTTCAAATTATATGTAAGCAATTCAGCCTCATCAGCATCAACTGAACTACCAGAAGACAAGACTGATCAACATGTAAATAAGAATAATCCTAGAATTGACTTTACCATTCTCATTGATCCAGGTCACGGAGGCTTCGACCCTGGCAAAGTAAGCCCTGATGGCATTCAGGAAAAGCAGATAAACCTTGAAATCGCACTGAAGCTCAGAGACAAACTTTTAGAACATGGATTTGCGGTATTCCTGACCAGAGACACTGACTGCTCTCTCGATTCCCAAGATGCAAAGAACAAAAAAATTTCAGATCTACGCAACCGAACATCTAAAGCTTCAGAGGTGAAAGCTGACCTCTATATAAGCATCCATCAGAACAGCTACTCCGCCGAATATGTCCACGGAGCACAGGTATTTTACTATTCAACTTCAGATTCAGGCAAACTTCTTGCCGAAAGTATACAAAACACACTTATCGCAGATGTTGACACAGATAACACCAGGATGGCAAAGGGAAGCTCCGACTATCTCGTTCTCACAGACAGTCCCTGTACAGCTGTTATTATAGAATGCGGTTTTTTAAGCAATAACCAGGAATGCCGGAAGCTTTGCACTTCCGAGTATCAATCGCAAATTGCTTCAGCCATAGCCAAAGCTGTTGCTTCATGGCAAAAAAGCCAATCCTCCCCTCAATGATCTCTCCTATGATAAATGTCTTCATACTTTTCCGATTGCACCATGCCTTATATACAAAGAAAAGGTCCTGCCGTGACAGCCGGCAGGACCCAGTTTAAGCTTATCTTTAATACGTGTTGTGTAATCCCGTGCATATTCTAATCAACTATACACTATACCTATAATTTGTGCGCCTTATCCCCCTATAGGCATCACCCCCATTAATATTATTTTCCCATCAGCAATGTACAATGTGATCTTTGTGATGTGATGTATTAACCCCATATACCTTGTAAATATAAATTACCTGTTGCCTCTGAGAATCTGTGAGCAATGACATATTCGCTATCTCTCTGGGAATTGCATCTGAAACGATAAGAATCAGATAGAATTTATAGAATAATATAGAATGTAACTCATATTAGATGAGTCGACCCGCTCACAAGCTCACATTACACCATATTATCAATTAATCCAAGCCCTTTACGCATTATTTAATGAAAACTTCATAAAGATATACATACTGTATTATTGCAGAGATTTTATTTTTGATGTTTATGAAATGTTAATGAAATTTCCAGCTTTTTCTACTATCAGGCTCTTTACTTGTCTGACAAATGTGGTAAACTATAATACACATTTTATTAAGTGCTCTATTTTTTTATAAAGGGGGGCGATTCTATTGAAGATTGAACGTTTAAGTGAAAATCAGATAAGATGCACACTCAACAAAGCAGATTTAAATGAAAAGAATCTCAAGCTTTCCGAACTTGCCTATGGCTCCCAGAAAGCAAGGGATTTATTTAGAGATATGATACAGCAGGCTTCCGCAGAACTCGGATTTGAGATTGACGATACGCCTCTTATGGTAGAAGCTATTCCAGTATCTCCTGATTGCCTGATACTCATTGTCACCAAGGTGGAAGATCCAGAGGAGCTTGACACCAGGTTCTCACGTTTTACAAAGGTGAACGAATACGATGTGGACGATGAGGATGATGATTACGATGATTTAGATGAAGTTTATGATTCCGATGACGATGACGACTTTGATGACACGGATGACAACAGCACGATCGCGCGAATTCAGATAAGCGGTTCGGAAAATGTACCTGACGAGATAAAAAGAGCCCTTGAGGGCATTTTTAAGAATCTGCCAGGTATCTCTTCTGCGTCAATCGATGCCTCATTTAAAAAGGAAGTTCACGAAAGCACCAACAGCACTGATAAGGGTTCTGACTCATCAGAAGTAACAAATACAGATGAGCTGCCAAAGGTTCAGGCACTATATTCTTTCGACTCACTGTCAACCATTATCCGTGCCTCTAAGCAGATTGCATCATTTTACTTTAGCGACAACTGCCTATACAAGAACCCAGCAAACAACAGATACTATCTGCTTATTTCAAACAGCAGCAACTCTGCGCACGAACTTGCAAGGGCATGCAGTATCATCGGCGAATATGGCGCTATGGAAGAGATGACTTATGCTATGCCGGCACATCTCAAGGAACATTATATTCCTATTGTCGCCGAAGATGCAGTGCAGACTCTATCCGCTTTATAATATCAGTTTTAACTATAATATTCATTTATTCCTGCATATATAATATGCATAATACAGATCAGGTTTCTACACTGTTAGAAAAGATAAAGCCCGGTCAGATCAACCATCTGACCGGGCTTTATCTTTTTATGAGCAATTTCTTTTGTGAGCACAGCTGTTCTGTACTCGATATGTTTACTATATATCTATATCATCATTTTCAATCACTGCTTTTGGATTTGTATAGAACAGTTCTATCATATAGTCTTCACCATACTTACGTTCTATGTACTCGGCACACTCCCTGAGAAAAGGTGCCTTATCTTCTGAATCCAATGCATCTGATGCCACAAAGTGAACCAATTCTTCCTTGAGAAGCCTTCGCGCAAAGCTCTTGATATCATGACCTAAATCTCCCACTACCGCAGATGCACTGATCTGTATATATGCACCTAGCTGTATGAGTTCTTCTACTCTATCCGGATCCCCTTCAAGGCACTCATATTGCTCTACATCTGCAACAATAGGGATATATCCATCCATATTTATATCTCGTATCGCTTCTGATATAGTTTCAAAATCTATATCATACTCGAATCTGATCATAACATACTTGCTATCAGCCATAGAATCCAACTGTCCGGAAATTATCTTCTGATGATTCTCATCATTATACTCTATCTCTCTTCCAAGATAAACCTTATATCCCGAATCTATCCGTCCAGCCTCTATATTGAGCTGTTCTACTATTCTGTCAAGTTTATCCCCATCCATAATTGGATTTTTCTTGTTGTATGGCGGTGTAGCCACAATTGTACGGATTCCTTCATCGTAGGCAATCCTTAACATCTCTGCTGCTTCTCTTAAATCGTCCGGGCCATCTTCCATCCCTGGCAGTATATGACAATTAATATCTATCAAGCCAAATGTTCCCTGCCCGGGAGGATTTGTTCCATCAGTTTTCATATATTTCTCCATTCCTTATAGTATACAGTGCTTGTTTATCAGGCAAGTATACTACTCAGCCTCCTTTTTTGCAAGATAATCATTGATTTCCTGCTCCAGCTCAACCGCATCCAGTCCATGGACTGCTGCTGCCTCCTCAAGACTCTCCCCTGCTGCCGCAAGGCATCCTATACAATGCATTCCTGCCGCCATAAGAATTGCTGCGTTACCGGCATCTATCGCCAGTATATCGTTTATAAGCATATCTTTACTGATCTTTGCCATTTATATTTCCTCCTATTATTAACTCATATTCAGCATCTTTCATTATATTATACCCTTTTTTAAATGTCTATCCCTTTTATTTATATTGCCTGAAGTTGCCAGAAGTCCTTATTTTCTTATTGAGTCTTAATGAAAAATATACCTTGTTGATAAATATTATTATTACTTGCTTATTAATGTGTTTTGTTTTACAATAAGCGTGTGATTATTTTTACTTTATAAGGAGGAAACAATTATGGCATTCGTTATTGGCGATTCATGTATCGGTTGTGGTTCATGTGCTGGTTCTTGTCCAGTAGGCGCTATCAGTGATAATGGCGGCGTATTTGTTATCGATGGTTCACAGTGCATCTCATGTGGTGCTTGTGCTGGTTCTTGTCCAGTAGGAACTATCTCAGAGGAGTAATTCATACTTCACAATGCACTGTATGATCAAGTGCATTATCAAGTATCAATTATATATCTTTAACTACAACTATTAAAACGAAAAAGGAAACGGTTACTCATCCGTTTCCTTTTTTGTATGTCTTTTTTTATGTTTTTTTATTTCAGCGGCTTGTCTTATATAAGCCATCATTCTGACACATAGGTGTATGACTCATTCTGGCATTGAAGCATTTTTTCCGTATATTCTTCGCGTGATACTACTATTTCCTTGTTCTCAACTGGATCGTAATATCTCACATCTTCGTCATTATAGCTGACTAGAAGAACATATCTTCCGTCGTCTATCCTGGATATTACCGGTATTCCTTCGCTCACGTATCCAAGCAGCATATCCAGCGACAATCCTGTTACGTCTATACCTTTTTTCTTACCCAACTCATTCAGTGCAGATACAGGATCATCGTACTGCTCGATATCTGATTCCGAAGGCTGCGATCCTTCATAGGTCAGAACCATATAGAGGCAATCCACAAGCGACGCATCAACCGTGCCCGTACTGTGATGGAATATACCAGCCGCTATAGTGTTATATTCCTGGCTTTGCATCTTTCTGTATATAACTTCTCCATCACTTGACACAACAATACCGGCAACCGAATCCGCATAATTTATTGCATCTCCGGCAACATCATATATTTTTGACAATCCAAGATTGTCATACACATGATATGTCACCTTATCATGAACTATTGTCATAATCATGGATACATTTTCATCATCCACTTTTTCCTTCGTTATATTCAAGCTAGGAATATAGCTCAAATATATGTTGTCCGGAACTGTAAAATACAGGCTGTCATAACCTGATATTGACGATATATGTGTCGTGTCTACAGTCTGCTTGCTATCATCTTCCTTGAAAGTAATAAAGTCATCCTTAATTGCTACAAACTTGCCACCGGCCTTCTCACCTCTGGTCAAGTACAAAAGATTCGTATTCACATCTACCTGCATAAGATAGCACCCACTCTTAGAATACTCTTTTATCTGTTCTCCGTCGCTACTCACTATATACAGCTTTTTGGCAGGGATCGTGTTTCGGGATTCCTCACTATATTTTGTTTCAGAAAACGACTCTAAGTCTATATCTGTATCGGAATCTGCCACATCAGAAACTCCATATACCATGTCGGAATCCTTAAATCCATAGCATATAAGGCACTCTCCATCGCCCGCCGCTATATCATAACTCTTTCCCGTCTTCATGTTCATTAAGGTGATCTTTTTATTCTGTGACTGATTCTCATTCTCACCATATGCCATAACGGACATGTCTTCCGAAACTTTTACATCCTCCGCCGACAGATTCTCAGCAACATATGACTGTTGTTTGTTCTTTATATCAACAGCATTAACCTTACCACCCATCATATAATAAAACTTCTGACCATCATAATACGTAAGTCTGGAGGTTTCGGTCTTCATCGCTTCATACGGCACATTGCACTCAATAAATAAAAGCTCATCCACCTCAAGAGTCGCATAATCAAACGTCAACAGAGTCACTCCAAGTTTTCCTTCGTGATCGCCTTTATTCATATATCCATATACAGAAAATGTCAGATTTCCGTTATCTGAAAAATCCATAATATTTATATTATGAGCATCATATACATCCGCGTCTTCTGAATAATCATCAGCACAGAAACTATAAACAAGAGTTATCTGTCCCTCTTCATAGTCGTACATCCACAGCTGACCGTTTTTTACAAAAGCAACCTTTTTGTTATTTCCTGCATATCTGTACTTAAAATCATCAGATGACACAATTCCTATCTCATATACATTGTTGAGGGAATCTACACCATTTCTGTCAAAATACTCATCAACATACCGATCGTAACTTAACATTGTGATTTTAGGTTCTGTTTTTACAGATTCTGTCCCCTGCTCCGACTGACCGTCTGACTCCAAGCTGCTGTCAACTGCATACTCATCATATGCATTCTCTGCATCTCCAGCACTATCCTCAGTACTACCCTCATTGCTCACTTCAACCATGCTATAACTTGCTTTATAGAATTCTTTCACAGAATAAAAGCTTTCTACATCCTGGCTTGTTATGGAGGATGCCTTATACTCCATCTCAACAACTGCATAGTTGACATCTATCTCCTTAATATACAGGTTGACATCACTTACTACCGTCGGATTTAAGCCATCCCACATAATATCAGTATAGTCGCTGGCCAGATTGACATGACCGAGTCCAAATGAATCTCCGGTTGCCGCCCCAGTATATTCCAATTTATAATTTCCTATAACCGACTCTGTTTCAAGGGCATCAAAGTCAAATGAAGCATCATGAAATTCCTTAACAGCATTTATCAATTCTGCCTCATGATAATCATCATTGACAACAATTCTGGTATAGTAATCAGCCGCCGCACCTTTATCGGATCTAACTTTCACAACAAGCATATACTCCATATCCTTCTTGAGATCCATCCTCACGTTGATATCGAGCACATCATAGCCATTGTCGTTGTCAACAGGGTCAATATCTCCCTTTTCTACCAACGAATCCCCAGCTATAGATCGTATCTCATACGAATATCCACTCGCATACCCTTTTCCATTCTCCACAAGAATCTCTATATGCTTCTGTTCATCAATAGGTGTTATAGAGTCTCTGAGAAGAGTTATATCCACATCACCGGTATATCCGTGCATGCAGTTAAGCAAAGTGTCACCATAGCTCACATAAGCCAGTGGCAGCTCTGCGTCACCCATCTCTTTAGCCAGATTATCATAATTTCTATTTTCAAATATATTGACAAAATAAACTGTAACTACAAACACAATTGCCATAACAATTATTCTTACAAGTACATTTATTTTCTTCTTCACTTATCTAACCTTCTTAATCAAATAATTTATAAATTATCAGTAAAATCTCTTTTTACGTCTTCTATGTCTGTCACGCCTTACACAAAACTCATTGCAAACAAGCATCTCTATTATGCCTCTCACAACGCAGTTTACATCTCCAGGACCATCTGGCACATATGGCGGATCCTCTTGTTCCGCATCCGAAATATTATTATCACATATTCTGTATCTTTCAGACAGTGTTTCATCAGTATTTATCTCATTATATACTTTTCTGGCAATCCTTCTCATCTCTTCTCTGTCTGGGTATTCCACCAACATCGGGCTGCCTTCATATTCCAATTTATCGCACTCATCCTCAACGACAGCACTTATTTTTTTTATATCATCAGGATACATTTCTTTCATGTATTCTATATCACGCAGCAATTCGTCTGAATCATATACATTTTCCGGAAGAAAGATTCCAGAGCCGCTCTTTTCAAACAGCCTCGGATAATTTAAGTTATAGACTCCTCCTTCTTTTATCAGACCCTTAAGATTCATATCATATGGACTATATGGAATATATCTGAATTCTTCACTCATACAAATCTCCCTACCTGCATTGCCGTGTATCTATTACATAAGTATGCAGATAGGGAGAATATGTGACTACCGTCAGATTTTATTTATCACCAAATGAGATTCCAAGTGTTCTTGCCTCACTCACTATATCATCGTCAGGTGATACATATTTCAGTTTGCCTGCGCTCTCTGAAAGTGGAATTGCCGTAACCTTGTTATCAAGGAATACAACCAGTTTGCCGAAATCTTTAGCTTTTATAAGCTCTGCAGCCTTTGCTCCAAATCTTGAAGATATAACTCGATCATACGCATCAGGACTTCCACCTCTCTGTGTGTGTCCCGGTATTGCAATTCTGATATCCTGTGTCGTATATGCCTTAAGCTTATCTGCAAGCTCATACGCTACTGACGGGTATGGATTATTTGCAATAACTTCTTTTCTCTTTTTCTTAGGAAGCTCTGCCACTTCCTTTGGCAACGCGCCTTCTGCCACTGCAACTATTGTAAATCCCTTGTTATCTTTTGTTCGCTTATCTATAGCCTTATATACCTTTTCTATATCATATGGTATCTCCGGAAGCAAAATAACATCAGCACCACCTGCAATTCCCGCATGAAGTGTGATCCAGCCAACCTTATGACCCATTATCTCAACTATAAATATTCTGTTATGTGATGCGGCAGTTGTATGAATACAATCTATAGTCTGTGTTGCAATATCAACCGCACTCTGAAATCCAAATGTCATATCTGTTCCCCAGAGATCGTTGTCTATGGTCTTTGGAAGGCCTATTACATTGAGTCCTTCCTCGCTAAGCAGATTAGCTGTCTTCTGTGAACCGTTTCCGCCTAATACGCAAAGACAATCCAGCTTGAGTTTCTTGTATGTTTCCTTCATAGATTTAACCTTATCAAGACCATCCTCTGTAGGTTCCCCCATAAGCTTGAATGGCTGTCTTGAACTTCCAAGAATAGTTCCGCCTTTATTTATTATACCCGAAAAATCAGCCGGCTCCATCTTGATATAATTGCCTCTCATGAGACCTTTATACCCCTCAAGGAATCCATAGATCTCCACATCATCAAAAAGTTCATACAGTCCCTTTGCTATGCCTCTCATCGTTGCATTCAATGCCTGACAATCTCCACCACTTGTCAAAAAACCTACTCTTAACATAACTCCGCACCTCTTTCTTTATAAATATGTGTAAATAAAGTACCTGTCATTCATATCTCTGATCTGTAGTTAAATAATCTTCAACTATAAGTTCTTATGAAATATTATAGATATACTCTGCCCTCCAGTGCTCTGAGCAAAGTAACCTCATCTATACATTCAAGATCTCCTCCAACCGGAACGCCACTCGCGATTCGACTTACCTTTATTCCTGCAGGCTTGACAAGTTTTGATATGTACATCGCCGTAGCCTCACCCTCCGGTCCGGAACCTGTTGCAATTATCAGTTCTTCTACATCTTCACTCTGCAATCTGCGCATAAGTTCTGATATCTTTATATCCGCAGGACCTATACCTAGAGATGGATTGATAACCCCATGAAGTACATGGTACACTCCATCAAACTGCCCGGTCCTCTCATATGCTGCAAGGTCGCGAGGAGTCTCAACAACCATTATCAGCTTATGATTCCTATTTGGAGAACTACATATAGGACACACATCCCTGTCTGTTATAGTGTAACAGCATCTACAATATTTTATATTCTTCTTTGCATTGACTATGGCATCAGACAAAGCATAAGCTCTGTCCTCAGGCATACTTATTATATGAAAAGCAAGTCTCTGTGCCGTCTTTGAACCAATACCCGGAAGTCTGCCGAGTTCCTCTATAAGTCTATTTACTTCTCCTCCATAAACTTCCATTAGAAAGGCAATCCTCCAAGTCCCATTCCTCCGGATATCTTACTCATATTGTTATTGTAATCTTCTTCCTGCGCTCTGAAAGCTTCATTCACTGCTGATATGATAAGGTCTTCCAGTGTTTCTATATCCTCCGGATCAACAACCTCTGGATCTATCTTTATCTCCATAAGTTCTTTCTTTCCTGATACCTTGGCTGTCACAACACCACCGCCTACAGATGATTCATATACCTTATCTTCAAGACTCTTTGTTGTCTCCTCCATCTGCTTCTGCATCTTCTGTGCCTGCTTCATAAGATTGTTCATATTTCCAGGCATCATACCTCCTGGAAAACCACCTCTCTTAGCCATTTTTAATTCCTCCTTATGAAATGTTATTGAGCATGCGCATGAAAAGCGCTTTCGCGCGGCGCATGCGTACTTCATAAGGAATCTCCCGCCTTTCGGCGGGTCCTCCTCATGAAATGTTATTCTTGTTTTCTTTCTACATTATAATTAATCATGTTCAGGATATTTTCCTGTTCCATCTTTGTATTATCATTGTGGGAATTTCTGGTGCATATTATCTCAAATTCCACACTCTTGCCCAGATAATCCTCTATCACACTCTTTACATGTGCTACATTCTCTGCTTTCTCGAAATAAAGCTTTGGAAGTTCATCATCTGTAAGAGGGATCATAAGCACCAGTTTTTTGTGATCATCCGACAGTATAAGCTTTGCTCTGTTTCCAGGATCATCGTCATTTCTTTCCAGATATCTTCTGGCCGGACTCGATAACTTGCCCAGCATCTCATTCCAGCTATCTGCAGCTCTCTGAAGATCTGCCAGTTCTGCTGCCGGAAGTTCTCTTGCAAGCTTTTCCTGAAAAGCCTTTATCCCTTCAGAATCCACTTTTTGATCAGACTGCTGATCTGCTGATCCAGATGTCTGCTGAACTGTCTGAACCTGAATACCATTCGCCTGAAGATCATCCAGCTTCTTCTCAAGAGATCTAACTCTCTCTAATACACTGGTGACATCCGTCTCCATCTGTGGTCTGCACAGTTTGATGACCGCCATCTCCAATACGATCCTCTTCTGTGTTGAATACTTTATACTTGCCGATGCATCGGAAAATACATTAATATACCGTATAATTGTACTCTCCTCCATAACAGATGCAATATCTCTGATACGTTGAAGATTCTCCTTGGTCATATCAAGTCTGTCGCCCTCTGTCTGAGACAACTTGACCACAAGTATATTTCGAAGAAACCACGTGAATTCACTCACAAATCTTCCAAGTTCACGACCCTGCCACACAATCTCATCAACAATATCAATTGCGCCCTCCACGTCCTGTCCAAGCACACAGTCAAGCAATCTGGCAAATGTATCTATGTCTACAGCCCCTATAGTTTCAAGGACTTTATCATATGTCAGTTTCTGTCCCAGATTAAACGCCACACACTGATCCAAAATTGACAATGCGTCTCGCATAGAGCCATCCCCGGATTTAGCTATATAATCTATAGCCTTCCTATCAGCGTCAAGCCCCTCTCTCTCCATAAGGTCAGCCAGTCTGTCTGATATTACATCCACAGGGATTCTTCGGAAATCATACTTCTGACATCTTGAAGATATCGTGATTGGTATCTTGTGAGACTCCGTCGTAGCCAGAATAAATATAACATATGACGGTGGTTCCTCAAGAGTCTTCAGCAATGCATTAAACGCTCCCGGAGAAAGCATATGAACCTCGTCTATAATATAAACCTTATATTTTCCCTCTGTAGGCGGATAGGCAACTTCCTCCCTGATCTGTCTTATGTTGTCAACGCCATTGTTGGATGCCGCATCTATCTCTATAACATTCAATGAAGAACCATCTGCTATCGCGCGGCAGCTCGCACATTCGTTACATGGACTTCCATCAACCGGATGCTCGCAATTACAAGCTTTAGCAAATATCTTTGCAATAGAAGTCTTACCTGTACCTCTCGTTCCACAAAACAAAAAGGCATGACCAAGTCTATCATTCTTAATCTGGTTTCTAAGAGTGGTAACTATATGATCCTGCCCCTTCACCTCGTCAAAAGTATCAGGTCTCCATTTTCTATATAAAGCTACATACGACATGCTACTACCTACCTTTATAGTAAAATGTAATCCATCTCAGAATCACTATATTTTAAATATATCAATTCTGAAACACACACAGACTATTATATCTGAATTTACATTTTATATCAATCAGATAAGTGATATTTGAATAGTGTAATCCCGATCTCCTATTCTGAGCATGTCGCCATCCGTAAGTGGCCAGCATTTATCCCTGCACAAACGAATCTCATTGACAAAAGTTCCATTAGTAGATCCCAGATCCTTTATATACGTCCTGCCTTTCTTTTCACTTAATACAGCATGTTTTCTGCTAATGTTCCTGTCATTCAACACGACATCAGAGAAGCTGTCCCTGCCAATCACGACCTCTTTTTTTGACAATCTTACCTCATATTTCTCTTCGCTTTCATTTCCAACCAATCTGACAAGCAACTCCGGATCACTTTCGTCAGCTTCTTCCCCAACCAACAATGTCGTAGCATTTTCTATATTTTTCAGCACATTTGTGCCATTTATCTGTGTTTTCACTTCGCATGGCAGAATCTCTCTTTCATGCGGAGCAGTCCTCTCTGCTGCCGTTTCGCTTGCCACATTCTCCCAAAAGTTCTCCGCAATACACACCTTTGATGTATCTGTTATGTTTTTTCGCTTATATTCCAGATACAAGAACATCTCCACCGCAGCCACCGCGACAGTCATCATAAGCAGCCGGACATCAACTACGCCGCCGTTCTCTGCCATCTGAAATATCATCATTCCCAGTCCCGCCAATATCGTTACAGCCAAAAGCAATTTGAGGATCTTGGTTCTGTCAGTTTTTTTCTGTGGGCTGCCGTTATCTTTTGTCGTGCTGTTCAAATGTTCAAGATCATCCCTTTCTCTTTCCATTTTAGCTTCTCTGCAGTGATTTCTTTTTATTTTACGAGCTGAATCTCTCTCGCCGAACAGCATATCTTTTAAAGCTTCGTTTTCCATTACCTTTTGCTCATAATATCTATTCTCAGTATATCCATTCTCATTGTATCCATTATAATTGCAGCCATTCTCATGATCTCTCTTCTCCCCGGTAAAACCATATGCTTCGTTATCATTGTCGTATTCGTAACCAGTGCTCGCTGCCTGTATATCAAACACATACTTTCTCAATAACTCTATATCAAAATTATCCACCAGCACCAGTTCGTACGCCTTATACATAAAATCTACCAGTCTAGAATTCCTATGATCTATTTTCTTTATAATCTCCTCTATCAGATGTCTGATTTGCTTTTTTACATTGTTAGCGTTTCCCGGCGCATATACAAATCTTACCTGTTCAACCCCAATGCTGCAGAATATATAATCTGACTTAATCAGAAGTTCATCAGGATTCAGCATATATTCCTCCGCCTCTACAACAACATCGCATACGGATTTCATAATCATCACAACCTGGGCAGCCGTCAACATATTTGCCAACATATATTCCTTCAGATTCATAAGTCCATTTATTTTATTATACAAAAGCATTTCCCCATCTATTGATCTGAATTCAGGCTGTATTATTCCCTCCACAAAGTTATTGTACAACATATCAATTTCATAAGAATTTACCTTCGTCATATCCACACCAATCACAAAGAATGAATTCACACCTTCATTCTGACAATACTTCACCATACATCTGCCACCTCCTCAGATTATTAGATGTATTTCTTATCTCTCTCTTTGCAGCCACATCCTTTTTTCTGCTGTTTTCATTTATCAAAATATCTATTCCCGGATATTTTTCTGAATAACTTATCCTATTCTCACAGATTCCAAGCACTGGGTCTGCCGCAGCTCCATGTTCCACCAGTCCTTCATCCACCATCAATGTTGCAGCCTCCACATCTTCTGTGAATACTGTGTTATCTCGGACATTTTCTTCCATAACTTTTTCAGCCGTGTCCGAATAATCCGAATCTCCAAGCAATATATACTCTTCTCTGTTATACAGCACCGTATACGCCTCACCTGTGGCAATCGAATAGTTCATCACAGCCACAAACAAATTAATAACCACAAATACAACGCCAATCAAAATAGGCATAACAAGACACATTTCAACAATAACTGATCCTTTGTCGTCCACTTTGGATACCTCCCCTTCATCTTTACATTGTTTATTTGTCATCTTCCTATCATCTGTTTACTGTCATCTATTTACTGTCATCTATTTACTACAATCCGCGCACGGATTCGTCACCCCTGCTTCATCTTTCTTTACTCTGTATACAGTGCGTTTTAACCCCGGACATTCGAGTGAATAATGATATTTATCACCGCTCTTTGTCACGTACATGGTACCGCGTCCCTTATACCTTGCACACAGACTGCACTGAGACAGCCCTTTCTTTTCCTCCTCAGCCTCTGAGGGAGCAACCTGTCTGATGGACAATTTTATATGAAAACAGCTTCTTGAATTGTGATAAACCGCCCCATTTTCTGCCACATACACATATGTCCCATCTGAATCAGCATCATTTTCTTTGTCGTATCCCAGATAAGCCCTTTGCCGTATACGTTCCTCGCACGGAATCTTTACTCTTCCAACTAAGGGCACCTCTATACAAATGTCATATGTAAGTTTTATATATACGCAATCATCGTTTTTTAGTTCCGCCTGTGTTATCCTTAATCCCGCAACACCGCCATCCACATATCTGCTGACCAATTCCTTGTCATCAATATAGCTGTCCAGTTTCATGCTCGCAGCTGCCACCGACAGTCCATCTTTAATAATGGCTGCTTCACCCCCGGCATCCGCGCCTTTTTCTATCTGCTCACTCAGGTAACTGTATTCTGCTATGTATAGTACTGTTTCATGTAACGCCTCATACACAACACTCCTGACATGGACAGCTCCTGCAGCGCTCATTATCCCCAACATAGCAAACAAAAATATCGGTATCACTATTGCAGCCTCCAAGCTGGCACTGCCCTGTCCAGAAAGAGCGGTCTTATATATTCTCCTGCCCACCTTTTTCATACGATATCCTTTCCTGATATGCGCTTGGAGAGGCGATTTATCTTTTATAAAATTTTTAAAGTTTTTAAAATGAAAAAATAAACGATTAACATTTGGTTTTTTCTCTATATGTCTATTTGGATTATCTGGATCTCGTAGGTCATTGTAACAAGAGAACATATAACACCCCCTTCCTGAACCTGGTACAGTTCACCTATTTTAATCTGCAATTCTTTCTAATACTTTTTTGATATTCTGAAACTATGTCGATAATATCCTTCATCCAGCTCCCCCACTCCCGGAAAGCTCTCAATAAACGATGCGTACTTTTTCTTCTGAATAATATCCACATCAATTGAGAAGCCGTATATCATATTTTTTATCTCAAACAATTCATTATCCTTCGACAAATTCAGCTGTATCATATCCGCCATTCTGTAATACATGTCTTTTCTTTTTTCCGCTAGCAAAATAGCCAGATAACCCTTATATCCAATAGCATCAGCACCTTCATAATTCACATTCTGCATGGTGAGCAGATCTCCCAGATTGTCTATATCTGTCTTCCAGGTATCTGCTGATTTTATGAATTTCACGTCATTTCCGCAAAGCATACATCTTATATCCGCCAAAGTCTCAACATATGCCCAGCAACCGGCAATAAGATATTTTACTGCGGAGTATGTAACCCCCGGTATAAGGGATAACACAAATGCAATAGATTCAACGGATGCCATCTTCGCTGTGTCAGTCAGAAGATATCCCATATTTAACGGCAGTCTGTGCAATATAATCCTATTCACCACACTTTTCAGATTATCTTTGTCATTATCTTCACCGGCTATCATATACTCCACTTCACACTCGGCCGATCTGTCTGCCTTTGGGGATACATATGTGTTAAATGTCTCCAAAGCATAACAGATTCCATAAAAATCATCCGTGATACCAGTCTCATCGCTTTCTTCCCACGTTCCTACCTGTTTTCTAAACGCATCTATATCATCAAATTCTATGTCTTCCCACTGTTCACCATCATCGCAGCCATTCTTGCCTGATAATGGTTCCATATCATATGAGGTGTCAGATGGCACGTCTCCGGCAGGGGTAACAAGTTTCAACACCCCACCCTTGGACATATTCTTCAATACATCTCTGGGATCAGTTCCAACCCAAACGCTGTGACTGGAGCTTTCATCCTCCTGACCTTTATCTATTGCAGCTCCGGTTGATGTTCCTGCTTTTTTCTCGGTTGTGATCATCTCAAGAAGATCTTTGATCCCCTCAGTTTCAATATAGATTTTCATATATTCTGTTATCTGTTTTTTCATGTTCTCACAGTCATTCTCTAAAAGCCCTTTGCACTGCACAAGCTCCACACCATTCAATACCATGTCATCATCGCCACTGCCATCCAGCGTGTATTCGATGTAGTCCTCTGCCATCTCTTCCATCTTTCCTTCCCCCTGCCCTGCAAATGTTCTGTCAACAGCCAGCAAATGATACTCATCAAATAACTCCCGGTTATATGCCGCCTGTATCTCGCAGGCGGCACCATCGGCTGCTTCCGCAGCCTTGGCGCTACCCATGCGAACCCTCACCATCTCCAGCGTTGTAATTCCAAGCAGAAGCAACGACATAAGCACAAGACACAGAAATACTGTAACCTGTCCCTTATTTCCCATATTTTTCACCCTGCCTTTGATCATCCGCCCTTACATCAGTAAATTTTCTTAGCACTTTTGTTTATAGAGCTCCAGATATTGTTCACCAGAGAAGTTATCTGATTTTTAAAAATTATGCACATGGCAATAAGAACCACCATTATAAGTATTATCTCTACAACTCCCATTCCTGACTCTTCTTCCATAAATTCATTCCAATTCTTCATAAGCATTTTCTCCTTTATTTTTAATAATTTTATCGAATTTCTAAAAGCTCATTACCGCAGGGAGCACCACTATCACCATTACTATCCCCAGAAGAAGCATCATCGGAAAAAGCAGCTTTGTTCCAGCCTCTTCTCCTTTTTTTCTGGCAATCTCCTTTCTGGTCTGCATAGCAGCTTCCTCCTCGCCCGCCATCATTATCAATATGTCTTTTGTTCCCTTATTAACGTTCTGTGACAGCATGGACATAAGCTTCATATATACAGGGAGGTTGATTCGATGTCCCATATTGTAATATGCCTCCCCCTCTGGAACACCCGACTGTATCTCATTGAGCGTATATCTGAGTTCCCTTACCAGATTGCTTTCTTCATTACCCTGCATCATCCTGGCAAATGCGCCTCTCACCGTCACCCCGGCCCCAAGATAGAGAATCATCTTGTCGATCATCTCAGGATAATCCATCATCAACTGTTGTCTGCGATCTTTTTCCATTTTGGTGATTTTGCTTCTCATCCCCATCCATATGCTTGCAGCAGCCACCAATCCCAGAAATATCACAGCAACTCCGCCACTCCCAGTCGAAGGCTCCTCAACTTTGTATCCTTCTATGTCAGAAGGCAATTCTATCTGACTGCAGGATTTATCTTCCGTCTGGATTTTTCTCGCATACTCCGATATGATCTTCTCTGCCTTCTCTCCTGCGCCAAGCTTCCTTCCAACCACACGTATCTCGTACCTCCGCTCTGCGCTTTCTTCTCCATATGACAATGTAGCCGTCAGTTCAACCAGCTCAGTATTCCCATCATCGGATTTGACCAGTTTTCCAGACGAATCTATCACGGATTGATTACTGCTCATCCATGTTACATCGAGCCCTACATCATCAAGTCTCTCAGGCAGTACTAAATCTTCCTGTATAACATCTGCGGAACCATTTTCTCCAAGATACACCTGTTCAATCTCTTCAAATCCACGTTGAAATATCTGTTTTAGCTCTGATTTCTCGTATTCCACAGGGACAACCTCTATGCCAAAATCCTCGCTTTTCCCATCCACCTCTGTTCTCAATATTTTAGTGACAGAGTCTTCCCCATATCCCGGTCTGTTCAGAACCACTGCATGCGATTCCACTGCAGACTTCACGCATAGCAGAACCGCAAGAAGTACAGTTGAACTTAAAATTATAAGTATTAGCTTTATTTTCTCCTCATACATTCTTCTGCATCTGTCTCTTGCCTCAGAGTCAGTGCATGTATATATGCGCTTTATCTTCTGGATGTTCTTGTCCATATCAAACCATTTCCCCAGAATTTCATAAATACTTCTCGATATTTTTTTTAACACCACTGCACCGCCTTATATCTGAATATTTGTTATCTTTTGCCCCCACGCAATCGCAAGTATTATGATTACCAGACATATGGACATAGCTGCTGCCCCTAGAATATTTCCATACAATGCATCCATATACCCAGGATTACATATTCTCATATATAGAATGATCGCGAATGGCATAGCCGACATTATGTTATATTCCATCCTCTTTGAAGTTATCATGGTGTCTATTTCATCCTCCACCTCCAGCCTTCCTTCTATTGTCTGTACCATCTTCTTCATCATCTTTATAAAATTACCGCCCGAACGCCCCGCCACTGCAGAGACCCTCGCAAACTCTTTAATGTCGTCCAATCCCGATCTCTCAGCGAAATCATTCAACAACTTGCTTATATCTGTGCTCATCTCAAGTCCCGATATGATTATTTTCAATTCTGCCTGTATATAAGATCTACCCTGATATATTCCCTTCATCTCCTGATATACTGGTATAAATGCTTTTTCCATAGAATAGCCGGCAGCCATATTTGCAGATAACGCAAGCAGCATATTCTTAAATTCCTCATTAAGTCTCTTCTGCATCTTTTTACACTTTCTATCTGCGCACTTTCTAAACACGACAATCACCCACGGCAAACCTACGGCTGAGATAAACACGTTATTGAAAAAGAGATATGATACCGCCATCAACACAGCCAGATATATAATCGTCACCCCAATTTTTTCCCTTGGCTTGAGCCTGTAACTTTTATAATCCACACTTATTCACCCCCTGTTTTTTCATGATCATGAATCACATCTATAAATCCTGCAGATACCAGTTTTGTTGTGTTGTGCAGATCATTTATCTTCTCAAGGGTCCCGGTTACTCTGCCAGCCTTAATTCCATTTTCTCGAAACTCATATAGTTTGTTTATCACAAATTCACCTCCCTCCAGTCCCATAACCTCGCTTATCTCCAGACAGCGTCTGGACTTATCACGCAGCCTGCCAAGCTGTATCACTATGTCAACAGCAGACGCTATCTGCTGCCTTATGGCCAATATCGGCATATCGGCTCCCATAAGCACCATCGACTCAAGTCTTGTGAGCATGTCCTTGCTGGAATTTGCATGGCCCGTGGATAATGATCCGTCATGGCCTGTATTCATGGCCTGAAGCATATCAATTGCCGCCGCATCTCTGACTTCCCCCACAATGATACGTGATGGTCTCATTCTCAAACTTGCCTTGATAAGATCCCTTATGCTCACCGCATTTTCCCCTTCCACATTGGCATCCCTGGCCTCAAGCCTAACCAGATTCTCTATTCCGGTAAGCTGAAGTTCCGCAGAATCCTCGATCGTCACAATCCTTTCATCGCTTGGTATGTATCCTGACAATGCATTCAAAAACGTTGTCTTACCTGCACCGGTTCCCCCAGATACGATCATGTTGTATCCTGACACGACCAGTTTTCTCAGGAACTCTCCAACCTCTGGCGTTATTGCCCCCAGTTCAAGCAGTCTTCCCATAGTCATTCCCTCTTTTGGGAATTTTCTTATTGTCATAACACTTCCACCCAGACTTATCGGCGATATCACCACATTCACTCTGGAACCATCCCCCAGTCTGGCATCAACTATCGGTGACGCTTCATTTACGATCCTGTTGCAGCCGGCAACTATATGCTGTATAACCGAGTTCAATCTGTCCTCACTCTCAAACGCTTTGTCGTAACGGCATAATCGACCATCTCGTTCAATAAATATATTATCCGCTCCATTTATCATGATCTCCGTTATATCGTCGTCATCAAGCATCTCCGACAACACATCCAGTCGTCTGAGGCTGTTGAACAGATCATGCTTTATTGCCAGCTTGTCTTTCACACTCAGAATACCTTCGTTTGAATACTCCAGAATACTTCTGTCGATAGCTTCCCGCACCTGCATATCTTCTATATTTCCTGAAAGATCTATACTCTGCATAACTTTTGATCGTATTTTGTTATACTCATCGCCATCTATCATTTGTCAAACACCTGACTTTCTATAAATCTGATCATCTCAGGACTGCCAGGCGCAGAATTAGGAACTTTGACTTTTTTCATTCTTTTTGCCACCTTGCCAAGCTCTGCCATCTCAAGTACTCTCTCAAATGTTTTGATCTTTTCCTGTGACTGTTCATCCGAGAGTTCCGGAACAACTATCACATCCAGAGCAGAAAGCACTGAGAGATCCTTCAGCACCGCCTGTCCTATATCAAGTACAACTGTTGTATACATCCCCCACTCCTTAAGCTGCTCAACCATCCACTCTACATCTTTGCCTGTAAGTTCCAATGCCTCCAAATACGACTGCATATACCCCAGTACACTATAGTCATCCAACTTTACAACGTGGTTACCAACATATTCTATAAACCCCGACGATCTCTCCTTTATAAGATATATGACGTTTGATATCACATCCTCACTGTCATTAAATGAGCTAAAATCCTCCAAGCCTATATACAGTCCACCCCGGACTTCATCATCCATGCAGATATTTATAGCAAGGTTTGTCTTGCCGCATCTGCCGATCGGCGATATAACCCCATATGATCTGAATAACTGCCGGCTTCTCTCCGGAATATCCACATTCATATACCTCATCAGCATCTGCACAATGTCACTGACTTTGGAATACTTGAACAGGATTCCCGGAGTCTCACCACATCTGTCTATATTCTCCTCTGTTCTTTCTCTTGTTAATATCAGTACTCTCTGTTCTCTGATTTCTTGCCATATATCAACATATATTTTCTCATCAACCAAAAGCACATCCAGACTACTGTTACTCAGATACGCCATCAGTTCATCCGATCCGGAAAATGCCAGCGACAAAAAAGGATTATCCCTATCCGAGTTAATATGGTTCATGAGATTTATCATATATGCCCTGTCAGCATCATATATACCTACTTTGTATTGTCCTATCGTCTCACCCCCTTAAAGCTCCTACATATGCCATCATCACAACTATCCCGGCAAGGTCACTGCGTAATACATTATCCCGCCAAATATCGCGGCAGAGAAATGCACACATCTCTTAGTTGCCTTTGAACGTCCAACTATTTCATTTGAAATTTTCTTACGATTCGTAATTGATAAAATAAACTCTTTTAAAAGATAAATAATAGATATTACTCCCCCGGCCAAAAAGGAGTAACTAATCACTCTGCCTATATCTGATCCAACAAACGACCCGGCAACCGCCAGTAGCTTGATGTCCCCAGCTCCCAGAGCTTTGATTAGAAATAATACATATAAGATTGCCACCGGTAATACACAGCCCTTCACACTGCAGACAAGTCCTTGCGGAATCCCCCGCATCAGCGCCGACATTGTAAATCCCTGTATCAGTCCAAAAGCAATCAGATTATTGGGGATCCTCCAATTCCTAAAGTCTGATATAACCGCCAGACTGACCGTGGCTATCAATGGTATTAAAAAAATAATCTGTTCCTGACCTCCTTTCCTCAAGTGGTAAGTCACACATTACACCCACCCACAAGCTTTGTAAAGGGGTTGATTTATAAACAAATTTTTACAAAAATCCAGTTTTAACTTTTTGTAAAGTGTATTATCATACCCGCGCATTTTCTTTACTTTTTTCACGCTTGCGCAACCCCAGCAAATTCAATGCCTAAACAAAAAATCCGTGTGTAGCCATAACATATTACTGTCATTTCACACACGGATTTCTTCATCATTTTTAATTTTTTGGATTTTGCCCTTTTTTTATTTTTAGCCGGTTTACATCTGAGTATTGCTATTTTTTCTGGCCGCCATGGACTCATCTATAGATTTAATTTCACTGCGGCTGATCTCTATACTGTCTTTCAGCACTCGTATATTATTAAAATATTGCGCCAGCTCCTGCGGCGGATTATCCTTTGCCTGCTCATAAAAATACTTGCCCAATTCAACCATATTTCTTTCTATCATCTGTGTCTCATTGCTGATCTTATTATTCAGCTTTGCTTTCTGCGCCGCATCCTTTGTCTCATCCACAGCATCGTTTGCGAATTTCTTTGTCTTGTTAAATACATCCTGAAAAAAATCTGACATACAATATATTCCTCCATTTATTGTTTTTTATTTAAAATAGTACTATAAGCTTTTTCCAAAAAAAGACCGGGAATTTCGAATTATATCATCATCCCCGATCTCTTTTTCATTTTATCTGTAAATTAAGCTCTTATCTACTCATCTATGTACTTATTGAGAGTATCTACAACATCATTAAGATTATAAGGCTTTGCAATATAATCGTCCAACTGGTTCTCCAGGATTCTCTCCTTGTCCCCGAACATTGCCCTGGCTGTAACCGCGATTATAGGAAGTCTCTTCCTCTTCTCCTTACGCTCTATCTCTCTGATCTCCTGTGTAGCTGCTATACCATCCATAACTGGCATCTGTACATCAAACAGTGCCGCGTCATATATCTTTGTCTTGAAAAGTTCAACCGCCTTCTGACCATTCTCTGCTATATCGTATGAGAAACCTGCCATACCGAGAAGCTTTCCGATAACCTGCTGGTTGACCGGCTCATCCTCTGCGACAAGAATTCTCGCCTTGCTGTGTGCATTGATGGAGAATACCGCTGGTTCCTCTTTCTCCTGAAGGAACTCATCTGCTGCATCAGGACCCTTGATAACCTTGAGTGGTATCTCAACTATGAATGTAGAACCAATTTCTTCCTTACTCTGTACAGTGATGTTACCACCCATAAGTTCTACGATCTGCTTGGTGATAACGAGTCCAAGTCCCGAACCGCCGTACTTTCTTGTATCAGATGCATCAACCTGGCTGAATCTTATGAACAGCTTGCTCATATTCGCCTCGGAGATACCGATACCTGTATCTGCAACTGCCATTCTTATCTTGATCTTATTCTCACCATCATCCATAGATGCGATCTTGACCCTTACACTTCCTTGAGATGTGAACTTGATCGCATTCGAAAGGAGACAATTGAGAACCTGCTGAATCCTCTGTCCATCACCACGGACAAGCTTCGGAATATTGCTGCCAAATGAACAATCGAGCTGCAAACCCTTATTGGTTGCAATAGGAACCTGTGCAGCAACCGTATCCTCAATGGCTGTCCTGATGTCAAATGTCTCTTCCTTGATCTTGTACTTTCCTGCCTCAAGCTTGCTTATATCAAGGATATCATTGATAAGTCTGAGCAGTGTATCTGCACAGTTCTTAGCTGTTACAAGGTTATCCCTGTAATCTGCCTGAAGGTCTTCCGCCATAAGTGTAAGCTGAAGCATACCGAGAATTCCATTGATAGGAGTTCTTATCTCATGGCTCATGTTTGCAAGGAATTCCGCCTGAGTCTTATATGCAGCATTGGCATCCACGATAGCCTTGCTGAGTTTCTCCTCTGTCTCCTTCTGCTTTGTGACATCAATTACTACCATATTGATGTAATCAGCCTCAGACTTATACATAACCGTGTTGAACACCTTCTGGAGTGACTCCATAGTAATCTCAACATCCATGAGGTCTCCCTCTTTTGTACCCGAGTTATTGTACGCTGTGAACCAGGCATTTATATCCTGAAGAACCTCTATCTTACTCTCCTTGAGGATCTTATCCTTGTAGTCCGACACGTCCAATTTGAAGTACTCGCCAAATATCTCATTGGCATCGACTATCTCATAAGTAGTTCCGTTGACCGGATCATTAATGATCCTTGCCTGCGCAAATCCAATCGGAAGATTCATGAACAGTTTTTTGTACTTGTCACTTTTGTTCGATGATCCCATGCCGCCGCCTCCAAAGGCCAGCATGATCAGCACCGCTGCCACCGCTGCAAGAATACCGCAAATGATAGCTCCCTCTCCAACATTCGCTATGCCAAGCACTCCTGCCAGTAAAGCAAGAACCGCCACAGCAATCGCAAGCGGTTTAATCCCAATTTCCTTAATCTTGTCCATTAATGCACCTCTGTTCTTGTAAATTTTTCTATATATAGTGCTTTTCTACACATAAAACATATCTATGTGTAATCACATAGTTACATTATATTATAAATAGCAAACAAGGTCAACGTTCACATCGTTTTTTATGCTGAAAAATATACAAATTTTATTCATCATTTTGTACAATATAGACTATTTGCATTATGTGGCATGTGCATATTCTCTTACCTTTATCATTTTCTGCACAACTGCTCCGCAAGCTTCATTGCCGCTTCAAGTTTTGTAGTA
Organism: uncultured Coprococcus sp.; assembly: GCA_902461735.1. Classification (GTDB taxonomy): domain Bacteria; phylum Bacillota; class Clostridia; order Lachnospirales; family Lachnospiraceae; genus Coprococcus. The sequence continues at coordinate 111,740 of CABPYV010000005.1, forward strand.
TCATCCTCAAACACGTATTCATCTGAATCTTCGATATCGGCATTTTCATCTTCAGAATCTTTCGCATCATCATCCTCCGACTCAGAACACGCCTCTTCATTGTCGGGATTTTCCACATTCTCTGTTGCCGTATCGTCTACTGTAATCTCCTCTCTGCATGATTTTTTTTTGCTGTTCTTCTTATCCTTTATTGATTTCATATTCATAAGAAACGCAAAAACAAGCCATCCAGCCAGAGTGAGCAATATACCCGCGTGAAGCCCTCTAGGAAAATATTTGAATTCAATAGTATGCGCCCCGGCTTTAAGATCAAGAGCTATGAATGCTCCGGCAACAGTCTGTATATCCGCCTCTTTGCCATCGACATATGCCGTCCAGCCCGAATCATAAGGTATAGATGTAAACATTAGCCCATCCTCCTTTGGAGCTATATGACCTTTTACATATCCATCCTCGAACACAGATGTCTTTAACTGAACTTTTGACCATCTATCATATGCCGCATCAAAAGCTGCGCTGTTCATCGTTGCCAATGTCAACCTGGCTGATGTGTTGTCAGGAACCCCTTCCGAGAAACAGTACTCTATCTCAACATGAGCCCCTTTTGACAAATGTCCAATATGATATGTCTGATACTGGATTCTCTCATAGTTCTGTTCCTGTCCATCTACGTATGTTCTCAGCTTTGTAATGCCATTGCAGTTGGCGATCATATAGAGATCGTTCTGTTCCTCTGTTATATCAAAACTAAGGCTGAAACTTGTTATACCAGGAGTTATATCAGACAGTGCAAAATATTCACTGTACTGATTGTCATGTGTTATCGTTATATCATTGCTAGACCCTGTGATCTCCGGATATATCTGACTGAATGTTCCTGCCACGCCTGTAGATTTCTCGACAAAATTATTGATGCTCTCGAACATATTTCCCGCGTCACTGGTCCAGTCTTTGAGTTCCTCATTCACCATAAATCCAAGCTTAAGAGCGCGCTCGTTCTGATATATGTCCACGTCTCCCACTGTGTCAAGATAGTTCATGTCATACGACATATACTCGTCTGGTCTTCTGAACACATTTCTGATCCCAAGGACAGCACACGACACAGGATTGGCTCCATCAAAAAGGAATTCATTTGCGCCTGTATAAAAGCCCAGCCCATGCATGGCATTTACCAGATCACTGGATACGGTCGAACCAAACAGACTTACGCCTTGCATATTGTAATACGTGGATTCATCCACAACTTTGGTTGCAACCAGCTCTGATCTGTATGACGAATTGTCGTGTTTTACCGAATCTATAGCCGACTGAAGTTCCGCTGCTCCACCGTAATAATCCGGTATATACACCGTTCCGTTGCTCTCATACCCCTTTGCCGCGCTGAATATAACCTCAGTCAGGCACACGATAGCCATCACAAGAGACACAACGAACCTTCCGCGCCCCTTGATCATGCTCAGTATCAGCATCACGATAGAATAGGCGACAAAAAGAAGCCATGTGAGCATGATGACCGTCTTGTCAAAATCGATATTCTTTTTTGCATACACGAGGAATCCAAATGCAGCAATAATACCAGCCAACACGCCCGGGATCTGCTTACGGTCAGTCTTGATCACGGCCTCATATCCCATTGTGAGAAGAACAAATATAAACAAGAATGAAAATCTGTTAGGTATTCCATACTGATCATGGAATCCGTGCCAGATATAGTTTAACAATATATTGTTGAAACTCATCATAAGAAATACAAGCAATATGACATTTTTTAATTTCTCATACCACTTTATCTTCGTATTGAATATATATACACCTATGAGAAGTATAGCGAATGTTCCACAATACAGATTCACTCCACCGTCAAAGCTCTGGCTTTTTATTGGCGTTGTCAATACAAACATCTGCTTTATCATATCCCAGATACTTCCATACCATTCCCACTTTGGATAATTTCTGGTGGCAGATGCCGTCGTATTGATTCCAATATATGCAGGTATCAACAAAAATGCAGACATTGCCGCTGCCAAAACCGATGTCCCTGCAAATCTCAAGGTGTCCTCAGCGCCCTTATATATGTTCTTATGATTGGTAAGAATAAACTGGATCACAAGGAACACGCATATCATAAAGCATATATAATAGTTACAGAGAAGCCCATAAAACAGGCTCAACGTATAAAGCTTATAGTTGCTTCCATCCTCCATCATCTGCTCAAAGCCCTGCATGACGAGTGGCAGTATGAGGATGCAATCCATCCACATAAGATTCCAAGAATACCCGATCACATAATTGCTCAAAGCATACGCTGTTGCAAATGGAATTATGAACACACTGTTCTTGTCCTTGCACTTGTATCCAAGGTAACTAGCCATAGTAAGTCCCGACAATGCGATCTTGATACTTATCAACAGGCTCATCGCTATGTACAAATGCTCCCTGTCAAATACAACCATAATAAAATTAAGAGGACATGACATGTAGTAGGCTATTACATCGATCAGATTGCTTCCCATACCAATATCCCAAGTATAAAAAAGGCTTCCTTCGTTTTTGAGTTTATCCTGATAGTCCGAGAAAAACGGAAGATACTGATGAAGACTATCCACCATGGTAAGACTATGTCCGCCAAAAGGACCTATCTCTGCTATGATCCACAAAACCAACATAAACACTGCCGGAATGAGGAAACAAATAACCATAATATAGTTATCCGACAGTATACTCTTCAGCGATTTTTTATTCTTTTTGAATACAAAACATTTGCTGAAAATATAATTGATCACAAGCACAACAACCTGTACAACTATCTTGGAAACGAATTCATTATATCTGAATGAATCACAGAGCAGATTGGTTCCAACAACCTCCACGATCATAGCAAAGAGACGCATTCCAACAAAGGATACAAATTCTCTGAGGATCTCTCCTATGCTTTTTCTGTGCTCTGATTGAAACACATAGAATCCATTTGCAAAATACGCAAATAAAATAGCCAGCATGATAGCTATAACGTTGGCTTCGCTCCGGCTCAGGTCAGTGACAAGCCTGAGCACAAAAAATGACACCAGATTGACCGCCGTGGTCAATCCCCCGGCTATGACATATCTGACCATCTCTTTCTCCATGAGTTTTTTTATCTTATCCACATATACATTCATATTATTATACCGTTCCCTCATAACTTATGTCTTCTTACTATATTCATCGATCTATACTCATCAGTCTATATTCATCGGTTTTCGTGAGTTATCTCAACTCTACACCCTCTTATGTCCGGCATCTCTTTTTAATACACAGAAGTCAGAAACGCCATATATCGGAGTTTCTGACTTGAGTACATTAAATACTATTCAATAGTTATAACAAATATGATGTTCTATTGATAGTTACATGTTCTTAATTTTTTCCTTACGGCATTAGCGTGAGTTTGCCAGAAGGTATACAAGCGGTGAATTCCAGTATATTGTCACTTCATTACATGAATAGCTCTGTGCATTGTCCACATAGCAGCGCTCTGCCGGTGTATCCGCAAGAACAGCCTTGGCATATGGATCCTCCAGACTGCCGTTTGCTCCGCCGACAAGCATTCCCGGCATTGCCTTTCCAAGCACTTCAGATGGTCTGTGGTGTGGATGCTCAGGAGTCTGTGCGCCAAAACCTGTCAAATAACAGTAACTTACAGGATTTCTTCCGAGCAGATAGTTCAGCTGCTCAGACGCACAGTCAGCATATGATTCATCTCCAAGAACCTTTGAAGCCATAAGCAGCAGCATTCCATCATTTGCCACAGCCATATTGCTGCCCCATACATACTCTCCGCCTGTTGCAGATCCGAATCCGCATTTGCCATAATTCTTGACAAGGTCATCTGCCCCCTCCTTGAGGATAGCCTTCTCATCGTCACAGTCCTTGACATTCATACAGTAATCATATATAGCATAATAACCTACGTCTGCCCATCCAAGGCCATACTTTACACTGGTCTTCACCGCTTTCTTCACATAATCACTATAACTTTCATCACCAGTTGCTATATAAAGCTCTGTGGCTGCCCACAGATATTCATCATTCATTCTTCCATCCGAATATGAACCAGTAACTATGCTGCCCACATTAACAAATCCCGAATCACCCTCATGTCCTGCCAGGTACTTCCAAGCCTTCTGAGCTGCGGCAAGGCATTTATCTGCAAATTCCTTATCTATGTCTCTGTATACAACCGATGCTTTTGCCATGACAGCGGCAAAATCGCCTGTAGCTGCATTGGATATAGGTGAGAGTATCATCTGTGCTGTCTCCTCAACTGCAAGAACAGTCTCAGGGAACACCTCGCCGGTAACCTTGTGGTATACTCCACCGCTATTCTCGTCCTGCATCTTGAGCATCCAGTCGAGCTCGTATCTCGCCTCATCGAGAATGTCTGGAACTCCATTGCCGCTCTCAGGTATGCCTATGGCATCATCCTTTGCAGCCTCAGCGGAATCCTCATATGTAAGCATAAGATCCTGAACCGCCTTTGCTCCAGGAACCACATATCTGCCGTAGTCGCCTGCATCATGCCATCCACCAGTCACATCCTTTGCCACATCGGAGCCATACACTATAGCCTGTCCCGTATGACATGCCTCGTGTGCAAAATCTCCTGCCACTGCACTGTCTATAGCTGTTCCGCATCTCTGATCATAGAGCATAAGAACCGATGCCTTGTACACATCGTCATATATTCCATCCTTGACCTGGAACTCATACGACTCCTCGCCGGTATCCACAGTGATCTTATATGTACCCTCAGCTGTCACATCGCTGAAATCAACAACCGTATATCTCAGATCCGCCCCAGAGTCATAATGCCAGTCTCCAAGCTCACCCGTCTTGATCGACTTACCTGTTCCCACATCTATTACATCAAATGTCTTTGCAGACTCATTTGTGATAGTCGCAAGTTTCTGTGCATCCTTCTTGTAACCAAGCTGATTGATATTGACTATCTTTGGTTCAGGGATGGATTCAACCTGCTGCGCCTTGGACGCATCCACAACCGTGAGCTTTATATTGTCAAAGTAGATCTTATGTGCAACGCTGTCATCGCCTTTGCCTTCAAAATGCCCAAGATTCATACAGAGTCTAGGTGCCGGATCCGACTCCTCGCTCATGGTAAACTGTGTCGAAACGTGCTGAGTGTCCGAACCAACCAATACTTCGTCCATGACATACGCATGATAATCTCCGCCATTTATCTGTATCCTATACTGAAGTGCCCTCTCTATAGTACTGTGAACATCAAATGAAAGCTCGTATACACAATCCTGATTCAGGGCAAATCCGTCATAATATATCTGGTTTGCATAGTCTAGCTTGCCTGTCGATGTCACATCAAGACACAACTCACCATTCTCATTAAGCAGCTCCGCCTGACCGCCATTGAAATATGTAACACATCCATCTGTGTCATTGTCATCAAAATTCAGATCGATGAGCACATCCCCATCTGCAACCTGGATGCTCTCCTCTGTGTCCGCCTCGTCAGTATCCGCTTCATTTGCCTCCGAGGACGCAGCCTCGGTTATCTCAGTTGTCTCAGAATCTGTACACTGTACCGTCTGCTCCTCTGTACTGTCCGTCTTCGCATCCCCACAGCCCGCCAGCATCGACATAGCCATCGCTGCTGCCATAGTCGCCGCAAGTACCTTTCTCATTTTCGCCATGTTAACCCTCCATAAACCTTATAATATCCTGAAACGCCATATGTCCCCCAAAGATATCAAGCGCGCTCCCTATCGTCACATCTATCTTATCCCTTCCAAGACTTTTGAGCTGCTCCAGATCGCCAAATGATGCCACACCTCCCGCATATGTCATCGGAATCCTGCCCCATCTTCCCAGCATATCTGCCACATGTGTCTCTATTCCGGAAGCCTTGCCCTCCACATCAACCGCATGAACCAGATACTCATCACAGTACTCCGAGAGCTTATCAAGCGTATCCTCATCCACCTTTACATTTGTAAATTTCTGCCATCTGTCGGTGACGATATAATACTCTCCATCTCTCTTTCTGCATGACAGATCAAGCACCAGATGCTCTCTTCCAACTGCATTCACAAGTGCATTCAGGTTGTCGTAATTTATCTCGCCATCCCTGAACACAAATGAAGTTGCGATCACGTGGGAAGCACCCATGTCTATAAACGCCGCTGCATTGTCAGCATTGATCCCGCCGCCTATCTGCAGCCCTTCAGGGTATGCTTCAAGAGCCAGCTTCGCCTGGTGCACATCTGCATCATAGTACTCGCTGGATGCCGGATTTAACAATATGATATGTCCGCCTGTAAGACCATATCTCTTATACAGATCAGCAAAAAAGCTTCCATCCTGCTGCGACACAAAGTTTTCCTCCGCTCTGTCGCCTTCGTCACACAGACTTCCACCAATTATCTGCTTTACCTGTCCATTATGAATGTCTATACAAGGTCTGAATCTCATATTATCTATCTCCCGTCGTGTTGATCCTGATGACACACTGCTGCTATCTGCACTTATATATGATTTATACTGCCTGTCCTCGCATGCAGCATAGCAAGCTTATCTGCATCTGTACGTTACATCATTTGCCCATATAAAAGTTATTCTATCATACTAATTCCAAATATGACACCATAAATACTCTAACCTCTCAAAACTTTATTTGATTACAGCACGCAAAGGCTTTACAATAGAGTTAATTATGCGCATTACAAAAAGAAAGGGGAAACTTATTTATGAATTACTCACTGAAAGCCGAACTGGACAACTGTTACTCATTTGCCGACTCTCTGGATAACGACGGATACGGAGCCCGTCAGAAAGCAGGTATTAAGACCAGAGAGATGCTGCAGTTCGACCTTCTTCAGTTTCTGGCATATCTGTCCAGCTCAGATCCATCCGAGCTCACATTGGAGATAAAATTTATACGTGAATATCTGAACCAGCACTTCACGACCGACAGATTCCGCACATTCAAATATGAGAGGACAACCGGCGATTTTGCCCAGACTCCGCCAAGATCCCTTACATATTTTGTTCAGGGAGACCTCGCCCGGATGAAGGTCAATCCAAAGACAGTGTACCGTTCAAGGGACTATGTCCGCATGTTCAAGCTCATGGGGCAGGAGTTCATCGCCTGCAACAACCAGACCGACGAAAAAGAGATAGCAAGGCTGACCGGTTACTGCCTGATGCTCGACAAATATTTAAAATCAATGAATCTGTATGCGATTGATCCAAGTCCGCTTCTAGACAAATACAATGCACTGCCACAGAATCCGGCGGCGTCCAGCCAATCCTCAACAAGCGTTGGCCAAACGGCATCCGAACCAGCAAAGGATGTTGACACTTTGCTCGAGGAACTCAATTCTATGACAGGGCTTGAAAGCGTCAAGAAGGATATCACCAATCTGGTAAACCTGCTCAAAATCAAAAAGCTCAGAGAGGAAAATGGCATGAAACAGCCATCGATCTCGCTGCATCTTGTGTTCTCGGGAAATCCAGGCACTGGAAAAACCACTGTCGCAAGACTTCTCGCCAATATATACAAAGGGCTCGGAGTTCTCTCAAAAGGACAGCTTGTGGAGGTCGACCGCGGTGGACTCGTGGTGGGATACATCGGTCAGACAGCCATAAAAACCACAGAGGTTGTCGAATCTGCTCTCGGTGGAATCCTGTTCATAGATGAGGCGTACACACTCACAGCCGGCAAAGGGGAAAATGACTTCGGACAGGAAGCGGTTGACACTCTCCTCAAAGCGATGGAGGATCATCGGGATGACCTCATTGTCATCGTAGCCGGATACCCAGATCTTATGGAGCAGTTTCTCAGCTCCAATCCCGGTCTGCGTTCAAGATTCAACAAATTTATTACATTTGAGGATTATACCGGAGACGAGCTCATGTCCATCTTCGAGAGCATGTGTTCAAAACAGGAATACAGACTTGACGATGAAGCCAGAGAATACGCACAGAAATACTGGGCTGACAAAGCCGCGGATCATGATGATACATTTGCAAATGCACGTGAAGTCAGAAACTTTATGGAGGCAGCCATCTCCAAGCAGGCAACAAGGATCGTCTCTATGGACAAGATAGATGTGGACACTCTGGCAACCCTGATCAAAGAAGATCTCATGGCGTAAGAGAGTCATTTTATAAAGAGGAGGTATTTTATTTTGAATAGATCAGTTACAACGGATAATCCAATCATGAATTTTCTCACCATAGTGTGCGATATAGTCATCCTGCATTTTTTGTGGCTTTTGACCTCACTGCCTGTATTGACCATCGGAGCGTCAACCACAGCACTCTACTACACTACAATGAAGTGCATAAGGAACGGACAGGGCGGCGTGGTCAAGATGTTTTTCAAGAGCTTCAGGGATAACTTCAAACAAGCCACAGGAATCGGAATTCTTGCCCTTGCCGCAGGATTCATATGCATATTTGATATGTATTACGCAATCAGCAGGGACATAAAAGGTATGATGATCATATTCACCATCATGTCACTTGTATACCTGTTCACTGTGCTATATGTTTTTCCTTTGCAGGCACAGTTCGAGAACACTGTAAAAGCCACCATAAAGAATGCATTCCTGATATCTATAAAGAATCTTCCGTGGACGCTGCTTATGGCAGCCATAACCGCTGCCATAATCGTTCTCAGCTACTTTTTCGCTGCTTTTCTCGGCATCATGCTCATATGCGCCGCAGGGCTGCATGCATACCTCTGTTCTCTTATATTTGTACATATTTTCAAGGAATATATGCCGGAGGAAGAAGACAAAGCTGACGAAGATTTTCACATCGACTAGCGTCCTTTTCCTACACATACGGATGAATAATATATATTACGTGCGCCGGCGCTCTTAAGGAGACTGGCGCACACGTCTATTGTGACACCCGTAGTATAGATATCATCCACTATCAATATATTTCTGTATTGACTATATATTCTTCCGACGGACATAGACATCTTGATATTGTTCGCCCTCTCCAGATTATTGAGTTCCTTCTGAGGTGCTGTATATCTGTTCCTTACCAGCATATCGGGACACAATGGCAGTTCAAGTTCTTTTGCCAAAACCTTCGCCAGTTCAAGTGCCTGATTGTATCCTCTCTGCCTACGTTTTTTCCTATGCACCGGGACACACGTCACCGCATCTATCCCATACCTTTTAATATAAGGGCGCACTTTTTCAGCCATGATTCTCCCGTAAAAGTCACAGTATTCTCTTTTTCCATGGTATTTTATCGCCAGGACACTGGCTTTGACAGGTTCCAGATAATTAAATACCGGAAAACCTCTCTCGAAATTTCTGAAATGTTTTTCACAATCCAAACAGAATTCTCTCTCCTCAGAATCAATTTCTTTCCCGCATTTCATACATACCGGAGCTTTAACATATGGCAGATCTGTATGACTACCGCATACATATCCCCCGCCATATGGGATAACCTCATCGCATACTGCACATCTGCGGGGAAATATCAGATCCATAACGCTATCATATACACCCACGTAATCCCCCCAGCTTATAATAAATAATACAGACAACAGACAGCATGGGATTATTCTCCGTAAATCCCATATCTGCCATTACCCGTTATTTCTATGATATATAATCTCTTATCTGTTTATCAGCACCTCATCCCACCTCGGTCAGCACCGCCTGATGGGTATCATCATTTGCCGGCTGTCTCACGCAATCTCAGTGCAAATGTGGTAAATCTCTTCTGTTCATCTTCATTGTCTATCATTGCATTTACCAGCCCTATGTTTCCTACTATCACAACACATCTTCTTGCTCTCGTCACCGCCGTGTACAAGAGATTTCTATTGAGCAGCTTCGGCGGACATCTAAGCAGAGGAAGCACAACCACCGGATACTCACTTCCCTGTGACTTGTGAATCGTTATCGCAAATGCATGTTCAAGTTCGTCGAGCTGATTATATGGATATTCGCTCTGACGGCCATCATCAAACTCTATAACCAGCTTCTGATCATAGTCGTCCACAGTCTTCACAAAGCCTATATCTCCATTGAACACACCGGCACCTTCCTCCTTGGCAAATCTGCCGGACTGATCCATAATCTTCCACTCCTGCTTATAGTTATTCTTCACCTGCATAACCTTGTCGCCCTGGCGGAATACCACATCACCTCTCACATACTCTGGTTTCCCATGTCCTGACGGGTTAAGTATCTCCTGAAGCTGTCTGTTCAGATTCTCTATTCCAAGGTCAAACTTTCTCATAGGCGTCAGCACCTGTATATCTGCACTGTCCACATTGAAAAAAGATGGAAGCTGCTTTGTCATGAGTACCCTGAGTTCGTTTATTATCTCGTTATATCCATTTCTTGGAATAAAGAAGAAATCTTCGCTCTTATTCTTTATCTCTATGTGTATTCCATCATTAATCTTATGAGCATTACCTATTATATCACTGTCCTTGCCCTGCCTGTATATCCTGTCAAGGATCGAAACATTGAATACATCTGAAGCAATTATATCCTTTAACACATTTCCCGGTCCAACCGATGGCAGCTGATTGGAATCCCCCACCAGCACCAGCCTCGTCCCCGGAGTTACTGCCTTTAAGAGACTGTAAAATATACCACTGTCCACCATAGACATCTCGTCAATTATAATTACATCTGTCTCCAATGGATTGCTCTCATTACGGGCAAACATATATGCTGAATCATCGTCATCCACACCACCACTGAGTTCCAAAAGTCTATGTATGGTCTGAGCGGCATATCCCGTGGCTTCCGTGATCCTCTTTGCCGCACGTCCCGTTGGCGCAGCAAGCACAATGTTCATCCTAAGACTTTCGTATATCTTGATGAGGACATTGATTATGGTTGTTTTTCCTGTTCCGGGACCACCTGTTATAACTGCGACGCCATGATGAACCGCCTTCTGAACCGCCTGCCTCTGGGCATCCGCCAGTTTTATATTCTCCTCATCTTCGACTGATTTTATAACCTTATCGATATTGATTTTAGCCTTGGAGAAATCTATATCAAGCGCTGTCAGAAGCTTTGCCGAATTGAGTTCTGTATAATAGTCGCTCACTCTGTAAATGATATTCTCCGGATGACATTGCGTCTCCTCATCCAGCAATCCATCATGTTCCAGAGCACCCATATCTGAAGCATCTATATCTGAAGTACCTATGTCTGAAGCTCCTATATCTGTAACTCCTATATCTGAAGCTCCTATGTTCGCGACATTCGCACTACTCTCACGTACTATTTCTTTTATGATGATCTTTCCTGCCACGCTTAATTCCAACACCTGATTGCAGATAGTCATCTCAAGTTCAGGATCATATGGCATATATTCATTCATCAGCAGGGAATACGTCTTATCCACAAGCATCTTCTGTGGAAGATACATATGGCCCAGTCTGTTCGCCCCAGACAGCGCATACATTATAGCCGCCCTCACTCTGAAATCAGAATCTTTATTTATCCCCAGACTGTCCGCGATCCCATCTGCTGTCTTAAATCCAACGCCGGCTATATCTTCTGCTATCTTATACGGGTTGGTCCTTATAACATCATACAATTTATCGCCATACTCATTATATATCTTCACTGCAAGATTGACCGGTATATTGAGTCCCGTCAAAAACAAAAGCGCATCCTGCATCTCTTTTTTTTCGTTATATGAGATTGCTATCTCCCTGGCTTTTCTCTCAGATATTCCTCTGATCTCTGCCAGTCGCTCTGGCTCTTCCTCGATGATCCTAAGAGAATCCATCTTAAATTTCTTGACTATTCTCTTTGCCAGAGCCTCACCAACGCCCTTGATCACACCTGATCCAAGATATTTTTCTACACCCAGAATATCATCCGGCATTTTTATCTCGCAGGATGTGAATTTAAACTGCAGATCATATGTGGGATGTTCCACAAATTCTCCCTCTGCAGATACATACACTCCCTCTGCTACGCCTCGGAGAGTGCCCACAAAAATATCTTCGCCGTCCTCACCTTCCACAGTGAAGACGGCGTAGCCATTATCATCATTCTTATATATAACTTTTTCTACATATCCTTCTCTAACCAAGTTCTGTCTCCCTTGAAAGTTTTATCCAAAGTATTTTTCGGAAGTCATATATATCGGAGCTTCGCCCTTCATCCCGGGCATCAGCTCTTCTTCTCACTCAAAAGCTCTATATATTTACCGGTTCCTATAGCCACTGCTCTAAGTGGATCTTCTGCCGTCATAGTTGTAATACCTGTCTTCTCCTCAAGCAGTTCCTCAAGTCCGTGAAGCAGTGCGCCACCGCCTGTAAGAACTATTCCTCTGTCAGCAATATCTGCGGCGAGTTCAGGCGGAGTTCTCTCCAGTACTGAATGTACAGCTTCACATATCTGTGATGCAGGCTCACGAAGTGCCTCCTCAGTCTCATCTGATGTAACTGTAACCGTCTTCGGAAGACCCGTTACAAGATTTCTTCCTCGTATATCCAAGGTTATATTCTCAGGACGTCTATAACACGTTCCTATCTTGATCTTAATCTCCTCAGCAGTTCTCTCTCCAATGAGAAGATTGTGCTTCTTTCTCATGAATCTGACAACAGCCTCGTCAAAATCATCTCCGGCAACCTTTATAGATGCACTTACAACCGGTCCTCCAAGTGATATGACTGCTATATCCGCAGTGCCACCACCGATATCTACTATCATATTGCCACACGGTCTGTATATGTCAATACCAGCACCTATTGCTGCAGCAACAGGCTCCTCTATAATTGAAACGTCTCTCGCTCCAGCTGCATACGTTGCGTCCTCAACAGCTTTCTTTTCCACCTCAGTTACCTGCGATGGAACACATACACTTATCCTCGGTCTTCTTCCAAAGTAGCTACGTCCCACTGCTTTCTGAATGAAATATTTTAACATCTTCTCAGTTATAGTATAATCTGAGATAACGCCCTGTCTAAGAGGCCTGATGGCAACGATGTTGCCTGGAGTTCTTCCAAGCATAAGTCTTGCCTCCTCACCAATTGCCACTATCTTATTCGTATCTCTGTCATACGCAACTACAGAAGGCTCTTTCAATACAACACCTTTTCCTTTTACATATACCAGGATGCTGGCTGTACCTAAATCTATACCAATATCTGCGCTTGCCATAACAAGTCTCCCTTCTATTCGTTGGCGTTGTTAGCGCCATTAGCATCATTCACGTCTCTTAATATTACAAGAGATGCATCGCTGCCGTCAAGCCATTTCATTCTAACTTCGGTCAGATCCATTATCTTATCCAGGCTTCTTATGTAACTTCTCCAGTTAACTTCCTTCTCTTCCACACCAATATGCTGATTCGGTCCACCCATAATCTTATATTTGTCCCTCAGGTTCTCTATCAGAAGCTTGCTGTCCTTATCCGTAAAATCGTAACCAAGCATATTGTTAAGTGCCCTGTTGGAAAATAGAACTCGTCCAGTATCTACTTCTCTAATAAATATGCCCTCATCCACATAGTTATATGTATCCAAAAGAACACTGTTGATCTTTCCTACACTGTCATCGCTCTCTATCTTTTCGAGACTGCATCTTATGACATCTGCAGTCTGCTTTGCAAATTCTGTCTCCTCTTCAGACCACACTTTGTTAACCGATGTATCCGCAAGAACAAATACACCGCCATTTCTTCCATTCACATATATAGTAACCGCCACGAAGCTCTTCACCGAACTTCTGGATAATATCTTCTTGGCTACGTCATCTATATGCTTGGCATCTATGACCATAAAGCCCTTATCTGCCATCTGAACTTTTCCTTGTCCATTCTGCCAAGAACTAAACTTCATGTTCGCATTCTGCCAGTCTGACACATATTCCTCTGCAGACATACTCTGATTCTTAGACCACAGATACTGGCAATCCAAACTGCCATCGTCATCCCTGACATATACTGCTGCAACGTCTGAATTCAGGCATTCCCCAACCTGAGAGATGACTTCGTTTACAACCTGCTGAGGGCTTCTGTCAGAGTTGTTGAGCGAATCAACCAATATCTTCTGCCACTGAACTTTATTCTCCATCATAACTTCCAGAGACTTCGCACGAATTGCTTCTTTTGCCAGTATATTCGAACTGAAAGCATACTCTGAGAATATCTTTCCCAGCTGCCACTGGACTTTATATGTCTTTTCCATCTGTTTGGCATCATCAGCATCGTATGAACAACATATCCATGTAGCGACATGTTGTCCATCTATCATGATTGGGGCTCCACATATCTTGCTGCCATCAATATCATCGTCCATATCCATCATGGCTGGAACATTGTTTCTGAGTATGACCTCATTGAGCTTCATATATATCTGCCTGTACTGTGGTTTCTCGAACATATCATAGAAATATCCCATATGTTTCTGAGGTCCTGCAGGTTCAACAATCTTCTTTCCTACAGGATCTATTATTGTTGTATACAGACCCGTGAGCATAGAAAACGCCTTGGTTATCATCGACCATTTCTTTGTATCAAGCTGATTTCTCTCATCACCCAGCTGGCTGTTAGTCTTCATAATATAAGACAACTTATCATCAAAAGCCTTCTTCGCCTTCTCAACACTGTTCTCAAGTACCTTTTTATCTGTTATATCAGAAATAAAATACTCAACCGTGTATGAGTTATCCTCAGCCTGAGTCACCGAGCTCTGTGATTTGACCCAGATTATCTCGCCTCTGTCATTTACGATTCTGAATTCCTCTTCATAATCCTTGTCCTCACACTTTGTCGCATTCTTGACATTCGCAAGCACTCTGCTCCTGTCCTTTGGATGAATATAATCCTCAATGAGCCTGTCACCAAGCCTTATGGCATCAACATTGATACCCATCTGCTTTGCATTCGGTGTTATATACTTAAATTCCGGTCTGCCGTTTTCATATCGCTGCACCATGACAAAACTCTTGATCTTGGACATAGCCGAAAGTACATATGCAGCCTGATCCTCATTATATCCGGTCTCCTTGTCCTTTATGAAAAGGAGTTCTATTCCGTCCATATCACCTTCAGATGTCCTCACGATATGACACTTTAATCTCATACGGCTTATATCTCTTCGCGATGAAATTATCCTTGTCTCCATCTCAAAATCATCTACATTCGTATCCTGAGCCTTGTACAGCTGTCCAATAAGTACATCATAATCGCTCTTTGGAAGCAGATCGCTAAGGCCAACCAGACCACTGTAAAAATTACCATCTGTATATCCATACTCAGATATATTCTTCGATACATATCTGGTTCTCCACACGCCCTCTGGTTTGTACAAATACAGCGCGATAACTCCTATATGATTGATTATACGCTCCAGACTCACACTTCCTATGGTAACGTCCGATCTCAGTTCAAATAATACCATGTAGGCTTTTTTTCCATTGTACTCGAACCGGTTTATAAATCCGCTCACTATATATCTGTCAGTATCATTCACAATAAGAGCAAGCCTGTGCCATATAACCGCCTTCTTTTCCTCAAGCATAGGCCAAAATTCATCACTTATCATGAATTTATCCGGCTCCATGCTAAGAGTCTCAACATTAGATCCTATAATCTTAACCGCGGTATTGTTGACACTCAACACTTCACCGTCCTCACAGAACACCACAGCCGGATATTCTACGATTCCTAAAAAATCTGAATAACTGCTAAGTTCGTTTATCTCCATCTATTTATCTCCATCTATTTATCTCTGCTATTTATCTCCGATTCGTATATATCCCTTTATACACATAAAACTTTCCTATGATAACATTATTAGCTCATAGAAAAGTTTCATGCTGATGCACAGAACTCATAACACTGTATGCAATACAATATCACAAATATCTGTTTTATCAATATATATTATTGCTGTGAATCATTCGAATCAGTTACCATAGCTGTGGCTTCACTTTTAAGTCCTGTGAATGCCTTGTCCGCAACTTCCTTTGTAGAAGCGCATGCTGCGACAACGCCATCAAGTGACGAAAGCAACTCTGACATATACTTGCTCACGCTCTCACATTCCTTCTTAACATTATTGCGAAGTCTGGTCGCATCGTCTGTAGCTGCATTTCGAGTTTCAGTTGCATCTTTCTGAGCCTCTTCGCGCATAACCTTGCACTCATATTCCGTCTTCGCTGTAAGTGCCTCAGCATCAGAGTGGGACTTGTTTCTTGTTCTCTCCGCCTCTGAATATGCCTCTTCCTTCATATTGTTGCACTTTGTCTCAGTCTGATCGTACATCTGCTGACACTGAATCTCTGTATCAGTCTGAAGCTTAGTACATCTGTCTTTTACATCTGTCTCATATGCTTCAAGTTCAGCTGTAACTGTATTTCTCTTATCTGTACACTCCTTCTCTGTCTGTGAGATCAGCGCATCCGCACTCTCTCTCGCTTCAAGAAGGGTACGGGATATAGACTCATATCTTCCTGCATTCTCCAGTTCTCTCTGCTTGTACGCATTCACCTGCTCCTTGAGTGATGCAAGTTCACTCTCCTGCTCCTCGTTAGCCTTTTTCAATGTCTCTATAGTCTTTGAGGATTCGCTCATGTTCACTTCTCTCATCGTTTTAAGACTGAGTACAGCCTCACTGAGCTTGCTGACATTCGCCTTCAGATCCTCAACTTCTTTATTATGCTTTTCTTTAAGTTCTTCAATATAATAATCAACAGATGCCTTGTCGTATCCTCCGAATGTTACAGTTTTAAACGATGACTCTGTTCTGTCTTCTGTTATTTCTTCTACCTGCTTTGCCATGACTTTACCTCCAAATCTGATAGTACTTAATTATAATTGTAATCGTTATAATGTAATCATGTGTTGCTTGAATATATAACACGTCAGATTATATTCTCCCAGTATATACACGCATTCCAAAGGCATCCCTTTTGCCCTCTGCCACAGCTCTGCAGCATATGCGCACATCAATGGTTCATATTATATCACACATAATAGTTTAAGCAAAGCACTTTTGCCGTTTCTGTCTTTTATTTAATCCATTTAATTCATTTTATGATTACAAACATAATTTTTTATGCTATATTGTTTATGCTGTATAATACAATAAAAAATATGCATTTTTACTAAACAACATTTCTTAAGTTCTTAATACAGAGGATTAATACGGAGGATTAACATATATGAAACACCGCTTGAAAAAATGTTCCAAGCATTTACTTTTGGGACTCGTCACCATATTTGCATTGGCATCCATGACCGGCTGCCTTCAGAGGAAAAAAACCGCTTATCAGGCTTATATGCAGAACATACTTGATGTCAACTACAAAGGCACTTTCGATGGGTATGTAGACGACAATGATGGATCAAAGGAAGATGCCCAGACCATGTACGATGACACCATAGACTATCTATCAGGTCAGCTCATAAACCATTACTCCCTTGCAAATGCAGATTCGGATGAGGTCACTAACATTTTTAACGACACTGCCAAGCTCATATATTCAAAAGCAAAATACGAGGTTTCTCAGGCCTACAAGAATGGCGATGACTATTTCGTTGATGTGACCGTGTACCCTATGGATATTCTCAACCAAGCTTTTGATGATGTATTCGCTTACATCGAAGACATGAACAAGAAAGTGACCGCCGGAGAATTTAACAACACCGCCAAGGAAGATTATGAAACCCAATTTGCCAAAGGAGTTTCTGACATTCTCCAGAGCAAAGCCACAGATATGAAATATAGAAATCCTGTAGTTGTATCCGTCAAGATAACAGACGACGGTGACTATTACTGTGCTGACTCGGCGGGGCTGTCCCAGGTTGATGCATCCATGCTTGCAATAGAGGGTTCCCAAAGCAATAGCTCAGACGATTCTTCCAACGATTCTGAATCATCAAGCACCTCAGAATCAGATATAGAAACTGGCGGAGAAGGTTCCAATTAAATAACCATATACAAATACCCCCATGCCTCTCTCATGTATTATGAGTAGCATGGGGGTATTTTGATTATATTCCTCTTATATCAAATCTGTCCTACTTCTCCTTGAATGTAAACTCCTCATTTGCAAGCTTGAATCTGATACCGTCAATAAGCATCATGTCTGTACCGCTGCTTATGATCTTGCCACCAAGGTATGTGTGGTTCGTTGACTTGTTATCTCTAAGGTAATACACACCATTGACATTGATAATGTATGCGTGGCGTCTGCTGACTGAATTATTGTCAGTTACCTGATAGTCAACACCCTGAGTCGACTTTCCTATACAGAATATAGGCTTATCAATTCTGATTCTCTCTCCTGTACGGGTTCTGATGATCACCGGACCACTCTTGACTTTGCTGTTAGCTGTGAGAACTGTTGTGGATCCATCGTCATTATCAAATCCTATATCGTTGGATGAAAAATCTTTAACCTCTCTTGCAAGCTTGAATGATGACGCAGATGCAGCGTGTGGAGTCTCAGGCACCTCTACCTTAGCCATATTCACCGACTCGACGCCTGCTGACTTCATGAGTTCCTGTTCATCTTCAGGATGGGCTATATTATCATTCTTCAGGTCTGTTATAAACTTGTAGAACTCCGACAGGTAAAATGTAGGATTGTGATCAAAGTACTTGATAAGTTCATATCCTGCATCAGAAGCTTTCTTATTCGCGAACTTAACACTCGACATGAAATCCCTGATAAACTTCTCCATATTGCATTTGTCCATAGGTTTATCTATAGGCAGGAATACTAACTGAACTGCCATATTCTGAAAATCTATATACATGTATCCACTATTTAGGATAACTTTACCTATAGACATATCATTTGCTTTCAGATACATCAGCTGATCTGCTATGCTGAATATTATATCGACAAGCTCATCTTTGTGAATCTTCTTTTCAAGGAACTGATTCATAGTTGTCATAGCCGGGATTGAATATGCAAGTGCCCTCTGTCCGTCTATATACTCCTCATGACAAAAAGCATTATTGCCAACGAACTGGGCATTATACAACTCAACCTCATTACGAAGAACCTCAACGTCGTCTTCAATCTTAAAGTACAGTTTGTACTCATCACACAAATACATCTTATCACTCATAAAAATCCCTCCGATATTTATCGCACGATAGCCATGTAAGTCATATATATCCCGGAGTCAATCATTCTACTGTAACTGACTTTGCCAGATTACGCGGCTTATCTACGTCCAACCCCTTTGCATCGGACGTGTAGTACGCTATGAGCTGAAGGATAACAGCGGCTGAAAATACTGTGAAAAGTCCATCCTGTTTAGGAATCGATATATGCTTATCGCACACATCTTTATCACTGTACTCATCATCCATGCTGACAAGAATAACATATGCCCCCCTTGCCTTCACCTCGCGTATGTTGGAAATCATCTTTCCATATACAGATTCCTGTGTAGCCAAAGCTATGACCGGAACATTATCCGTTATAAGCGCGATAGTTCCATGTTTTAACTCCCCTGCCGCATATGCTTCGGCGTGAACATAAGAAATCTCTTTAAGCTTCAGTGCACCCTCGAGGGACAAGGTATAATCCAGTCCTCTTCCAATAAAGAATGCATCCGGAGCCATCTTTATATAATTTGCAACGGTCTTGACTTCATCTGCCTGCTTGAGTGTCTCTTCTATAACTGGTATAACTCCAAGAAGCTCTCTGATGAAATCTTTAGCCCTATTTTCAGAATAAATGCCCTTAACGTAGCCTATTCTGCAACCTATAAGATACATAGCTGCCATCTGTACCGAATATGCCTTTGTACTGGCAACCGCTATCTCCGGACCTGCATGTGTATAGAGAACATAATCGCTTTCTCTTGCAATGGTAGATCCTTTGACATTAACAATGGATAAAACCTTAGATCCACATCTCTTGGCAAGTCTAAGTGCCTCAAGTGTATCTATAGTCTCTCCAGACTGTGATGTGACTATCACAAGTGTTTTTTCATTTATGAGTGGTTCCTTATATCTGAACTCTGATGCTATCTCAACATTGACAGGAATCTTTAACTCCTTCTCTATCATGGCTTTGCCGACAATTCCAGCGTGCATGGCTGTTCCGCATGCTACAACCGTAATGTTCTCAAGATTCCTCAGCACATCATCATCTATTCCATCCTCAGTGAAATCCGGAAGGGAATTCACTATACGAGGTGTGATAGTATTTCGAAGTGACTCAGGCTGCTCATAGATCTCCTTAAGCATATAATGAGGATATCCGCCCTTCTGAGCTGCCGTAATATCCCATGTGATCTTGAGTATCTCTGGCTCTACCACTTTCCCCTTCATATCCTCTACCTTGATACCAGCACCTGAGAGTGTCAGTATATGATACTCAGGCACTACAAAGTAGTTCTGTGAAAATGCAATTATGGCTGTAAGGTCTGAGGCAATGATAGCTCCATCCTCTGTATATGAAGCAATCATCGGACTTACATTCCTAACTGCATATATCTTGCCAGGTCTGTCTGCAAACATAATGCAGAGTGCAAATGAACCCGCAATTGCTTTAACAGCTCTTCTTATGGCATCTATTGGATCTCCTTCATATAAAGTATCCAGAAGTGCTGCTACAACCTCTGTGTCTGTCTCGGATACCAGCTTATCTGCCAGCCCATACTCTCTGATAATATCACTATAGTTCTCTATAATTCCATTATGTATGAGAGCAACGTTTCCACATTTGTGTGGATGTGCATTCACATCCGTAACACCGCCATGAGTAGCCCATCTTGTATGTCCTATTCCACATGTAGACTTGTATACAGGACTATCGTCGCTGCACATCTCTCTCAGATCTTCTACTCTTCCGGCTTTCTTCTTGATCGTCAGTGTATCATCATCATTAAGCAGTGCTATACCCGCACTGTCATATCCCCTGTACTCGAGTTTTGCCAGACCATCTATCAAAATATCCTTGGCCGGTTTCTTTCCTACATATCCTATGATTCCACACATATTTAATTATTCTCCTTTCGGCTTATAACCACGCTGCATGCTGATATTATTATTATATGGCGCACTAAAAAAAGGTGCATTCACCATACATAGTAGCTGTGGGTGTCTGGTCATGATTCTTTGTTTTGAAGTTACCCTCATATTTGGATATCATGTGCGCATCCAGACTCTGCGTGAAGGCATCCGCCGAATATTCGATAACCTTCAACCTCGTTATCCCTGAAAACATATGGCATAGCATGCAGCAAAACATATAAAACATATCATCAGATCTGCTAGCATACTCATGTCCAGGGGTCATGGCGCTAAGATTTCTAAATCTTTCAAAAGGCGCACTCCTCCTACCTGTACACCTAACAAAATTCTATCATGGAACATTCAATTAATCAATAAAGACATTGCATGACATATCACTCAATTATTACCTGCAGTTTACCCATTGGAAACCGAACAGAAACATATAAAGGGAATCACAGCTCCGTGTTATCCACCATGTGCCGCGATCCCCTCTGCTATTTAATATGCTCTATTATGTATGCCGGATCAGCTTATAAAACATCCACCCGGGAAGTCTTTCTCAGTTGTAAGAAGTGAGAGATTGCCCTCCGGATCCTCAGCGCACAGAAGCATACCCTCTGATATAACTCCGGCAAGCTTACATGGCTTAAGATTTACTATAGCCACAACCTTCTTACCTACCATATCCTCTGCCGAGTATGTTCCCTTGATTCCTGATACTATCTGCTTTACATTGTTCTTGCCAAAGCTTACCTGTGAGCAGAGAAGCTTTCTTGAATTTGGTACTTCCTCGCAGGCTACGATCTCTCCGATCATAAGCTGCATCTTCTGAAATTCGTCTATACTTATCTCTTCTTTGTCCACAACATCAGGGTTGCTCTTGAGAGCCTGAACCTTCGCCTCAGCTATCTTGATCTTCTTAGTCTCAGCGGAATTCTCTTTTTCTTCCTTCTGTTTCTTTGCCTGCTCGTACATTGATTCTTTCTCTACAGGAGCAAACTCAGCAACCTTTGCCATAACCTCCTTCACGTCAAGTCGTGCAAAGAGTATCTCAGGCTGCTCTGTAACCTTTGTTCCTGACTTGTACAGACCGAACTTGCCAAGCTCTGTGACTTTTCTCTTCTCTGTGTTGAGCTGAGCCATGATCTTCTCTGTCGTCTCAGGCATATATGGTTCAAGGAGCGTGGCACCTATAACGATGCTCTCGACAAGATTGTACAATACTGTGTTAAGTCTGTCCTTCTTGTCCTCCTCCTTTGCGAGTGCCCAAGGCATCGTCTCGTCTATGTACTTGTTGCATCTCTTAAACAATGTGAATATCTCAGTGATCGCATCT
Source organism: uncultured Coprococcus sp. (assembly GCA_902461735.1). Lineage (GTDB taxonomy): Bacteria > Bacillota > Clostridia > Lachnospirales > Lachnospiraceae > Coprococcus. The sequence continues at coordinate 134,092 of CABPYV010000005.1, forward strand.
GCAACCTTGAGCTTATCCATGCACTCTGCAACCTTATATCTGCAATCCATGACAACCTTCTTCAGATCCTCATCAACAGGCTCTGTGACATTGGTATTGGTCACAACGCCGCCGAAATACTTGTTGGACATTGATATGGTTCTGTTGACCAGGTTGCCAAGTGTATTCGCCAGCTCTGAGTTAAGTCTCTCAACCATGAGCTCCCATGAGATAACTCCATCATTCTCAAATGGCATCTCGTGAAGAACAAAGAATCTGACAGCATCCACGCCAAATATATTGACCATATCGTCAGCGTACATTACGTTGCCCTTCGACTTACTCATCTTGCCATCACTCTGGAGGAGCCAAGGATGACCGAATACCTGCTTTGGAAGCGGGAGTCCGAGTGCCATCAGCATGATAGGCCAGTAAATGGTATGGAATCTCAGGATATCCTTGCCGATCAAGTGAAGATCTGCCGGCCAGTATTTATAAAACTTCTCATCGCTCTTTCCATCTACGTCATATCCAAGTCCAGTTATGTAGTTTGAAAGCGCATCAACCCATACATATACAACATGTTTTGGATCAAAGTCTACCGGAATTCCCCACTTGAATGATGTTCTTGAAACACACAGATCCTGAAGTCCCGGCTTTAAGAAGTTGTTGACCATCTCGTTACGTCTTGACTCAGGCTGTATAAACTCAGGATGCTGCTCTATATGCTTCATGAGCTTGTCCTGATATTTGCTCATCCTGAAGAAGTATGCCTCCTCCTTTGCCTCTTGAACAGGTCTTCCACAGTCCGGACATTTGCCATCTATGAGCTGTCCATCTGTGAAGAATGACTCACATGGTGTACAGTACTTTCCTACATAATGTCCTTTATATATGTCTCCCTGATCGTACAGTTTCTTGAATATCTTCTGTACCTGTTTCTCATGATAATCGTCTGTTGTACGGATAAATTTGTCATATGATGTGTTCATGAGGTCCCAGATCCTCTTGATCTCACCTGATGTCTCATCAACGAATTCCTTTGGTGTCTGCATGTTCTCGAAAGCCTTGTTCTCGATCTTCTGTCCATGCTCATCTGTTCCTGTCATGAATCTTACATCATAACCTGCGAATCTCTTGTACCTTGCAATGCTGTCAGCCAACACGATCTCGTAGGTGTTGCCTATATGAGGTTTACCTGATGCATATGCAATGGCGGTTGTAATATAATACGGTTTTTTTGCCATTTCAAAAACCCTCCCTGAAAATACTACAAGCACAAATGAAATGCTTGTGCAACTTTACCGAAAAACTCCTCGGTAATTGTAAATTATATGCCCTTTTATTATTTATTGTCAAGAAGCTGGAACATTAAATAAGCCTGTTTGGGCAGCCATTCCACAAAGCTGCCAACGAACTTGTCAAAGTTCCTCTCAAAAGCGCATCACATTCCAACGGACTTGTCACCGTCCTTCTCAAAAGTGCATCACATTCCTGAGAACGGCAAATATCACCGCCCCGGCAATACATATAAATATAAGTATGTTATCAAATCGCGATAATTTTCTGTTTCCATATCTTACGAACACATAATCATTTTTTACAATTATGTACGCCAGTGCCGGAAGAACTATAAACATATATTGATTATAAGCAAATGCCTTTGCAAGATCCAACCTTACGGCCGCAAGGATTGCCCTTGTTATCCCGCACCCCGGGCATAAAAATCCGGTTATCTTTCTGAATATACACGGGATCGCAAGTCCCGTTATTCTTATGAAAATATAATAGAGGATGCCTATCCCCAGAAGGACGGCATCCCTTTTTATTATCGCATTTCTTCTCGATATCTGTATCTGATCCATGCTCTGTTATATCATTTCCTGTTACTGCTGATGGTTGTCTGTTCCATTGTTATCAGTTGAAGGGTTCTGGCCAAATGTGTTCTGGTCTATGCCAGGCTGCTGACCATATCCATTCTGGTTATAACCCTGCTGGCCATACGCGTTCTGATTGTATGCATTCTGGTTATAGCCCTGCTGACCGTACGCATTCTGGTTATATGCATTCTGGCTATAGCCCTGCTGACCATATCCATTCTGGTTATATGCGTTCTGATCGTAGCCCTGCTGCTGACCATATCCATTCTGGTTGTATGTATTCTGATCGTAACCCTGCTGCTGACCATATCCATTCTGGTTGTATGCATTCTGATCGTAGCCCTGCTGCTGACCATATCCATTCTGATTGTATGAGTTCTGATTATAACCCTGCTGACCATATCCCGAATTCATCTGTGGTATGGCATTTGCATATTTATTTGCTGTGTCCTGCATAAGTGCATATGCTATGATTCCAAGACCAAATACCTGAAGAAGAACATACAGGATACCTGAGTTGCTTGAAGGCTCTCCGTTCTTGTTCTTGATAATGTCCACCTTCTCGCCCATCTTATATGCCCAGAACCATCCATAGATATTACATGTAACGATAGTGAGCAAAAGTGACATTCCTCCACTTGTGGCATCTGCCTCTCCCGACTCCTGATTGATGTCGTCTGTGAGTACAACGAACCAATACAGTCCATATATTCCACATGTCACAATTGAAAGCAGAATACATATTCCAATGTTTCTCTGTTTGATCATAACGATAATCCTCCTTGAATTTAACTTCTTAATTAAATATGTAAGACTTATGTATGACTGCAATTATATCACTACTATATAACCACTACATGACCGCAATTATATCACTATTATATAAACATTATATAACTGCTGTAATAATAGAATAGCCCCGCAGACACAACTCAGTCTACGGGACTATTTTCTCATACATTTTGTCTGTATGCAACTGCATCTATACATTTTTAAACGTATATTTATATGCAATTTGATTCGTTACGTATTCATTACGCATCCTTTACACATTCATTTTGCGCATTCTTGTTACGCATTCTTATTGATGGTATCCTGCATAATAGCATATGATACGATTCCAAGTCCACATAACTGGAGCAGAAGGAAAAGTATGCTTGAATTTCCTGCTGACTGACCATTCTTTGTCTTTATTGCGTCAATCTTCTCGCCCATCTTGTATGCCCAGAACCATCCATAGATATTACATGTAACGATAGTAAGCAACAATGCTACCCCACCGCTTGTTGCATCTGTCTGTCCAGATTCCTGATTAGCATCGTTTGTAAGGCAAACGAACCAATACAGTGCATAAATTCCAAATGTAATGATTGAAAATACTATGCACAAAGCAATGTTCCTCTGTTTGATCATAAAATGTCCTCCCTTGATTTAATTATAAATTTTTTATAAAAATTTTATAAAATAATAAAACCATATATATACATCTTTGTCAATAAAAATCAAAAAATCAGGTTGTTTTTCACTTTATTCTCTATATTTTTTTATGATCAGGCATAAATCCGCAAATATTTGCATTCTTGATTTATGTGATTTCGTAAACTGTTTTACATTTGAATTCATGTGCTATATAATGAAATTTCAGGCAGGCATATCTCAACACCCATATCCTAATATATTGTCAGGATTCTCAGATTATGTTTGTCCGTATTGCAAATAATTTATAAATATAGAGAAAAGAGGACATTTGTTATGAAAAACATGCTTAACTTCAAGAATTTCACAGCTGATGAGCTGATGGATATTCTCAATCTGGCACTTGATATGAAGAAGAATCCTGAGAAATACGCTCATGCACTGGAAGGCAAGAAGCTCTACACTCTTTTTGAGAAGACTTCCACAAGAACATTTCTTTCATTTACGACAGGTATCACCGAACTCGGCGGCACATATTACAACCAGCTCTGGAAGGATTCCAACTTTACACTTGGTGAGCCTGTATCAGAGATCAAGTATGTATGTAGAAATGTAGATATCATCATGGCTCGTCTTGTAAAGAATGAGACTGTTGAGCTGTTCGGTGACAACGTTACTGTTCCATTTATCAACGGATGTGACAGTTCTTATCATCCATGTCAGATCCTGGCAGATGCCCTCACTATCATAGAGAAGTTCGGAAGCCTCGATGTAAAGCTTATGTACATCGGTGCCAAGAATAACGTATTTAATTCACTTGTTGAGTTCTTCGCAAAGATGAAGAAGGGAACCATCTACGGACTCACCCCACTTGTAAACAACACTGTATGCGGCGACGATTTCTTTGAGGCAGCAAAGGCTACAGGTCACTATGTTGAGCTCGATCCTACCATGAGCATGGAGGAGGCAAAGAAGTACGCAAAGGATATGGATATCCTCTACACTGATACATGGGTAGACATGGAGTTCTTCAACAACCCTGCATACAAGCAGCAGAAGGAGGAAACCCTTGCAAAGATGATGCCTTACCAGCTCAACGAGGAATTTACAGAGGACAGCAAGGCTATAGTATTCCACGACATGCCTATGCACCAGGGCTTTGAGATCTCACAGGGCGTTATCGACAAGAACCTTAACCATATTCTAGATGAGGCAGAGAACAGACGCCACGCTGAGAAGGCTGTTATGTACACTCTTCTGAATTCATAATTCATACACAATAGAAGGCAAATATATTTTCATATATCTGATCACTTAAGGAGGATTATGTCAAATGAGACATTTAATAGACCCGATGGATCTGTCGGTTGAGGAGATTGACCATCTTCTCGTACTGGCACAGGACATCATCGACAATAAAGAAAAATACAGTGAAGTCTGTAAGGGCAAGAAGCTCGCAACTCTGTTCTTTGAGCCAAGCACACGTACCAGACTCAGCTTCGAGGCAGCCATGATGGAGCTCGGCGGAAATGTTCTCGGATTTTCATCAGCAAGCTCCTCATCTTCAACAAAGGGTGAGAGTGTGGGCGATACCGTGAAGATCGTGAGCTGTTATGCCGACATCATCGCCATGAGACATTTCAAGGAGGGTGCTCCTATGCTGGCTTCCATGAAGTCAGATGTTCCTATTATTAATGCCGGTGACGGCGGCCACAATCATCCTACACAGACATTGGCTGATCTTCTCACCATCAAAAGAGAGAAAGGCAGACTGAACAATATGACCATAGGTTTCTGCGGAGACCTCATGTTTGGTCGTACTGTTCATTCACTTATAAAGGCCATGTCACGATACGAAGGCATAAAATTTATTCTCATATCACCTGATGAATTAAAATTGCCTGAATATATAAGAACAGAAGTCATAGAAAAGAATAATATACCATATGAGGAGATTTCCTCTCTTGAGGATGCTATCGGCTCTTTGGACGTTCTCTATATGACAAGAGTCCAGAAGGAACGTTTCTTCAACGAAGCAGACTACATAAGACTGAAAGACACTTATATTCTTGACAAGTCCAAACTGGCTCTCGCCAGACCTGACCTGTCAATTCTCCACCCACTTCCTCGTGTCAACGAGATCTCTGTTGAGGTGGATGACGATCCGAGAGCATGTTATTTCCGACAAGCTCTCAATGGCAAATATGTCCGTATGGCACTCATCATGGACCTTCTCGGACTCGACAAGGATTTTAAGGCATAGGAGGAATAATCATGAATATTGACAGTATTCAGAATGGTATTGTACTTGACCATATAACAGCAGGCAAAGCCCTGCAGATATACAACGATCTTCATCTTGATAAGCTGGATTGCTCCGTTGCTATAATCAAGAATGTTAAGAGTGAGAAGATGGGAAGAAAGGATATTCTGAAGATAGATCAGGATATCGACATAAACCTTGATGTCCTGGGATATATCGATCCTGATATATCCGTCAACATCATAAAAGATGGCAAGCTCGTTGAAAAGCGCAAGATAGAGCTTCCCGAGCGTCTGGTTGGGATCAAAAAATGTACCAACCCCAGATGTATCACTACAACTGAGCAGGGGATCACTCACATCTTCAAGCTTACCGACAGAGAAAAAAGGATTTACAGATGTATATATTGCGAAGCTGACAAGTAATTGGATAATATTGGAATCATCCAGGCAAGCGCACATATGATATAAAATTGTTTACTTTTCAATTTTATGTGCTATAATCTATAAAGTTGCGATAATCCGAGAATTATCTAAGAGGTGAAATATGGAACAGTATGTTATCAAGGGAGGACATCCTCTTGAGGGCGAGGTTACAATTGCCGGCGCAAAGAATGCGGCACTTGGAATACTTGCTGCAGCAGTGATGACCGACCAGGAAGTTACAATAGAAAATGTACCAAATGTAAGAGACACCAGAGTCCTTCTGCAGGCTATTCAGGGAATAGGCGCAAGAGTTCGTTATATCGACGAACACACTGTTGCCATCTGCGGAGGAACTATCAATCCGTGCTCAGATCTCTGCGTTGACGATGAGTTTATAAGGAAAATTCGTGCATCTTACTATCTGCTTGGTGCACTGCTCGGCAAATATAACCGTTCTCAGGTTGCTCTGCCAGGCGGCTGCGATATAGGAGCTCGTCCTATTGATTTGCACATCAAGGGATTTGAGGCTCTCGGTGCTCAGGTTGAAATAGCAAACGGCATGATATCTGTCAGTGCTGAGAACCTTGTTGGAAGTCATATTTACATGGATGTCATCTCCGTGGGTGCCACCATCAATGTTATGATGGCCGCTGTTATGGCTGACGGAAAAACTACTATAGAGAACGCGGCAAAGGAACCACACATTGTCGACGTCGCCAACTTCCTCAACAGCATGGGAGCTAATATAAAGGGAGCAGGAACTGACGTCATCCGTATCCGCGGTGTCAAGTCTCTGCACGGAACTACATATTCGATCATCCCTGATCAGATAGAAGCCGGAACATTCATGGTTGCAGCTGCAGCTACAAGGGGCAATGTTCTTATTAAGAACGTAATACCAAAGCATCTTGAAGCTATAACATCCAAGCTCACTGACATAGGAGCAACCGTGATCGAAAACGATGATTCAGTGCGTGTCATGTGTGATAAAAGGCTCAAGCCAACCAATATAAAAACTCTGCCATATCCGGGATTTCCTACTGATATGCAGCCACAGATGGCCGTAACTCTTGCTTTATCCAACGGAACAAGCATTGTTACAGAGAGTATATTTGAAAACAGATTCAAGTATGTAGCTGAACTTTCAAGGATGGGGGCTCACATCAGGGTTGAGGGGAACACCGCCATACTCGATGGTGTTGAGACATTCTCCGGAGCAAATGTTGCTGCCCCTGATCTCAGAGCCGGAGCTGCACTTGTTATCGCTGCACTCGTTGCAAACGATTTTTCTGTCATCTCAGATATCAAGTATATACAGAGAGGTTACGAGAAGTTCGACGAGAAGCTTCGCGGACTTGGAGCCTTCATAGAAAAAGTTGAGACCGACAAAGAGATCCAGAAGTTCAAATTGCGCATTGGATAGTCGATAAAAGAATAATAAGGTATTAACATAAGGGTCTTTACAGGTCAGCATAGAAGCTGGCTATGTAGAGACTTTTTTTATTGCATTTTTATTTCTTTTTTATATCTTTTTTTGTAAAAATTATGTCTATTTTTCAATAATTATGGTAAACTTATACTGATTTTTTATTTTCAACAATAACATTATTGGTTACATACATTTGGGAGGAATCACGATGAATATCAACAATTGTAGCAGTAATAAAAAAGCACGGACTACCGTATCACTGGTGATGCTGATATGGGCGGTCATCTGTATAGTAATAACCGGTTTCTACGTCGGCGAAAACAAAGCCGAAGCGGCATCCACCGGCACTTTGATCGAAGATTATGTCTATTTTCGTGATGCCCCCTCGGGCAACACCATAAAATACAACGGCAAAGCCATTCTTCTCAGAAAAGGGCAAAAAATGTCCATAGTCAGCACTTCAAACAAGACATGGTATAAGGTAAGCCTTACATACAACAAGAAGAAGTACACCGGCTATGTATATTCCAAATTCATAAAAGTGACAACCACTGTCACATATAAGACAGGTCATCTTGCAAAAAATGAGAATTACGTCTATTTCCGCAAGACCCCGGGAGGTACACCTATCACTTACAAAAAGGCACCTATCTTGCTCATGGGTGGTCAGAAGATGACGATACTCAGTACATCCAACAAGACATGGTATAAAGTAAAGCTCACATACAAGAAAAAGAGTTATACGGGCTATGTGTACTCAAGCTTCATAGTTATTGACAAGACAACCAAAGCCACCACCGAGGCGGCAACCAAAGCCACTACCAAAGCCACAACACAGACACCTACCACACAGGCTCAAGCGAAAAAAAGTGGCTATATAAACGACAATTATGTATATTTTAGAAAGACCGCAGGTGGAACCGCTATAACACTGAACGGCAAATCCATAATGCTGATGAAGGGACAGAACCTTACAATTCTGGATACATCTAACAAATCCTGGTATAAAGTAAAACTTACCTACAGCAGCAAGAGTTACACGGGCTATGTATATTCATCATATATAACAGCCGGAACATACAAAGCTCCTGCCAACGGAAAATCAGATGCTGCATTTGAGAAACTTCTCACTAACCAGAAGTTTCCTGAAAGCTACAAGGTTCTGCTGAGGAAGCTTCACAAAGAACATCCTAACTGGGTATTCAAGGCTGTTCATACCAATCTGGATTGGAATGATGTAGTAAAAAACGAGATCAATGTAAAGGGCAGAGTCAACAACCTTGTCAATTGCACATCGCTGTATCCTAACTACGGATGGAGATCCCAGACCGTTGGATACAATTATAAGACCGACTCCTATTCCTCATACGACGGTGCAACGTGGTTTGCAGCATCAGATGACCTTGTAAAATATTACCTCGACCCTAGAACATACCTGTCATCGTCAAGTTCTGTCTTTGCATTTGAGAAGCTGTCATATGACTCATCCCAGACAAGATCGGGAGTTGAAGCAATATTATCCGGAACTTTCATGCATAACGCAAGGCCTAACGGATCATCGTCAACATACTCTTCCATGATAATAACTGCTGCAAAGAAATCAGGGGTCAGCCCATACCACATAGCCTCAAGGATCAAGCAGGAGGTCGGAGGTTCCATCACCACAGGAACTAATGGCAAGAACCCATACTATCCTGGTATATATAACTTCTATAATATTGGTGCTTTCCAGAGTTCCGCAGGAAATGCAATAACCAACGGACTCAAGTGGGCTGCATCGGGAACCACATACAACAGACCATGGACATCCGCATCAAAATCTATAATCGGAGGAGCTATATATATAGGCGAGGCCTACATAAACAAGGGACAAAATACACTGTACACACAGAAATTCAACGTAACATACAAGGATTGCCTGTACTGGCATCAATATATGGGCAATGTTCAGGCTCCAAGAACAGAAGCAGCCAAGGTATATGAGGCATATAAAGCTTCAGGTGCACTCAACAAGGCAATAACATTTGCAATTCCTGTATACAAGAATATGCCTGGCACAACTGCCAAGCTGCCCGCTGCAGATCCCGGTAACCAGAACAACTACCTCAGGGCATTAAAAGTTGGAAGCTCAAAGCTCTCTCCAGCATTTGCAATAAACAACACAACCACATACAAAGTGAGCGTAGCCTCATCTGTAAGCAGAATAAAGATAGCTGCCACACCTGTAAGCAGTTATTCAACTGTACGTGGAACCGGAACAAAGACTCTGAAAAAGGGAAAAAATACCTTTAAGATAACATGTAAGTCACAGAGTAAAAAGACAAGAACCTACACAATAATAATTAATAGAGGATGAGGAGGAATCGGTAAAACCGTATAATTATGATGACAACAACAACAAAACGTATAAAATCATTTACGACAGCATTATCAACTTTCATATGTATAGCTATCATGCTATGTTACACTGCTTTTGCCGCATCCGTTACTTTTAATGTCAATGTACCATCATCCAGTGTGTGCATCGGTGAAACCTTTGATATCACTGTTGAAATTGCCGTAGGCAATCAGGCAATTTCAAATTACAGCTATGAAATCCGATATGATCCATCACTTTTAAAGCCTGTAACCGGCGGAGTTCAGGAAGATGAAGGTATATTAAGCTGTAGTGGAACCGGAAGCTCTCTGACAGCAACCTTCACATTCCAGACACTGGCCAGCGGAACAGCCAGCATTGAGACATCCGCCACCGAAGTTCTCTCCGATACCGGAGAGGCTATCAGCATGACACCCGCATACAATTCAATCAACATAAGTGAAACCGCCACAACGGAAAGTGAAAGTTCCACAGAGGAAGCCCTTTCCGCCAACCAGCCTGACGAGCCAGACACGGTTAATTTGAAGGATGAAGTGGAAACTCTCACCGAGAGCAGCAATATACCTGACAACACTCTTGTAAGTGTGCACTCAAGCGGCAACACTTATTATGTCCTCGAAAAACCTGCAACAGTTGATGTTCCTTCAGCATTTCTTCCTGTAAAGATCAAACTCAACGATACCGATATCAAAGCTTATATGAAGGGAACCGACGGCAACACTGTACTATTATATGCTGCAAACACCGGCGGACATCAGGGCTGGTATTATTTCAATACACAGGAAGGCACCTTTCTGGATGCAACAGATTTACTGGAAAGCAGTGGAACAGACTCTCTCTCAAGCTTTATCAGTCAGAATAAATTTATCATAATGTTAATTGCTATAATCGTACTTGTAGTTCTGGTCGTCATTATCATCATACTTGCTGTTTCACTTAAGGGAATGATCGCTGACTACGAGTCACAGATCGACAGACTAAAGAAAAACATAGACAAAAAAGAGGAAGCAAGTAAAGCAGCAAAGAATAAATCAAAGGACGAATCTTCTAAGGTCTCTGAAAGCCAGAGTTCAGCCAAGGAAAATGCCGGTGCAGAACACATCAGAATGTCAGTTCCTAGCAATGTTATACCAACGATCAACAACAAGGCGCTCTTCCCTGATGAGGATACACATGAGAGTTACGCTGACTCCGACTATGACAATCAGGTCTCTCCTGATGAGGATGATTACATCCATACTGATGATTACGATGATTCTGCATTTGATGACATGAACGATGGCGGTCAGGATACCCGCAAAGACTCATCACAGCCAGAAAAGACTGAAGACTCTAATGACGTGATTGACTCAGCATTCGACGTGGCTGAAGATACTGATCGAGATCGCAAGATTCAGGCATCTCTTGACGAGATAGACGCTGTTCTGGAATCCGCAAAAAAATATAAGAACTAAGAGCAGGACAGTGTGACTTATAGGACAAAAAGTGCTGATAAAAACCGGCTTCAACCCTGATAATAAAGGGCTGAAGCCGGTTTAATCTTTTCTAAGAGAAAAAATTTTTAAAATTATAGAAAGTGCATTACCATTTTATCCTAAATCGAGCTGTTTTCGCGATATAGGATATATCTTAGATATATGCCTTAAGCGCATCGACTTTGTCAAGTTTCTCCCATGGAAGGTCAATGTCTGTTCTTCCAAAGTGTCCATAAGCAGCCGTCTGCTTGTAGATCGGTCTTCTGAGATCAAGCATCCTGATGATGCCGGCTGGTCTGAGATCAAAATTCTCTCTTATGATCTCCACAAGCTTCTCATCTGAAAGCTTTCCTGTTCCAAATGTATCTACCATGATGGATGTAGGTCTTGCAACGCCTATGGCGTATGAGAGCTGTATCTCGCACTTGTCTGCCAGACCCGCAGCAACGATGTTCTTGGCAACGTAACGGGCCGCATAAGCTGCTGAACGGTCAACCTTGGTACAGTCCTTGCCCGAGAATGCACCACCGCCGTGACGGGCATATCCGCCGTATGTGTCCACGATGATCTTACGTCCTGTCAGACCGCTGTCTCCATTTGGTCCGCCTATTACAAATCTTCCTGTTGGGTTGATGAAGAACTTGGTATTCTCGTCTACAAGCTCCTGCGGAAGAACCTCATCGAATATATACTTCTTAACATCAGCATGTATCTGTTCCTGACTGACTTCCTCTCCGTGCTGCGTTGAGAGAACCACTGCATCAAGTCTTACCGGCTTGTCATTCTCATCATACTCAACTGTAACCTGTGTCTTTCCATCAGGTCTGAGATATGGGAGTGTTCCGTTCTTTCTAACCTCTGTGAGTTTTCTCGCCAGCTTGTGGGCAAGTGCTATCGGATATGGCATGTATTCCGGAGTCTCATTTGTGGCAAATCCGAACATCATTCCCTGATCTCCAGCGCCTATAGCCTCTATATCATCCTCACTCATAAGATGCTCTTTTGCCTCAAGAGCCTTGTCAACTCCCATAGCGATATCTGATGACTGCTCGTCTATTGCTGTGATAACCCCACATGTATCACAGTCAAATCCATATTTTGCTCTGTCGTATCCGATCTCTCTGATCGTCTCACGTACTATCTTCTGGATATCCACGTATGCGTTTGTTGTGATCTCTCCCATGACAAGTACAAGACCTGTTGTGATGGATGTCTCACATGCAACACGGCTCATTGGATCCTGCTCCATCAGCGCATCAAGCACTGCATCTGATATCTGGTCACAGATCTTGTCAGGATGTCCTTCTGTTACTGATTCCGATGTAAATAATCTTCTTTCCATACTGTTTCCTTTACTTTTTCCTTTCTTTTTTGTACATAAGAAAAACCGCTTCATATGAGCGGTTTGATCGTCTGTGTCAAGCCTCTCATTGTTCGAACACGGATCACTCAGCACACCATACATACGCCATGCTTTCTTCCGCGTCGCTCAGGCCGGCACCTTCCGATATCTGTATCGGGGTTGCCATGGCTTCTCAGTCCCTTATGACTCCACCATTCTGAATAAGAGCGTTTTTCTAATATTTATAAATGCAATCATTACTCTATATCATCAAAGCTCAATAGTCAACAGTTATTTTCGCATATATGCCTGATCAGTGAATCTCTTTCATACTTGTAAAATTTTGTCACATGGGTTACAATGGAAAAAGGCGATGAGGAGGTAGAACTTTTATGAACAAAGATGATTGTATTTTTTGTAAGATAGCCAATGGTGAGATTCCATCAGCAACTGTATACGAAGACAGTGTGTGCAGAGTTATCCTTGATGTGAATCCTGCGAATAAAGGACATGCGCTCATAATTCCTAAAGAACATTTTGATGATATATATAGTATAGATGCTGAGACAGCAGCTAAGATATTTACTATTGCTACGGAGGTTGCAAAGGCTCAGAAGGCAGAGCTGAATCCGGACGGTTTGAATATATTACAGAATAACGGAGAAGCAGCAGGTCAGACAGTATTTCACTTTCATATGCACCTTGTCCCAAGATATATCAAGGATAATGTGACTATGACATGGATACCTGGCAAAGCAGACACAGAGGAGCTGTCTACATTGTCTAAGGCGCTCAGAAAGAGAATCTAGACGATTACAGATAGATATATAAGTTTTGTGAGAAGAGCAGCACATGATAAACCGAAAGTCATGTGCTGTTTTTTTTGACTCGCATTGGCATAGGACCGGGATCGTGATCGGGCGATGCCTTGGCAAGTGATTCATGTGATAAAACATAATTATGCGCGGATGGCATACGACATAGCAAGGGAGAAAATGTGGAGAGAAAATTAGCAACTGGCAGGGGCAAAAAAAATATAGATATAAGGATCCTTTCTTCAAACGCATTGAAGATCACAGCCTGTATATGTATGCTTATAGATCATGTGGGGCTTGTACTCATGAACAATGACCGATACATGCGGGCTGTGGGACGCCTAGCATTTCCAATATTTGCCTTTCTGATAGTGCAGGGGTTTATGCATACGTCAGACATAAGGAGATATTTTTTGAGAATGGCGGCATTTGCGCTGATATCAGAGATGCCATTTGACCTTGCGATACATGACAGACTGTGGTATCCGGGAGCACAGAATGTATTCTTTACACTGACAGTCGGTCTGTTCGTTATATATTCCATGGAGAGCCGCGGCCGGCTTGGAGCATGGCGTGTAGAGATAGCAATTGCAGCTGCACTGATCGCTGAGTTTCTGAGATTCGATTATGGAATGGCAGGGGTTGGTGTGATACTTGTATTTTACTGGTGTGAGAAAGAAAGGCGGACAGAGCTATCGACAGATGGAGATCCGATTGGGAAAATATCGTACTTCAGCCTCAGGCAGAATATAGAGGCGATCATAATAAGTACGATCACGTATGTGCTGTGCCTTGGAATGAGGCAGTTGTATGCACTGCCGGCGCTCATCCCGATAAATATGTACAATGGAAAGCGCGGGAGATTGAACCTGAAATACATGTTTTATGCGTTCTACCCGGTTCACTTGCTTATCATATGGCTTATATGCATAAAATGAAAATGTCAACCTAGCATTATTTTTATGGTTGACATTTTGATATATGCACTATATAATGTCAACCATAGCCCTTGTGTATAGGTTAACATTCCAGGCAGTATTCAGCATCAGCCCGCTGGAACTACCTGGTTTTGTTATGAACAGCCGAAAACCTTATCAGTATGCAACGGCTATTGCGATAATAATCAAATATAATCAACTGGAGGACTAAATACTATGAAAAACAAATTTACAACTGTCGAGCTGGTTATGATGGCTATGTTTACAGCCATCCTCTGTGTATCCGCTTACCTGAGCATTCCCACACCGCTTCCAAACGCAGCTCACATAACACTTCTCAACTTTATGATCATACTCATTGCTCTTGTATTTGAGCTTAGGGATTCAACAATCATCATCGCCCTGTGGATGATCCTCGGTGCAATAGGTGTTCCGGTATTTATCGGTGGAGGCTCAGGACTTGGATATCTCTTCGGAGTATTTGGCGGCTATACATTCTCGTTCATAATCGCCTCAGTAGTGATCGGATTGATAAAGGGCAAGAAATACAACAGACTTACATATACATTATTCGCTATTCTAGGTGTTGTATTGATCGATATAATCGGTATGATATGGTGGAAGTTCAACGGAAACCTCACATGGAAAGTTGCTTTCCTTTCAGGATTCGTTGCATTCATCCCTCTTGATCTTCTCAAGGCTGTGGTAGCTGCCCAGCTTGTACCACTGTTTTCCAGACTTCTCCCTGATAAGTCAGACAGCAAGCAGGAAACAGATGTTGCAAAGGCATCTGCTACAGAATAAAATATCCGACACAGGAGACATGCAAAGCGCTCTCTCATACGTCTGTTTCAATGTATTACAAGGACATCCGCCGTATACGTCTGTTGGCTACAAAGTATATCCAGCAGTAATATACGGCGTTTTTTTGACGTTTTTGTTTAGTAAATATATTTACTAGAATCCCAAGTGGCATCACGTCCTATGCTATCATTTTTCTAGGTGAGAGCATGAATTATACTTATTTTGAAGATGAAAAAAAATATATACAGCGTATACGTGAGCTGAGAGAGGACCACGATTATTCACAGAAATACGTGGCTGATTATCTATGCACATCTCAGACCATGTACGCGCGTTACGAACGAGATGCCAGCGCTATGCCTATCCGCCATCTCTTATATCTTGCAAAACTCTATAACGTATCCTCCGACTACATCCTCGGGTTGACAGATCTGCCATCCACTTATGACGACATAATAAATGAGTTGACGACAGGCGAATCCGCAGCAGCCAGGGACAAGTCACACTCCGACAAATACTCATTCCGGTGGAAATCACCAAAGTAACCGTCACGGATACATGAGCAACAGTAGGGGATCAAGCGTTCTGGCAGCACGCTAATGGGTCACACATTTGACCACTATCAGCTTATCACCCTTCTGTATCTTATCATCTTCAATGTTATTTAGCTTCCGTATCGAGTCCAGGCTTGAATAATACTGTTTTGCTATCGACCATATACTGTCTCCATCTTTTACCACATATCCCACAATTCCCGGTGATTCAGCTTTTTTCTTCATATCCACAGGTGCAACAGTCATATCATTTATAACCTCTATCTCTTTTCGCGTAAATATCGTCATCCCCATATCCACTATCGCTTTCATCTCAACCTCATCACTGCCCGGAAGAGTTGCTGAGATCTGACTGAGAGCAGGAGTTATCCTGATAGAATCCTGTGGTCGCAGCGGTATTGTCTCAAGCCGGTAAGTGAACGGTGCCGCTATCTCCATCTGGCAGAGAGGTCTGCTGTCATCAGATGAAACATACATGATTGAAGCTTTTACTGCTCCATCCACTATCACCGCATCATCTGATGGCTTCACGTCATCTATATCCACAATACCTGTGATGTTTACAACCTGAAGTATAGCTGGCTGACTGCTCTTTATCCTTTCTTTTTTTACCACCTTGGTCTTGGCGTTATTCCTCATCAACAGATTCTCGTAGCTGAAACCTGACCTGACAGGTTCAACCTCAGCAGAATAAGAAAACATATCTCGAAGAAGTTCTGTCTCAACATCCTCATATACCTTTACGTCCAGGTTAAGGCTGCTCTCAACCTGCAGTATCCTGTCTTCTCCATGTTCATCAGCCCTCACCGACACAACCCCTCGTCCGACTGATATGATGTCATCCAATATCATATCCTCATCTATGCCATCACAGCTTATGGTGTCCTGGAACTCTCTGGATGCATTCACATACTGTACCGGCGCCAGTTCATCCTCTGGTCTGTATATGACAAATATATCCATTCTGCCGCTTATATGAACCCCCATATCAGTCGCCCGGCTCTCCAGCTCCGCAAATGTCACCTGATCCCACAGAATCCGTCCTATATCAGGTTTGTTGGCAGGGATCTCCACGTCTTCTTTCAACTTCACCATATCTCTCGACGATGCCACAACATTGGTAAAACATATCTTTTCAGTCATGCATTCTATACCGGAACCATTTGCTATTCCTGATGCGCCCTCCACCACAGCCTGTTGACACGCCCATAGTTTTATCTGAATCAGCCCTCTAACCTCATATTTGCGGGAATTTATCACAGTAACATACAGATCTTCAAGGGTGCTCTGCAGCGATACCTTATCCCCCGGCATCAATCCGTCAGCATTGATCATCTCCTCAAACGGAATGTCTCCTTCGTGATTTTCAAACATGCTTCCATCGCTGTCAGTCTGATAAAGGATCGCATAATTCACACTGCCCGATATCCTTACCCTTCCCTCCAGCACCTCCGTTTCATCGAGAGATATCTGTCCCTTACTGGCGATAAACCTGTCTATGTCACCTTTTGCATCCGGTACATTGAAATCATCATCCACAGTAAATTCCATGTATTTAGCAGTCTTCAGATTGGTTGTTGTTATCCTGTTCTTGATCAGCTCCATATCATTTTCCACTCCACTTTTCTTTTTTACTATAAACCAATACACCACACGCTCTTTATAACGATATATTTTCTACTTAAACACTACAGGCATATCCATCTTCATTATTCTTATAACAGTATATGGGAACGATACTCCATCACCCTTTACCCCATCTGACGGAGTAGCAGTCTGTCTGAGTATAGACTTCACATATATTGCATTATCATCCTTATACATCTCATCGATCACCATTCCTACATCATCTCTTTCCTGCATTCCGGCCGCCATAACTATATATGTATATGTACTGTTGGAATAAACCAGATTAAATGGCTTTTCTTTCTTCTTGTCGATTATTGTCACCAGCTCATCCGGCAGCATAGTCTCATCGCACACATCATACATTAGCTTTTCCCCATCGTCTGAAATATCAAATCTGCCA
Organism: uncultured Coprococcus sp.; assembly: GCA_902461735.1. Classification (GTDB taxonomy): domain Bacteria; phylum Bacillota; class Clostridia; order Lachnospirales; family Lachnospiraceae; genus Coprococcus. Next base: position 151,818 of record CABPYV010000005.1, read on the forward strand.
CATCCGGTACATATTTCCGCAATAACGACCATGGCTATAATGATCAGCACCAGCCTGCCACATAGCCAGCCACGCTTATATGACTGCCCATTTTCCACGTACATCACCTCCGATACTATATATATGCCCTCCTTGCTTTACATATTCCAATATATAATATCCATTCATCGCCAGCAGCTTTCATTCCTCTGCACATCCGCCGTCAAATCCCAACAAAAAACAGGTTATCCCATGAATGATTCCAACATAGGATAACCTGAATAATTTATAGTGATTATTTATTTTTGTTTATTTATTCTTGTCCTCATCAGCCCAGAGGTCGAAATTCGGGTCTGTTATCTGTTCAGTGTGTGAATCTGAGGATTTGGGCGTTCTTGCCGCCTCCGACGTTTTCTCAAAATCCAACGGTTTTGCTTTTGGGGACGGCTTTGCAGTCTCCGCCCGCTCCGCAGATTTTCCATTCATCCTCTCCTCAGCCCGACGTACTTCCTCCTCAAACTCAAGCGGATTGGTAAACATCTTTTTGCTCGGTCTTACAAGCCAGCCGTCAGCCGACTGAATATATCCGCTTGCATCCTCCGGAGCAGGAGTCATGCCTTTGACCTTTATAGTGCTGACAAACGAAGTCTTAAACCACATATCATAATATATTCTCCTGGTGGACCACACAATGATCGCATTCACCATATAGAATAAGAATATTGCCAGGCCAACCACAGCAGCCACGATCAACTTGTTATCTCTCGATGCCTGAAGTTCCTTCGCCCCTCTTATGAGATATTCTCCTATAAACAAAGGAAGCACTGCATAATAAAGTGCCACAAATACATTTCTGAAAATCATTCTTATATTTCGGTGATCTGATGCTGAGATCCTAAGTCTTGCTATGCAACAGCCAAATGTCCGTCCGTTGGTAATAAGCGGGAACACTACATAATACAGTACAAATGCAGCAGCTATCGCTATAGTGGTCCATTTAGGATATTTGTACATCACATAGAAACATATGCCGCCAAATATCAATGTATCAATACCACACATCACGGTACGTCTGAGTCCTGACACTCGCAGCCCCTTTGTATATGCTTTGCTATCAATATCATCCCTGGATGGAACCGGCAGCATAAGCCCTAATATACTCATCAGAACATACCCCAGTATTCCTCCCACGGTATTCTGGATCAGGTCATCCACATCACATATTCTGTATGAGCCCTGATATATGAAATACAGTCCGGTATACTGTGTAAACTCAAAAAATGCCGACAAACAGAATGTGAGGAATGTCGTAACAAGAAATTTTTTCTTGAAATAATACTTCATATACATTCCAAACGGCATTGTGAGAAGCACGTTAAACAGAACTACATACACACACTCCTGCCTGAGAGCTGCAACATATGTTGAGCTGTCATGAATGTTCAGAACCGTCTCCGCTTTGAACTTTTCTATAAACTTAAACGGCACAAGATTCAGTTCTCTGCCCGGTCCCACCTCATATCTGTGCGGCAATGGCATGATGACCAGAAAGTATGCGCATAACATATAGAAAAAGAATGTGAAGAGTATGAGTGATCTCAGAAAACTGACCGAGCCATATTTGAAGTATTGCACTATGATATATGGCAATGTAAGTATGAGGGCGATCACTGGAAATACAAACACTGCAAATTTTATTGCTGTAATATATCCCATCAGGTCAACCTCCTTTCACTAGCTTTCATCAATTAAAATTAAACTTTATTGGATTACCGAATATACAAAACAAATCTGCCGCATGACGTCTTAATGGCGCATGCGGCATCCTTGCTCATTGAATTATCTGTCATAGATTATTAAGCATTACTCTGCATCATCAGCTGGTTCCTGACCTTCTGTCTCTGGGGCAACCTCGATTCCAAGCTCAGCGAGCTGCTTGTCATCCACGCGGTCAGGCGCATTTGTCATTGGACATGATGCATCCTTTACCTTAGGGAATGCGATAACGTCACGGATAGAATCCTGCTTTGCCATGAGCATGACCAGACGATCAAGACCATAGGCAAGTCCTGCGTGAGGTGGTACTCCATACTTGAACGCATCCAGAAGGAATCCAAATCTCTCATGCGCCTGAGCCTTCGTGAAGCCAAGACACTCAAACATCTTCTCCTGTACATCGTTCTGATGGATTCTCACCGAACCACCACCGATCTCATTACCATTTAACACGATATCATATGCCTTTGCACGAACTCTGCCCGGATCAGAATCGATGTACTGAAGATCCTCCTCCATAGGCATTGTGAACGGATGGTGCATAGCTGTAAATCTGTTCTCCTCATCAGACCACTCAAGGAGTGGGAACTCTGTGATCCACACGAATCTGAACTCATTCTTGTCAACAAGTCCCATGAGCTCTGCCAGATGGCATCTGAGTGCTCCGAGGACTGTCCATACTACCTTCTTCTTGTCTGCTGCGAAGAGGAGAAGGTCGCCCGGCTTTCCTTCCATTGCATTTACAAGGGCTGACATCTGTTCATCTGTCATAAACTTTGCAAATGATGACTTGTAGCTGCCATCCTCGTTGATAACTATATATGCAAGTCCCTTTGCACCGTATGTCTTTGCATACTCGATAAGGGCATCTATCTTCTTTCTAGGCATGCTGCCCTGGCCTTCGGCGTTGATACCACGTACTGTACCGCCATTTTCAAGAGCACCTGTAAACACGCCAAATCCGCAGTCTTTAACTATGTCGCTCACATCCTTAAGCTCAAGTCCGAATCTGAGGTCCGGCTTATCTGAACCAAATCTGTCCATAGCCTCCTGCCATGTCATTCTCTGGATAGGAAGCTGAATGTCAAGATCAAGCACCTCCTTGAAAAGCTTTGCAAGAAGACGCTCATTTACATCTATTACATCCTCAACATCGACAAATGAAAGCTCCATATCCATCTGCGTAAACTCAGGCTGTCTGTCCGCACGAAGATCCTCGTCACGGAAACATCTGGCTATCTGGAAATATCTGTCATATCCTGAACACATGAGGAGCTGCTTGAATAACTGTGGTGACTGTGGCAGGGCGTAGAATGAACCCGGATGCACACGGCTAGGCACAAGGTAATCTCTGGCTCCCTCCGGTGTTGACTTTGTCAGCATAGGGGTCTCTATCTCAAGGAATCCCTCATCTGCCATAAACTGTCTGGCAATGCCCGCAACCTTGCTCTTCATCATAAGATTTCTCTGAAGATCAGGACGTCTAAGATCCAGATATCTGTACTTAAGTCTCAGTTCTTCCTTAGTCTTGCTGTTCTCCTCGATAGGGAATGGAGGTGTCTCCGCCTCTGACAGGATACGAAGGCTTGTAGCAACAACCTCTATATCTCCTGTAGCGAGATTCTCATTCACCGCACCTGCACGCTTGCACACTGTTCCCTCTATGGCAGCAACATACTCTGAACGGAGCTTTCCTGCCTTTTCAAAACACTCTGTTCCGCACTGTGCCTCCTCGAAAATAACCTGTAAAATTCCACTTCTATCTCGAAGGTCGACGAATATGATTCCACCTTTATTTCTACTCTTGGCAACCCAGCCCATCACCGTAACCTTCTCGCCGATATTTGCGCTGCTTACCTCTGTACATCTGTGGCTTCGCTTAAGCCCCTGCATAGATTCTGCCATCTTTTGCTGTTCCTCCTATTAAAAAAACTTCCTTATGTCACTATACACTTTTTTCATTTTTCGTCAAGTCCCGGTATGCTGCCATGGAGCACTCCATCTACTCTCTCTCTAACATCCGACGTATTTATCATGCGCTGAAATGCCAGAAATATCTTCATATCAAAGTGCCTGACCTCGTCAATCACCATCCCAAATGCCGTCTCAGCATCAAATGCCTTGCGGTATGGCCTGTCACTCACCAGGGCGCTGAACACGTCACACACCCTGATCATTCTAGCACCCACAGGGATCTCATCACCTTGCATTCTGTAGGGATATCCCGAACCATCGTAGTTCTCATGATGATAATGAACCATATCCACTATATCCTTATCATACCCCTCTCTCGACAGTATATCGGCTCCCATTTTGGCATGAAGGCGGACATACTGCATCTCTTCTATCTTCATGGTGTTTCTCTTTCGTCCATAAATGTATGGACTTATCTGAAGCTTTCCAACATCGTGAAGCATCCCTGCAACAGCCACCTTGTGAACAAATTCATCACTCATTCCAAGTTCCCTTGCCAGTTCTGATGCCAAAATACTGACGCACATTCCATGTCGGATCGCATCATTCATATCCATAGAATAACAATTCTCCGGACTTTTTTCTGCCACATTTTCTTCTAATGAGCCTGCTACTCCCATATAAATCCCGCCTTTTTCCTTGCTATCATCTCATCAATTCGCGATATATAGTCATCAACACTCTTGCAGTTCTCTATCCTGTCTATGCGGGTTCCCTCTGTGACGCCATCATGTCCGGGTCTCACCACAAGCTTTGATGAGCTTCCCGCGCCGAGTCCCACGATATCAGTTCTCTCCTCCATGATGAGTATATTATAGAGACATTCCAGACCTTCTTTTGAATATCCCACATTTTCAAGATTACCTGTCATATTCTTCTGTCTATAGAGATAATACGGCTCAAGCCCCATCTCACCTGCTGCCCTCGTCACAGCATCCAGCTGGCTCTCTATATCATTCTTCAACTGATCTTTGTATCTGTCCATCTCTATATTGAGCTTTGCCGCCCTCTTGACCGCCAATGTATGAACCGTGAGGCTCTCCGGAGAAAGTTCCTTTATCTGCCTCAGAGTATTCTCCACTGCGTCTGTATCCTCACCCGGAAGTCCGACTATCAGATCCATATTGATGTTGTCAAATCCTGCCTTTCTCGCCATCGCCATAGCCTGTCTGGTCTGTTCAGGAGTATGAGCTCTTCCTATGGTTCTGAGAGTTTGCTCATTCATGGTCTGAGGGTTAATGCTTATACGGGTAACTCCATGTTTTTTCATCACAAGAAGCTTATCATACGTGGTGCTGTCAGGTCTTCCTGCCTCTATAGTGAATTCCCTGACATGACTCATATCAAACATACTCTCAACCATGCTGCAGAGCCTCTCCATGTTTTCAGCCGATATCGATGATGGTGTTCCTCCTCCCACATATATGGATATAAGCCGCTTTCCTCTGTACGCCTTCGCAACGTAGGTCATTTCTTTTTCCAAGGCATCAAGATAATCTTCTACTTTATCTTTATATGCAGCTATCGGATACGATGTAAATGAGCAATACAGGCATCTTGTCGGGCAAAATGGGATTCCAATGTACAGACAGTACTCATCCTCCTCGGCTACAGAATCTATGATCTTTTTCTCTCTGCCCGCAACGTCAAACGCCAGCTCTGCCTTCGCTCTGGAAGTGCCATACACTTTGATGTAATTCTCCACCACAGCCTGCCGGTCAGCACCATCCTCGATCTGCGCAACCGCGATTTTGGTCGGTCTGATGCCTGTGAGCGATCCCCACGGCAGCACCCTTCCAGTATACCTCGAAAGCATCTCATATATCGCCAGCTTTAACGGATTCCGCACAACGGATTTATCTCTGCCATCTCCGCCTACATCCACCCTAGTGCTGCACACCGGCATCACACTGACAGATGCGCCGTTGACAACTCCATCTATTATGTCGATAAAGTTCGATCCGGCTGCTTCTTCCGGGTCTGCCACATACATTCTGATCTCTATACTCGTATCTGAAACTGTATATTTACCTGAATTCGCATCTTTTCTCGAACCTGTATCTTTGCCCGCATCCGCGTTGCTGACCGAATCCGCGTCATTGCCTGAATCTATGTCTTTGGTCGAATCTGCGTCACGTGTATCTATGTCTGCCACGAATATCTTATCGACCTCATTCTTCAGTTCCGGTTTTTTGTCAAATATTTCGGGCACAATAATCCTCTCACCGCCGTAGAACGCCTGAAGGCTCACCCTGAAATCATTGTTATAATCTTCTATATTCTGAATAAGTAAAATCATTCTTTATAATCCCACACATGTCCTTTTTCTTTTATATAGTATAACGGAGGCTTTACACCCCCGTTATACTAAAAGAATGGATTCATCTTTTTCTCTTTTCCAATCTGTGTCTTGTCGCCATGTCCCGGATAGACCACTGTATCATCCGGCAGAACAAACAGCTTCTCTCTGATATTCTCAAGAAGCGCGTTCTCATCTCCCGTCGGGAAGTCAGATCTTCCGACACTATACTTAAACAAGGTGTCTCCCGAGAACAATATATGCCACTGTTCGAAGTAATAGCACATACCGCCCCTGGTATGTCCGGGAACACTTATGCATCTCATCTCGGTATCCAGAAGCTTTCTGACATCTCCGTCTGCCAGATAGTTGTCCACAGAAGTCTCAACAACCTTTTCGAACACGGATGTCATCATAGCAGAAAGATTGACCCTGCTATTGCCTAGGACATCCCTCTCATCCTCAGATGCATATGTCTGTACGCCTGTGCTCTCTCCGAGCAATGTCTTCAGTTCATCCATCGCTGCCATATGATCTATATGTCCGTGTGTCAGATATATACCTACACACTTGAGATCCTTATCATCAAGCTTTTTCTTTATCATCTTTGCATTCCAGGACGGATCGATAACTATTGCTTCTCTCGTCTCCGGATTCGACACTATATAGCAATTGGTCTGAAATCCCCCCAGCTCGTACGCATCAACATTTAATTCTGCCATAATTCCTCCATCCAAATAACTATTGCCAGCGTTCTCTTTTTATGAGTTTTCCAGCGGCATTGTATGTCTTAATCACACATAAAAATCCTTTTTTGTTATACTGAAATCTGTCGTATTTTCTCAGCCTACCACCCGGAGTATAATACCTGACTTCCGACAGCTGTTTGTCGACAGCACTGCATTCATATTCCTCTGTTCCTGTAACCCGGCCTTTTCGATTTTTATATATGTATCTGTTTCCTTCATATGATACCGGTATCTTGGAGGAATTTATATATCTCTTTCCTCCATATACATAGTATGTACAAACCCAGAAAACTCTCTCATATCCAGGTCTGGATGCTCTCCTGAGATCCAGCACTGACGAATTCGTATAACCCAGAAGCCTTGCTTTTTTTGCATTTGCCTTATTGCGATCCGGCACATCCTGATAATATATCGCATATCCTGTGCCCCCACTTGACTTCGCAAGCTTGAGCCTATATCCTCTGACAAACATATAAGAAATATCCGAATATGATGGCTCATACTTGCCATCGCCATTCTTCACAAGAACATGATTCTCATAGTACACAGACTCCACCAGAGATTTTGGTGTCGTAGCCGTTCTCAGATTTTTAGAATAGGCACTATAGTATCTCTTACCATCATACTTCATATACGCCCTGACTCTGTAAACATACCCTGTTGCAGCAGTCTTTTTTGTATCCTTATATTCCGGCTTTCCTGTCTCCGCAAGTCTTATCCACTTCTTTGTAGAACTGTTATATCTGTACACCTGATAGCCATCTGCGCCGGTAACGCTGCTCCACTTTATATATATTTTTGATGCGCTTCTCAGTCCAAGCTCTGCAATCTTTGGAGCCTTTGGGGCAGTCTTTGAATTGACTGCTGTCGCAGAAGTCACGGCCACGATCCTGCCATTCACCGTAGAATAGCCTCTGACTGCAAATTTATATACATGTCCAGACTTCGCCAGATTCTTCACCAGGTATTCCCCTGATGTGGTTCGTCCTTTCTCCCTGTATACTTTCTTTGCTGTGTCATACACATATATACGATACGATCTCACCCCGGATGCCTTTTTCCACTTAAGCTTCACTGACGAGCAGCTTTGCGGCGCAGCCTTAAGAGATGGAATCGCCGGCTTTGGCTTAACTACATCTGTCTCAGTTGCAACTGGTGCCTGCTTAGTTGAGACTGATGTCTGCTTAGTCGCAGCTGACGTCTGCTTAGTTGAGACTGATGTCTGCTTAGTCGCAGCTGACGCTGACTGTGAGACAAGTCCACAAGGAGAAACTATCATTCCAAGTATAATCGCCACAGCAACCACAAGTGAAATATATCTTTTTCTGTAGATCTTCATAATCGTTCCCTTCTCACTAATTGATATAGCCTTTCTCATTTTCCACAAGTGGCATTCTCCCCAGTCATCAGCCGGTGGTCCTCTCTATATCAATAATACTGTCAACGTTTCTTATCTTCGCGATGATCGTATTCAGCTGTTCCTTTGACTTTATCGCAAATGATATAGTTATGGTAGCCTTACCCTGCTTGCTTGTACGGCTGTTTATACTGTTGACATTGATGTTGGCCTCACTGAGAATCTTGGTTATATCAAAGAGGATTCCGTTTCGGTCATCGGCATATATATTTATCTCTGTCATATATGTGCCCTCTGCAACCGCATCGTCCTTCCACTCTGCCTCTATGACTCTTGCTCTGTCAGCCTCACTCATGCAGAGTACATTCACACAATCCGTACGGTGTATTGACACGCCTCTGCCCCTTGTGATAAATCCGACAATCTCATCACCCGGAACAGGCGAGCAGCATTTGGAAAATCTTACAGCTACATCATCTATGCCATTGACAATAATTCCGCCCTTGCCCACATGATTGCCGTGATTCTTTCTCATTGCAATCTCGTCAAGGACTTCCTCATTCGTTGCCGCCTGTGGCTTATGATCTTTGTTGTATTCATCTATGAGACGGTTTACTATCTGTCCCTCTTTTATTCCGCCATGTCCAACGGCCGCAACGATAGAATCCCAATCCTGGAAATTGTATTTCTTATATATCTTCTCCTGATATTCAGGCTTTGCATACATAAAGTAGTCAATGCCCTTTGACTTGCAATAGCTCAGTATCAGATCCTTACCGCGACTGATATTCTCATCCTTAAACTGATGCTTAAACCATTGATTTATCTTTGTCTTTGCCTGCGTGCTCTTGACTATATTCAGCCAGTCCCTGCTCGGACCTGTTGAATTCTGGGATGTGATGATCTCCACACGATCTCCGTTGTTAAGCTTCGTATCAATAGGAACCTGTCTGCCATTGATCCTGGCTCCGACCATCTTGTTTCCCACAGCGGTATGAATGGCATATGCAAAATCTATAGGTGTCGAACCGCTAGGCAGATTCTTGACATCGCCTGCCGGAGTAAAGCAATACACCTGTTCAGCAAAGAGATCAAGGTCGGTCTTGACAAAGCTCATAAACTCTTTATTGTCATCGGTATCCCTCTGCCACTCAAGTATCTGGCGAAGCCATGACAGCTTCTCCTCCTCCTTCTGCATAACTGTACCTGTTATGTTTTCCTTGTATTTCCAATGAGCAGCAATTCCATATTCAGCAGTTCTATGCATCTCATATGTCCTTATCTGTATCTCGAACGGCTGCCCCTCCGGTCCTATAAGTGTAGTGTGCAGAGACTGATACATATTGGACTTTGGCATGGCAATGTAATCTTTGAAACGACCCGGTATAGGCTTATACATCTCATGGATGATTCCCAAGGCAGAATAACAGTCTCTGACCGTATTCACCTTTATACGGACCGCAAATATATCGTATATCTGATCCAGAGTCTTGTTCTGATTCTTCATCTTCTTGTATATGCTGAAGAAATGCTTGACTCTTCCGTCTATCTCAGCCTCTAATCCGGCATTGTCTATATGCTTCTTAACATCAGCGACAACTCTCTTGATGTAAGCATCCCTCTCGGTAAGCTTTTCATCAATCTGGGCTTTGAGATCATTGTAAACCTCCGGCATGAGATATCTCATGGACAGATCATCCAATTCTACTTTAATCTTGCTGATGCCGAGTCTGTGCGCTATAGGCGCATATATGTCCATCGTCTCCCTGGCTTTCTCTATCTGCTTCTCTGGAGACTGGTACTGAAGAGTTCTGAGGTTATGCAGTCTGTCCGCAAGCTTTATCAATATAACCCTGATATCCTTTGCCATTGACAGAAACATCTTCCTCAGATTCTCAGCCTGAACCTCTATCTTGTCCGTGGTCATCTTAAGCTGTGTCAGCTTTGTTACGCCATCCACGAGAAATGCCACTTCCTCGGAGAATTCACTTGCTATCTCCTCAGATGTCATAACTGTATCCTCGACAACATCATGAAGTATTCCGGCAACTATCGTCTCCTTATCAAGTTCCAGCTCCGCCAGTATGATCGCTACATTAAGCGGGTGCATGATATATGGCTCTCCAGACTTTCTAAGCTGACCTTTATGTGCTGTATCGGCAACCTTGTACGCCTTCTCGATCATGGTTATATCAGCCGATGGATGGTATGTGAGAATCCTGTTTATAAGTTCCCTGTAAAGATCTTCCGGCGGGGTAAAGTCAGCAGGAGTTGACAGATCTATCTCCCTCTTCGCGCGTGCCTGTTTATTTGTCTGTTCCTCAATCTTCATCAACTGATTCTGTGGAACTGCTTTTCCCGCAGCAAGAGCCTTCTCTATAGCCACTATTCCATTTTTTGTCGCCTGCTCAGTCGTGAGCACGCCAACCTCAGCTGCCTTCTTAGTCTCCTCAGATATTATATTGTCCTGTGTCTTATCTAATATCTCGCTCATACGATCACCACGCTTCCTATATTGATTTGCTTTATATGATATTTCAGTACTACTCTCCGTCAAACTGTACAACAGAAGCTATATCGTACTTGGATAATCTCTCTCTGCCCTTCAGATCTGTCAGTTCTATCAGGAACACCATCTTGACGACAATACCGCCCAGACTTTCAATGAGCTTGGCAGCAGCTTCAATGGTTCCACCGGTTGCTATAAGGTCGTCCACAAGAACAACCTTCTCTCCCGGCTTTATGGAATCCTTATGTATCTCTATCGTTGCCTGTCCATACTCTAGATCATATGACATCTCCACGGTCTCTCTAGGAAGTTTGCCTTTCTTTCTCACAAGCACAAGTCCCTTACCGTTCTTATAAGCCAGCGGTGCGCCAAATATAAACCCTCTGGACTCGGCACCTGCTATGACATCATAATCCACGCCATCCAGAAGCTTGTCCATCTCATCAATGGCAAGTTTCATTCCTTTAGGATCCTCTGTCACACTTGTCACATCCCTGAATATGATCCCCGGCTGTGGGAAATCCGGAATACTCTTAATATACTTTTCTACCTCGCTCATTTTATCCTCCTGTTTCTGCTGCCATACACCGACAGACTCTTGCATCATGCTATATATGTTCTATATCAACATCCCAATCAAAGCCCTCATTAATCAGACTGCTCTCATTAATCAGGCCGCTCTCATTGATCGGACTGCTCTCCCTTATCGTACCTGTCCAATTTGATCTGTACACTTCGCCTGCCTCTGAACTCATTTATCTCTGGATAATAAATAATGTCTATCAATACATTGTTCGGACGACCATTTAACATTTTATCACATTCATCCTCACCAAACCACTGTTTTATGTTATTAACGAACTCTTCAGGATTAAAATATATAGCTTCCATATACTGACATTCACCGGCTGCAAGAGAGAGCTTAAGGACATTACCGTTTTTTCCATATATGACAGCCTTGCGCACCGGAACCCCTGCCTGTCCGAACAGTGCTCTTCTGTTGCCCTTTCCATATGGTTCAAGCAGATACAGCTGCTCTGTAAGTCTCAGATCATGTCCAAAGAGATACGAAAGCGGCATGGCTGCATCGATTCTGACCTTAGGTGTTATATCTTCATCTGTAAGATCAGTATTTGCATTTAGTACATACCTGAGTTCATCTAATTTCTGCGCTTCTATCGAGAACCCTGCCGCCATAGCATGACCGCCAAATTCAGTGAAATATGTTTTTACACGGCTTAACTCTTCAAACATGTTGTAGCTCTCTATTGATCTTCCCGAGCCTTTAAGGATTCCCTGTTTTTCACTATCCGTAAACACCAGAACCGGTCTGTTGTATGCCTCCTTGATCTTGCTGGCTATTATTCCAACCAAACTCTCATGTACTTCCTGTATGTATACCACAAGCACTTTGTCTGCCAAAGTTGCAGTCTCTCCAAATCTCTTGCCTATAGTTGCGTCCTCAAGCTGTCTGGTGATAAGCTTGACACCGTTCTCTGTCATCGACTTTCTCTCATTGTTTATCTGTATCAGCTCTGCTGCTTTTATCTCCGCTTCGTTTTCATCCGTCTCAAGGAGAAATTCCAAACTTGTCTTCGCATCCCCCAGTCTGCCGGCAGCATTTATACATGGTCCTATGAGGAATCCCAGGTCATATGTGGATATCCTTTTCTCGTTTCTTCCGCTGAGTCTCATAAGAGCATTGAGTCCGGGATTTTTACTATTCTTCAAGCTCCCTAAAGCATATTTTACAAATATCCTGTTCTCGTCAACAAGATCCATGATATCACAATCAGTCGCAAGCCCCAAAACCTCAAAGAAGTCGGTTATATCGTGTTCATCTATACCGCTCTTTCTGTACAGATATTGTATAAACTTACATGCAACCCCGGCACCACACAGCCCCTTAAATGGATATTGGCAATCAACTCTCTGGTTGTCTATGACCGCATCTGCGGGTGGAAGATTATACTCCTTTGATCCATCCTCATTCTCAGTAGACGGAACCTGATGATGATCTGTGACTATAACCGTCATACCTAGGGATTTTGCATATTCTACCTGTTGATATGCCGCTATTCCATTGTCACATGTTATTATAGTATCCACTCCATCTGCTCTTGCTACGTCGATGAGTCTCTTCTTTATTCCATATCCATCATGTACTCTATGCGGAATATCATAGTCCACAATCTCGCAACAATCCGGCTCAGATCCGTGGAGCGCAGCCCATACCTTTTTCATCCCCAGAAGAAGTATGTAGTTTGATGTCACGCCGTCCACATCGTAATCTGATATGATTCGGATTTTTTTGTTATTTTTGAGCTTATCCAGAATTATTTCACAGCCTTCCGGAAGATCCTTCATAAGTGCCGGATCATGTAAAAGCTCAAAGCCGCCATTCAGATACATATTGATTGCCTCATCGCCATATACATCCCTGTTTGTTATTACCCTTGCAACTATAGGATCTATCCCGTATTTCTCCCCTATAGCATTAAAATCAGCCCTTTTACTCATTATCGACCATTTTGACTTCATTATATACCTGTCTAAAATTGCTTGTTCTTCTGACGTTCTTGACATTTTCCAATCTCCTATGTTTTGCGGCCACTGCATTTTTATCATATACATTTACATATGTGCTGTCTAACTTGATTATTTTATCAAACCATCGCACTTAATACAACTTTATGCCATTTTGACTATAAATAAATTCATTTTGACTATTATTTGCATTGAATATTTTTGTATAAATGTTATAATAGTATTAGCATTTTAATAAATCTTTTGTGCAATATGCTCATATGCATGTCAATCAAAAGTCCAAAAAATATCAAAATCAAAGGAGGAGTTACTGTTATGGCTAACAGATTTGTACTTAATGAAACTTCTTATCACGGTGCAGGCGCAATCGCTGAGATTGCCACCGAAGCCATCGGAAGAGGATTCGCAAAAGCTCTCGTATGTTCTGATCCCGATCTTATCAAGTTTGGTGTAACCAAAAAAGTTACAGACGTACTTGATGAAGCAGGTCTTGCATATGAAATCTATTCAAACATTAAGCCAAATCCAACAATAGAGAATGTACAGCTCGGTGTTGACGCTTTCAAATCAGCTGCTGCAGACTACATAATTGCAATTGGTGGCGGTTCTTCAATGGACACCGCAAAAGGCATTGGAATTGTCATCGCCAACCCTGACTTCGCAGACATCAGAAGCCTTGAGGGCGTTGCCCCTACAAAGAATAAATCCATACCTATATTTGCAGTTCCTACAACAGCCGGAACCGCGGCTGAAGTTACCATCAACTATGTTATAACTGATGTTGAAAAGAATAGAAAGATGGTATGTGTTGATCCTAAGGACATCCCAGTTGTCGCATTTGTCGATCCTGATATGATGAGTTCTATGCCAAAGGGACTCACAGCTGCAACCGGTATGGATGCACTGACACACGCTATAGAAGGTTATATCACAGCTGCTGCATGGGAGTTGTCAGATATGTTCCATCTTAAGGCTATAGAAATAATAAGCCGTTCACTCCGTGCTTCTGTCGAGGGAACACCTGAGGGCCGTGCAGACATGGCTCTCGGACAGTACGTTGCAGGCATGGGATTTTCAAATGTCGGACTTGGAATAGTTCACTCAATGGCGCACCCACTGGGAGCTCTTTATGACACACCTCACGGTGTTGCCAATGCGATCATCCTTCCTACTGTAATGGAGTACAATGCAGAGGCTACAGGAGAAAAGTATCGTGAGATAGCAAGAGCCATGGGCGTTAAGGGCGTAGACGACATGACCCAGGAAGAGTACAGAAAAGCTGCTGTAGATGCAGTTCGCCAGCTGTCCAAGGACGTAGGAATACCTGCAGATCTGAAGGATATCGTAAAGCCAGAGGATATTCCATTCCTGGCTCAGTCAGCCTACGATGACGCATGTCGTCCGGGCAATCCAAAAGAGACTAGCGTGGAGGATATCACCAAGCTCTACGAGTCATTGATCTAACTGACCCATTAGATCAAAGCGTGACGGTTCTTTGCCGGAACTCTCACGTTATATATGGGACCTCACCAGTCCCCTTAACCCCTAAAAACTAACTAAGAGAACTCCTGTCACAGAGACTTTACTCTCTCTGCATCAGGAGTTCTTTTTTGTGCTCTCGCTGTTTGTCTCTATTCATGCAAGCACATGTCAATTCACGATCAATTTCCTTATGTACTCTCCAAACTCATTCATATTACTAAGTATGATATGCGCTTTATCCTTCATCTCAACATCGGGCTGAACCAGATCAGGAATCATGACCACTTTCATCCCGGCAGAGCAAGCTGCTCTGATCCCATTATACGAATCCTCCACAGCAAACGCTTTGTCAGGTGCTACGCCGAGCTCCTCACACGCCTTAAGGAAGATATCCGGAGCAGGTTTACTCCTCTCCACCATATCCCCACATATAAGCTTATCAAAGTAATCTATCACACCTAGATTAGTAAGTTCCATGGTGACAACCTCTTTTCTTGTGGACGTGGCAAGAGCGCATGGAATATGGTTATCATCCAGCAGCTTCAGGGTATCAGTGACTCCAGGCTTAAGAATGAGCTCTCCCTCCGATGCTGCGCGGTGAAACTCCGCAGCCATCTCAGCTTTTAGCAATTCATATCTCTCCTCGTCCCCATATCTGCCATCATATATCCGGACAAAGAGCTTTTTCGCTGCCTCACGGTTGAGTCCAAGTGCAGCCATGCAGAACTTCTCTATATCCTCTATATTGTATTTTTGAGCTATCTTCTGCCAGCTCCGCACCACCAGCTGTTCAGAATCAAGAATGACCCCATCCATGTCAAACACAACTGCGTCAACCATGTCTTCACCTCCGTTTTATTCCAGGTTATTTCGCTCAGAATTATTTCTCTTCAAACTATTTCACTACGGATTATTTCATGTCATTGTACTTCAGATCATATCATCTGTAAACTGCAAATGCCTCCACAACATCACTGTCATGGAGGCATTTGCCTGTTTTTATTATGTTTCACGATATCATACGATATTATTCTAATCCGTCTTTTCTGGCTTTGCCAAGCTTTGTCTTCATAGTGTACCAGAGTGGACCGGTGATACATACTGAAGAGTAAGCACCGATGATTATACCAGCCATAAGTGTAAGAGCGAACTCCTTGATGGATGCCACTCCCATGATATACAGAACGAATATTGTAACAAATGTTGTGAGTGATGTATAAATAGTTCTGCTGAATGTCTGGTTGATACTCAGATTGACTATATCCTTATATGTTGCCTTCTTAGGTCTCATTATATCTATATTCTCTCTTATACGGTCGAATATGATGATAGTCGCGTTGATCGAGTAACCAACTATGGTAAGCAGACACGCGATACATGTGTTACCAACTGTAAGTCTCAGTATAATATACAGACAGAATACCATCGCAACATCGTGGAGAAGCGCGATAACTGCACTTGCACCGAACTTAACATCATGGAATCTGATAGCTATATATATAAGCATGAGGATTGCCGCAAGGATGACTGAGAATATAGCATTCTTGGACATCTCGCTGCTGACTGATCCACTTATTACATTTGCCTCCTTGACATCGGCGCCAAGCTTATCTGTCAGGGCGGTTCTTACCTTTGACATCTGTGAATCATCTGTACCATCATCGATCAGCTCTGGCATCTTGAACACGATCTCATTTGTTCCTGAAACAGTCTGAACTGAGATACCTGCTTCGCCGATACCTGCTGCCTCTGCAATAACCGGAACTATGTCTGACTCAGCCTCGCTGAGTGTATATGCTTTATCAAATTCTACTGTAAGGCTTGTACCACCTGCAAACTCAACACTGAAGTTAAGTGGTGAACCCTTTGACTTATTGTTTACAGGCATCATACAGAAGCATGCGATGATCACGATGAGTGATCCGAGCATACAGAACTTGCCTGCTTTCACGAAGTTTGTCTTCTTTGGCTCTCTTGCAACACCGAAATACTTGGCATCTGTAACACCGAGATTTACAAACGCTGTGAGCAGTGACTGGCTGACTGCCAGAGCTGTAAATACCGAGAGAACAACACCGATAGCCAGTGTGATCGCAAATCCCTTGATAGTACCTGTTCCGAATATTCCAAGCACAAGAGCTGCGATAAGCGTTGTAACGTTACCATCTATGATGGCTGACAGAGCATTGTGGAAACCACCCTTTACCGCCTGTTTTACGGACTTGCCATCCGCCAGCTCCTCTTTTATACGAGTGAATATGATTACATTGGCATCAACCGCCATACCTACTGACAGGATAACACCGGCTATACCAGGAAGTGTCAGTGTTACGTTGAACAGGTTGATAACCAGCAGATCAAGTATTGTATAGAATGCCAGGGCAAATGAAGCCACAAGACCCGGGATCCTGAATACTATGATCATGATAAGAAATACAAGTGCAATACCTATCGCACCTGCCTTAAGGCTTGTGCTGATGGCATCTGATCCAAGTGTAGCACCTACTATGTTGGAACGAACCTGCTTAAGTGTAAGAGGAAGTGCACCGATACGGATAGTCGTAGCAAGCTGCTCGGCCTCCTCATAGCTTCCGATCTTGTTGATTTCTGCGCTTCCGCCTGTTATGGCTGACTGTACTGTTGGTGCACTTACGACCTTGTTGTCATATATAATGTATACTACTTTTCCAACATTTGCCGCGGTAACATCAGCGAACTTCTGAGCTCCCTCATCGGTAAATGCAAGCTGTACCACATTGTCATTGCCGTTATCTGAGTCAATTCCGGCTGTGGCATTCTTGATGTCATCTCCTGTAAGAGCAGCCTCATACGCCTCACCCTTTGACCACTTCTCGTAGTTGTCAGGATCAAGGAACTCAAGCTTTCCCTCGATATTCAAAGCCTCAAGAATCTCATCCGCATTTGTAACTCCAGGTATCTCTGCTGTGATCTTCTTATCTCCATCCTCGTATACTGAGTACTCGTTGGTATATGCCTCAACTCGTTTCTCAATCTTATACTTGGTATCCTCGAGATCTTTGTCACTGTAATCGTCTTCCTGAATCTCGTAAGTTACACTCAGACCGCCTTTAAGGTCAAGTCCAAGCTTGATGTACTCAACTTTACCTCTGTCCGCAACACCGAATATCGCTGTATATATAGCAACACCCAGTACAAGCAGAAAGGCTATGATGACGAGCACAGCATTTCTCTTTGTTTTCTTCATCGTCTTCTCCTTTTACCCTTTTTATTTCCTCTTAGACAACGAACTGTCTGCACACATCGCAACATCCGCTGTTTAGTTCTTTTCATCTGTGCAGGAAATCTATGCATTCTCCCTTACACCGTCTTCTGAGCTATCCTCAGCATATTATTTGCTTTCGTCAGCTTCATCGGCTTCATCGGCTTCATCTGCCATGGCTGCCTTGAGCATTATCGCACATTCTATACGCTTCTTCTGAAGCTCACATCCTATATCATACGCATCAAGTATATTTCCATGGAATTTGTATGAGTTGGCTGCGCATCCACCACTGCAGTAGAATCTTGCAAAACAGTCTTTACACTTATCTTTTGCATATACATTGCAGAGTTTGAATTCATTGACTATATCCTGATTCTTGATTCCGTCAAATACGTTGCCTATGCAGAAGTCATCCTCGCCTACAAACTGGTGACACGGGTACAGATCTCCCCAAGGAGTAACCGCCATGTACTCTGTTCCTGAACCACAGCCGGAAAGTCTCTTGGCAACACACGGTCCACCCTCAAGATCTATCATAAAGTGGAAGAAATTGAAACCTCTTCCTTCCTTATGTCTCTTTATCATCTCTTTTGCAAGGATATCGTACTGTTCAAGCAGCACCGGAATATCCTCTTCCTTTATGGCATAAGGCTCGTCAGGGAGCGACACAACAGGCTCAACCGATATCTGATCAAATCCCAGATCCGCCATATGCAGAACATCGTTTGAAAAATCAAGATTGTTGTGAGTGTAAGTGCCTCTCACATAATAGCTCTTGCCGGCACGTTTCTTCGCAAATTCCTGGAACTTGGAAAGTATTACATCATAACTTCCTTTGCCATTTCTTGTAGGTCTCATGTAATCGTGTACTTCTTTTCTTCCATCTATGCTGAGTACCACGTTCGCCATCTCCCTGTTGGCAAATTCCATGATCTCATCATTCAGAAGCACTCCGTTGGTCGTGAGGGTAAATCGGAACTTCTTGTCATACTTCTCCTCAAGACTTCTTCCATACTCAACTGTCTTCTTCACAACATCCCAGTTCATAAGAGGCTCGCCGCCAAAGAAATCCACTTCAAGGTTCCTTCTGAATCCTGAATTTGCAACCAGGAAATCCAGAGACTTCTTTGCCACCTCAAGCGACATCAGGGCTCTGTCTCCCTTATATTCTCCCTCACCTGCAAAACAATATCTGCATGCAAGGTTACAGTCATGGGCTATGTGCAGACACAATGCCTTTACAACTGTCTTTCTCTTCTTAAAATCTATAATATAATCTTTGTATACATCATCTGTAAATAACGTTCCGTCCTCTACCAGCTGGGCAACCTCGTCATATGCCTCTGCGACATCTGCGCTGTCGTACTGTGACAGGGCTTTAATCATCTGCTCTTTATCCTTCTCTTCATATAAAGAAATAATATCATAGACAAGATCGTCTACAACATGCACAGAACCACTACAGACATCAAGCACTATATTATAACCATTGTTCTTGTACTGATGAACCATAATTCTCCTTCAATGAAATCCGCGCATTTCTTGCGATCCACTCAGGATCTCAATAAATATACACGAATTATAATCTTCCAGACACCACACACGGTATCCCTTATACACGCACTAAAGAGGACTGTCATCATAAACGACGGTCCCCTTTAGCTGATCAAATACAAACTGTTACAAATTACTTGTTGTTAACATTCTCACAGCTCTGGTTACCAACTGTGCATGATGTCTTACAAGCTGACTGGCATGATGTCTGGCACTCGCCGCATCCACCCTTGACCATTGTATTCTTCATAGTCTTATTTGTGAGTGTCTTAATTCTCTTCATTCTAGATACACCTCTCTTTTTATGTCATATACCGCGATTATAACATAAAGATATATAAAGTAAAAGAGTTTTTTCAGGCTAGCATGGCTCCCAGCATGCCGCCGGCGATGCACATTACGCATTTAACCGCTCCCGGAACCATAGCGAGTCCTTCTCCGCCTCCGATCGCCAACGAAAGTGCTATGGCTATCAATATGTATATCAGGCCGTAAATTGATCCCCACACAAACTTTTTTTCCTGTACTTTTTTTCCTGTGATCAGTCCTCCCAGAAATGTAGCTAATATGTAAACTGCTGTGATCAGTCCGTTCAGAACCGTATCGCTTATCCCAACCTTATAAACTATAACCGCGATAATAAACAGCAATACTACCGTTATAAGATACGAGATTATCAGTCCCTTCAATACACCTAACATTTTCTGTCCTACCACTGGATAACCACCATTTATTTACTCCTTATATAAATATGTCATCCTGGCACATTTTATTTACATTTGTTTGTATTTATTTGTGTTTGCAGGTTTTTATTTATTGCTTTTTTGTTTTATACAATATATCTTTCACAATACAAAAAGCAGCCCGATCATCTTGATATATCCTCCGGGATTGCTCCCTAGGAAATACACCATATATGATCTGACTGCTTTTATATTATAATACTTTTTGTATCTTAGTGCTTTTTGTATCTTAGTGCTTTTTATATTGTAGTTCTTATCATACTTTATAGCTGATATTCTTCGGTCTTTATCACTGGAACAAGCTCCACATATCTCTGATATCATAGAGTGTTTCGTCAGCGTATTCCTCAGTAGTCTCATTCGGCTTTATGAGATCGACCACCATGACTGTGTAAAGTCCTGCAACGCTGGCTGAAACAACGCCATTTATGGAATCCTCAACAGCCACTGCCATCTCAGGTTCTATTCCCAGCTTCTCACATGCCCTATAGTATATATCAGGATCCGGCTTTCCCTTCGCAATCTCATCACCGCACACCATTTCATCGAAATATTCTGCGATATGAACACTTTCAAGTCTCTGCATAGCTCTGTCTCTGCTTGTGGAGGTTGCAACCGCTATCTTTATACCCTTCTCCTTGAGAAACTTCAACGTATCTTCCACATATGGCTTTATGTCTATTCCATATTTGGCAACATGCTCATTGAACAGATCCATCGTCCTCTGTCTGAACGCAAGGTAGTCAAAATCTTCACCCCTGATGCTCTTGAACAGCCGGGCATTGCTTTCAGTATTGCCTCCTGCTATCCAGTCACACCAGGACTCCATCTCATCCTCCGACATACCGATGGTCGCAGCATTTTTCTTCCAGGATTGCCTGTATATTTTTTCTGTATCAACCAGCACGCCATCCATATCAAACACTACCGCTTTATGCATCTTGTATCTCCTGTCATATATTATGCAGCATTTTTCTTCTTTCTCTTTCTGCCTGCTATTATAACGAATACCAGCAGAGCTACGAGAAGGATTGCTGCTATTATGATAAGTATCAAAGCAACCGAAGACATCTTCTCGCTGAGCTTAAATGTAAATACTGCCCCGGTCTTCTCATCAACAGTTGATGATATATTGCCAGCTTTATCCTTAGCTGTTACTTCTATAGTATATGTATCATACTCCTCAACATGCATCTTGTACTGGTTTGTATCCTTGTACTGAGCAGGGTCGATGGTATTTCCATTTATCACTATTGAAGTTATCTCGTCCTCTTCATTCTCAAGACTTATAGTCATGTCAAATGGTTCTCTGACAGTGTCTCCATCCTCCACACCGCTTATTATGATTCTAGGTGCGGTACCATCATATGTAAACTCAAATTCCTGACTTGTCTTGTGACCAACCTCATCTGATGCATCCAGTGTTATCTTGTGATATCCGTCTGACATATCCGAGAAATCGATCAGATCCACTCCGTCCAGCTTGGCACTGACATCAAATACTGATGTATCATTTACATTCCAGAGAGCCTCATATCCTGAATTTATAATATCTGCAAAATCATCTGCATTGAGAAGTATGTTTCTGTCATCACTTGCTGCTGACTTAGCCATAAACTCAAGAAGCTTTGCTGTAGACTCTACTGTAGGTGCTGTGTTGTCAACAGTAAACACTATGCTGTAATCATCCGCCTTGTTTCCAAGTTCATCCTGTGCAGTTACTGTTATATCATATACACCATCCTCATCAAATCTCTGGCTTCCTGTGCTGACCTCTGATGAGTTACCATAATTTGTAAAGCTTGATGCGGAGATATCCTTGCCATCCTTCTTTACTGTTATATTGACATTGTTGGTTTTGAAGAATGTCTCCTCAACTGACAATGTCATATCAACATAGTTAGGATCCAATATATCTGTACTTCCCACTGCATCGTAACTCTTTATTGTCTTACTGTTTTTATCTGCCACAGTCATCTTGATAACCGGAGCCTTAGTATCAATCTTGAAAGTCTTTGTGGCACTGGCTGCAACATTTCCAGCAAGATCCTTCGCATTTACAGTGATCGTATACTCTCCATCGGCATCAAATGTATATGATGCTGTGTGAGGCTTACCTGATGAAAAACTTCCTGTTGTAAGCTCTGCAATATTTGATGCTCCTGTTCCATCAGTCTGTTTTTTGATGCTGACATTTATATCTGAAGCGCCAAGGCTTCTACCCTCATAGTCAAATGAGAAGGCCTCGTCGACGCTGATGGTTGCTGTTGCTGTTGTTGCCTGCTTATCGTTAACTCCGCTTATCGTTATAACCGGGGCTGTTCTATCAATTCTGAACTTTGATGTCTTAACATCTGACTTATTTCCGGCCTTATCCACCGCTGATACAGTTACAGTGTAATCACCCTCGTCGGCAAATGAGTAGCTCTTGTCAATTCTTGTTCCGCTCCATGTTCCCTTTTCAAAATCTGCATCGTAGACTTTATTTCCATTTGCATCTACTCTGACAACGTGAACTGTGTACTCTTTTCCTTCCATATTATCTTTAAGAGTTACAGGGAGTGTCACATTTCCCGTGTTCAGAAGCGGAACCTGATCAAGCTCCACTTCCGGCTTTGATGTGTCAATTGCAAACTTTGTTCTGATGGATGAGGCATTTCCTGCTGCATCTGTTACAGCTATAGTGAGATCATATCTACCTTGTTCATCATAGGTTACACCATAGGTATCAGTCTCGAACTCAAAATGGTGAGTCTCATTCAAATTATCTACTTCTCCGGCTGCATCCGTAATAGTAAGTGTATGCAGTCTTGCGAACTGCTCAGTTGTGTTAATGTCAAATGAAACAGGCTTGTTGTAGTAGCCGTCATTCTCAAGCTTTGGATCAGGGGTAATTGTTATTTTAGGGCTGGTCCTATCAACATAATATCTATGTTTTGCAAGCTGTGACTTATCGATAACTGTATTTCCCGCTTTGTCACATCCAGTTATCTTTACACTGTATTCTGCTGCCTTGCCGCCAACTACTCTAAGCTCTACAGCAGCATTGACAACACGTTTGTTACTGTCACCCTTGCTGAATTTAACCGTCTTTGTACCTTTTTCTCCATCATATGTTGCATAAGTTACGATCGCAGTTACATCCTCAGCGTCTATTCTATATAAATCTTTTACAGTAATATTTATTGTCTGTTTCTGGCGATCCTCAGTCACATTATCCTTTGATACAGGCGTCTGCTCGGTTTCCGTATACTCAGCAACCGGCTGTCCTCTGTCTATCACAAACTTTATATTGTTGCTTGCTTTCTTATTTCCCGCAACATCATATGCAACAACCTGTATATCATACAAACCTTCATCATTGAATGTACAACTTCTGGCTTTACCATTTTTGTCCTTAGAACCTCTACTTACAGCCGACTCTTTTTTGTCTACTGTTCCATTCTCGTTATAATAGTATACCGTTCTTGTTCCAATCACCTCAAATCCAGCGATTTGGTCATTATCACCGGCATCCCATTTAACAGTGACTGCATCTTTATTATACTCTGCCGGCTTTTCAACAGTTATACTTGGTGCCTTGGTATCATATACAAATGTAAAATCTGCTGACTTCTTATTATCTGTTCCATGATTTCGCACGACAAGTTCAAAGTCGTTTTTCAGCGCAGGGTTTTTATCCTTAGCAACCACATAGCTTACCTGAATCTGATTCCTGCCATCTTCCGTTTTGGTGAATGAGCAGTTTTTCTTCACACTGTTGCCGTTCAATACAAAATCTACATCAGATTCCGTCAACTCGTAACCTATAGCTGTACCAGTTACAACTACCTTGGATGCGTTTGTATGTGTTCCTGCTGCTATGTTTTCTCCATCTGCGGCTGCAGTGATCTTTGCATTAAGTCTGGATCTGTTTACAAATACATGCACTGACGTACTTGCTTTGTTTCCAGCGTTATCGTATACCGAAACTTCAAGTTTATATTTTCCACTCGCAACTTCGTCTCTTATACATAAATGTCCATTGCCTTCACCGTCTTTTATAATGCTATTATTTTTCAGGGAATAATCGTAAGTGTTTGTGTTGTCTATACCTCTAAGTACAGCCTTCATACTATTCTCATTGACCCCGGAAGTCGCATCGCTCCAGTTCAGGTTGATTCTGGTTTTTGTATCCGGAATTGAATAATATTCAACTTTATCTTTTCCTTCTACAAATGTTACTTTAGCTGCATTTGAATCGCAACCCACTATTGGTAATGCGTTGTCTATGCTTACATTAAGTGTACTTTCTCCATTACTTCCTATAAAATTCTTCGCGCCAAATTTAAGTGTGTACTTTCCATCGGCAAGCTTTATATCACCGTTGCCATCTTTTCCTGTTATAAATATATCCTTAGATACTTTGAAATCTTTCTGAGTATTCGGAATTACATTCTCCGTGCTTTCATTGTCGTTTTTATAATATAAATAATCTATGTATGAATACTGGTCCTCGGCATTCATTATAAATGACATTGATTTTACCCAGCCGCTTTCTACACCATCCAGAATAATGTCAGGCTTCTGGTCACTGATGAACAACACCTTATTATTAAGATCTGTACAAACGGACTGATTGCCAAACTCATCATCAGTCACCCAGATTGCAACCGTATACCTTTTGCTTTTGAGTGAATTTGCTGGTATTTCAAAACTAGCTGTGTATTTGCCATCTGCGTTCTTAGTTACATTAACCGATGTAATATTTCGCTTTGTCTTCTTGTCATTTGTCTTGTCATAGTCAAGGAACTCGTAATACAGCTTCGCTGGGAATTCTATCGATGTTCCATCGTCAGCCACACCCATATCTATTTCTGCTGTAACTTTAACTGTCTCTGGAGAAAGAATATAGCCCACTGTTCCAAATGACTTGTTGAAAACCTTATCCTTCTCGCTCGTCACCTTGATATTTAAAATTGACGGAGCACTCTTCAGCTTCTTTATTTTTATAGTTTTTGCATCACTTACATTTCCAGCCTTATCATATGCCTTAAATGTATATGTTCCGGAATTCTCTGGAGCTGTGAATATATACTTTCCATCCTGATCCTTGACAATCTCTGTCTCTTCAGCTGCATCATCTTTCAGGTATACGACCTTATCTATTCCTGTTGCAGTCTCAGCAGAGTCTGCCTTATTCTCGCCATCGTTTGCAATAATTTCGAATTTAGCTGCCGCATCGCCTTTCTTAGCGATATTCAGAATATAATATTCATCTCGCTTAATGAGTCTGTCACTGCTCGACTCAACCGATGTGATATCCGGCTTTTTCTCATCACAAACTACCTTGAAGGTGTTTATAAGCTGATAATGATCTATCTCGGATTTGTCATTGAGCACCGGATAATAGAACCCATACTTTAACGCCTTATGATCGTTGGTAAGCTCCTCATCTGTGCCAAGATTGTTATACTTGGTCACATCTGTCGAAGTTGGAAGCTTCTCATCAGGGTTATCCCCGGTGTATGTCTTATACATTATCTTGTCAGGCTCTATGCCTTCAATTGCCTTGCTGGTGAACTTGAACTTTACCAATTTATCAAATCCCACCATTTTGTCTGTATCATCATTTTTCAGCACATCTGTAATATCGATCGTTTTTGCTGCCTGTTCCTCCTCGGCAAATAGATGTACCTTTGAATCTATTGCCACCAGTGTCAGTATCATGACCGCCGACATTACCATTGCTATGAAACGACGAAGTATTGACTTATTCTGTAATAACTCTTTCATAATCGTTCCTCCTATATACTCTCATCAGTGTGAACCACTACAATGTTCTTAACCATCTTAAGCATATTTTTCTCTCCCCGTGTGAGTTTGCCTGTTGAACCTGACTGGTCAGCAAGGACATTTGTCACATCAGAATCTTCATTTCTGAGAACATCTGTTGCTCCATCTGAATCATCTGACCTAAGGACATCTGTCGCTTCCTCACTATCATACTCCCTAAGAACATCTGTCGCTTCCTCGCTGTCGTCTGTTCTGAGAACATCTGTTGCACTCTCGCTATCGTCCGTTCTGAGAACATCCGTTGCTTCTTCGCTGTCATACTCTCTGAGAACATCTGTCGCCTCTTCGCTGTCTGACTCTCTGAGAACATCCGTTGCCTCTTCGCTGTCATACTCTCTGAGAACATCTGTCGCCTCTTCGCTGTCATACTCTCTGAGAACATCTGTCGTCTCTTCGCTGTCTGACTCTCTGAGAACATCCGTTGCCTCTTCACTGTCTGCATACATACCAGGGGTCAGCTCCTGCATATCTTCATGCAAGATATCTGTAGCATCCTCATGTATAGACTTCAGATAATCTTCACCAGCTTTTTTATTGTTTATACCTGCGACTGCTTTTTCGTAATTTGCCCTTCCTCTTTCTGCTGTCTTACTAGATTCAGAAGACTTGACATCTCGAACAGATATCTTTGTCGTATGATTTCTGATAGCTTCCTGCTTGGATATACCCACACCCTGAACGCTCTCATAACCTTTTTCTCGAATTTCATCTATCTTCTTTCGAGCAGTTGAACCAGTCACATCTCCTATAGCCTTAGGAATCTTCAATGCAAAAAACAAAATAATCGCTGTAATGGCAAATATGACTGCAAGTGCAAGGCCGCCATATAGCATTATATTGTAAACTGTTGCCATATTCTCCTCCCCCTCTACTTGCCTGTCTTCTCTTTTCCCGTTCCAGAGACTATCGCCTCTATTACAGGTTTATGTATCAACGTGTTCCATTGAGGCTTTTTGCCATCTGCCAGCATCTTTATCTTGCTACCGTTTTTATATACCGATACCACTGTATTTCTCGCGCTCTTATTCCAGGTGTCCGGAGAGCTTCCATACAGGTTTGTGTATCTGTTATATAGATATGTGAGATGGCTCGTATACAGATCCGCAGAGTAATCATCCACACCAAGCACCTGCTCAGCTGTCTGATATACATCCTCAGCCAGATCGTAATTGCTTTCATCTCCGCCAATATCACCCATATTCACATATATCTCTGCCTTTTTGCGAGAGTATTCAGCATATGCATTCTTTGCCTTTTCGGTAACGGCATCTCCTGTCATATCTATTCCCGACAAATACGCATCTACACTGTTTATGGCTTCTCTGTAATAAACTACCTTTTGAACCGGATCACTCTCTTTTTCAGCCAAATACATGTATACGGAACACTGAATAGCTGAATACTGACCGCTGTAATAATTTACGCCTCTCTCCTCAGGGAATTCTTTTGAAAGAATCGTGGCGTTCTCATTCAGCTTGTCGCTTGCCTCCTGTAACAGCTCTATTGTCCTGTTGGCAAGCTCCTCATCACTTGACAGCTTATCCACATATATCGTTGCAATATTGAGATAATTCACATACTTGTATGTATTGGTATCTTCTATATTGTCACTGTTATATTGCTGGAATTCAAATACTTCCTGTTTGTTATCATTGAAATCTGCGGTCTTGTTTATCTTGTTATCACATATGGCTTCATAGTACTTTGCCTGTTTTACATCATTTTCAAAATTATCCGAATCCTTGACCATGCTAAAATATTTTCTTGCAGCACTGTAATCCGGAACTTCATTGAAATACAGAAGAGCTATCTCGTATTTTACATCATCCTTTACCTTATCTATATTTCTCAAAGCAAACTTTATACCTTTTTCTGCCGGAGTTTCTGTTCCAGTCGAGCTTTCGTCCTCTGTATAATAGTATGCATATGTATCCATATAACCTATGTACGCTGCCGACTCTACAGGATCTATGTCTACAGCTGCCTTATAACACTCAAATGCTTTGACATAATCGCTCGAATCAACAGCATCCTCAGCCTCTGCTATCTTATTGCTATAATCCTGTTCTTTCAGCTGTCCCTTCTTTATACCACCAAATACTGCACAGCATCCGGACAATATGGAAAGTCCTGCCATGGTAGCGAACACTGCAACCTTCTTCTTTGCCTTAGCCTTATACTCATTGTCAAGCTCATTGTAGTGATCAAGCGCGTATAAAAGCTCTGAACACGACTGGTATCTGTCTTCCGGGCTAGGCTGACAACATTTTATTATTATCTGTTCAAATCCCGACGAAAGCGTTGGATTCCATTGTCTGATCGGCTTTATCTCGTATGGTGGCTCGCATGGATTCTTGCCCGTTACCAGGTGATACAGCGTAGCACCAAGATTGTAAATATCAGTTCTGGCATCCGTGTTGTATATTCCTCGTCCCTGGGAATCTCCGAACTGCTCAGGTGCCGCATAACCTCTAGTTCCAAGTGCAGTTGTGTCTGCGTTGTTCTCAACTACATATTCCTTTGCTGTACCGAAGTCTATAAGCTTAACTGAACCATCCGGCTTAAGCATTACATTTGACGGCTTCATATCTCTGTAAATTATAGGAGGATTCATAGAGTGCAGATAGTCAAGAGCACTGGCCAGCGCTCTGCCCCACTCTATAACCTTGCCCTGATCCTGTGCACCTTCCGCTTTAAGCACATCACTCAGAGGTTTTCCTTCGACGAAGTCCATAACTACATATATTGTTCCATTTTCATTGATGATATCAACGATACGTGGAAGAACCGGATGGTCAACATCTTTTAATATATTAGCCTCCCTCTCCAGACTTTTCAGGAGAGTTGCCGTACTTTTTGAGCCGTCGTTCTTGATCTCCTTGACAGCCCACTGCTTATTGAGTCGGTTATCCATGGCGAGATAAACTATCGACATTCCGCCCTGTCCGACTTTTTTTAGTATTTCGTATTTTCCATCTAATACTGTTCCTAATTCTGTCATTTTATCTCCCCATTACTCCGTTTTAATAAGAACGACTGTGATATTATCAGTTTCCCTTCTCTGTTTTACCAATTCCGTGAGGAATTTACATCCATTCTCCATCTCCGTCTCAGTTCCGCATGCAGCAGGACCAATCTTGCTCATCATCTCTTCATTCGAGATCTTATGTCTGAAACCATCCGAGCATAACATATATGTGGCTCCCGACATTACATCACCGGCTATAAAATCCGGCTCAACGACCGGAGATGCGCCTACACACTGAAGGAGTACACTTCTTCGGCTATCCCTCTCTGCCTGTTCAGGAGTAAGTCTTCCAGCTGCTATCTCTCTGGCCACCAGAGTCTGATCTGCTGTGAGCTGACGTGCAACGGAGCTCAGCTCATATATACGGCTGTCCCCCACATGCACTATATAATATCTGCCTCTGTACATAAGGATTGCCGAGATTGTTGTTCCGAGCATTATTCCATTTTGTTCGCCATAAGCCTTAATCTTTTCATTCATTTCTACAGCAAGGTGCAGCCACTGATATTTCAGCGCCCCCTCACTGAAACTGCCATTGTTGATCATCTCAGCAAACTGATTGTCAAACCAGTTACAGAATGCAAATATAACTTCTTTGCTGGCAACCTCACCCTTTGCCAGTCCTCCCATTCCATCACATACAAGTGAGAACAAAGCCTGTCCATCTGGGGTTTCCGCAATCTTTATCGCCAATGAATCTTGATTAGTTTTTTTCTTTATTCCCACATCTGTATTGTATACTGCTTTAAATCTCATCCCACTTCTCCTTCCAAATTCACGTTATAACTGCTGGTGACAAGATTATCTTATATGATATACAAATTCCTCATTGCCAAGTATTACAACTGCATCATTTGTAAGGAATTTCTTCTCCCCTTCATTTAATCTCTGTCCATTGATAAATGTTCCATTTGTAGAATTATTGTCGCTGATGAAGCACACGCCTCTGTCCTTAACTATTAAACAATGTACTCTGCTTATATCCGTATTTCCTGTAACAGCATAATCTACATCTGAAGATTTACGACCTATCTTAAACTCCGCTTTATCTATATCTATTCTTTCGCCTGTTCTCATTCTGATAAAATATGGCACTGGCCCCTCTGAAATCGGTGGCATCGGTGCGCCGCCGAACGGGTTGTCGTTCATCGGTGCTGCTGGTGCTTCGCCGAATGGATTGTCGTTCATCGGTGGTACCGGTGCCTCGCTGAACGGATTATCGTTCATCGGTGGTACTGGTGCGCCGCCGAATGGATTCTCGTTCATCGGTGGTACCGGTGCGCCGCCGAATGGATTCTCGTTCATCGGTGCTGCTGGTGCCTCGCCGAACGGATTTCCCATCGGTGGCATCGGTGCACCGCCGAATGGGTTGTCATTCATCGGTGCTGCTGGTGCCTCGCCGAATGGATTCTCGTTCATCGGTGCTGCTGGTGCCTCGCCGAACGGATTTCCCATCGGTGGCATCGGTGCACCGCCGAATGGGTTGCCCATTGGTGGCATTGGTGCTTCGCCGAATGGGTTGCCGTTCATCGCTGGCTGCTCCTGTATATCTTCTACCGGCTCATTGTTCTCTGGCTCAACTGGCGGCACCTCACTAAATGGACTTTCGTTCATCGGTGCTGCTGGTGCCTCGCCGAA
>CABPYV010000006.1:0-180754 GCA_902461735.1 uncultured Coprococcus sp.
TGCGACCTCTTGATCCCAAATCAAGCGCTCTAGCCAAGCTGAGCCACACCCCGTTAGTCCTTTGCGACCAACGCAAAACCTATTATATACTAGTCAGTTTTGTTTGTCAACAACTTTTTTTATTTTTTTTTGATTTCTTTCGAAAACATTTTGAAAATAAATAGCTGTTGTGTTATATTGAATCAGGCGTTATTGCCTGTTCATCAAACCGACTTTTGCATTATATGCATTATAGGGAAAAAAGTCAATAGGTATTTTGAAAAAAATTAAATTTGTGAGGATATAAGATAATGAGTAACTTTATTTTTAGTATAAATGCGACGATACCGATATTTCTGGTGATACTTCTAGGGTGGTTTCTTATGAAGATACATCTCATAACGGAAGAGTTTGCTAACGTTGCAAACAAATATGTATTCAAAGTTGCTCTTCCTGTTTTGCTGTTTCGGGATATAGCCACAACATCAATATTGGATGATCTGAATATAAAGTTTGTTCTTTTCTGTTTTTTTGGAACGATAATAATGTTTGGACTTGTGTGGTTGTTCGCGCTGGTCTATTGCAAGGACAGATCTATGGTGGGCGCATTTGTTCAGGGGGCAGCTAGGGGAAGTGCTGCGGTGCTTGGTGTTGCTTTTGTAGAAAACATATGTGGCAATTCGGGGATGGCTCCACTCATGATAGTGGCGGCAGTGCCGATGTACAATGTCATATCCGTCATAGCACTTACATTTGGAGGAAATGACAGGCAGAGAGGAACTGCGGGAATAAAGAAGGCGTTCATCAATATATTGAAGAATCCGATAATAATCGGAATAGTTCTGGGCGTGCCATTTTCCGTATTTGATATACCGATACCTGCAATACCACTCAGAACGATAGGATACATAGCGCAGACGGCAACGCCGATAGCACTCATAGCAATAGGCGCTGGATTTGACTCTCAGCAGGCGATAACAAGACTTAAGCCTTCTTTGATTGCAACAGTGATAAAGCTGGTGATACTGCCAATAATATTTTTGCCGGTAGCCATTTGGATGGGATTTGATTCTAGTGAGATCGTTGCGATACTGATAATGGTTGGGGCACCTGCAACAGTCTCAGGCTACATCATGGCGAAGAATATGGACAACGATTATGTTCTGTCCTCAAATATAATAGTCATATCTACTTTATTATCGTCTGTAACGTTGACTATGTGGGTGTTTGTGTTAAAATGTGTGGGAGCGATTTAATAGAGATAAAGAGGATCACATCCTCATAAATTTTTTTGCAGAGGTTGGATGAATGGATAATATTGATTACAAGATACTGGGATGTCTGAAGAAGAATGCCAGATTGACAGCGTCATCTATCAGTGAAGAGATCAATCTCTCTGTCTCGGCGGTGATAGAGAGGATAAGAAAGATGGAGAGCAGCGGAGTCATAAAAGGGTATACGATCGAAGTTGACCAGAAAAAACTTGGCAATGAGATGGTTGCCATTATGGAGGTTAGATTAAAACACCCAAAGTATTATGATGAATTTGCCCAGCTTATACAGACAAATGACAGTATTGTCGCGTGTTTCTATATGACGGGGGATTTTGATTTTATACTTAAGATAGTGACAGATTCTGCAGCGGGACTGGATGAGGTGTACAGGTTTGTAAAGGGATACGAGGGGGTGTCCGCAACGGAGACACATTTTGTATTGAAGACGCTGAAGGATGAGGTGTCAGTTATACCGGAGGTAAAGAAACAATGAACAATATAGTACTGACAGGAATGCCGGGAGCCGGGAAAAGCACGATAGGCGTACTGCTTGCAAAGGTTTTAGGTTACAAATTCATCGATGCAGATATACTTATTCAGGACAGTCAGGGTATGCTGCTTAGGGAGATAATAGCAAAGTATGGTGACGAAGGTTTCCTAAAGATAGAGAATGATATAAACAAGGGGATAACGGATCAGCATATAGTTATAGCAACAGGCGGCAGTGCGGTGTATTGCAGGGAGGCTATGGAAAAGTATATGGCGGAGGATACAGTCATATACATCAACCTTCCGTACGAGGAGATCGCAAACAGACTTGGAAATATAAAGAGAAGGGGAGTTGTGCTCAAGGATGGACAGACATTGAAGGATCTGTATGACGAGAGGACAAAACTCTATGAGAAATATTGTCATATCAATATCAAGGCGGAAGGCCTTGGAATTGAGGAATTGCTCGACAGCGTTGCGGGAATGATAATGGTACGAAGAGAGCTTTAAGTGTTTACGCGTCACATAATGAGCTAAAGAATATAATTAAAGAATATAAAGAAAAATAGGACGAATAATAAAACAAGAAAAATACAAATAAAGAAATTTAGTTAATTGTAAGGGGATAGTGTATGGAGATATTAAAAATGTTAGGTCAGATACTGCTTCTTGTGCTCGGCTTTGTGTTCATGATAAAAGGCGCGGATATATTTGTGGACGGTGCGTCCAAGATAGCGGTAAAGTGTAATATTCCGGAGATGGTAGTAGGTCTTACCATAGTAGCGATGGGCACAAGTGCTCCTGAGGCGGCAGTCAGCATAAAAGCGGCATTATCGCCAGAGGGTGCCGGGATCACCGTTGGGAATGTGCTTGGAAGCAATATAATAAATATATTGGTAATCCTTGGAGTCACGGCACTTATCGCAGCACTCCCTATAAAGAAGAATACGCTCAGAATAGATATACCATTTGTAATTGCGGCATCGGTCATGATACTTGGCATGGGTTATTTTGACGGTGTGCTCAGCAGACTTGAGGGCGTGATATTCTATATCGTGTTTATCATATTCCTTGTATATCTGATAATCAGTGCGAAAAAAGGAAACAGCGAGAGTGATTCTATAGTGATTACGGAGAAGGATAAGACACCGAGACTTATATTGTTCATAATCATAGGATTGGCACTCGTTGTAGTTGGAAGTAACTTTACTGTAAATGCAGCGTCATATATAGCCGGAAAGTTAGGCATGACCGAGAGGCTTATAGGACTCACCATCGTGGCATTTGGTACATCTCTTCCGGAGCTTGTGACATCATGCACAGCGGCAAAGAAGGGGCAGACAGATATTGCCATAGGCAACATAGTTGGAAGCAATATATTCAACATACTTTTCGTTGCCGGAACTACGATGCTCATAACTCCGGTGCAGTTTGAGAAGAGCTTCCTTGTGGATGGCATCATGGCGATAGTTGCAGCGGTACTTCTCTGGGTGTGCAGCGTTAGAAAGAAAAAGCTCACCAAGCTGGGAGGAATAGTGATGCTGGCTGTGTATGCGGTATATTTTGCTTATATTATGTACAAGAATTATATGTCGTAGATATCAAATGAATGGGGAACAGTCCTCTATGTGATGATTATGAACCGGAAGAGTTGGTGTGTATAACAAATCACGATGACAAGGATTATTACAGTATGGATGATTTTTACGATTTAGATGAACTTGATTAGATCTAAAAAAATACAGCGTGTAGCGAGTGCTGCATGCTGTATTTTTTTGTGGATATTTCTTGACTATGGTATGGGTATAACTTATAATCAGACGTAGCAATTTAAACCGCAAAACTTTAAAGTTGATACACTTCAACGCAATAAAGCAAAAGGTGGACAAAAAATGTATTGGGAGGATACTATGGTACTCAAAGTTATTATGCTTGTTGTTTTCTTTGCGATCATGCTGGGAGTTGGATTTTACTCAAGAAAACACACAAAAGATGTGAATGGATTTGTTCTGGGCGGTAGAAGCGTTGGCCCGTGGCTCACGGCATTTGCCTATGGAACATCTTATTTTTCGGCGGTCATATTCATCGGATATGCCGGACAGTTTGGATGGAAGTATGGAATTGCATCCACATGGATAGGAATTGGAAACGCGCTGCTCGGTTCGCTGGTGGCATGGGTGGTTCTTGGAAGACGTACAAGGCTTCTCACACAGGAACTTGACACGAGAACCATGCCGGAGTTCTTCGAGAAGAGATACTCCAGCAAATCACTGAAGCTGTTTTCGTCGGTCATCATCTTTATATTCCTGATCCCTTATACAGCATCTCTGTACAACGGACTTTCCAGATTGTTTGGAATGGCGTTCAATGTTGATTATAAGATTTGCGTTATTGTAATGGCTGCACTTACAGGTATATATGTAATTGTTGGAGGATACATGGCTACTGCCATCAATGACTTTATTCAGGGGCTTATCATGCTGGTGGGCATCGTTGCAGTTATATATGCAGTACTGAACAATTATGGTGGACTCACAGGAGCACTTGACAGTCTTGCAAGGATAAATGATCCTGCTGTGTCAGATACCCCAGGGGTGTTTGCGTCATTCTTAGGACCTGATGTGTTCAATCTGTTCTGCGTTGTCGTGCTGACTTCACTTGGAACATGGGGACTTCCACAGATGGTACAGAAGTTCTATGCTATCAAGGATGAGAGATCCATCAAGACAGGTACAGTTGTGTCGACATTGTTTGCGATCATAGTTGCCGGCGGATGTTACTTCCTCGGCGGTTTTGGAAGATTGACAGGAACCGATGTTGCTGTAGAGGGATTCGATGCCATCATTCCACATCTGCTTGAGAAACTTCCTGCAGCCCTTATGGGACTTGTGGTCATACTGGTGCTCTCAGCATCTATGTCCACACTTTCTTCGCTGGTCCTTACATCCAGCTCGACTCTCACCATCGACTTTATAAAGCCGGTCATTGCGCCTAAGATGGATGAGAAGAAACAGATATTTGTCATGAGGATCATGCTTGTTATGTTCGTTGCTGTATCGGCTGTTATAGCCATCGTGCAGTACTCAAGCAGGATAACGTTTATAGCACAGCTCATGGGCGTTTCATGGGGCGCTATAGCAGGTGCGTTCCTTGCTCCGTTCCTGTATGGTTTATACTGGAAGAAGACGACAGTTGCAGCGTGTTGGACATGTTTTGTATGGGGAACAGGAATCATGACGCTGAACTTTATAAGCAACACATGGGGATTGTTCAAATTCCCATCAGTGATGCAGTCACCTATCAACTGCGGTGCGGTTGCCATGGTGGGTGGTCTCATCATAGTTCCTATTGTGAGCCTGTTTACAAAGAAGCCTGACCAGAAGAATGTCGAGGATGCCTTCTCGTGCTACGAGGAGACGGTTACAGTAGCCCACAGAAAGGCACTTGACTAGCGCCGGATACACATGCATGCGGACACGGTATAAGCGGCGGATCATATACATAGATATTACACGGTCTTTACACAAAACTTTGTTGAAAGACCGTGTTTTTTATGTTAATATTATCAAGCGGTATTGTGCATTTGAGGCATGCTGTAATCTATGTGACAGGAGGCGCAGGAAATGATCACACTGTACAGAACAGATGACAGAATTTTGAGTGA
The DNA here is from genome assembly GCA_902461735.1 of uncultured Coprococcus sp. Lineage (GTDB taxonomy): Bacteria > Bacillota > Clostridia > Lachnospirales > Lachnospiraceae > Coprococcus. The sequence continues at coordinate 5,407 of CABPYV010000006.1, forward strand.
AATACAGGAATATGGTCCTGGAGCCTGGATAGTGATGACAAAGCCGACCATAGATGAGAGCAAGAGCATAGCTGAGAGATTTGAGATAGATCTTGCGGATGTAAGAGCCGCCTTGGATGATGAGGAGAGCTCGCGTGTTCAGGTGGAGGACAACTACACACTGATAATCGTGGATATCCCTTCTATAGAGATAAGAAACGAGAGAGAGGCATACACCACAATCCCTCTTGGTATCATACTTGTTGCAGACTGTATCATCACCATATGCGCTGAGGAGACACCTGTGCTTGAGGCGTTCATGGAAGGCAAGGTGAGGGAATTCAGCACCAAGAAGAGGATGAGGTTCATGTATCAGATACTCTACAGAAACTGTACAACATATCAGTATTATCTGAGAGTCATGGACAGAAGGAGAACGCTCATAGAGCAGCGTATCCAGGACGAGACTGAGGATACAGATCTCATAGATCTTCATGAGTTAGAATCAAACCTTGTATACTTCGCCACGTCACTGAGGGCAAATGGGGTAGTCCTCGACAAATTGACCAGATATGGCAGGATCAAGCAGTATCCGGAGGATAAGGAATTACTTGACGATGTTTTGGTGGAGAATAAGCAGGCTATAGAGATGACACAGATATACAGAGATATCATAAGTGGTACTAGGGAACTCATGACCACGATCATCAACAACAGATTGAACAATGCCATGAAGTTTCTCGCAGCCATAACCATTGTCATGGCTGTTCCTACAGTCATATCGGGTGTGTATGGAATGAATGTGGGCACGAAGTGGATGCCGTTTGCCAATGTACCGTATGGGTTTGAGATAGTGTGCGGTATAATACTCGTTATAAGTATTGTGATAGCTTTGATATTGAAGAAAAAGAAGATGCTCAAGCAGTAGAGATAACTGTTCAAGCAGTAGAAAAATCTGTTCAAACAGTAGGAAGAACTGCTCATGCGCTAAGAGGCTGACAAATAGGGAATAGAATGTGTTGGAATGCCGACATATAGCTTTGAAAATAGTATACATGTATAAATGCATTATTGTATTTAGGTGTTTATGAAAACGGGAATTGTGAGAACAGTTCCCGTTTTGTTTTTTTGTTTATGTAACAAGCTGAAAACGCTATCTGTTTGTTTCAGACAGTAGCGGTGTGCAAACACATACACTTGTGCAAACACTTGCATTTGTGCAAACACGTATACTTGTGTAAACACTTGTATCTGTGCAAACACTTGTATTTGTGCAAACACGTATACTTGTGTAAACACTAGCATTTGCGCAAACTCTTATACTTGTGCAAGTAAGTGTATTTTCCTAGATAGGCCTATTTTAGAGGAAATAGGATAATTTTATATCTTTTCATGCGATAATTGGGTTATAAGATACAAAAAATCAGGATATTATCCTGGAGAGTGTTTTTAGTGGAAATCAGGAAAAATTTGTAACTGAAATGATCTAAGATTGAACAAAATAGAAAAACGAACTGTTATAAAAGCCGCCATATTATAAATCAGGAATAACACGAATCAGGAATAACACGAATCAGGAATAACACGACTCAGGAATAACACGACTCAGGAACAGCACGACTCAGGAACAACACGGCTCAGGAATAACACGACTCAGGGATAGTACGACTCAGAAATAACACGAATCTAGAATAACATGAATTCGGAATAAAAGAATCCAGAATAGCACCCGCAGTCGGTGAGGAGTGCAGAGATGTTATTCTGGATTTTAAAATAAGCAACAACTGCTAGTTGTTATTGATCGGTATTCCGTTCACCTCAACCTGATCGGATATCTGGATGACGATACACTTTCGTCCATCGATCTCCATGGTCTCCACGAGATCCGTGCGCTCTGGATTTACCTTGATGACAACATCCGGAGTCTTCACCTCAAAAGTCTTAGTGTTTGCAACATTTGTCGCGTACATGACGGCTGACTTCTCACGTGGTACAACTATGGCTGGTTCATCCTCAGGGTTCTCAGATGTCTGTTCAGGCGGTGCTGCCGCAGCGGTTACCTTCTCGTAGTGGGCGTCAAAGTCTGCCATCTTGTCATCTGAAACCCCGCTTTCTGTCAGAAGATTCTTTATAGTGTTCTTTGAGAGTGTGAGAGGCTCAGGGTTGTCCTTTTGCTGCTCGATCAACTCATTGAGATTGTCATGAATGGTTTTCACCATCTCATAGCTGCAGTCATCACCGAGAGTCTCGGTGACAATCTCCTGAAATACATCCTTCTGCTCACTTGCCGTTATAGGCAGTGAAGTTCCGAGCAGATTGCTGATGAAACTGTCGTGAAGTTCCTCAGGTTTCTTGGTGTAATACAGGACATTGTGGATGTCAGTGCCCCTGTCTATAAATGCCGGGAACAGGAACCCGATGTCAGGCATATCGACCACCCAGTCGCGAACCCTGTTGTGGAATGTGCTGTCCATGTCGTAGTAGCTTAGTCCTGCTTTGGAACGATTGACATGGCATATTGAACACATGATATATTCATATACCTCGTCAGAGGCGTCATCCATCATGATCCCATCCGTAGTCTTGCCGGGAACATCATATGTATCATGTATCAACAGGATAAGATAGTTACCTGTATAGTCATAGTTTTCGATGACCTTATCATAGAATTCATCTATAAGCGCATCGTCCTCAAGATTACTTTTTCTCAGTCTGTTGAGAAATTCCTGGGTGCCGCCATCAAACTCCTGTGAGGTTGGAAATGGCATTGTTACCAGATTCTTTCCTATGCTTCCGGAAAGGGTTTTCTTAAATATCTCAAAATATTTGAATGTCTCTTCCTCTGGCATGGTGAGGAACTGTTCTTTTATAGTTGCAACCTTTTTGTTGTCACCGTCCACATAGCATCCGCAGATCTTACTGATAGAACATGTGGATGGGGCAAATTGGTGCCTGATCTCAAGTACATCTTTTTTTGTCATAAATAAAACTCCATTTCTATTTTGATATCTTTGTCCAGTATACCACAAAATTGTGCAAGCCTTAAAGATATCTTAAACTTTCAAACGGTTGTTTCTTAATGGCAGTATGAGGATAATTGAGAATAGGAGGTGATTGTGGTATGCTGAGAATAAATGTGTGTGCCAGGTCTTCATGCAAAACCTGATATGCTGCGTCAGCTATTTGCCTGATAAGACTTCGGCAGGCTGATGTTAAACGATTAAAAGGTGAGGTTATGAAAAATGTACAATATATTAATATGTGACGATGAAAAAGACATAGTATCAGCGATAGAGATATATCTCAAGACAGCGGGGTATTCGGTATACAAAGCTTATAACGGAAAGGAAGCTGTTGATATGGTAAATGACAACGATATACAGCTTGTGCTAATGGATGTCATGATGCCTCAGATGGACGGTATAACAGCCATGGCAAAGATAAGAGAAAACAGCAATGTACCGGTTATCATGCTGACGGCAAAGAGTGAGGATACCGACAAGGTGCTGGGACTTGAGGTCGGCGCAGATGACTATGTGACAAAACCGTTTAATCCAGTGGAACTTCTGGCAAGGGTAAAGTCACAGCTCAGGCGTTATATGCAGCTGGGAGGCGGAGAGACACCGAAAGATAAGCTGGTTATCGGAGGAATAGAGCTTGACGACAAATCCAAACAGGTCACACTTGATGGAGAACTTATGCCCGTCACCCCAACGGAGTATGACATACTAAAACTTCTTATGCAGAATGTGGGAAAGGTATTTTCTACAAAAGAAATATACAGGGCAGTGTGGAAAGAGGATCCTATGGGAGCGGAAGGATCTGTTGCAGTACACATAAGACATCTTAGAGAAAAGATAGAGATAAATCCTTCAGAACCAAGATATATAAAGGTTATCTGGGGAAGAGGTTATAAAATGGAGGTACAATAGTGGATAAGGCGATTTATAAGATACGAGGAAATGTGTTCTTTAAACTTGGAATATATATTCTTGTGGCGGTGCTGGCATATGGAACGCTGTATACAGGCGGTCTGGTGCTGCAGGGAAGCTACCTTGGAGTGTACAGTGATGATGATCAGGGCGCGACGCCGTATGAGAGGCTTGTAAATGATTATGTGGAGGACACAAATGAGGTGCTTACCGGAAAGGTGAAGGATTATATCCAGGAGACAAGTTCACAGCTGGAAAGCATTACAACATACAGTCAGCTCGTGAGTGCTGATCATAACGGAGATATGGTTATAACTGCGGATGATGTTTTCCGGAGATTGACCAACGCGGACACAACATCTGCGATCAAGTCGTCATACCGGTATGCGGATATAGTTGAACGAGATGATATCGGCTATATGCTGACGGCAGCCTGTAGTGATGATACAAATGCAAATAATGGAAAGATAAAAGTAACGACAGGAAATATAAAGCTGATAAATGACAATGCCCGGCTGGACGACAATATATATACGAACGATTATGACAGCACGATAGAAGTGCCTGTTAAAAGATATATTGTGTTTAACAGTCTAGGTGATATGGAACAGGGTGAGCAGTATATCAATGCCCTGCTGGGGGAGAACGATCCATATTATGACGAATACACGTATAATGAAGAAAATGACGAAAATGATACTGTGGAGGATGATACAGATTCTGTATTGACAGCGGATGGCAAGTCTATCACCACACAGGATATCATGTATGGCGATTATTACCCGAGTTCAGTTGAAAAACTGTATTTTGACGACACAGACGAGATTGGCAGTTCATCTGGGAATGGCTACTGTCTTGTGCTAAGCTATGATGCATATTCGTTTATAAATATCACGGGAAAGTGCTATGTGGACGTGGCGGCTGCTGTAGACAACATCAAAGCGTCAAATCCAGAAATGGTCCAATACATTGGAGTATGGAATACGAAGAGTAAGGGGATACTGGCAGGATTTGCAGTTGTGTTGCTGCTGTGCATCGTCATGTCAATATTTTCAATGGTCAACGCCGGCGTAAAGACAGGGAAGGAGACGATAACACTCGGTAGATTTGAGAGGACTCCGACGGAGCTTGTGCTGGCTATGGCAGTATGCTCTGTTGCAGCAGCAGTAGGGATCTGCGTTGAAAGCGGAATCGCATCCATGTGTGTGAACCAGTATAGGAACTACACATTTGAATCAGAAAATATATTTGTATCAGAAAATATACAGTACATTGCGTTTCTGGTGCCGGTGGCATGTCTATATTCTGTGGCGTTGTTTTTCTTTGATAATATAGTCGCTAAGGTGAAGGCGGGAACATTTTTGGCAGACTGCCTGATAATCCGCGCACTGAAGTGGATAGCAGGAAAGGCGAAAGCTTGTTTCAGGTATGTGAAAAGTCATATGTCCCTGACGCAGAAGGGTATATGGGCTTATATAGGTATAACTATAGTAGAGATAATTTTTGTGGCAATTCTGGCGGCAGGCAGCATGAGAGGCCTCCTTTGGGTGGTGATTTATATCATTCTAAAATGGCTGTGCATAGTCGGAATAGTGGCATATATCATTCAGACACAGGAACTTTACAAATGTGCTAAAGAGATGGCGGAGGGAAATCTTGACAGGAAAGCGGACACAAGCAAAATGTTCTGGGTATTCCGTGCACACGGTGAACATCTCAACCAGATAAGTGACGGAATGGCAAAGGCTGTTGAGGCCAGAATGAAGAGTGAACATTTGAAGACAGAACTCATAACAAATGTATCCCATGATATAAAGACCCCGCTTACATCCATAATCAACTATGTAGATCTGCTGCAGAAGGACGATATGGATGAGAAGACAAGACAGGAATATATAGAAGTTCTCTCGAGGCAGTCCGCGAGACTGAAAAAACTCATAGAGGATCTGGTCGAGGCATCCAAGGCATCCACCGGCAATATCCAGATAAACTGGGCAGATATAGATGCAAATATGCTGCTTGAGCAGGCTGTTGCAGAATATGAGGATAAACTTGCAAATGCCGGGCTTAAGGTCGTATTCACAAGATCAGAGGTGCCGGCAGTCATAAGGGCTGATGGACAGCATCTGTGGAGAGTATTTGATAATCTCCTTGCCAATATAAGCAAATACGCAATGCCTGGGACCAGAGTGTATGCATCCGTGATCCATGAAGCCGGTTCAGTGAGAATTGAGTTCAAGAACATCTCCAGAGAGGCTTTAAATGTGTCAAGTGATGAGCTTATGGAGAGATTTGTCCGTGGGGACAGTTCGCGAAATACAGAGGGCAGCGGTTTGGGACTTTCTATAGCAAACAGCCTTTGCACACTCATGAGGGCTGACTTTAAGCTGAGCATAGATGGTGATCTGTTCAAGGCAGTTATAGAGTTCAAAGATAAAAACATAAAAGCAGACGCATAAAAACAGATGCATAAAAGTAGACGTGTATAAACTGGAAGGATTATTATACAAAAGTAATTTATCTTGATTTTGTTTATCTTGATTTACCACAATTTGTTATTGACAACTAATTTATGTTAGTGCATACTAACCTTGGCGATAATATTATCAATTAGCAATTGGATTTATTTGAGACTATTTCAAGGAGGCGTGTATGATGGCTGACGATAAAACAGTGACGGACAAGAAGAATATAGATGATACAGGTATCCAGCGAACAGCGATGCAGAAGGAGATAGTTATCAGCAGACTGAGAGAGCGTGGCTGCAGGATAACAAGGCAGAGAATGATACTTCTGGATATAATCCTTGGGGAAGAATGCTCATCTTGTAAGGAGATATACTATAAAGCAGCAAAGCAGGACAGTAAGATCGGTTCGGCTACAGTGTACAGAATGGTGAATACACTGGAGGATATTGGGGCGATCAACAGAAAGAATATGTATAAGGTTGCCTGCGGAGAAAGCTGTGGAATAGAGGATGCCTGTGTCATCGAGCTTGATGATTCATCGAGCATAGAATTGTCGGCAAAAGAATGGAACCGTATAATAAGAGCAGGGTTGATGGCCGGTGGTTATATTGAGAATCAGGCAGTTACAGGTGTAAGTGTAAAGCCGTGCGGATGCGGTACTTGTTGTTAGAGACGAAGGAGATGAGTAAAAAATGGGTGGAACGATACTTGTTATATGTATACTGCTGCTTGTAGTCGTAGGTGCGGTTATCAGTTCTGCAAAGCATTTTAAAGGAGAGGGCGGCTGCTGTGGCGGTGGCGGCTCTGTGAAGATTAAAGGTGACAAGATAAAAAATGTTGTGGCTGTAAAAACCATTTATATAGAGGGCATGCACTGCGGCAACTGTTCGGCGAGGGTGCAGAATGCACTCAACAGTTTGGAGAATGTGAACGCAAAAGTTGATCTGAAGAAACAGAAGGCTGTGGTAAAGCTTGGAAGAGAGACTACGGACGATGAACTTATAAGATGCGTGGAGAAAGCCGGATACACTGTGAAAAATATAGCTTGATAGGGTTTTTGAAAAATTAATTTGAGAAAAATTGTAAAAAATTTTCAAAAAATTGTTGGCAATTTGGCTTTGATGTGGTATTATCCATATTGTTGTGTTGAACACAGCAATAAGCGCGAGTGGCTCAGCGGTGGAGCATCTCCTTGCCAAGGAGAGGGTCGCGGGTTCGATTCCCGTCTCGCGCTCTTTTATATTAATTCACAGTCAGGATTTTTCTCCTGACTTTTTTTGTGCCATAAATCAATAATTGCCTACATTGGTAATAAAATTTAATATATTTTTACTATTGAATAAATGGAATGTAGTGATATAATCAATCACAATCGTTTAGTATTAGATATTTGTTGAATAATTTTGAAATTTGCAAAAAAAAATAATTGTTTACGAGGTAATATGTAAATTATGAAAGAAAGACTTAAGAATTTTCATCATTCGGCAGTTTTTATCTGCCTGATCCTGGCGATCGTACTGGATGTCGTTCTGGAAACGCTTGGAAGACATTCGTTATTCAAAGCGGTGGAATATGTTTGGAATCAGCCATTGATCTTTTTGTATAATTGTTCCATTATTTTCTTTACACTTACACTTTCACTGCTTATGAGAAAGAGGATTTTTGGATATTGTGTTATTTCATTTGCCTGGTTGATACTGGGTATAACCAACTGTATAGTTCTTGGATTTAGAATAACACCATTCTCAGCCATAGATATGCTTATGGCAAGAAATACGATAACTATCATAGACAAATATTTCGATGTTTGGCAGATAGTTCTCATTGCAGCCCTGCTCTTTGTTGCACTTGCGGGAGTGATCATATTGTTCATAAAGTCACCAACTGTCACGGGCAACATATACAGGACGAGGACCACGGTGTTCATAGTGGCAACATTCTTCTGTGTAATGTTGTTCACCAAGATAGCCCTTAATGCACAGACTATATCGGACAATTTTGCAAATCTTGCAACGGCGTATAACAATTATGGATTTGTATATTGTTTCTCCAACAGTGTTGTGGATGTCGGGATCGGACAGCCGAGCGATTACAGTGAGGATAAGATGCTGGAGATAAAGGATGATCTGGACAGCGTTGGTACAACAGATTCCACTCTTGGCAAGGATAAGCCAAATGTGATATTTGTGCAGCTTGAGTCGTTCATGGATCCGTCCTATGTGAAGTATCTCACATTCAACGAGAATCCTATACCGAACTTCACAAAGCTGAAGGAGGAGTGTACGTCAGGATTCTTGACAATGCCTGCCATTGGCGCAGGTACAGCCAATTCTGAGTTTGAGGTGTTGTCGGGGTTTGATGTGGCATATTTTGGCGCAGGAGAGTATCCATATAAGACGATTTTGGGCAAACAGACCATAGAGACGATGGCTACACAGCTCAAGCTTGACGGATATTCAACACATGCGATGCATAACCATGACGGTACATTCTATGACAGATATAAGGTGTACAAGAATATGGGATTTGACACATTTACACCGATGGAGTATATGTACAATCTGCATCACACTCAGAAAAACTGGGAGAAGGATGATGTCCTGACAGGAGAGATAATGAAGACTCTAACCTTTACTACGTCGAGGGATTTCATCTTTACGGTCAGTGTCCAGGGACATGGAAGATATCCTTCTGAACTTGACGAGGAGAATTACAGCTATCCGATAAAGGTTGCCGGAACAGGCGATGAGGTTCTTGATACGCAGTGGACATATTATTGTAATCAGCTGCACGAGATGGATGAGTTTATAGGACAGCTCATAGAGCGTCTTAAGCTTTTCAATGAGCCTGTGGTGCTTGTAATGTATGGAGATCATCTGCCGGGATTTGAACTCACAGATGATGATGTAGAGAACGGTAACCTTTACCAGACAGAGTACTTTGTGTGGAGCAATATGGATAACTTCCCAGTGGAGGATGAGGATCTGGCAGCATATCAGCTCAGCACAAAGGTGTTTGATATGCTGGGATTTGAGAAGAGCTATGTTCAGAAGTTCCGGTCCAAGTATAAGCCTGGCGATGAGAACTACGATGATGAGCTTGAGAACATAGAGTATGATATGCTTTATGGCAAGAGATATATGTATCCTGACGGCTGGCCATATGAACCGACAAATATGAGATATGGAATAGAAAAGATCAGCATATCCCACGTGGAAAAGGGCGTATATTTACCTCCTGCGGATGATACGGAGACCGGTCAGACGACGGAGAAACAGGAAAGTACAGAGATATCGGCTGGGGCTCAGACAGATACCGCTGAACAACTTCAGGGTTATTACATCCATGGAAGAAATTTCAATGAGTGTACATTTGTGTGGTTGAATGATGCATTTCTCAGTGAGACGATATATATAGACAGAAATACATTGTTTCTCCCAAGAAATCAGGCATTTGATGCTGGGCAGGAGATATCTATAGCTCAGGTGGGCGATGACAGTATTGACTTTGGCGTTGAGGATACTTACGTGTATCCGGGAGACCCTGCTGATCCTGATGTAATAGAGACAAATGTGGGAACGGAGTCCGTAATAGCCACAACAGAGAAGTGACAGACAGAACTTCCCTTGACAAGCAGAATATAATTTGTTAGCATGTTTAAAAAGTTACATCACCCAACGCGATAAGTGTTGGGTGATGTGTTTTCTCTATAAAGACGGATTGAGACAGATAATAAGCACGGCAAGTGCAGTTATTATAATATTTTACAGAAAGAGAGATAAGAAAATGGGTAAGATTATTGGCGAAGGAATTACATTTGATGACGTTTTATTGGTACCTGCTTATTCAGAGGTATTACCAAATGACGTAGACCTTACAACACAGCTGACACAGAAGATTAAGTTGAATATTCCTCTTATGAGTGCTGGTATGGACACAGTTACAGAGCACAGAATGGCAATAGCCATGGCTCGTCAGGGTGGTATCGGAGTTATTCATAAGAATATGACGATCGAAAAACAGGCAGAGGAAGTTGACAAGGTAAAGCGATCAGAGAACGGTGTAATATCAGATCCATTTTATTTATCTCCAGAGCATACACTTGCTGATGCAGATGAACTCATGAGCAAGTTCAGGATCTCAGGCGTACCGATCACAGAGGATGGAAAACTTGTAGGTATTATCACAAACCGTGATCTCAAGTTTGAGAAGGATTACACCAAGAAGATCAAGGAGTCAATGACATCAGAGGGACTTGTCACAGCCAAGGAAGGAATCACACTTGATGAGGCAAGAGAGATCCTTGGAAAGGCACGTAAGGAGAAACTCCCTATCGTTGATGAAGACTTCCATCTCAAGGGACTTATAACAATAAAGGATATAGAGAAACAGATCAAGTACCCATATTCAGCACATGATGCTCAGGGAAGACTTCTCTGCGCAGCAGCAGTTGGATGTACAGCCAACATTCTCGACAGAGTTGCAGAGCTTGTATCAGCAAAAGTTGATGCCATAGTTATAGATACAGCACATGGACATTCAGCAAACGTTCTGAGAACATTCAAGATGGTTAAGGAGAAGTATCCAGACCTTCAGGTTATCGCAGGTAACGTAGCGACAAGATCTGGTGCACAGGCCATGATAGATATGGGTGTAGATGCAGTTAAGATCGGTATCGGACCGGGTTCTATATGTACAACAAGAGTTGTTGCTGGTATCGGTGTTCCACAGATCACAGCTATCATGCAGGCATATGACGCTGCTATGAACGCGGGAATTCCAGTTATCGCAGATGGCGGAATCAAGTATTCAGGAGATATCACAAAGGCTCTTGCAGCCGGTGCTAATGTATGTATGATGGGAAGTCTGTTTGCAGGAACAGATGAGGCACCTGGTGATTTTGAGCTTTATCAGGGACGTAAGTATAAGGTATATAGAGGCATGGGTTCTATAGCAGCCATGGAGAATGGTTCTAAGGACAGATATTTCCAGGAGAACGCAAGAAAGCTTGTTCCAGAGGGAGTTGAAGGTCGTGTTGCATACAAGGGATCACTTGAGGATACAGTATTCCAGCTCATCGGCGGACTTCGTTCAGGTATGGGTTACTGTGGTGCCAAGAATATAGAGGAGCTTCATGAGAAGGCAGAGTTCGTAAAGATCTCAGCAGCATCACTCAAGGAGAGCCATCCACACGACATCCACATTACAAAAGAAGCACCAAACTACAGTGTAGAGTAATATCGCAGACGCCGCGCGAAGCGCCTTTCATGCGTCTGCACAATAGACGATAAGGACATATATAAAGCAGATGTTTCATAGGGTGGAACAATTACTAAGAAACATTTGATTTGTATGTGTCCTTTTTTCTTGACACAATATTCTAATGTGAGATAATGGAGAATAGGTGTTTTAGAAAAGAGGTGTTTAGACATTTATGAAGGTTACTAACCCAGGTAAAAAGGACCTTGAACAGCTTGTAATACTTGAAAATGAAACCTTTCCTGCGGCTGAAGCTGCCAGCAGGGAGTCCATAGAGCGGAGATTAAAAACGCATAGAGAGACTTTCTGGGTGCTGAAAAAAAGTGGAAGAATAATTGCCGGCATAAATGGTATGACTACTAATGAAAGAGATTTGTGTGATGCCATGTATGCGGGGGAAGAGTTATATGATAAAAAAGGAAGCTGGCTGATGATATTTGGCGTATCAACACTTCCTGAGTATCAGCACAATGGCTATGCATCAGAGGTGATGCATGAGGTTGTCCAGGAGGCTGCAAGATGTAAGCTGGATGGAATTGTATTGACATGTAAGGAGAACATGATTCCTTTTTATGCACAGTTTGGATTTGTGGATGAGGGAGTGTGCGACTCGCAGCATGGCGGTGCCGTATGGCATCAGATGAGGCTGGAGAAAAGCGATATAAAACGTGACTATAAAAGTGAGGTACTTGATTGTATAGTCACAGTTGTGATAGCAGCAGTATTGGCATTCCTGATCGGGCATTTTGTGATACTGAATTGCAATGTGCCAACGGGATCTATGCTTGAGACTATACAGCTTGACGACAACATCATAGGCAGCAGGCTTACATATAAGTTTTCTGATCCAGAACGTGGTGATATAGCGATATTCAGGTGGCCGGATGATGAGAATGAGATATACATCAAGAGAATAATTGGCCTTCCTGGCGATAAGGTTGAGATAAAGGATGGAAAGGTGTATATAAATGGCAGTGATACTCCACTGAAGGAGGACTATCTGAGCGAAGGCATGTATACGGATTCTGGATCTAGGGAAGTCTATGATGTTCCGGAGGACTGTTATCTTATGCTCGGGGATAACAGAACCAATTCAGCTGATTCCAGATACTGGGAGCATACATATGTGAAGCGGGAGCAGATACTTGCCAAGGCTGAATTTATATATTATCCGTTTTCACAGATAAAATGGCTCGGCAGTGGGGCAGAATATTAATGGCGTGTCTTTAGCTACATTCAGAGGAGATGATTACATGGGTGGATATACACGTAAAGTGAGATTTGATATGCATTGTCATACAGCTGAGGGTTCGCCTGATGCAAAAGTAAAGATAGTTGATTATACTCAGTTGTTAAAGCAACGTGGATTTCATGGGATGCTTGTCACTGATCACGATTCATATAATGGCTACAGGGCATACTTGAGTCAGAAGGAAAAAGTTAAGGATTTTATTGTCCTGAGAGGAATAGAATACGATACATTTGACTATGGACATTTTCTTATAGTATTGCCATCTGATACACCGGAGGAAGTTTATGAACTGTTTGAGCATAGAGGAATGGCACTTATCAGAGTGATATGGCTTGTGCATGAGTGTGGTGGGATAATAGGTCCGGCACATCCGTTTGGAGAAAAGTTCATGAGCTTTGGCAGTACGAGAAGGCTGGGAATGATCGAGCATCGGCTGTATGCACAGCACTTTGATTTTATAGAGGGTTATAATTGCTGTGAGTCGGACAAAAGGAATAAGATGGCTAGAAGGCTGGCAGCTTATTATGACATACCGGTTTTCGGTGGAAGTGATGCCCACAAGGAGAATTGTGTAGGGCTGGCGGGAACATATCTGCCAGAGAATATATGCACTGAGGATGACCTGATAAATTATATAAATGACGGAAATCATCCTGAGGTTGGCGGAAAGAGATATCCGAAGACACTGAAGGACAAGATCGGACCTGCCGGTAAATTCTTGACGTATGGATTTTATTTATATAATATATATGGTGCATTCAGAAATTATCCTGCTAGATGTCGTGCATACTTTGCGGCATCGGCAAAGCTGAAGGCTAAAAGAAAAAGTAACTGTTCAGACAGGGGACTGGGCAGCAAAAAATAAAAGCAAAAACAGAAAGGGCGATTATGAATAAGAAGGAAAGAAGTAATTTTACGGGGACGCTGGGCTTTGTTATGGCAGCAGCGGGAAGTGCGGTAGGACTTGGTAATATATGGAGATTCCCATATCTTGCGGCAAAGGACAACGGTGGTGTGTTTATACTTGTGTATATAATACTTGCACTTACATTTGGATTCACACTGCTCACAACAGATATTGCAATAGGAAGAAAGACTCAGCAGGGACCGCTCACAGCTTATGGTCTTATACATAAGAAGTGGAAATGGCTTGGTGGTCTGGCATGGATCGTACCGGTCATAATCCTTCCATATTACTGCACTATCGGAGGATGGGTTCTGAAGTATATGACAGCATATTTTACAGGTCAGACGGAGGCTGCCACTGGTGACGGTTATTTCACTGGTTTTATAACAGCCCAGACTGCGCCTATAGTATTTGCACTTATATTCCTTACGGCCACAGGCGTTGTCGTATTCTGTGGTGTTGAAAAGGGAATAGAGAAGTTTAGCAAGGTGCTCATGCCAATATTGGTACTTCTTATAATTGGAATTTCAATCTATTCACTGACGATCAAGCATACTGGTGATGATGGTACGATCAGAACAGGAATTGATGGACTGAAGGTATATTTGATTCCTGATTTTAAGGGAATGACATTCAGGGATATCTTCATGGTTGTAATGGATGCCATGGGACAGCTATTCTTCTCGATAAGTGTCGCCATGGGTATCATGGTTGCATATGGTTCATATGTTAAGAAGGATGTTAACCTTATGAAGTCGATCAACCAGATAGAGATATTTGACACGGCTGTGGCATTTCTTGCTGGTCTGATGATAGTCCCAGCGGTGTATGTGTTCTCTGGAACGGAAGGTATGTCAGCGGGCCCTGGACTTATGTTTATATCACTGCCAAAGGTTTTCAATGCTATGGGTAAGGTTGGAACGGTGATCGGTGCATTGTTCTTTATTATGGTTACATTTGCAGCGATAACTTCATCTGTGTCAGTCATGGAGGCCATAGTATCCGGACTTATGGATAGGTTCCACCTCACAAGAAAGAAGAGTGCGGTTATAACAACTGTATATGCAATTGTTGGAATGTTGGTCGTATGTTTCGGTTACAACATATGGTACTTTGAGCTTAAACTTCCTAATGGAGCGACAGCTCAGATCCTGGATGTGATGGATTACCTGAGTAACAACATCTTCATGCCACTTGTGGCTATCCTGTCATGTATTCTCATTGGATGGGTGGCAAAACCAAAGACGGTTATAGACGAGGTCACAAGAAATGGCGAGAAGTTTGGAAGAAAGGGACTCTATATTGTCATGGTAAAGTTTGTGGCACCGGTACTGCTTGCGTTGTTACTCCTCCAGTCATTTGGAGTCGACTTTGTACAGTTTGTTACAAATCTGTTCAAGTAGAATGTGGTTGAGTGATCAAGAGATATGTAAGAATTGTTGTGCCATGATAGTGTGGCGGAGAAAGAAAATATAGTTTATAATGTAGAGGCATTTGTCATGTGAGTGATGAATGTCTCTATATTTTTTAACATACGTGATGTCGTTTGCAGGATATATATTTTGGTGTATATATCATGGCGGTGATGTCTGATGATATATTTGTAGTGGGAGATATGTCAGAATATTTATACCGAGTTTAATGGGAGAATGATGTATGAACAACAGGGATGGTTTGATATATCTTGCCCCGATGGAGGGGATAACAGGATACATATACAGGAATGCACACCACAAATATTTTGGCGGCGTTGACAAATACTTTATGCCGTTCATTGCCCCGGCGAAAGGACGACCACTCAGAAACAGAGAGTTAAGGGATGTGCTGCCGGAAAACAATCAGGGGATAAATGTGGTGCCGCAGCTTCTGACCAACAGCGGTGAGGGATTTGTGAAGGCGGCAAAGTTTTTAAAGAAACTTGGATATGATGAAGTGAACATCAACCTTGGTTGTCCATCAAAGACTGTAGTAACGAAGTATAAAGGTTCAGGTCTGCTGTATGATACAGAGAGACTTGACAATTTCTTGTATGAAGTGTTTGCCGCTGGTGTGATGGATGTGTCTATAAAGACTAGAATAGGAAGAGACAGTTCTGTGGAGTTTGAGGATATAATAGAGATATATAAGAAGTATCCGGTGAGTGAACTTATAATACATCCGCGTGTACAGACGGACTTCTATAAGAATACGCCAAACATGGAAGTGTTTGCCGAAGGTGTGGCTGCGTATGGAAGAACAGATACAGTGTGCTACAATGGAGATATAAACAGTGTGGCGGATTACGAGAGGTTCATCGATAATTACCCTGATATAATGAAGGTTATGATAGGCAGGGGAATGATCGCTGACCCTTGTCTTGCGGAGCGGATAAAGAACACTGCCACTGGCAGAACATATGACTGGAACAGATTCTTCACATTCCACGATGAACTATACAGGAATTATTGTGAGTCGGATGTGGGCAGGGGTAACACGATGTTCAAGATGAAGGAGCTGTGGGCTTACTGGTCGAGGCTGTTCGTTGATATGGAAGGAGCTGAGAGGGCTCTTAAGAAGATCCGGAAGACGAGAGATAATGGTGAGTATGAGGCGGCAGTCAGGGTGCTTGCTGCACTGTGCAGATGAAACGGATTTATTATGACATGGTGCAGTGCATGAGTGTATTCTTGGATTACAAAGTTTTAGTTGTTTTTTGATGATTAGGAGATGATATCATGGGATGTCTTGGAAATTGTATATGGTTTTTATGTGGCGGAATATTGAGCGGACTTTCGTGGGTATTCAATGGGGTTCTGTGCTGTATAACGATAATAGGAATTCCACTGGGGATGCAGTGCTTTAAATTTGCAGGACTTGCATTCTTCCCATTTGGAAAAGAGATCGTGTATGGAGGCGGTGCCGGCTCACTGATAGCGAATATCGTATGGCTGCTCTGCTGCGGCATACCTATGGCGATAGAGAACGCCTGTCTGGGACTGCTGTTTTGCATAACGATAGTCGGAATCCCATTTGGACTTCAGTTCTTTAAGATAGCAAAGCTTGCGCTCATGCCGTTCGGTGCTGAGGTTGTGGGATGATGGTGGAAATATACATAAATATAGTTGACAGAACTCGAATTACTAGAATATAATAATGTGGCGTCAGATATGTGCTGACGCCATATATAAGGCAATGACGAAGAGAAGTAGCATAGATTATCGCCCACAGAGAGTCGGTGGTGGTGAGAGTCCGACGGAGTGAATATATGTGAATAACACTTTACCAGCCGCAAGCTGAAAGACATAGCCCATAGCGGGATACGTGTTATATGTCGAGTAGGGGAGCCGTAGCTGCACGATACGCAGAGAGGTCATGAGCAAAGGTGACTGAGAGGGACTGGAGTGCGATGATGTATTTATAAGATCGCATAACAGTAAGTCAGGTGGTACCGCGGACATTAGAGCAGACAAGTAACCAACAGGGAATTTGAGAGAGCTTATGTTCGTCCTGAATATTTGCATATGTATATGTGCATCTGATTCAGGATGAACATAAGCTTTTTCTGTTTATGCGAGGCTGAGCTTGTGTCGAATCCTGAAATATAAGAGGTAAATTTAAGAAAAGGAGAGAACAGATGACAATCGAGAACATTTATCGTAACAGAACAATGAACGAGATCACTGAGGGCGATGTGGGACAGACACTTAAAGTTGCCGGATGGGTAGAGAATATCCGTGACCATGGCGGAGTATCATTCATCGATCTTCGTGATATGTACGGTGTGCTCCAGGTGGTAATGAGAGACACATCACTTCTTGAAGGAATAACAAAGGAGGATTGTGTATCCATCGAGGGTATCGTTGAGCACAGAGATGAGGAGACATACAACCCTAAGATCCCTACAGGTACTATCGAGCTTGAGGCGAAGACAGTAGAGATACTCGGTAAGGTATATAAGCAGATTCCATTTGAGATCCAGACATCCAAGGAGACACGTGAGGATGTGAGACTCAAGTACAGATATCTTGACCTCAGAAACAAGAAGGTTAAGGACAACATGATATTCAGAAGTCAGGTAATCAGCTACCTTCGTCAGAAGATGACTGAGATGGGATTCCTTGAGATCCAGACACCTATCCTCTGCGCTTCATCACCTGAGGGCGCAAGAGATTACATCGTGCCATCAAGAAAGTTCAAAGGCAAGTTCTATGCACTTCCACAGGCACCTCAGCAGTACAAGCAGCTCCTCATGGTATCAGGATTTGATAAGTACTTCCAGATAGCTCCTTGTTTCAGAGATGAGGATGCAAGAGCAGACCGTTCACCTGGTGAGTTCTACCAGCTTGACTTTGAGATGAGCTTTGCAACACAGGAGGACGTATTCAAGGTTGGAGAGGAAGTCCTCTCAGCAACATTTGAGAAGTTTGCACCTGAGGGCGCAGTGGTTACACAGGCTCCATATCCTATCATCAGCTACAAGCAGGCTATGCTTGAGTTCGGTACAGATAAGCCTGACCTCAGAAACCCACTCAGAATAATAGATCTCACAGATTTCTTCCAGAGATGTACATTCAAGCCATTTCATGGCAAGACAGTGCGTGCCATCAATGTACACAAGAAACTTTCAAAGGGACAGCATGAGAAGATGCTCAAGTTTGCACAGAGCATCGGCATGGGCGGTCTTGGATATCTGGAGATCCTTGATGATATGTCATACAAGGGACCTATCGACAAGTTCATTCCTGATGATATGAAGGGTGAGATCGCAGAGCTTGCAGGCCTTACGGCTGGAGATACTATATTCTTCATCGCAGATACGCCTGAGCTTGCAGCGTCATTTGCAGGACAGATCAGAGTTGAGCTTGGAATCAGACTTGACCTCAACGAGAAGAACGCATTCCGTTTCTGCTATATAAATGACTTCCCAATGTACGAGTACGACAAGGAGAGCAAGAAGATCATCTTCACACACAATCCGTTCTCAATGCCACAGGGCGGACTTGAGGCGTTAAATGAGAAGGATCCACTTGATATCCTGGCTTACCAGTACGACATCGTCTGCAACGGTATCGAGCTTTCATCAGGCGCTGTAAGAAACCACGACATGAAGATCATGGTCAAGGCATTTGAGATCGCAGGATACACAGAGGATGATCTGAAGGAGAAGTTCGGAGCACTCTACAATGCATTCCAGTTCGGAGCACCACCTCATGCAGGTATGGCTCCTGGTGTGGACAGAATGATCATGCTTCTCAGAAACGAGGAGAACATCAGAGAGGTCATCCCATTCCCAATGAATGGAAATGCACAGGATCTTATGTGTGGAGCACCTGGCGAGGTTACAGAGCAGCAGCTCCGTGAGGTTCACATTAAGGTTAGACAGTAATTTAGATAGACGGACGGCACTGACATTTTAGAAATAACGCAAAACATGTGTACAAGCACATTCAGCTACCATTATCGCAGCTGGCTTACATCTGCACGATATTGCAGCTACGATAAGGGCGCTGCGGCTTTCACATCAGCAGGTAAGCGCTGAAGATCGGTCGCTTTCATTACCGCTTGTACATATTGTTTTGCGTGTATATTGTCTAATAATGTCGGTGCCGATTTTATTATTAGGAGGTTTTTATGGCGGGATATCTTATCAAGGATACGACCAGGCAGGAGCGGGAGCAGATTGTTGCCGATTCTCTGGGAAATATAGATGCTTACTGCGACGGATGCATGTGCGGCATCACAGAGATGTATCAGGATTATATTGACGGAAAAAAGGAACTTCGTGAGATCAATATGGAGTTCAATGCGAGATATGTTCGGGATGAGGATATGGATGGGCGGAAATAGAGCTTGTAAACGGGAATTTATTAAGATTATGTGAGTGGAAATAAAACCTGGGGCATGTTAACATGAACATACAGCTGATCAGCAATAACGTTGATAAATCATAATCTGAAAATTATAAAGGGGGAATTGTATGAGGATAAGAAGAGGAATAGTGATATGTGCTGCGATGATATCCATCATGGCGTGTACGGCTTGTGGCAATTCAGGCGAGGATGTTTCAGGTGTTAATGGAAATTCGACATCCAAGGGGGAGAATTCCACAGGGATGGATAGGGGAGTCATTGAGCAGCCGCAGGTTATGTATAATGGAAAAATGTATTATTATTTTGCAACGGGGAGAGATGAGGCTTTACCAGAAGGTTATGAGGGTGCAGGTGTGATCGATACAGTTGACAGAAGTGATCCGCCGACAAAGAATTATTCGGCAGCGGGGATCGATCTCAAGATTGGACAGGAGATATACATCAGCAAAGAAGAAAAGGATGTCATATATCTAAAATATGACAGTGGATATGCGCGGTTTGAGAGAAGACCGGAGGAAGTGGCAGCGGAAGAAGAGGCAGATAAGCAGGCAACAGAAAAAGAAAAGAAAACAGGGGAGGAGAATAAAGATATGGCAGATAATTATGGGGAATATGACGAAGATGGATTTGGAGAAGATGGAGAATTCGACTTTGACAGTATATTAGGAATAGATCAGCTTGATCTGAACTACGAGGCACATGTCGCAGGATTTGACGGAGAGAGCTTTTTATATAGTGTGTATTTTGACGGCGGTGTGACAGATGAGAAAGCAGAAGAGATTCAGCAGGTGATGTCGGATTATTCTTCACAAAATGGTGATGAAGAAAACTATATGGGGTATATTGATATATATAAGGGTGAAGACCAGATAATGATATACCTTGACCTTGGCGGTGTATCAGAAGAAAATTGCAACATGGCGGTAACGGGTATACTGAAAGCCCTCAATAGTGTAGCAGGAATAAAGAGTGTTATCATAAATGAAGAGATGTAGAATACCATTCTGTGGAGATCGGGAGTGATGACGGCAATCCCGGAACAGAAAATGCATACAAGAATGGTGGATTTAAGTTGTGATAAGCGGAGGCGCAAATAAAATGGCAGAAAAGACTATTTTATTAGTTGAGGATGATAAGGCTCTTGCAATGGGGACAGTGTTCGTACTTGAGGCAGAGGGATATAAAGTAAAGCATGCGATGAATATAAAGTCGGCCAGATCGCTTATGGGAGAGACTGTAGACCTTATATTGTTGGATGTCATGCTGCCGGATGGCGGTGGATATGATTTTTGCAGATATCTGAGAGATACAGGAGTAAGAATTCCGATAATATTCCTCACAGCTATGTCTGAGGAGATCAATATAGTGCAGGGACTTGAACTTGGGGCAGATGATTATGTTGCAAAACCATATAGACTGAAGGAACTGCTTTCAAGGATCTCCGCAAACCTCAGACGATATGATATGTCCGGGAAAGGAGTCTGTGATGTGTACACTTTTGGAAATCACAGGTTTGTAATATCGGAATTCAGGTTGTATGAGGGTGATAAGCTCATAGATTGTACGCAGAATGAGCTGAGACTTTTAAAGGAACTTGTGGCAAATGAGGGAATCGTACTTTCGCGGGCGACTCTGCTTGACAGACTATACGATGTAGATGGCGTACTGATCGATGATAATACGCTTTCGGTGTATATGAAAAGGCTCAGAACAAAATTGGGAGATGATGCTTCTTGTATAGAGACTGTGCGAGGTGTAGGATACAGGTTCTGCAGAAACTCAGGGGATAGCGACAGGGGTTAACAGATGAAGAGTTCGTATGAGAGAAAGAAATATATATACAGCTTTGTATGGATAGGTCTTGTATCACTTGTGATACTTGCTGTGTGGCTGTATATTGCATTTGGCGGGAATGTACTATATACGGTCGTATCTACAGTGATGATAGCGGCGGCGCTGGTGATATCAGGCATAGCAGGTTACAGGCGCATAGATGAAGTGTACAGTGAGGTTGAGAATATATCTGAAAAGATGGTGAAGGTGATGGATTCTCCTGATATTGTTACTGAGGAGGAATTCAGGCAGGGAACCATTGGAATATTATATACGAATTTTTATAAGATGGTGTCTTTTCTGCGGGAGAGCAGGGAAAAGGAGCTTTCAGAGAAAACATTTCTCAGAGATATAATATCAGATATATCGCACCAGCTTAAGACCCCGCTTGCCTCACTCAATATATTCGTGGATATGTTGCTGGATGATAAGGTTACAGATCCTGATAGGAAAAGACAGGTGCTTACAGAGGCTCGGAATCAGCTTTCAAGGATGGAGTGGATGGTGCTGTCCCTGCTTAAGCTTGCACGTATTGAGGCAGGAGCGATAGAATTTCAGAAACAGAGCTGGAATATGGAGGTTATCTGTGCACAGGCTGCGGATGGAGTGCGTTATCTGACTGATAAGAGAGAGCAGAAGGTTGTCATAAAGTGTGATAGTAACATAAAGCTGGACTGTGACGGAGACTGGCTGACAGAGGCAATCATCAATCTGCTCAAGAATGCTTCGGACTATTCTGAAAATGGGACGGAGATCGATCTCAGCGTGGAACAGAATGATCTGTTTGCGAGAATATATGTCATGGATCATGGAATGGGAATTCCGGAGAGCGAACTTCCAAATATATTTAAAAGGTTTTACAGAGTGAACCAGGAAGTCAATCCTAACAGTGTGGGAATAGGACTTTCCCTCACAAAATCCATTGTCGAGGGAATGGGGGGAAGAATAACAGTCAAGAGCGTGTTGAACGAGTATACATGTTTTGAGATAACATTTGTACATATATAATATAATGACCTGTGGGGACGGAGGGGTCAGGTACCTCCGTCCCCGGAAAAGGTGTTATCTTACTAAACTGTAAGAAAAGAAAATCCTATAGTCACTGAAAAGTAAGAAAGAGATGGTAAAGTATCATTATTGAATGAAGAGATGATGCATGCCATCTTTTTTGTGTGGCAGAACTTATACAGGGAGGAACTGAAGTGGGGGATTATAAATATCTGGCAAAAAAATATCTGAAGGCGAACAGGGGAAGAAGTCTTATCACTATCATAGGTGTGGTGATCACAGTGATAGTGTTGTATGGCGGACTTAATATTGCGTATTCTTATCTCCTTCATGCCCGGGATGAAGAGCGCAAAGACAGGGATTACGAGTTTGTGTTAATGGCGGAGAGCAGGTCCCAGGCAGAGCAGATAGCTGCTGACGAGATGATAGAGAAGGCATATATAGGCAGATATGAACATACTGATTGGAGGGGGGATTCTCCAGACAAGGTGCTGTATAAGAATGCTGTATACGCCACAGGAAATAATCCATACCGCATGGAGCACAATATGAAAGTGATAGCAGAAAAATATGATATAAATGCGGAGCTGAACGATGACCTGGCGCTGCTGTATTTTCAGGACGGAACGACAGACGGCTCCATGCTCATGGTAATTTTGTGGACAATACTTCTCATAGCGTATATATTTGCCATATTTGCAGTTGGGATCATCAGAAACACTGTACAGATGTTTATGATGGAGCAGATAAAGGATTATGGAATACTCAGATGTATTGGAGCAACGAAGGGACAGCTCAAGAGAATAGTATATCTAATGGGAGCATTGCTTGAGTGTATTGGAATACTTATAGGGATTATACTGGGGGGACTGATCACCATTGTAATTGGAGTGTTTACAGGAGTCAGTGCCGGATATCATCTGGTGCCGGTTATCCCTGTGCTCATCTGTTATCTTGGGGATCTGTATTTTGTTATGAGAGATAACTGTAAGGTCATCGTGAGCATGACACCTATAAGTGCGGTCAGAGGACAGTTCAGGATAAAAGCCGGTCGGATAAAGGATCGGAGCAGAGGACTTATGGGCAGGATCTTTGGAATGGAAGGTGAATACGCAAGAAAAAGTGTACTCAGAAACCGCGGGAGATTCGTAAAGACGGTTGCTTCGCTTTCGGTAAGTATAGCAGCGCTCGTAGCTGTGATGAGTGTGGCGGGAGCACTGGACAATGCTGTTGATTATTTAGACAGTAAATACGGTCCATATCAGCTTGAAGTATATGGGGATCCTGGACAGCTTCAGGATATAGAATCTATTGAGGCCAGCCTGCCGGATATTGAGAATATGCAGAGACTTGCTGACAGCAGGTATGTGCTGGCTGCCAGAAAGGTATATGAGTCGTATGTATATGTGACAGATATTGATGACCTGTACTCCAAGTATACCGATGATTACAAGGGAACAGGCATGTATGGAGATTATCTTGAGACGATAAAAAAGAATTATGATTCACCGTCTCCGGCAGTGGCATCGGGGATGATATTATCTCAGATAAAATTCAGGGGACTAGATAAAAATGGACTAGATGAGCTGAAACAGTATCTTGTGGATGGCACGGTGGAGGTTGACGAACAGGGCATAGTGATAGTTACCGCAGGAAGCAGCCAGTGGGATAACGAGTTGCTGGACGGTGATGTAACATATGAGACACTAAAGCATATAAAGCTGAATGAATACAGAGTGGGAGACACTGTAGATATAGTAGATACAGCCTTATTGTTCTCTGAGACCAGGAAAGCGATGGAGTCAGCCGGAATAGCCAGAACGGGTGGCGATAAGAATGCGGATAGCAATGGTGAAGCCGTTGATCAGAATTTTGATCCTGATGTAAAAGAGCGGATGAAGATCGCAAAGGAAGTATATGAGAGACTTATAACTGAGGGGCATTACAAGACATACGTTGTGGAAGGAATACTTGATGTCGGAGATAAGATCACCGGCGAATCAGAGCTGCAGGTATATACGTCGCTGGATAATTATTTTTCTGAAACAGAATATACAGAGGATCAGATATCAGGAATGGAATATCAGATAGACTCAAAGATCATGAACAGAAGAGCTATCGATGATATTGATACAGAACTGGCCATCGATGATGGAGCAGACTTTGGCATATACATGTATTTGGAGAACCTCAAGCTGCTTCAGGGCTTTAGAAATTTTAACAGGGTCATACTGATGATAGCTGCTCTTGTATTTGCACTTGGAGCTGTGAACATCATAAATGCTACGGCTGGAAATCTTCACATGAGAAGGAAAGAATTTGCACAGCTGAGAGTCATAGGAATGTCGAGAAAACGTCTTATTAAAACTGTTCTGCTGGAAGGAATCATGGCTGTCGTGTGGTCAGGCATGATAGGAATAGTGGTAGGAACAGGGGTGTATTATGAGGAGTATTACTTTATAAGGTTGTTGATCCCGATGAGATTTGCTCCTTCGATCATGGCTATAGTCATTGGAATTGTGTTATCGGCTGTTCTTGTATTTGGAAGTATATATGCACCGCTCAGGAGGCTGCCACAGGGGATGGCAGAGGATCTCAGCCTGGAGGAATAGCCACGGCATGAGTTGTTGTAGGTTGATACATTTGTAAAATGCGTCTGCTCAAATTTTATAGAATGGGAGGATATAACGGATGGAAATAGTAAAGATGGAACACGTGACAAAGATATACGGAGAAGGTGACACAAGGGTGTGGGGACTTGACGATGTCAGCCTGACGATAGATAAGGGAGAGACGGTTGCGATAGTTGGGGCATCAGGCTCGGGTAAGTCGACTATGCTGCATGTCATGGGCGGTGTGGATACTCCGAACAGTGGAAATGTGATCATAGATGGCAAGGATATAACAAGGCTTACGGATGAGGAGATGTCAGTGTTCAGAAGAAGAAAGATAGGGTTCGTATTTCAGGCATATCACCTGATACCGGTTCTTACTGTTGAGGAAAATATCAAGATGCCGATACTTCTTGACCACAGAAAGCCTGACAGAGATTACATAGATCATATAATAGAGATGCTTGGACTTAAGGACAGGAGGAGAAATCTGCCGAATCAGCTATCAGGCGGACAGCAGCAGAGAGCAGCCATAGCCAGAGCTTTCGCCAACAGACCATCGCTTGTGCTTGCAGATGAACCAACAGGAGCCCTGGATTCGAAAAATGGAAATGAAGTTCTTACACTGCTTCAAGACTCTGTGAAGAAACTTGATCAGACACTGGTTCTCATCACACACAACATAGATCTGGCAAGGGAGGCAGACAGGATAATAAAGATCGCGGACGGAAAAATTGTAGATCAAAGGGGGATGAACAAGTGAAATTGTGTAAAATAATGAGAAAAGGCTTTGCCTGCATAATGGCATTGATCGTATTTTTATTATCTCTGCCGTCTGATCTGGTGGCCAAAGCGTCACAGCCGAAGGTCATGGTCGTGGATTATAAGATAGTACAGAAGGAGATCATTGCAGGTCAGACGTTTGATCTTGCAGTGACGATAAAGAATACCGGCAGCAGATATGTAGATAATCTAAAAATATCTGTCACATCAGATACAGGGGATATCGTGCCAGCTGAAGGTGCAGGCAATGGGTTTTTGGAGGAGCTTCCAAACGGAGAGGAGAGCACTTTTACATTTAGGCTTAAGGCTGCTGACGGACTTGTGGAAAAGAGTTATAAGCTCAGCGTAGTAAATGAATATGACGATATATGGGGGAATCTGTATTCTGCTACAGATGTGATATATCTTCCGGTTAAGCTTGAACAGAGGGCGTCCATCACAGACATATACATGGCAGATGATGCGGTGCTTGGAGATTCAGTTGAAGTTGTGGCGGGGGTTAACAACATGGGGGCAGGAGTTCTATATAATGTTAGAGCCAGGCTGGAGAGCAAATATCTGGATGAAAACGATACATTTATTGGAAATATAGAGGCGGGTAAAAGTGGAAGTATAGATATTCTCACAAATGCTGTGTCAACGACCGCTTCAACCGGTGATATGTCTAAGGTGATAGTTACGTATGAAGACAAAGAGGGAAATGAGACGGAGCTAGAGGGCGTATTTAAAGTGACAGTGGAATCTCCGGTATATGACAATGTAGAGAAGATAAAGGATGACTCACAAAGCAGCAACAGAGGATTAATATATGGAATAGCTGCTGTGGTTATTGTTATAGCGGTGGGGATGGTCTGTGCAGTGAGAAGGCACAAGAGAAAAAAGAATATTCTGGAGGAGTTTTAAGCAGCAGATAAGTGCCGATAAAAGGGAACGGAACAGCAGCAGGGAAAAGATAAGGAGAAATAATTTATGAGGTGGATATGGCATTTGTGCCTTATGAATATGAAGAGAAGAAAGGTCCGGACATTTCTCACGGTTCTCGGAGTAATGATAGGGGTCATATCAGTGGTGGCACTTTTAGCTGTGGGGATTGGCGTGAAGAATGAAATGATAGATTCTGCTGTGGCAAGTGGAAGCGTAAACCAGATAAAGGTGTACAGTGAGGTGGGTGGCAAACACAAGGACCGAATGATAACGGACAGGACAATAGATACATTTTCATCCATTACAAATGTGAGCGGTTGTTACCCACTATATGAGGTTGCTGTAAGTATGAAATATGGGGAGTATGAATACTATGGAAACCTTGTAGGCGTGCCTGGAAATGAGCTCGGAAGCTGGGATCTCTCATATGGAGAGAAAAATGCAGATTCATCCAGGACTCCAGAACTGATCGCAGGCAGCAGCGTGGGCAAGCTGTTCTTCAATCAGAATACATATGACAGCTATGAGAACAGGGAGAAGAAGAGTATTGTCGCTCTTATAGGGAAGAGATTTGACACAACCGTCGGATGGGTAGGAGAAAATGAAAAAACAGTCAAGCTGAAACTTGCGGGAGTTTTATCAGATGGAAATAAAGATAATAATTCAGCTCAGGACGAGGAGTCTGATGAAACAGTGGACATTTCAGAAGACTACAGTGAGAAGTCTCAGACAATCTACTGTGATATGGATTCACTGAAAAGGCTGCTCAGGATGGTGAGTGCAGATGGAAAACTCTACGGTCAGCCGGTCGATGGGAATGGTAACAGTTACCGTGAATTCGTTTATACTGCAGCGGTCGTAACAGTAGACGATATAAATAATGTGGACGCCATGGTAAAGAAGCTTCAGGATATGGGATATCAGACAGAAAACTCAAAAGAATACCTGGATACTATACAGAAATATCTCAAGATGATACAGCTGCTTCTCGGTGGTATAGGAATGATAGCCCTTGTGGTAGCCGTCATTGGAATAAGTAACACCATGACAACATCGGTATTTGACAGGATAAACGAGATAGGGATACTGAAAGTCCTTGGCTGTGACATAGATGAACTCAGACTACTGTTTCTGATGGAGGCGGCTGTGATAGGACTTGCGGGTGGAATACTCGGCGTGTTGTCCTCCTATGGCGTAAGATTGGTGGTAAATAAAGCTGCGGTATCATTGTTTCATCTGGCAAAAGGAACTCAGGTTGCCTTGATACCGTGGTGGCTTGCATTAGCTGGAGTCCTCGGCTCAGTGTTCCTTGGTGTGGCAGCAGGATACTTTCCCGCAAGGTGGGCCTCAAAACTCAGACCGATAGACGCCGTGACGAGGAGATAGAAGAGAATATGGCGTCAAAATAGGGCGATTTCTAAACTGGGGGAGCTGAATGATCAGATAGTCTTATGTGTTCTGACTGCCATTTGAATTACATGTGTTTTCCATGATCGGTCTGTTTGTAGATAAAGTGGTTTTCCGTAATCGGTCTGTTTGTAGATAAAGTGGTTTTCCGTAATCGGTCTGTTTGTATATAAAGTGGTTTTCAGTAATCGGCCTGTTTGTAGATAAAGTGGTTTTCCGTAATCGGTCTGTTTGTAGATAAAGTGGTTTTCCGTAATCGGCCTGTTTGTAGATAAAGTGTTTATCCATAATCGGCTTGTTTATGGATAAAAAGGATAAAATTATCCTGAATCATCCTATAATTGGGGGCAAGGTATAAAAAATAAAGAAGTTATCCTAGAATGCGTCTTTTGCTAGAAGTTAGGATAATTTTGTATCAAATACATTTAAATTCTAACCAAAATAGAAAAACATGTTGTTACAAATGGCATGGGTTAGGATGCCCATGGGTTAAGATGATTTACAGAAAAGCCAAAAAAGATAGAAAAGCCAAAAAGGACAAATAGGACAAATATATAAATAGATATAAATTACATAAAAAGGACAAAAAAACAAAATGCCCCCAAAAAAACAAGTAGATAAATAACCGCCGATAAATAGCAAAAAAAGAAAAGAGATAATTCGCATCAAAGTGTGAATTATCTCTTTTGTGTTATATTTATATTTCCATATCCACGAACAGAAAAGTCCTCAATTAGAAGTAAGTCAAAGTTCAGAAAGTCGAGTGTGATGGAACATATCATCACAGAGGACGGGCTTCTCTATCTCAAAAGACTTTTCGCCCGTTCGTTGGTCTACTTTCTGTTGGATCTGTAACGAAGAGTGTGGTCAAGGATCTTCTTACGGATTCTGAATGACTTCGGTGTGATCTCAAGGAGCTCATCAGTGTCGATGAAATCAAGAGCCTGCTCAAGACTCATCACCTTTGGAGGTGAAAGCTTAAGGGCGTCATCCGATCCTGAAGAACGTGTGTTGGTAAGCTGCTTCTTCTTGCAGACATTGACTTCCATGTCCTCTGCACGAGGATTCTCACCGACAACCATACCGGCATAAACCTGCTCGCCTGGTCCGATGAACAGGGTTCCACGCTCCTGTGCATTGAACAGACCGTATGTGATCGAAGTACCTGACTCAAATGCGATGAGTGAGCCCTTTGAACGGTAGCTCATGTCACCCTTGTATGGAAGATACTCGTCAAATATCGTGTTGATGATTCCGGTACCCTTGGTAGCTGTCATGAAGTCACCACGGAATCCGATAAGTCCACGAGATGGAACAGAGAACTCAAGTCTTGTGGTTCCGTTTCCTGTAGGAGCCATTCCCTGGAGCTCACCCTTTCTCTGGTTCAGCATGTTGATGATAGTACCTGCGAACTCGTCAGGAACATCTATATAAGCGATCTCAAATGGCTCAAGCTTATGTCCGAGCTCATCTTCCTTGTAGATAACCTCGGCCTTACTTACTGCAAACTCGTAACCCTCACGTCTCATGTTCTCGATGAGGACTGACAGGTGAAGCTCACCACGACCTGAAACCTTGAATGCCTCAGTTGTGTCTGTCTCCTCAACTCTAAGGCTGACATCTGTGTTCAGCTCTCTGAAAAGTCTCTCACGGAGATGTCTTGATGTCACGAACTTGCCTTCCTTGCCTGCGAGAGGAGAGTCATTTACCATGAATGTCATGGCGATGGTTGGCTCAGAAATCTTCTGGAAAGGAATTGGATCAGGATTCTCAGGGGAGCAGAGAGTATCACCTATCTGTACATCTGCGATACCTGAAACTGCAACTATAGAGCCGATCTGTGCTTCCTTGACTTCTATCTTGTTAAGTCCTTCGTACTCGAAAAGCTTTCCGATACGAACCTTCTCAAGCTTGTCAGGGTCATGCTCGTTTACGATGACGAGATCCTCATTTATCTTGAGGACACCGTTGTCGACTTTGCCGACACCGATACGTCCAACGTACTCGTTGTAGTCGATGGTGCTGACAAGCATCTGTACACCTGCATCAGGATCACCTGTAGGGGCAGGAATGTAATCAATGATAGTGTCGAACAGAGGCTTCATGTCTGTACCCGGCGCAGATGAGTCAAGGGTTGCATATCCAGACTTTGCGGAAGCAAATACAAATGGACAGTCAAGCTGATCTTCATTTGCATCAAGCTCGATGAGAAGCTCAAGAACTTCGTCAACGACCTCATCAGGGCGTGCCTCCGGACGATCACATTTATTTACACATACGATAACTGCAAGATTAAGCTCAAGAGCTTTCTTCAGAACGAACTTGGTCTGTGGCATAGGTCCCTCAAATGCATCAACAACGAGGATTACTCCGTTTACCATCTTCAGAACTCGCTCGACCTCACCGCCGAAGTCGGCATGACCCGGAGTATCAATGATGTTGATCTTGGTGTTCCCATATGTTACGGCAGTGTTCTTGGAGAGGATAGTGATACCTCTTTCACGCTCGATATCGTTGGAATCCATGACACGCTCAGCGACCTCCTGGTTGTCACGGAATACACCGCTCTGCTTTAAGAGCTCGTCTACAAGTGTTGTCTTACCATGGTCAACGTGGGCGATGATAGCCACATTTCTGATATCATCTCTTGTTATCTTCATAATTTTCACTCTTTCTTTCTATTTTAGTCTACTTTACAACGTTTAACATTCTAGCATAGTGAAAAAACCAATGCAATAATTATAATGTACAAAAATATAGTAAAAATAAGGGCAAATGGCGAAAATTTGATGGCATGAGTGAGGGATGCAAGGCAGGAATAGTTAAACAGACGACATATTAGAAATATTAGTTGTATCTATGTTTAAAACACGCAATTACATATAATATTTCAGCACTGATTAGACCAGTAAATATGGCAGTACTGATTGATGTCATACGACTGTTGCAAATAAGAATCAAAACACATGAAATAACAAAGAATATGAAGAGTTTAATTCTATATTTCCTTATATATTCTGGAGTATCATCATCTAAATGATGAATGATAGGTTTTGTTAATATGTGAATTATAAAAAGTAATAAAAGTGTAATTATTTGGAGATATAGATTTACACATGATAATAATTGAATTGAATATATAGCTGTTAACCCATAAAGAGAACTAAAAAAAATACATTTTATATGTGAGTTGGCATGGTAACCGCCTATCAAATTACGATAAAAGAGAAAGAAGAAAAGCCATATTAGCATTTGGGGTAAAATTTTTATGTAAACAGCAAGTATAGTATAAAAGGATATAGGAATAAGCATATTTATAATACATTCTATTCCATATTCCAGTATCTCGTATTGTGTATCATGATCATCCACATGAATTTTATTTAATAAATTAATAGCAAGTTTGGAAGAAATTTTTTCAATCATTTGTATCTCCTTAGTACGAATTCCGAACCATTTTTAATAGTGCATTTTTTATACTTTCGTAATAAGCTCTACCGACAAGTTGCGTCTGTTTATTTGAAAGATGTATAGTGGAACCTGAAAGGGATGTAACGTAATTCATGTTTATAATGCATGATTTATGACATCTGACAAATTGGGCAGGCATATGTTTTTCTATAGTTTGAAGAGAGGTACGTTCTGTATAGAGGCCGGACGTAGTATTAATACAGCAATCATGTCCCAATCTGCTTATAGAAATTATAGAATTGTATGGAATTTGCTGTATGTTTTTATCTTTATGTATATAATAATAATCGGCTTGATGTAAGGCTGCATAGTTGTTAAGACATTTTTCTATGGTCTCGTAAGTTACAGGTTTTAGAAGATAGTTTGTTGCCTGTACATGATAACCATCAAAAACATAGTCTTTAAAAGCTGTGAGAAAAATTATATCGCCTTTGAAACCATTTTTTCGAAGTTGAATACAAATTTCAATTCCGTTTTGGTCGCAAGGTTCTATTGTGTCCGTTTTGCGTAGATTTTTTTCTAGTTCTATATCAGAGAAAAGCAGATTACAATTTATCGCATTTTCATCATTAAGAATATCACTTGATGTTTTGTAGTGTGTAATTGAAATAGCGTGCAATTTATTATTTCCCCAATTATTTATAATTTTAATCAATTGTCCAGCTTGTACGTTGTTATCTTCTAATATAGCAATTTTAATATTCATCAACCTATACCTCGCTTTCAGATAATGGTAGCAGTATTGATACAATGAAATCCTTTTTTGATGGAGTGATGTCCATCATTCCGTTATGTTTTTTCACGATGGTTTCTATACGTGATAAACCAAGTCCGTGATTTATATTAGACAATTCGGTTTTCCTTGATGCAAATGTGTGTGACTTGTGTGGGATATATATACCGTCAGAGGTATTTAATATCACAATTGATAACATTTGTTGAAAAGGTTTTATATTTAGGTCTATGCATTTTTCGTCGTCACTAGATATTCTTAAGCAGGCCTCAATGGCATTGTCAAATAGATTGCCGATAATTGAGCATATCTCGATGTCGGAAAGAGGTATACATTCTGGTAAAAAAACAGAGTAGTTGACTTTAATTCCAGACGATTTGCATTGTATGAACTTGTTTGTGAGAATACTGTCCATGGTAGAATTACCACTAGTTAATATATAATGGTCGGATTCTATTGAGTCGGACAATTCATGTATATAATGTTGGGCTTCGATATAATCCTGATTGGATAACAATGTATTTAAAGCATTAAGATGGTTATAAATATCATGCTTTAAATATCTGAGTTCAGCTATTGAACTTATAATCTGTTCGTATTGCTTGTTTTCCATATCAGAAATAATTTGTTCTTTAGACAATTGGAGAAATCTTTCTCTTTGAATCCCAAGTTGATATACATATATAGTGAGTGCCACAAATAAAGCTAGTACAAGGAAGAACACCATATACAAGGTGTTTGTAAGTAATCTTATATGAGATTTGTACTTAACTGTCTGTGTTACGACAATTAGATTTTCGATTATTATACATAGTACGGATATAAAAATAAAACTGATCTTTTCTATGAAGTTAAGTTTAAATGTTCTGGATGAAAAACATAATAGTGTGATGACAAACACTGCGATGAGCAGCATGTAAAGTAATGTGAATGGAATTCTCAGAGTTCCCCCCATTAGTTCTTCGGATAGGTCTATGTGAAAAAGCTGTGTGGGAATTATTGTGGTAAGTGCTTCCGCAAATATGGATGTCATTGCAAAGACGATTACCCAAAAGAACTTCTCTATATGTGAAGCCGAAAAAAAGATTTCCACATATATGTAATGAAATAAAATGAGAACAAAAAGTATTGTTAATATGGTAGGCATGTTGTATATATTCATAATCCACAATACTATAGAAATGATAATGCAGGCAATGGTCTGTTTAGCGTAGATATATCGTATTTCTTTTCTGTCCAGTTTGCCATTTGCAAATATAAAAAAAAGGGATGTGCCAAGTAAATTTATAAATAATTCCCATATATATTCCATATAAGTGTTTTCCTTTCAATTAATTATATAAATATATTATAGCATATATAAATAAAATAAGTGATGAAAGATAAGTGTGAAAAATGTCGATTGCGACCAGAAATATGTCGTTCATGACCAATGTACTTGTAAGTAACAAAAATAATGTTAGTATAAAGATATACTAAATATAAGGGCATAATAAGATTTTAGTGAAAGGAGGACAGGGGGAGTGAATGACAGGAAAAAGATGATTTATACAGGTCTTGCAAAAGTTGTTGAGTGGGTTGCAAGAGAGAAAGCCGGTCATAATTGTTGGGGGCTCCTGTATGAACCCAAGCGGCCAGAAGTATTGATAAACACAGAAGCAGGAAAACGGTAAAAGAAAGTAACACAGATAAATCAGAAGGGAGCAAGTGTATATGAATAGTAAAAAGTCGATATTAAATATGGGGAAGATCGTAATATTGGTAGTGGCTGCAATAATGATAACTGCAATTTCCACTAAGGCTGCAACGGCTGGATGGTCTTTGAGATATACTAAGGGAGCGCCATCAAGTGATGTGATCACAAGTAAGACTGTATCGGGAACTATGAGTTCAACTAAGGTAGTGAGTGCTGTAATTTCAAGCTTCAGTTGCAGTGGTAACGGATGGGTATATGTTCAATCATCTTCAGGTGGCTTGAGTGTATTTTTAAATACCTGTAAGTCTGTTGATTCACCAGATAAGGTAAAAAAAGGAACAAGTGTAACAGGTAGGGCCGCAATAACAAACCCAAGTATATTAAATTCTCTTTACAGTTCGGGATATTTTATTTTCTAAATTATAAAGGAAAAAGATATAATGGTAATATAAACATAGAATAGCCAGATTGTAATCAAAATACTGTCTGGCTATTTGACGTGAAGGGGGAATTTACAATGAAAAAATTACTGTTGGCTTTTCTGGGATGTGTATGCATACTATCCGGATGTCAGGAAGCACCGGATCAGGTAAAGAAAAATATGAACAGCTATGGCGAAAGCAAGCAGATAGATCTTGAAGGGGTGGATTACTGCAGCCCGCAGGAGTTAAAGAATGTTGATATCGAGGATATAACGTACAAGCCGGATAATCTGGCGCTGCCATCTAAGATAGACTTTTCTGATGTAGAAGATGTTGGCGTGGTATATTTTAAGGCCAAAGAAAAGTTCACTGATAACAGAGATGAATTCGCTGATCTTATTGGGAAAGGCGATGTGGACTGGGAAAGATCAGAAACCGCTGGAGGCGGATGGAATTTTTATGACAAAGACAGTGAAGGATGGATACAGGACAATGGTACATTTGGATTTTGGTTAGGGCGTTATAATCAGTACGTGAGATCGGATAATTATTTGAAGATAACCAATCGTGTGTATTTAGGCAGAGAAGATTGTCCGGATTTGGTCTGTAATCTGGATGGAACATCCGTAAGCCTGAAGGATGTGATCGCGGGAACAGATAGGTGGGTGAATGAATTCAAGTATTTGAAAGGTGATCTTACATATAAAGCCAAGACCGTGTATGTCAGAACGGACGATCAGGGAAACGACTATGTTGGATTGTTTTACCAGCCGATGTATAAAGGTGTCGGTTTGTCTTATTTGACGTATCCCATGGATAATAATATTTCAGGTGGTGGCGTGGTTATAGTGGCTATGACATCAGGCGTTGATCTGGATGTGGAAAAGCCTGATACGGTATCAGATTGTGTAACACAGCTCAATGTAGATGTAGAAAGTGAGGATATGGCTGATAAAGTAATTGATTTCAATAGTGCGTTAAAACTCGTTGAGGAGAAAATGTCAGGCTTTAACAGGCTTAATGTGGTGGAAGTGCGGATCGAATATGTACTCAGACCACTATATGATCCGGAGAAAGAGTCAGTAGAAGATGAGGGAATAATCATGGAGGCAAGACCGGTTTATTCGTTCCTTATACCAAATGGTTATCAGGAAGATGATTTTTCTTATTCATTTTCAGACGAGGAAAATGGTCTGGTGTATATCAACGTAGACATGATCGATGGAACGGTCACTGATGATTTTGCTGCAAACAGTTTCCATGGAAATTAGAGGTTAATGTACAGAAATTAACTGGAGGTAAAATATTAATGCGGAGATTGATTAACAACATTAATGGTTATTTTGTGCTGATAAATGTGTTTGTTATTTTGTCTATGTGTCTTTGCAGTGGAATTGGAGTGAGTGGGGAAAAGACGGTCTCTATAATAGAGGTTATCGTGTATGGATATGATGATATCAGGAGGATCACCACCTGGGCAGATGCTTTTTCGGTTGTGCTTTATGGTAATCTGTATCTTGCACTTCCACTCATCACTTCTGTGGCATCCCTTCCGATCATATGTGATGAACTTAGAACGAATAATAATTATTTCCATTTTAGCAGGATAGGAGTAAAAAAATATATTCATAGTAAATATTGCAGCAGCCTGATTGGTGGTGTGGCTGCATTGCTTATGGGGTTCTTATTATTTGCATCGATTGTATGTGTGTTCTTTCCCTCTTATTATGATTTTGGACAGAGTCAGGTTGTAGGACTGGAAGAACAAAATATATTTGGAATGTTATGGCAGGTGGTAAAATACAGTCTTAACATGATCTGCTGGGGAGCCTTGTTAAGCATAATATCATGTGGGCTAGTGAGTATTACCCGGAATATATATATTGTATTGTGTGTGCCGTTTTTATTGAACTATGTTGCAGCACATGTTCTGTTCAATTTAAAGATATATATGTTTATTATATTGGCGGTTATTTTCTATTATATGGGATACAAGCTGTGGATAAAAAAGTATAGGGGGGTGCGCGCATGAACAGAAAGATCTCTCCAAGACAGATCACGTGTGTTTTCAGAAGAGAATATATAGAGTGGATTACAAATCCCAGGATGCTGATGTGTGTGGTACTGGTTGTGATGGTTAGAGAAATCGTACTTCTCCCAATGCGGAATCTATCAATGGGGATGGGGCAGCCGATAAACGCGATGGAGCCGGTTATAGCAGTAGCAAATTCAGGAATATTGCTTCTGCTTATGCCTCTGGTTTATCTGGTTATAATGGCAGATTTCCCCAGAGTAAGTGGGAATACATATTTTTATCTTACAAGGACAGGCCGGATCAACTGGATCATGGGACAGATCATTTTTCAGATAGTAAGTCTTCTCACATATCTGTTATTTGTCATAATATCAACACTGGTACAGACCGTTTCATTTTCATTCCTGATAAATGGGTGGAGTCTTGTGGTTACAGAAAGTGATAAGAGCAGTGCAATGTACGATCTGATACCTATGAATTTATACAACCAGATGTCGCCGTATGAGGCATTTGCAATTAGCTATCTGTTGCTGTTTATGTTCCTGTTATCCTGTAGTTTAGCCATGTTATTAGCATCTATATATGGAAAAAAGACTTTGACATTCTGGGTGGTGATGATATCCATAGCAGTAGGAATAGTATTTTGTGCAGTGAAGTCAAAGTGGATGTGGGTTTTCCCTGTAAGTCATTCCATATTATGGATACATTTCCAGAACTATTATAGGAAATATGTCATGTCGCCTTGGATATCCATATTGATATTGGGGGTGTTACTTGTGGTGGGATATTTACTTGTTATGCATTTTTCAAAGAAGTTAAATGTCGACAGATTAAGGGGGGAACAGGAATAGATGATTGAAGTAAATAACGTAACGTTAAAGACGAAGGAATATACAATATTGGATAATGTATCTATAAAGGTTGATAAGGGCGAGATAGTAGGACTTGTAGGAGGAAACGGTTCAGGAAAGACTATGCTTATGAAGTGTATCTGCGGATTTTACAATGACTACAGCGGAACGATAGAAGTGGGGGGAAAGGAGATAGGAAAAGATATTGATTTCCCTGAGAATGTAGGAATAATTATAGAGAATCCCGGATTTATCCCCTACTACAGTGGTTTTAAGAATCTAAAAATATTGGCTGATCTGCGCGGGAAAATAACGGAAGAGGATATATATTCATATATGGAACTGGTCGGTCTTGATCCGAAACTCAGACGCTCAGTCAGAAAGTATTCCCTTGGAATGCGTCAGAGACTGGGACTTGCCCAGGCGCTCATGGAGCAGCCGCAATTACTCATTTTGGATGAACCATTTAATGGCCTTGATAAGGAAATGGTAAAAGATATAAGGCAGATCCTTATCAAAGAGAAAGAAAAGGGAACGACTATTTTACTGTCATCCCATAACTCGGATGATATCGATCTTCTGTGTGATAGATGTTATCATCTTGATGCCGGAAAACTGGTTTAGGAAATAGTATAAGGTTTTGGTGATAACCTGATATTAAATAACCCCGGATGGCTTTGCATGTGGTGCGAAACCATCCGGGGTTTTATGGCGGGATGCTTGTTTATCTGGCAGCCGCCTTAAGAAGCATCTCTTTAAGTTCGTCAGGTGAAAACTTGTAATGTGAGTTGCAGAACTGGCAGTTGACCTCTATAGGTTCGCCCTCCTCAAGGAGACTTGCGATCTCTTTCTTCCCGAGGCTGAGTACCGCATTGTAGTATCTCTCCTTGCTGCAGTTGCAGTGCCACTCTGTAGGGAGTTCATCCGTCACGACCACATCATATCCCTCAAATACATCTTTGATGATGTCGAGAGGAGTCTTGCCCTCGTCAAGTAAGCTTGTGATGGATGAGAACTCGTTCAGTCTCTTTTCGAGAACGTCGATGAGTTCATCCGATGCAAATGGCATGAGCTGGATGATGAATCCGCCTGCCTGTTTTACTGTGTTGTCTTTCTCCATAAGCACGCCAAGGGCGACAGAAGTAGGGATCTGCTCTGATGTTGCAAAGTAATATGTCAGATCCTCGGCGATCTCACCTGATACGAGCTGTGTCTGACCGACATAAGGCTCCTTGAGACCTATATCCTTGATGACTGACAGAACGCCCAGATCGAGGGCTTTCGCAACATCCAGCTTGCCCTTATCATTGGCGTGGAGGATTACATTTGGATTGTTCACATAACCTTTGACTCTTGAATGGGCATCTGCAGTGACGGTCAGTCCGCCTATCGGACCATTGCACTGGATCTGAAGTGTAAGTACATCGGATTCATTCTTGCACTGTGCGCCCATAAGTGCTCCTGCTGTGAGCAGTCTTCCCAGTGCAGCCGTTGCCACAGGGCTTGTGTTGTGGATAGATCTTGCGGTCTCCACGATGTCTCTTGTTGTACCGGCGAAGAATCTTACCTGATTGTTCGCTGCCATACCTCTTATTATATGATCACTCATGTTGTATACCTCGCTATTCTGTGTTAATTAGTTTTATTACATTTAAAATCCGGCCTGTTATCTCTATATAGATAGTTACAATCACATTATATTATAATGATGCCATATAGGACAATCTTCACTATTTTATATTACGAATGAAGATAAGACAAGTCTATTCATAGTGTTTGTTATCCTGATGCGTCTCCCTTGCAACCACATATACACGCTCGCTTGAATCTGTGGCGGGCTCAAATGTAAATGCATCATACATGGCGACAAGTTCCATACCCGAATCGGCTACGCATTTTCTCATGTCCTCAAGGGTGAGACCGCGCTGGTAATGGAATTCCTGATATTTCCGGTATAGTGGACACTCGTCATCAGGTTCTTCAGGGAGAAACAGACTGAGTGCAAGCTCATTGATGTCGGTTTCTGCATCATAGTAGTTATCCCATATGAAACTAACATCATCCCTGTCCTCGGCTATGGTGCTGTCAGCTACTACGTCCCTAAAGTAATGTCGTGTCTTGAAGTCGCAGACAAATATACCCCTTGACTCAAGATAGTTATTTGCCAGCCTGAATACATGTGTGATATCTGAAAGCTCGGTGAGATAGTTGATACTGTCGCACACACATACTATCGCATTCACCGTGCCAAACAGCTCAAACTCCCTCATGTCCTGCATGAGATATAAAATGGATTCGTGACCGGTATCGAGCTTTTTTTCATTGGCCACTTCAAGCATCTCGTATGAATTGTCAATGCCGATCATGTCATATCCTGCGTCCGCCAGCCTTTCCGTGACTTCACCGGTGCCGCAACCAAGTTCACAGACCAGACCGTTGTTTACTCCGTATTTTTTTAAAACTTCTATTATATATGTGCACCAGTCATCGTATGGAATGTTGTCCATCAATTCATCATAGACGCTGGCGAAAATTTCATAAGTGTTCATATCAGCCTCCGGTAATTATAAAACATATCATCTGACCTTCTTTACAACGATGCCCTTTCGAATAGAATATACATGTCCTTTGTATTTCTTCAGTCCTGTAAATTTGGTATAGACTGCGCCATTTCTTATATAATATATTTTTTTGTTATATTTGACGAGAGCAGTGGTCTTGCTACACCAGATACCATTCTTGATATAATATTTCTTTTTGTTTAGTTCGGTTATAAGGGTTTTCCTGAATATGGTACCATTTTTTACATAGTAATATCTGTTTTTGTATTTTACAAGAGATCTGGCTCTGCATATAGTGCCATTCTTTACAAAGTAGTATTTGTTTTTGTATTTTACAAGGGTTTTGTCATTGCATTTAATGCCGTTTTTGAAATAAGTTAAAACACCTTTTACATTTCTGAGTCCGGTGAAGTTCACGATCTTACCGTATGCATCCCTGATGCATGTTTTCCCATTGACTGTGTCTATGTAGCGTCCGTCTGATTCAAGGGCAATAAAAACAATATTGTTTTCTTTTGCGTATTTCTCTGTACTGCTTCCTGAATAGCCAACAAGAGTGCAATAAGGTGCCACATTTTTGCCAAACACCACGTCCTTTGAAAGAATAATGACTCTGCAGGAGTCGTTATAGAAGGCGAAGTCACCTATGGTTTTGACTGACTTTGGAATTTTTATTGACGAAAGTGAAAGACAATCGCCAAATGCGCCTACACCAATAGAGGTCACTGTATCCGGAATAGATACTGATGAAATTGATGAACTGTAATAGAAACAGTAATC
This sequence comes from uncultured Coprococcus sp., assembly GCA_902461735.1. GTDB lineage: Bacteria > Bacillota > Clostridia > Lachnospirales > Lachnospiraceae > Coprococcus. The sequence goes on from CABPYV010000006.1 coordinate 46,169, forward strand.
TCCAATGGTGGTAACCCCACGAGGTATGCTGACTTTGCTCTTGCCATTCGGAACCGTGTATATGGTCTTGCCATCTTTGGTATATAAAACGCCATCTATACTTTTATAGAATTTATTGGCACTGTCCACATATAGATTCTTAAGCTTTTTTGTTCCGGCAAATGCAACATTTGATATATACGATACGCTTGAAGGAATGGATATTGCTGTGATGGAATCATAGTTTGCTGAGTAATAAAATACGTTATTGCCTTCCTCACCAATTGCGGTGATACCATCTGGAATGATTATATCATCGTCAAAGCCATCATACTGGTAGAGTACGCCGTTGTCGTTAGAAAATGCAGTCGTCTCATACAGGTCACGCCCCCTTGGAGCATCGCCGACATATCCTGCATCCGCTATGTATAGTTTACCATCACACAGGGCAACTACATTCCGGTGTCCGCTTCCGGCACCTGGATCTCTGTTAGCTATGCGTACATGATTTTTGATTCCAACCAGATCGCAGAGACTCATGATAAGGTCACAGCTTGCCCAGCAGTCACCGCCGCCAGATATTATCATGGATATTCCTGAGGAATAATCTGGGCTGTAGTTGTATGTATCTGCTACATAATTGGTTATAGCTTCAAGTTTTTGGTATTCTGTCATGGAATCTGAGATGCTATTTGCAATGAAAGTTTTCTGGATTTCATCTGCATAGTGGTAAGCATAATTCACAACATTGAAGGTTATATCTGCCGACTTCTTACCATTTGAGATTCTTACAACAGATTTGCCCGTTATATATTCATATGTTTTGGTAGCTCCTTCCATAGGAAATGATGAACCAAAACCATTCAGCCAGTACCATATTTCGCAATTGGGCTCAACCAGACCAGAGTCAGATACCTTTACAGATTCACCACTTATGACTTTGTATGTCAAAGCACCGGTGAGACCATATTTGCCTAACTGGTAGTTCTGGTTATAGGACTCAGGGATAGTCAGCATATCTGCGTATGACGAGTCAAGAGCATATAAACTTATATAAGTCTGAGTAGATGCGATATCTGCAAGATCCGCAGAAAAATCCTTTTCAATCTCACTCAGAGAAGAGTCTTGTTCAGCGGAACTGGATGATTCAGAAGTGCCGCTGTGATAACCAGAAGGTGCATCGTATGAGTCCCGTGCAAATGCAGGGATAGATCCGGTCAGTGTGATGGCAGCTGCAAATGCAGCAACGGCAAGAAAAGATAATCCTTTTTTCATATATGTATACCCCCATATTTCGTAAAAAAACTTGTCAGCTACTTGTGAATTTCAATAATTCACATATAATATATTGTAGCATAAGGAAAAAATATGAGCAATTATAGAAGGAAGAAAGAGGACAAGCAGAGATGGAATACTGGGATATTTACGATGTAAACAAGCAGCCTACAGGGCGCACGATGAAGAGAAATGACTGGAATATGAAACCGGGGGATTATCACCTCACAGTGCTCGGTGTGCTTCAGAACAGAGAGGGAAAGTATCTGATTACCAAGCGTGTCATGACAAAGGCGTGGGCAGCAGGCTGGTGGGAGGTATCCGGCGGCGGAGTGCAGGCGGGAGAATCATCCATAGAGGCTGTCAGACGAGAGGTGATCGAGGAGACAGGCATAGACGTAAGCGATTTCGATGGAGGTCTGCAGTTTACATATAGAAGAGATAACCCGGATGAGAAGGACAACTACTTTGTGGATGTGTACAAATTCACAGGTGACTTTGAAGAAAAGGATGTCAGATCTCAGGAGGCGGAGACCGATGGCTTCAAGCTGGCAACTCTGGATGAGATAAAGGAATATGCAGAGCAGGGGATATTCCTTCATTATGACAGCATCAAGAAAGTATTTGAATAAGAACTGCAGCCTGTGATATGCAGAAAGTGAGAGAAAAGCAAAAACCGGCATATCGTGGTGAACAAAGAATATGCAGGGTATATACTAAAAAATAGTTTGAAAAACACAGCTTATATGCTAATATAGTTAAGATTAGAGAGAATAAGGCTGAAAATACGTTGCAGCCTGAACGGATAATGATCAAAGCATAAAGCATCAGAATTATCAAAAATTGATTGATATTAAAGATATCAAAGAATAATTTCAAGGAGGCATTTTCAAAAATGGCTGAGACATACAACCACAAAGTCGTTGAAGGAAAGTGGCAGAAGGTCTGGGATGACAACAAGGCATTTGCTGCTACAGATGATTATTCAAAACCAAAGTATTATGCGTTAGTTGAATTCCCATACCCATCAGGACAGGGACTTCACGTAGGTCACCCAAGACCATACACAGCGCTGGATATAGTGGCAAGAAAGAGAAGAATGCAGGGCTACAACGTTCTGTATCCAATGGGCTGGGATGCATTTGGTCTCCCTACAGAGAACTATGCGATCAAGAACAAGATCCATCCAAAGGAAGTAACCAAGACCAATGTTGCAAGATTCAAAAAGCAGCTCCACTCACTTGGATATTCATTTGACTGGGATAGAGAGATCAACACGACAGATCCTGAGTACTACAAGTGGACACAGTGGATATTCCTTAAGCTTTTCAAGGCAGGTCTCGCATACAAGAAGGAGATGCCTATCAACTGGTGTACATCATGTAAGGTTGGCCTTGCAAATGAGGAAGTTGTCAACGGCGTATGTGAGCGTTGTGGCAGCGAGGTTGTCCGCAAGGTTAAGTCAGAGTGGATGCTCAAGATCACAGATTACGCAGACAAGCTCATCGAGGGACTTGACGGCGTGGATTACATCGAGCGTGTAAAGGTTTCACAGAAGAACTGGATCGGACGTTCAACAGGAGCTGAGGTTGATTTCTCAGTAAAGGGCAAAGAGGACAAGCTCCGCATATATACAACAAGATGCGACACACTGTTCGGAGTAACATATATGGTAGTTTCACCAGAGCATCCAATCCTTGACAAGTACAAGGATGAGATCGGCAACTGGTCAGACATCGAGGCATATCGTGAGCAGGCAGCAAAGAAGAGTGACTTTGAGCGTTCAGAGCTTGCAAAGGATAAGACTGGTGTATGTATAGATGGACTCACAGCCATCAACCCTGTAAATGGCAAGGAGATCCCAATCTACGTTTCAGACTATGTACTTATGAGCTACGGAACAGGTGCTATCATGGCGGTTCCTGCACATGATGACAGAGACTGGGAATTTGCAAAGAAGTTCGGACTTCCACTCATCCAGGTTGTTGCAAAGGATGGCGAGGAAGTGGATATAAATGAGGCTGCATTTACAGACGTGGCAACAGGAGTGCTCATCAACTCAGATTTTCTCAACGGACTTGAGGTAAAGGATGCAAAGGAGAAGATGATCAAGTTCCTTGAGGAGAAGGGTATCGGTCAGGCAAAGACCAACTACAAGCTCCGTGACTGGGTATTCTCACGTCAGAGATACTGGGGCGAGCCAATTCCTATCGTTCACTGCGATAAGTGTGGTTATGTACCTATCGACGAGAGCCAGCTTCCGCTGCTCCTTCCAGAGGTAGACAGCTACATGCCGACAGACAACGGCGAGTCACCACTTGCAGCTATGACAGACTGGGTAAACACCACATGTCCATGTTGTGGCGGTCCTGCAAAGAGAGAGACGGATACCATGCCACAGTGGGCTGGATCATCATGGTATTTCCTCAGATATACAGATCCTCACAACACAGAGGCTCTTGCAAGCAAGGAGGCACTTAAGTACTGGCTTCCTGTTGACTGGTACAACGGAGGAATGGAGCATACAACACTTCACCTTCTGTATTCAAGATTCTGGCACAAGTTCCTGTACGATCAGGGCGTAGTTCCTACACCAGAGCCATACCAGAAGAGAACATCACATGGTATGATCCTCGGTGAGAATGGCGAGAAGATGAGCAAGTCAAGAGGTAACGTTGTAAATCCTGACGACATCGTAGATGTATACGGTGCAGATACACTTCGTACCTACGAGATGTTCATCGGAGCATTTGACCTTGCAGCTTCATGGTCAGAGGACGGTGTCAAGGGCTGTAGAAGATTCCTCGACAGAGTATGGAAGCTTCAGGACAGCGTGACAGACGAGAAGGGCTACTCCAAGGATATGGAGACCAAGATGCATCAGGTCATCAAGAAGGTTTCAAATGACTTCGAGAACCTGAAGTATAACACAGCTATCGCAGCCATGATGGCACTTCTCAACGACTTCTACAAGAAGGGAAGCGTAACAGCAGATGAGTTCAAGACACTGCTCATCCTGTTAAATCCTGTTGCACCTCATATCACAGAGGAGCTGTGGTCAGTAAAGAATTACGGCGGATATGTATATCAGCAGACATGGCCGGAGTTCGATGAGACAAAGACAGTTGAGTCAACAGTTGAGATTGCTGTACAGATCAACGGTAAGACAAAGGCAACACTTGCAATCGGCAAGGAAGATCCTAAGGATGAGGTTATCGCAAAGGCTAAGGAAGTGATCGCTGACAAGCTTACAGGTAATGTTATCAAAGAGATCTATGTTCCTGGACGTATTGTGAATATAGTTATGAAATAAAATATATGTTCGCTCAGTAAGATGGGCAGACAGCAAATGAAATAAAATATATGTTCGCTCGGTAAGATGGGCAGACAGCATAGGAAAAGGTTGTGTGGAACAGATGAAATTGATTTCTGCACAGCCTTTTTCTCTTTATTTTTGGTGCTGCGCAATGTAGAATGAGTGTATATGAAAAAAAATACTTATAAAAATGTGCATCAAGAAATAATAATTATAGCAGCAAATAAAAGATTGATCATACTAGCTACAATGGAGCTGGGATAGAGTTAGAAGTGACGTAAAATTAAATGACTTTAATATAAAAGAAGGAGGAAAAATATGGCGACAATACAGTTCAATCCAGAAATACCAGAACTCGAGGAAATCTGGCGCAAATTCGACACACTGACACAGGATACAATCACAATGGTCGAACTCAACAATCTGGAGAAAGCGCTACTCAAAGCTCAGAAAGAACACAAACTCACAACAGACGGAGCATTCGTTCTCGAAGCACTGCAGAGCAACGCAAAGAGGGAAGATCCACTGGCATCCAACATGGCCAGTCTGAAAGTGGCGTGGATGTACTAGACGGTATATTTACAGAAAAACAGCTAAATATGTGTAGATAGACATTATACAGAGAACAGAATACACAGAATAGAATATGCAGAAAAGTTTCTTCTGCGTACGAGCCGGCTGATACTCAATCAACCTATATGACTTCATTGCGTAGGTCTTCTCTGGCTCAGTTGGTATTACTTCAAAATCAAGGAAGAAGTCTGTAAGTGACATACTAAGCCCGTGGGTTATTTTGTAAAGAGTTTCAGTGGATGGAGTCTTTTTGCCTCGTTTCAACTGCCCTATGTATGATGGATGTAGATCACTCGTCTCAGATAGCTTTTCCTGACTTATCTTTTTTCATATCTATAGTAGCGTATTCTTGCACCAACTTCCTGGGTAATATCCATAAAAATCTCCCTTCCTCCGTCCTGATGGACAGTGTATAAAGTTATATAAGTTTAATTATAGATAAATCGATATTCAGATTTAGACTAACAGTATATAAAAACATTAACCATATACAATTGATACAGAAACGTTGCAAAGTATACTGAATATACTGTTCTAAAAATTTAAGCATTAAAGATAAGTAACGATATCAGAATCTGTTTCAGATACATATTCTTTGTCAGTAGATCTTGGATTGGATGCTCCGATAATCTATAGAGTTCTGGTCGTAAAGCTTATGAATTGTTCAACAGAGCAGTTAAAAAAGAATTAATAGTGTGATTGGCTATTACCGACACCGACATTAGAGGATAATATCAGGAAACACCATAAAACCAGCCTGTATGACAGCGAAAATCATACAGGCTGGTTTTCATTTGATATACGGCAATACACTCTTCACAATATTCTTAACCGCGTCACGCTTTGCCAGCGGAATAGTCTCGATAATATGGCTGAGATCATCGTTAATCATGACATCCATTGTTGCCGGAGCGATGTCGGGAGTCTGCCCAAAGAGAAGATAGTCGGTGGATGCGCCAAGTGCAGAGGCGATATCGACCAGCGTGTACAGACTCATGGTTTTCTGACCTCGTTCAATTTCATATACGAAATGAGCTGATATTCCGGCCTTTTCAGCTAGTTGGTCCTGAGTAAGACCGAGTTTTTTTCTAATTTTTTTAATACGCATACCAGTTTCTAATAAATCCATATAGACCCCCTTGCCAGAATAATTCATAAAGATGTTCACGCTGTACTGTTGTCACGTAAGACTGCAAATATAGCGGCCGGAAACATCCGCAAGAACACCATATAGAAAATATAGAAAGCATAGGTATCAAAATACACTGGCTGTGAGATATAGATAAAACATAATTGTGCCTATCGGGTATATGGGAAGAAAAAATTATGTTCAAATAAACATATCTGACAGCAGTATTTGGGTGTAGCTCTCAGCTACAAAAACGATACATCATCAAATGCATCGTCAGATGATACAAAGGTTTTCACATAGCTCTCAGCTATAAAAAGCTTCGCAGCATATTTATCTTCTGTTTTTCCTGTGGGGACATTCCCTCGGATAAAATATCTATAATGATCTCTGATTCGGATTTGCTGAAAGACAAGTCTCGTTTACTTAGCTCTTTGTTGATCTCCATTATCTGGGGCAGCATTTGTTCAGGAGACATGGTTGTCGCCGTGTGGGAGAGTCTGAACAGAATTTCTTTTTTTAGAGGGTGCATATTTTTAAGTCTTGGGTCATTTTGAAGATTCATAGTCTGATTCCTTTCTATAAAAATATATGTATGGTTAATATCCCTTACAGTCGGTAAGGAATTATCCATCTATAGACATGTGATAAACTTGTTCTGTATGATAAACACGATATACATTATAGGTGTTCACGGCTTCGATGCGAGGCGCCCTATTGGATGGGGCTATCGGTGGTCCTTATCATATGCATCAAAAAGATCCTTGATGGAGCCGTACAGGTCATCAGTTGTGTGCGCCATTTGGTGATCTTGAGAAAAGTGCGTGACCTGATTGGATTGTTCATCCTGAGCAGATCGCTCGGCATGGGTTTTCTTTTCAGACTGAGGAGATCTGGCAGCTTCATATGCGTTGACAGAGCCGTAATGTTGGTAAAGGGAGTCCGTGTTTTCCTCTGGAAATTCAGAATTTTTGTATGCCCATGCCGACGCAGATAATCCTGATGTATCTGGTGCTTCTGCCGATTTAGACATCTTCGGTGATTCAGATGCCTCAGATGATTCATACACCTCCGATGATTCAGATGTCTCCGGTGATTTAGATTCCTCCGACGATCCCGAACCCGCAAATCCTCCGAAAAGATCCGAGAATATACTGCCGTTGCCAGAGGAATTTCCACCCGACATTTCTTTTGCTGACTCCATCATTTTCATCACATCCAGCATTTTCTTCAGATTGGCAAATTTGCCCTTTATATCTTCAAACCCACAGTCAGCCAGGGATGACAGTATATCGTCCTGATTGTTGATGTCTTTGTGAAGACCGCAGCGAGCCATGCATTCCTTGTCCTGTAAGGAAGAGAGTATGGTTTGAAGCTCTATGATCTTTATGTACATAGCAAGAGGTGCTTTCATGCGGTCTGATACAAATGGAATGATTGCTTCGAGCATGAAGATCCGATCATCACGTATTAAATTGTCGAGAGGATGACGAAAATTGCCGTTAAACATAGCCACTCCATTTTCCTGTTTCAGACGCCGGAACACACTCTCAGCTATACTATAATTTATGTGACAATAATTAAAAAATACCAGCAGAATTGCTCCTGCTGGCCTTAGGGGACGAACATATTCAGCCTGTGAAGCCGATTCAGCTTAGCTGATCTTGATCAGATAGGTTCTCCCTGTTGTGATTGCAGACGTTATTGCAGGCAGAGCCTGCAAGTGACTGCATTGCTGAAATTAGCAGCATCCGCAGTCGTTACCGCATCCACCGCATCCGCATCCGCTGTTGTTGTTGCCGCCGCAACCGCCGCAGCATAACAGGAGAAGAATGATCCAGATGCAGCTGTTGTCACTGCCACATCCGCCTCCGCAACCTCCGAATCCGTTGTCGCCGCATCCACCGCAGCAGAGAAGAAGGATGATGATAAGTGTGCAGCTGTTGAATCCGCATGAACCTCCGCATGAAAGTCCGTTTCTTCCACAAGCACACTGAGTTGCTGATAAGTCACTCATGGTAAGCCTCCAATTTATTTGTTCATGGTATACCATATTCTGACAGACCGGATGTGTTACAAAAAATCATTTGAAAAATATCGTTTAAAATCTGAGATATAAATCATTCTTAATGCTGCCAATTCTATGTTCTAAAAAAAGGCTGCATATGATATAATTAGCGCAAGTAGGCCGAAATGTGTTTGATGTTGCCGAACAGAGCGCATTTAAGCGGGTTTTGTGTCTGCATATGGTGATAAGGATAGGGATGTGTCTGGATGTGATACATTTTCTGCCTAGGGAGAAATAACAAAATATATAGACAGGGGGTATCAAACTTTGTTATATCGTTGCGTAAATTGTGGCGGCAATGTTGTGTATGAGCCGTCGAAGAAGAAGATGATCTGCATGAGCTGTGGTGGCAGTGAGTGTCAGGAAGTAGTTCCGTCAAAGGAACCTATGGTCTGTGTGAATTGTGGTTCACAGATTCCATACACAGAGTTTCAGTCTGCGGGCCGATGTCCGGCATGTGGTACATATCAGCTCAGGGATGATAAGGTAAGTTATCCATATGGAGCGGATGTTGTGCTTCCATTTAAGATATCGAAGCATGAGGCTGAGGAGAAGCTGAAAGAAGAGTTTGGCAAAAAGCTGTTTTTGCCTGGAACATTTCTTTCACAGAAGACTCTTGAGAAGTTAAAAGGTGTGTATGTTCCGTTCTGGATGTATGATTATGATTCGCATGTGGACTACCAGGCCATTGGAACCAAGGTCAGAACCTGGACATCGGGAGACACAAAGTATACGGAGACGTCATATTTCGATGTGGCAAGAAAACTCCATGTTAATTATGCGGGAATACCTGTGGATGCATCCATAGTTATGGAAGATGGAATTATGGATCTCATGGAACCATATGACTATAGTGAGCTGATCAAGCATGACAATAAATTTTTGTCCGGATTTGAGGCGGAGACATACAATATGCCTCCGGAGCAGCTGGCATCCAGAGCACAGGCTAAGGCGGATAAGGCTAACAGAGGCTGGGTGAATGAATATACCAGTGGATACAGCACTCTCACAAACGAGCGTTTTAATAGCAATAACAGACAGACTGGAACCAAATTTGGACTTATGCCGGTATGGGTATATGAATACAGATTCCAGAACCAGAACTATAAGTTCTATGTAAACGGACAGACAGGCAAATGCATCGGAACACCGCCGAGAAGTATAGGTAAGGCCATAGGTCTCACCGCACTTGTGCTTGGATCGGTGTTTATAGGACTTGATGGATTATCATTGTTATTGGGGGTGCTGTAAATGAATAAGACGATGAAAAAATTCCTAGTGACAATGTTTGTGATATTGGGAATCGGTATTTTATGCTTTATTATGTACTTGGTTAAGTCCAAGGCGAATTTGAAACATGATGCAAGAAGCAATGAGGACTGCATGACAAATGAGAGAGTGTTCGACTATGCAGACAAATTGTCTGATTCCGAGGAAGAGACACTGAGAAGCGATATAGAAGAACTCGAGAACCTGGTTGGAATGGATGTGGTTATTGTCACAGTAGACCAGAATACAGATCTTTCGGAATTTGGTGCATCGGCAATCGGTGGAGACATAGAATACAATACAAAAGAAATAGCGGAGAAGATATGCGATACATATAGATTCGGCTGGGAAGAGTGGCCTGATGGAACATATCTCAATGGCAAGGATGCCAGTACGAGTGTGGTCATAGTTGCAAATTGGCAGCCTACAGACAGATATGTGTATCTGTGCACATCAGGAAAGGCAAGAAAGAGAATCAGCGACAGCAAAGCTGTAAGCATAACAAAATATGGCGGCAAGAAACTCAGAGAGGATCCGTTTACAGGATTTGAGAGAATCTTAAAGAAGACAAAGAGTGCTATGAAGAGTAGCGGAGGTGGAATTAACTTCCTTTCAGGTCCGATATGTGCACTTGTGGCTTTGGTTGCAGCTATAATATTTTTCGCTGTCAACTATTCCAAGAAGGCGGGCAAAGATACAACAACTGCATCGACATACAGCAATGGTAACGCCGAGATCCTTGACAGACGAGATATATTTATACGTAAGGAAGTTCACAGTGTAAAGATACAGAGTGATTCTGACAGCGGTGGAAGCAGCGGTGGCGGTGGCGGCCATGGTGGCGGTGGTTCCCACTTCTAGGAGCAGTGTATACAAGTTTACAATCGTTATGCTTGCATATCTGCGAAATAAGATACATGTGATTGGTTATTAGTTATGTTGAAAAACAAAAAGTTTGAAGGATATTTACTGAAAAATAGAATACCGGGAGTGCTGCTTGCGGTTTTGATGGCTGTGTTCATGATCCTGATGGCGGGAAGGCTTGAATTATTCAACAGGTTGAACAGCAAGTCGTACAGGACACTTGAAGAGATTGAGAATATATCTGATCCATATGGAAATGATGTAAAGATCACGGTGGATAGAGCTGATTATCTTGGATACGATTATTTTGTTGATTCTGAGAGACAGGGAGGCTACTACATATGTCAGCAGAATGGCAGATATGCCATATTGCTTCTCAAGAGCAATGATGAAGTAGTGCTCAACTATACGGTGAAGGGAAGAATGATTGCCGGAGGTGATGAATATTCAGCGATCATTGAAGGTATAACCAAGGATATGGGCATACCGGCTTCTCAGCTTGAGACGAGAATGTATCCACTTATCATAAGCGAAGTTGATTTCCCAAGGATATACTATAATATGATGCTTCTCGTGCTTGTACTCACAGTATCGTGGGCGGTGTATGTACTGATAAGATGTGTGTATGATGTAAGCTGTCCATGGAGAGTTCATAGAGTCAGGGATGCCCTTGGCAAGAAAGCCGGCAGGGCTACTATCAGGGACATTGATTCACAGCTCAGATACAATCTGTATTATGATCAGTATGGTATAGCTATAACGGATAAATATTTCGTGTGTCATGGCATATGGCACACGGATGTGGTTGCACTTGACAGTATAGAGACATTCAAGAAGCTTAGGACATCATCCAATATTGGGGTGAATAAGAAGGTTTATAAGCTCCTTATGGTTGACGTGGATGGTGTGACATATGAGCAGAATTTCAGATCTGAAAGAGAACTCGACGAAGCTCTGACTTATTTGGATGGAGACAAAAGACCTTCACGATAAAACGCTGAAGAGAGACAGCAGAATAATGATATACAAAAAATACGTATAAAAGATATATTAAAAAGATGTATTAAAAACTGATAAAAAACATGCTGCAGAATATAAGACTCATGAGATTAACATTGAGTTGCAAGATATTCTGCAGCATATTTTTTTCACATAGTAATTCAGTTGTCAGAACCTGTTAACAAAATACATTACAAAATCTGTTATCAGGAGTCCGTTACCAGATGTTTATTATCAGATGCCTATATCAGACGTCCAGCTTGTCCTGCTCTTCAAGAACAGACGGATCCTCTGATGTATCGGAAAGTCCCATGTACTCATCGCCGATAACTTCAGTGTCATTAGAATCGGCAGCCTGAGCGACTGCACCGGTTGCTTCGGCAATGACATCTTCAGTTTCAGCAACTGCCTCAGTGACTGCCTTGGCAGTTTCTTCCTCGGAGACCTTTGAAGACTCCGATGAAGCCGCTGAGGTCTCATCAGCATCGTGTTCATGAAGTGTAAAATATTCACGGTCTGCATCCTCTGGGTGATCCACTTTATCCTTTATGGTGTCTTTTATTTTGTCGTATGTTTCTGACACGGAATCCTTTGCCTTTTTCACGGTGTCAGAATCCTTAACCTTATGGTATGTGTCCTTTATAGTTTCTTTAGCCTTCTGAGCCTGTTCAGAATCCTTAACCTTGTGATAGGTATCAGATACTGCGGATGCGGCTTTTCTGACATTCTCATTTTCCTTGATCTTTCTTACTGTTTCAGAATCTTTGACCTTGTGGTATGAATCCGAAGCTGCAGCCTTTGCCTTCTTTACAGATTCATTGGATTCTACGGTCTGGTATGCCTTTGAATTCTTGATTTTATCCTTGAAAAGATAGCATACGCCGCCGGCAGCTGCTAAAGTGAGTGCTAATTTTGTTAAATTCTTCATAATACAAGTCCCCTTTCGTGATGTATATAACTTACCCATTCATTTTAATATGTATTCATTTTAAATGCAATAAAACAAACATTAATATAACATATAAAAAGACTCGAAATATGTCGTAAGATCCAGATTTTATAAATGTTTTTCAAGAAGTTCATAGACATTTAATATTTGCGGATTATATATACTATATGCTATATTCAAATATAGTGCGTAACACATTGCTATATATAATTTTACAGGGAAAGGGCATTTGATCGTATGGAAAAATACAGAGAACAATTAGAGAATTTACAGAAGGAGATAAAGGAACTGGAAAGCAGATCGGCTACGTATTCAGGTATTAGATTTGTTGCATTTCTGGCTGCTGCGGCAGGACTTATCATTGGAATATATGACGGAAGAGGAGTGTTCGTTGGAGCGGGGATCCTTCTGACTATTGCATTTATCGCAATGGTATTTGTGCATGGCAGGTTGAGTGAGAAGCTGGAGTATAAGAAAGCAGAGGCTGAGGTGACCCGCAGATATATAGCCAGATTTGGCGATGACTGGAAGAGGTTTGATGAGAATGGAAGCGAATATCTGACGGATGAGGATTTGGCGGCGAGAGATATGGATCTTCTTGGCGCAAGTTCACTTTTCCAGTTTATATGTACTGCAGGAACCGAGGAGGGACGGCGTAGTCTTGCAAAAAGCATAAAGAATCCGGAATACACTACAGAGATGATAAAGAAACGTCAACAGGCTATAAAGGAGCTTGGTGAGAAAGAAGATTTCTCCCGAGCATTTGAGACTCTGGGAGTAAAGACCGGAATGGGTAAGAAAAAGAAGTATACAGCGGATGAGTTCGTTGCGTACTGCAGCAGTGATGTTCATATTCCTTGGATATTTAATATTCTGAGGTTTGTATTTCCTCTTATAACGGTTATGCTTTTGGTCCTTGGCATTCTTGGCAAGGTCAACATAGGCTGGACTTTGGTGTCGTTCTTTGTGGTATTGTTGTTTTCATGGCTGTTCTCTGGCGTTGCAGGCCAAGCTGTCATGCCGATGATATCATTTGGATACGTTCTCGATGATTATATCAATATGTTTGAACTTATCTCTAAGGAAAAGTTTGACAGTGAACTGCTGAGCGAGATCAGAAAGAATCTGTCACAGGACTCAGGCGCGCTTGCAGCCATAAAGAAGCTGAGAACCATCAGTGCGGCATTCAATATAAGATATAATCCGATAGTGCACCAGATATTATGTGGACTTACCATGTGGGATTTCCATATAGGAAGAATGATGGATCGCTGGAAACAGAACAATGGACAGGACGTGGCAGGCTGGATAAAAGCAGTGTCCGATATGGAGGAGCTTATGTCATTTGCAGTTCTTGTAAGAACAAGAAGTGTGTCATATCCGAAGGTTGGCAACCGCACTGATGTCCATGTTGATGCAAAGGCTATGAGGCACCCATTGATATCCCCGGAGATCGTTGTGGAAAATGATGCGAGCTTTAAGGGCGGTGCAGCCATTATAACCGGAAGTAACATGTCAGGAAAAACAACATTCCTGAGAACGCTTGGCATCAATCTCGTTCTTGCCTATGCCGGAGCTCCGGTATGTGCGGATTCCATGGAGACGGATATTATGAAGATATTCACTTCTATGAGGGTTACTGACGATGTAAGTAATGGTATCTCCACATTCTATGCAGAGATACTTCGTATAAAGACCATGGTGGAATATAGAAAGCAAAATAAACCGATGCTTTGCCTGATAGATGAGATATTCAAAGGAACAAATTCGGCAGACAGAATAGTCGGTGCCACACAGGTTATCAGAAAGCTTGCGTCGACAAACTCGATGACACTGGTCTCAACCCATGATTTTGAGCTGTGTGATCTCAAAGCAGAGGATGGAACACCAGCGGTAAATTATCATTTTGAGGAATATTATGAGGGCGATCAGCTGAAGTTTGACTATAAGAAGAAAGAAGGCAGATGCACTACGACAAATGCGATGGCGATACTTCATATGGCCGGACTTGCCTGATGACAGCGATAAGTCAGAAGATGCCGGACGTTTGAGGACAGCGATAAGTCAGAAGATGCCGGATATCTGAGAACAAAAAACAAGACAGTAAAAGTGCACAAAAATGCGAAAAATATTAGTGCTTAAATTTTTGAGTAATTATGCACAATGACAATTATCAGTAATAACCAAAAACTTTGTTGAATGATTTTACCAAATATGCTATATTTGAAATAGTGATTTGTAGGGAGTTAATAGCAAATTTGAATACAAGTGTGAAAATAAAAGGAGGTTGACATATTATGTTACCAGCAAATATAGGACAGGCGGGGGATAATGCATTATCAATTGCTGCATCCAGCAACAAAGGAACTCTTATACGTTATCTGAATGATCAGGTAGAAGATGGATTTTATACATTGGTTATTGACAGCTTAAAGGATTCAAACTTTGATTTGTCAACTATGACGGTTGACGATGATGTTCGTGCACAGTGTACAAAGCTGTATGAACTTGCAGAGTTTGTTGATTTCAACATAAAGGCAACCGGTCATTATGCTATAGAAGAGTGGATTGAGCCACTGTTCAGATTTGTATATGGAGATATAGATCCGACCGATATTGATACACCTGTATCAGCTACAGGAGTATACAGATACAGCGTATGGCTGCTTTATTTACTGCAGCTCGAGAAGATTCCTGAGTGTATGAAGCTCATCGGGGATAAGATTGCACCGCTTCTTATCAATATCTCATATCAGATACTTGAAGATGATGACAGACCAAAGAATTTTGATAAGGCACTCCTTGGCTATCTTGATCTCATCAATGTGGTTATGGAGATGGATATATCGGCAGCTGATATTGGTTCAGATTCATATATCAACAATCTTGAAGTCCTCTATGATTATGTTATAGAGGATGCACATGCACCGAACGATTACAAGATCCAGTTGTCTATAAATCTGTTTTCGATATATATTGCGAACAAGCAGTATGAGAAGGCATTCCAGTTCTATGGACTGAATGCAGAGTATATACCTATAGACAACTTGTCTGTATATTCAAACTTCAAGGAGCTCATCAAGAATGTTACAAGCACAGAGGCTGCAAAGATCCTCAGCAGCAAGGTGGCATCAGAGATCTCAAAGCAGGAAGTGTATAATAAGAGAATAGATTCACTTCTCAATGAGACATGCGCATTTACCAAGAAAGTATATCAGGCTATAGAGAATGAGCCTGAGGTGAAGAAGGTACTTCAGACTCTCGGTTCAGGAGCACAGCTCAGCGGTCGTCAGAACATACCGGAAGGTGCATATGAGTACAACAAACTCTTTATTGAGTGTGGTATAAAGGCTTATGTCAACTCAGACATAACACAGAAGTCCTATGAAGAGAAGTATGAAAGCCTGGAGATCCTGTCTAAAGCACTCAATGTGCTGTTCGAGGGATATAGTCTTTATGAGGTATCTAACAAGATAGAAGACCAGTACATAGAGCTTACATGGTGTTGCAATTTCTTGAATGCCAATCCGGCTATGCTTAAAGCGTTCTTCAGTGTAAAGGAAAAGATCAAAGTATTTGACGTCAGAAAGAAGTCAATTGTCGAGAAGAACAATAAGAATAAAGAAGTATATTCAATGCTTGACAACAGACAGAAGATCCTGCTTTTTATGGCGGCAGAGGATATGGTTGTCAATGGACTTAACAGCTCAAAGAAGATGGTTCTCGCATCAAGCTATGATATCAATACAGCTAAGAAGTATCTGCATGACACATATGTTAGAACTACTCTTCCGGAAAAGTATAAAGAAGAGAATGAGCAGGGCGGTGGTGGCTTATTTGGCAAGAAGCAGCAGGCTATGCCGGCAGACCTTGTTTCATTATGCAAGGTGGCATCTGTCGAGGAGATGCTGTGCAAGTCAGAGTATCTGTACCATCAGCATGCGCTGAAGGGCCAGGACAAGCCTACCAGCGAGGAGATGACATACTCCGTTGCGTGTCTTATCAAGTGTATTAATCATCTGATAAACAAGAAGAGCAAGGCGGCTGCAGCTCCTAATAAGAAGGTTATCATCACCAAGACAGGCAAGGTAATTGAGCTCAATGATGAGTCAGGACAGACAACGGATAAGCAGGAGTCAGGAATCATTGAGGCTATAGATAACATAGTTGTTCAGCTCAAGGACAAGAGTGATAGCAATGTCAAGTATGTCAAGGATTACATAGAGGATCTCCTCAATACTCTTATGAAGTATAACTGGGATATGAATGTGCAGCTTGACGAGTTCTCAGGTGAGGAACTTAGAAACAAGGCATTCACAGTTATAAAGAAACTGAATTACGACCTTCTCAGATAATCACATGGGAAGATAAAAGAAACCATCGGATTGGACATAATGTTCACTCCGATGGTTATTTTTGTTTTGGAGTAGAGTATATATGAGCATGCGGTTATAACTTATGTACATCAGCATGTGGTGATAACTTAGTACTGGAAAAAGTCAATACTATATGCTAGAATAGGTTCGGTTTGATAAAAGATGAAATCAGGAGGATTAGAAATGGCAAAATTCATTAAGACACCGGTAAAGGGTATGTGTGATCAGCTTCCGGCTGATATGAGGCTGAGAGAACATGTGCTTTCAATGATAAAGACAAGTTATTCCAGATTCGGATTTACACAGATAGAGACTCCTGTTATGGAACATATAGAGAATCTTACAAGCAAGCAGGGTGGCGATAACGAGAAGCTTATCTTCAAAGTTATGAAGAGAGGTGCTGATCTTCAGAGAGCGATAGATGCCGGAAAGGGAGAACTTGCTGACAGTGGACTCAGGTACGATCTGACACTTCCTCTTTCAAGGTATTATGCCAACAACAAGGAACAGCTTCCTAGTCCGTTTAAGGCACTGCAGATAGGTCCTGTGTTCCGTGCAGATCAGCCTCAGAAGGGCAGATTTAGAATGTTCACACAGTGCGATATAGATATTCTTGGAGATAATACCAATCTTGCTGAGATAGAGCTTGTTGCAGCCACATCAGATATGCTTTCAAGAATATTCTCAGAGGTTGGGATAACAGATTTCACTATCCACATCAATGACAGACAGATACTTCGCGGTGCCGCAAAGAATGCCGGATTTGCGGAGGATGATATTGCATCGATACTGATAAGTCTTGACAAGTACGACAAGATTGGACTTGACGGTATAAGAGCAGAACTTACAGAGAATGGCTACGATGCAGCAATGGTGGACAAATATCTGGAGGTATATCAGAACCTCGGCGATATGAGCTGCGCAGACTTCTGCAAGGACATCGCAGAGGATTGCCTTGATCCAAAGGTTATCACCAACATGGATGAGATCATATCAAGTGCCAGAACCATGGTAGCTGATGGGGTGAAGATTGTATTTGACCCAACTCTTGTAAGAGGAATGGGATATTACACAGGTCCTATATTCGAGGTTACTATAGATGATTACAACTTCTCCATCGCAGGTGGCGGAAGATATGACAAGATGGTAGGCAACTTCTGCGGTCAGGATGTGCCTGCAACCGGATTCTCCATTGGCTTTGAGAGGATCATAACTATCCTCAAGGACAAACTCGAGAATGGATATAAGATAGATGCAGACAACGTGGCTATTCTCATTCACAAGGACGTAACTCTTGATAAGAAACTTGAGATATTCAAGGAGGCAAAAGAGCTTCGTCAGGCTGGAAAGACTGTGACAATCCAGATGATGAGAAAGAACATGAAGCAGCAGATAGGTATGCTTGAAGCAGAGGGCTACACAGAATTCAAGAAGGTATACAATGACTAATGCAGAGATCTGCGAGCGATACTGCGCGGTGGTTACTGTGTACACAAAAGAATAAACGACATAATAAAATGGACTGTAGTTTAACGGTGGTGAATCGTTAAATTACAGTCCATTTATTTGTGCGGACAGCAAGTTGAAGACTTATGTCTTGGGACAACTTTGCAATTGCCATCTATAAACATTTATCTCACCATGCCGTGCTTCTTTTTAAAGTAAAATATAAATGGTTTTTCGATAATCCTTTTCAGGGTGATCTGGATTTCTTCGTGGCTTGTGTCTATAGGTTTTACAAGTATAGTATGGATCCCCAGACTGGCGCTCCCGATTATATCAGTATATATCTGATCACCGACTGCGAGGGTGTTTTTTACATTGCAGCCGATCTCGTCCATGGCGCGTATGTAGCCTTTTTTGGAAGGCTTTCCAGCTTTATATATATAGTTCACTTTCATCTTTTTGTTGAATGCAGCGACCCTTGGTTCTTTGTTGTTGGATACCAGACATATCTTAAAGCCTATGGCTTTGAGCTGTTCCATAAGCTGGATAGCTCTGGTTGTAGCTGGCTCGTTGTGGCGGACCAGGGTGTTGTCTATGTCGAATAAAATTCCGCGGTAGCCCATGGCATAATATTTTTTGAAATCAATCTTATATGTGGATGAGTAATATTCATCCGGCAGAAGCTTTATCATACGATCCCTCCGGTATAAATAACATTTTAAGATATGACTTGACACATATCAGCATTTTAAACAGCAATAGTATAGCATAAGAGAACGTGCAGGTGTATAAAGACTTAATAAAAACATAAAATCTTTTATCAACTCACTTTCGTGTTTTTTATTTGTGGCAAAACATGTATAATAAAAATAATTGGATTCAGATATATAAAAAAGTGATGGCGGAGATAACTTAATCATATAGAAGGGGTGAATAACAGTGCACAGGGCATTTGTTATAAGAAAAGAAAAAGATACATATCTGTTGGATCTTATAAGTCCATATGAGGCATTGTACAGTTCTGTGTTTGGGGTTCAGACAGACACATTGTCATATTCCCAGGATGGAATGTGCAGGAGAATGTTTGACGAGCTTATAGAGAAGCTCAATTACATGGAGAAAAAGGTCATATGTGAGCTATATGGCTATGGAAGTGAGAAGAAAAGCATATCCGAGATAGCAAGGGAATTGAGCCTCTCGATTGATGAGGTGGAGAAGCTTAGACAGAGTGCTCTCGAAAGATTCAGGGATCCTGAGAATTATAAGTATCTCGAGAAGAAATGGTATTCTGAAAATGATATTATGAGCATGGGATACGAACTTGATTATATCAAAAAGATCAAATCTGAACTTCTGAGATATCTGAATGGACGTAATGATGATGTCAGCTTCATCAAAGCTATAATGAAGAGAAATAATATATCTATACGCAGAGTATATAGAAATGTCAATTCAGCACGTTCTGACACAGACCGGTTTGAGGCGACGCTTGTCGGAAAGAGGAATATTGATGAGGCTGTGAAGGCACTCAGAACATTTAAGATATCAGCAAGACCGGTTGAGAATGTGAGCAGGACGAAGGCTCAGAGGGGCAATGTAGAAACTGTTCTGATATCACAGAACGGAGTTGAGCAGGCGTACAAATACAGTGGCTTGAGCGATGAGGACATAGTGGACTGTATATACAAGGTGCTGACTGACAGTGATGAGGGATATGGGTGTATATTGAATTTTAATATATCCGATGGGCTCATGGGTCTGCTGCTCGCCTGGGGATATTTCTACATGGAGAGCTTGGTGAAAGACAGGCAGAGAATATATGATCTGCTTGTTGGTTCAGGGTTTGACATTCAGGCGGATGAATTTGCAAAATTTGCGGATAAAGCTGATATATATATAGAAGACAGAGTACATTCATCAATAACATTTGTGGCTGTTCCACAGACTGTTGCCAAGCAGATCTATGATGATGAGCCGATGGATTACCATGAGCTGCTTGCCTGTGCGGAGCAGGCCGACAGAGATTTCGCGGTTATGCTGATCAGAATGGTGAACAAAAAGTTTGCAGATTTTGCAGGGCTTATGGTGACGGAACATGCAGAACAAAGACTTAAAGCATTGGATGAGACGGTAGAACCCGATATATCCGCGGATGCCGTATGATAGGAGGATAAAGTGATGGGATTGATAGTTGTCAATGTCATAAGTTTGATTATGTTTGTGTTGGCAATTGTTATGTTTATGCTTGCTGACAGCATGGCGGGCATGGCAGTTGGAATAATACTGAGCATAATATGGCTTGTGTTTACGATCGCTGCTAATGTACATATACTAAAGGGGCGACGTTCCACAGAAAAACTGAAGGACAGCGCAAAAGGACATTTGTTTGACGCACAGATAGAAAGACTTAACAGACAGTATGAGAGTATAATGTCCAGGGAGGAATATTTTCAGGAGAATGTGGAGGAAGGTAGTGGTGTAAGAAATCTGTACGAAGATATAAAAGAGCAGGCACAGAGCAATATGGACAGTGCCATAGGATTCATACAGACTTATGATTACTATACCAGACCACAGCCTGTATATCTGGATAATCTGTGCAGACAGGGAGATGAGCTGGTCAGAAAGTTTAATATATTGGTTGAGAAACTGGTAGATATAGATACCAATCTCAGCACGCTGGATATGAAATATGTGGATGATGTCATAGAGTGCATGAACAATATGAAACAAGAGTCACAAAAAGTATAAGGGAGTAAAAGGAGGACAAGATGGATAAGAGGACAAAAGGGATAGTAGCAGTGGGAGTGCTGGTGATAGTGGCAATGATAGCGATAATCGTAGGTGTGGTTGCCAAGAAAGCCGGAAGCATGACAGGCGGCGAAGATGACTGGTCGACATCAAAGAGTGATATGACACTGGATGAGTTATACAATAAGGTGGATGTAAGCAACGCGACACCTGTTAAGGGCACGGTTACGCTTGACACACCTGATCTGTATGAGGAGCTTCCGGATATAGACAAGTATCCTCTGGCTGTACAGGGAAACGGCGATATCGACGTGGAGATATTTACATCTGGTGAGAAAGCGGGCAGCGACAACGATTCATGGCTTATAGATGTTGCCGGCAAGTTTAACTCTTCTGATGTGAAGACCTCTGGCGGCAAGAGTGTGTCCATGAGTGTGCGTTCAGTGCCGTCTGGAACAGCAGCAGACTATATCATATCAGGCAAATATCTCCCGGATCTCTACACACCAAGCAACACACTGTTTGGCGAGTATGCGATATCAAACAATGGCAATCTGGAGCTTTATACGGACAGGCTTGTGGGTAATACAGCCGGCATTCTTGTAAAGAAAGACAGCGGTTATACCACTGCGGATGAAGTTATAAAGGCAGTTCAGGACAATAAGATAACGATGGGATACACCAATCCGCAGACCAGTGCCACAGGTCTTAATCTTCTGTTGACACTGCTTCAGGGCGGTGAGGAGAATTTCACCAAGTTCAACGAGAATATACCATATGTTGCATATACGACACAGCAGATGAGAGACAGTGCATCAAATGGAACACTTGATGCCATGCTCTCAGAATATCAGGCATATATAAATGACAAGAATCTGACATCGATGTATGATTTTATAGCCTTCGGTGTAAGGCACGACAATCCGGCATACTTATGCAACAAGGCCGGCAAGACTGATGCTGAACTTGAGGCTGTAGATCTTGTTGTGAAGTACTGCAAGAGCGATGACATGCAGAAGATAGCCACCAAGAAGGGCTTCAATGCAAATGATGACTATAAGTCATCTGATGAGTTCTCGGGGGCTCTGGTGACACAGGGACTTAAAACATATAAGAAGACAAAGGATAATGGCAGGGATATCATAGCTGTATTTGTGGCTGACTGCAGCGGCTCCATGGATGGAGATCCGATGAATCAGCTCAAGAACAGTCTGACAAATGGTGCTCAGTACATTAATGACAATAACTATGTAGGTTTGGTTAGCTATTCAAGTTCAGTTACCATAGAAGTGCCTATAGCACAGTTTGACCTCAATCAGAGATCGTATTTTCAGGGGGCTGTGAACAACCTTATTGCGTCGGGTGGAACAGCGTCATATGATGCGGTAGTTACAGCTATGAAGATGATAACGGAGGCAAAGGAGCAGCACCCGGATGCAAAATGTATGTTATTCCTTCTCAGTGATGGATATGCGAATATCGGATTCTCCATGGACGAGATAACAAGTGCGCTTAGAACTTCGAATATACCGGTCTATACTATCGGTTATGGCGGCGACGCTGATACAGGCGAGCTTGCAAAGCTGTCGGGGATAAACGAGGCAGCATCGATAAATGCGGACAGTGATGATATCATCTATAAGATAAAGAGTTTATTTAATTCACAGCTTTAAAAAAATTGTTGCAATCCGAGTACATATGGAATACAATATAAGCGTTTTAAAAAAGCTTGGCTTGACAACAATTAAATATGATGAAAGATCTTCGGGGGTGAGTGAAATTCTCCACCGACGGTGTTGGGGATATTCCCCTGAGTCCGTGAGCCGTATGGCATGATCCGGTGTGATTCCGGAACCGACAGTATAGTCTGGATGAGAGAAGTATTAGATATATTATTATATATTCAGAAAAGTATCAGTGATCTGATCTTTATATGCGTTGGCATGTAGCAGTGGGGTCAGAGATCTGATGAAAAAACCTCGGGGAAATTCTTCGAGGTTTTTTTGTGTGGTGAATAGTTGTCGGTATGAGCCAGTCTAGTTGTAGGAAGGTGAGCAGATGGTAAATGATCAGATAGTAAACGCTCAGATAGGAGATGCTCAGATAAGAGATGCTCAGATAGGAGACACTCAAATAGTAAATGATCAGATAGATGATGAATTTGAGCCGGCATATATGAGGCGCGCTATAGAGCTTGCAAAGAGAGGAACTGGCGCGGTGAATCCGAATCCCCTTGTTGGAGCGGTCATAGTCAAGGATGGACGGATCATAGGCGAGGGATATCATGTGAGATACGGCGAGCTGCATGCGGAGCGGGCGGCATTTGCCAGTTTGAAAGATCCTGTGGAGGCAGAGGGAGCTGTCATGTATGTGACACTGGAGCCTTGCTGCCACTTCGGAAAGCAGCCGCCGTGTGTAGACGCGATCATAGAACACAAGATCAGGAAAGTGTATTGCGGGTCTGATGATCCGAATGCCATGGTGGCAGGAAAGGGATTTGGAAGACTCCGGGATGCCGGAATAGAGGTACACCCACACTGTCTTAAGGATGAGTGTGATGCGATAAATGACATATTCTTTAAGTATATAGTTAATAAGAAACCGTATGTGACTATGAAGTACGCCATGACTATGGATGGAAGGATAGCAACCCATATAGGTGCCAGCAAGTGGATAACCGGAGAGCAGTCCAGAGCATATGTGATGGAGCTTAGGAACAGACACAAAGGTATAATGGCAGGTATAGGGACAGTGCTAGCGGATGATCCAATGCTCACATGTCGAATAGAAGATGACGCTGTTCGGGATAATGACAATATAAGAAATCCGATAAGAATAATATGTGACAGTAATCTCAGGATCCCGGAGAATTCACAGATAGTAGAGTCCGCTATGGATATAGAGACGGTTGTGGCAACCACGGCAGATGGCGCGTCTGACACAGCGAAATGTGAAAGACTCAGAGCGAAGGGAATCAACATCATAGAGACAGACAGTGTAGACGGTCATGTGGATCTGAGGCAGCTCATGACGATACTTGGAGAGAAAGGCATAGATGGAATACTGCTGGAGGGTGGCGGAGAACTCAACTACAGCATGGTGTCAGATGGCCTTGTGGACGAAGCGTGTGTGTTCATAGCTCCGAAGATATTTGGTGGCGAAGGCAAGTTCAGTCCGGTATCTGGAACAGGCGTGGATGTGCCTGCAGATGCACATATGTTCAGTCTGGCTGAGGTGAGAAGATTTGGCGAAGATGTGATGCTAAGATACAAGAAGTCATAGGACCGCCGGATATAAATCAAGAGAATGAATCGGTGACGACCAGAAGATTCGATTGCTTGTGGGTTGTTGCACGATATAGAAAAGAGGTCGTACATGTTCACAGGAATAGTAGAAGAGATAGGAACGATCAGGAAAATAGATAAAGGCGTCAGCTCCTGCAGCATAACTGTGCAGGCGGACAAAGTCCTTCAGGGAAGTCAGGTGGGCGACAGCATTGCTGTAAATGGTGTGTGCCTTACTGCAACCGGCATATCAGGAAATATATTCACAGCGGATGTCATGCCGGAGACACTGAGAAGAAGCGGACTTGGACAGCTGACTGGCGGCAGCAGAGTAAATCTTGAGAGGGCTATGGCTGCCGGCGGAAGATTTGGCGGACATATAGTGTCCGGACATATAGACGGAACCGGAACGATCAGAGAAGTCAAGAGGGAGGACAATGCGGTCTGGGTGACCATAGACTGTTCTCCGAAGATCCTCAGATATATCATAGAGAAGGGGTCTATAGCGATAGATGGCATCAGCCTTACAGTGGCATATGTGGATGATATTTGTTTTAAAGTGTCTATAATCCCGCATACAGCAGGGGAGACTACTCTCTTAGATGGCAAGCCGGGCAAGATAGTGAATCTTGAAAATGATGTGGTAGGCAAATACGTTGAAAAGCTTCTGCAGCCGTACAAAGGCGGCGGTGATGCAGTGGCTTCAGATAGATCAGGACTTGATATGAAATTCCTGGCAGAAAATGGTTTTATATAAATCCGGAATTATAGGAGGTAAAGCGATGGGTTTTGAATTTAACTCGATAGAAGAGATCACAGCAGATCTTGCGGCGGGAAAGCCGGTTGTAATGCTTGACAATGAGGACAGAGAGAACGAGGGCGATGTGATCTGTGCAGCAGAATTTGCCACCACAGAGAATGTCAACTTCATGGCAAAGTGGGCGAGAGGTCTCATATGCATGCCTATGGATGCGTCGTTTGCTGACAAACTTAATCTTCCACAGATGTGCATAACGAACACAGACAACCACTGTACAGCATTTTCAGTGTCGGTCGATCATGTGGATACTACCACAGGTATTTCAGCTGAAGAGAGAGGCTATACAGCACGAAAATTCGTAGAAGACGATGCAAAGCCTGGTGATTTCAGAAGACCGGGACACATGTTTCCTCTTCAGGCTGTCGCTGGTGGTGTTATAGAGAGAAATGGTCATACTGAGGCGACAGTTGATCTTATGAAGGCAGCAGGACTCAAGCCTTGTGGATTGTGCTGTGAGATCATGAAGGATGACGGAACTATGGCGAGAAAAGATGACCTTGTGGAATTTGCAAAAGTTCACGGCCTGAAGATCTCGACAATAGAGAAGCTTATTCAGTACAGAAAAGAGCATGAGGTATTTGTGGAGTGTGTGGCAAAGGCAAAGCTGCCTACAAAGTATGGTGAGTTCACGATCTGCGGGTACGTCAACAAGCTGAACGGTGAGCATCATGTGGCACTCACGATGGGCGATATAGCTGATGGCAAGCCGGTTCTCTGCCGAGTACACAGCGAGTGTCTGACAGGAGACTGCTTTGGTTCGATGAAGTGCGATTGCGGTCAGCAGCTCGACTCAGCGATGAAGGCTATAGCGAAGGAAGGCAGAGGAGTTCTTCTGTACATGCGACAGGAGGGAAGGGGCATAGGACTTATCAACAAGATAAAGGCATATGCACTTCAGGATCAGGGACTTGATACTGTTGAGGCAAACCTCAAGCTCGGTTTCCCTGATGACGCAAGAGATTACACCATAGGAACACAGATACTTGTGGATCTCGGCATAAGACAGATCAGACTTCTCACCAACAATCCACTTAAGGTATATGGTCTTGCGGGATACAACCTTGAGATAGTGGAGAGGGTTCCGATAGAGATAGAGCCAACAAAGTTCGACGCATTTTACCTCAAGACAAAGAAAGAGAAAATGGGTCACATGTTAAATGATGTTTAATTTTTCATAAGGAGGGACCCGCGTAAGCGGGAGGATTCCTTGTGAAGCACGCAGACGCCGCGCGCAAGCGCCTTTTCATGCGTCTGCTCCATAGAATAAGGAGGGAAAAAATCAGATGAATAAGGTAGAAGGAAAGTTAGTAGCAAATGGAGCAAAGATAGGTATAGTTGCAGCGAGATTTAATGAGTTCATAGTTTCAAAGCTTGTGAGCGGAGCAGAGGATGCGCTCCTCCGCCATGACGTGAATGCGGATGACATCACAGTTGCTTGGGTTCCGGGTGCATTCGAGATACCTGTAATTGCAAAGAAGATGGCAGCAAGTGGAAAGTATGATGCAGTTATCTGCCTTGGCGCAGTTATCCGCGGTGCTACAAGCCACTATGATTATGTGTGTAATGAGGTTTCAAAGGGTGTTGCATCAGTGTCACTTGAGACAGGCGTACCTGTGATGTTCGGCGTTGTGACAACAGAGAACATAGAGCAGGCTATCGAGCGTGCAGGAACAAAGGCAGGCAACAAGGGTTATGACTGTGCTATGGGAGCACTCGAGATGATCGACCTTATGAAGCAGCTGTAATGCAGACGGTAAAAAACTCGGTACAATGCAGCATGCTGATGCGTGTGTAGGTTATTGCGCTTACGCGCGAAAACTTAATGCGTACAGAATATACAGGCACGTGTAGCATATACATGTGCCTGTAAATATATGACAGGATGGATATGATATATGAATAGTACAGACAGGAAGATATTATTCTTTGATATAGATGGCACCCTTATCACTGAGGATGGAAGAAGATATTTCCCGGAGAGTGCGAAGCAGGCTTTGGCACAGGCGAGGGCAAATGGACATCTGGTTTTTATCAATACGGGAAGGGTATACTGCAATGTAACTGAAGAGATAAGATCAGCCGGATTTGATGGCTTTGTATGTGGCTGTGGGACTTCGATATACTATGATGGAAGAGAGCTGTTTCACAATGATGTCAGCAGGGATGTGTGCAGAGATATAGCATATGCCTGCCGAAGATACGACATGTATGGAATGTATGAGCATCGGGATAAGGTGTATGTGGACGGACAGAATATGGACAATGATCTGCTTATGGAGATGGTGAAATATTTCCGCGCAAATGGAATATATGTGGGAGAAGATGTGGATTCCGATGATTTTGAGTTCGACAAGTTCTGCTGCTGGTTTGCCAAAGACAATAAAAATGTGCCGGAGTTTCGTGAACACGTATCGGCCAATTTTGATTATATAGACAGGAGCAGTATTTTTTGCGAGATCGTGCCGAAAGGATTCAGCAAGGCAACAGGAATACAGTATCTGCTGGACTACTTTGATATACCGCTTGAGAACGCATATGCATTTGGTGATGGCAACAATGACGCACCTATGTTATTATATTGTCCAAACAGCATAATTATGAAGAAAGGACCTGACGAGCTGAAGAGACAGGTTATGATGGTTACAGATGACGCTGAGGATGACGGGATATACAAGGCGATGGTCAAACTGGGCATAATCTAATTCAGAGGCAGGATTCAGGAGAGATTAGAGATTGATGGATGAACAGGAAGAGTACAAGAAGGTTACCCTTGTTGACCAGCTGGCGATCGCAGTCAGCAGTCCCAAGAATTACAAGCATTTGACGAAGCTGAAGACCGGCAGACTTGTCTGGTTTGTTATTATCATTTCATTTTTGCTTGCGTTTATTGAATTTGGTATAGATGCCATATTCTGGGTAGGAAATGTTGGTGGATTCAGTAACCTTGCAAATAATATCATACCGAAGTTCACATACGAGAATGGCAGATTGAATGCAGAGAGGGATGTTCAGGTCGCGGTTGGAAGTGGAAACCTGTATATAAATACAGAGAGCTCGGAGGTTGATCTGAGTAAGCTGGAGACAGATGGAACATATATTGCCATAGGCAGTGAGACGGTTACCGTTGGCATAGTCTCAGGAGGCAAGGGATATGAGTATATGAAGACTCCGATAAAGTATTTTATGCTTCCAACTGGATTCAACAACAGTATGCTTGCATCATTTGCACCGCTGTTTTATGGCTATATGATCATTATGTTTATCTGCGTGGTGATCGGATGTGCGGGCAGACAACTACTGCTTGCATTGCTGTTCAGTTTGGTGGGCAATACACTTTCAAAGACATTGAATACCGGACTTTCATATGGAAAGGTGTATACGATATGTGTGTATGCGATGACGTTGTCTATGTTTATAATGTCAGTGAACATAGCAGTTGACTATATCATCTCTTCATTCTTTATGTGGATGATAGCGATGATACTTGCCATGGTATTTATGAATAGAGCCATCATGTCTCACGTGAGTGGAGATATACCGCCCGGAGATATATTCTGATCGTGTCCGCAAAAAGAAACTTATACTGCGCTGGCGTTCAAGATGCCGCAAAAAGGAACTTATACTGGATGGCTACAAAATGCAGGGAAAATCATATGGAAAATATTAAAGAAAATAACGCGAACGAAAACGAATTAAAAGAAGACAAATCAAAAGAAAATAAGCAAAAAGAAAATATGGAAATAGAAAAAAAGTACCTTGTGGCAGAAGTTCCATTTGAACTGGATGAGTATCCTGTAAAGCATATGGAACAGCTGTATGTGTCGACGAAGCCGGTCATAAGGATAAGAAAGAGCAACGACCGTAGGATCCTCACAGTCAAATCTAAGGGACTCCTCTCGAGACAGGAATTTGAGATGGATATCAATGAGGAGGAGTACAGTAACCTGAGGTCAAAAGCTGAGGGGAATGTGATAGAGAAGGACAGGTATATAATTCCTGTCACAGATACCGATGCGACATGCGGAGACAAGTCGATAGACGAGACTTTGAAGATAGAGCTTGATGTGTTCAAAGGGTTGTTTCAGGGACTTGTATATGCAGAGGTAGAATTTCCATCTGAGAAGATTGCAAATGCATTCAGGGCACCGGATTGGTTTGCGAAGGATGTGACGGGTGCAGGAATATTCCAGAACAGTGCGCTCAGCAGCATGAAAGTAAGTGACATAGACAGCTTTATAAGGAAAAATATATAAAAGAAAATTATATAGAGAAAAATATATAAAGGCGCAAGTCGGAAATATTAAGCAGGAGGGATAATACGTATGAAGGCAAGGATTTTATTTGCAACAGGATATGAAGAGGTTGAAGCACTTACGGTTGTGGATATTCTCAGAAGAGCAGGAATGGAGTGTCTTATGGTGGCGTCTGATGATGCAGATACAGTGACAGGTGCACATGGTATATGCGTTGGAATGGATGAAAAGATTTCGGATATCAGTGATGACAGTGATATAGTCATTCTTCCGGGCGGAATACCGGGAGTTCCAAATCTCAAGGCAAATCCGAAGGTTGAGGCTCTTGTGAAAAAGCAGAACGACAGGGGAGCATATGTGGCAGCCATATGCGCAGGTCCTACAGCCCTTGGAGCATTTGGCGTGCTTGCTGATAAGACGGCAACATGCTATCCGGGATGTGAAGGACAGCTTATGGCAAAGGATCACAGGACTGATTCGGTTGTAGTGGATGGCAATGTGATCACAAGCAGGGGCGTTGGAACCGCAATCGATTTTGGGCTTAAGATAGTTGAGGTTATGATTGGCAAGGCGGTAGCAGATGAGCTTGCTGAGAAGATAGTTTATAAGAGATAGTAGTTTATATGGGAAGACAAAATGAATATAAGAATATCAGTTAGAAGCCTGGTGGAATTCATTTTCCGCAGCGGTGATATAAGTGATAGCAGCAGTGGGACTCTGCCTGTAGAGGCGATGAATGCGGGAAGCAGGATTCATAGAAAGCTTCAGAAACGGGCAGGGTCTTATTATGATTCTGAGGTGCCGCTTAAGATTACAGCCGAGACTGAAAGGCACAGTATAACTGTGGAAGGCCGGGCGGATGGAATAATAGACAAGCGTAAGAATGAAGAGTCAGATGTTGGAGAGTCGGATGATGAAATAGAGATGGACAGTATACAGGCTGGTCAGAATAAGGTATGTGATGGAAGATGTGATGAGACGGACGCCGGACATGTTCAGGATATGGCACAGGGCTACGAGATTGATTTCTGTGAAAGCGATGTACTTATAGATGAAATAAAGGGGATATATCGCAATCTTGATGATGTTGAAAGTCCGCAGAAGGTACATGTCGCTCAGGCTATGTGCTATGCATATATTTACGCCAGAGAGAGAAGATATGACAGTATCGATGTGCGGATAAGTTATGTGAATCTTGATAGTGAAAAGGAAAAGTTCTTTAAACGCAGCTATGAATACACTTATCTTGAGGAGTGGTTTGATGCCATGATAGAAGAGCTGTGTAAGTGGCTTGATCTGGTGGAGACTCACAGGATGGCGCGGGATATATCCATATCTGAGATGGAATTTCCATTTGAATATAGGAAGGGACAGAAAGAGATGGCTCTCTATGTTTATAGGACTATAGAGCAGAAACGTCACCTGTATGTTCAAGCTCCAACTGGGATAGGAAAAACCATGGCTGCCATATATCCAACCATCAAATCATTTGTACAGGGAGATGTATCGAAGCTTTTTTATCTGACAGCCAAGACTATCGCACATACGGTGGCGAGGGATGCTGTGCAGAAACTTATGGACAGAGGCTTGAAGTTAAAGACGGTTATCCTGACGGCAAAGGAGAAGATATGCCTTCAGGATGAGATGGATTGCAATCCGGCATTATGTCCGTGTGCAGATGGCCATTTTGACAGGGTAAATGAGGCATTGTATGAACTTGTGACTGGCGAGAAGATAATAGACCGGAATATGGTGCGGGAATGTGCGGAGAAATATCGTGTGTGTCCATTTGAATTAAGCCTCGATGCCAGTCTTTTTGCCGATGCGGTGATATGTGATTATAATTATGTATTTGATCCAAGGGCAAGTCTCAAGAGATTCTTTGCTGGGGATGGAAACGCAAACACTCAGGGCAATTATGTGTTTTTGATAGATGAGGCTCACAATCTGGTTGACAGGGCATCGGCGATGTACAGCGCACAGCTTATAAAAGAAGATTTTCTTGAACTCAAGAAGCTTACGGCGGCGTACGGCGGAAGACTGGCCAAGCATCTTGACAGCTGTAACAGGGAACTGTTGTCACTGAAAAAAGAAGTGCCGGAGGAGGGGTACGCAGTGCTGACGAGTATAGCAGGACTGCAGCTGAAACTTCTGGGGCTTCACGATGCACTTGATCTTTTTCTTGAAGAACACAAACAGATACCAGAGCGCAAGGAAGTGCTGAACTTTTATTTCAATCTGACATCGTTTTTAAATATTTCTGAGATGGTAGATGAGAATTATATCATATATGATGAACTGCTTCCTGATGGGCGCTTCGTTGTGAAGCTTTATTGCGTGAAGCCGGCGGAAAACATAAAAAACTGTCTGGACAGGGGGATAGCATCAGTGTTCTTTTCTGCCACGATACTTCCGATAAAGTATTATATGGAGATGTTGTCAGACTGCCCCGAGGATCAGGCTATATACATCAGGTCACCATTTGCGCAGGAAAATAGGAAGATATTGATCGCAAATGATGTGACGACCAGGTACACCAAGCGGAATGATGAGCAGTACAACAATATATACAACTATATATGGCAGATAGTGAGGGCAAGACCCGGAAATTACATGGTATTCTTCCCATCCTATGTGATGCTGGATCGCGTTAAGGAAATCGCCCAGACGGATGAGACGAATTTAGGAGTCAGAGTGATCGCTCAGACACCATATATGAATGAGACAGACAGGGAAGAGTTCCTTGACACATTTGTCGGAGAACGCAATGTGCTGGCATTCTGCATTATGGGCGGTATATTTTCAGAGGGAATAGACCTGACTGGAGAAAAACTAGTTGGTGCTATCGTGGTCGGTCCGGGACTGCCGCAGGTTTGTACAGAGCGAAAGCTTATGATGGACTATTTTGATGGCAGAAGTGGTAGTGATAACAGGTGGACTGACAGTGAGGGCTTTCGGTATGCATATCAATATCCGGGAATAAACAAGGTATTCCAGGCAGCAGGAAGAGTTATCAGGACGGAAGAAGATCAAGGGGTTATAGTACTTCTTGATGAGAGATTTGCTTCTAGGAGATATAGTGAACTGTTCCCGGTGGAGTGGGGCGACTATGAGATATGCAATCGTAAAAACGTTGGAGTGCTGCTGGATGAATTCTGGAAAGAGCGATGATCAGCTGATAAAGTAGAAGAATAAAAGAGGCATAAAGAAGGACAAAGAAGAATAAAGAAGAATAAAGAAGAATAAAGAAGAACAAAGAAGAACAAAAGTAACGTGAGGAATAAAAGTAAACAGAATTAATGTACAAATCTTATGTACGGTGCTATAATGGCGATGTATTATGAGGACATTTTCTCATAAAGCATGCGGACATCTTGAGAGTCCGCTATATTACTTTTCATAAAAAGGGGATAATGATGGTAGATATAACTGTAAAGAATATACTGGAAGCTACTGGCGGAGTTCTGCTGTGTGGTGATGAGAACACTGTACTCACAGATATCTGTATCAATTCAAAGGAAGCCAAAGAAGGAGATCTGTTTGTGCCTATCATAGGTTCGAGAACTGATGGCCATAGATTCATAGAATCTGCGCTTCAGATCGCAGCTGCTACGCTCACGTCAGAACACGACAATATAGTTGTGTCAGACAAGGCGTACATTCGTGTAGATGACACTGTTAAGGCTCTTCAGGCTATCGGAAAGTATATAAGAAACAGATACGATATGCCGGTTGTGGCAGTTACCGGAAGCGTGGGCAAGACCACAACGAGAGAGATGATCACAGCTGCTGTAAGTGCAGGGATGAAGTGCTTTCACACAGAGGGAAATTATAACTCGGTATATGGAGAGCCTATCACGGTATCCAGAATGACAGATGAATACGATGCGGCCGTTCTTGAACTTGGAATTGGCGAGCCGGGGGAGATGGATATACTCACAGATATAGCACAGCCTGATATCTGCGTTATAACCACCATAGGTGTAGCTCACATAGAATATATGGGTTCTCTTGAAAATACACGTAAAGAGAAGCTCAGCATCATCAAGGGCATGGGAGAGAATGGAACACTCTATATCAACGGTGATGATCCTATGTTATATGCAGTGAAGGATGAGATCCCATGCAAGGTGTACACTTATGGCTGTGGAGAGGATATGGATTTCAGAGCGACAAATATCCGTATGGAAGATGGATATTCAGTATATGATATGATTCACGGTGATGATGTGGTGACTGTAAAGGTTGGAGTCATGGGACTTCACAATGTACGCAATTCGCTGGTTGCCATGGCGGTGTCGCATCAGCTTGGAGTTCCATATGAGAAGTCTTCAAAGGCATTTGAGAATTTCAGAGGCCTCAGACAGAAGGTTATCAAGCTCCCTGGAAAATATACTATAATTGATGATACATACAATGCCAGCCCTGATTCTATGAAGGCCAGTACCGATGTCCTTTGTGATATGAAGTGTGATGGCAAGAAGTATCTTGTCCTCGGAGATATGCTTGAGCTCGGAGAGAAGAGTGATGAGTACCATTATGAGGTGGGTGAGTATCTGAGAGACAAGAAGATAGATGAGGTCATCGTCATCGGTGAACATGCTCAGAAGATAAAAGAGGCTTTGGATGCGAGTGAGAACACAAAACATGCCAAGACTGTGTCATTTTCAGATACAGAAGAGATAGCTATATATCTCATGGCACTTATGAAGCCGGAAGATATAGTTCTTTTAAAGGCATCAAACGGCATGAATTTGAGTGAAGTAGTTAATATTCTTACTAATTAAAGTGTGAATTTGTATAAAATTACAAAAACGGTCACGGATTTATAACATTCCGTGACCGTTTGTTTGTGCAATGTGTTGCGGTTTGATGAAAATCAATTCCCAATACACTACAAAAGGGAGAAAAGAATTTGGTTATATTGAAAAAAGACTAAAAATGGAGTAATATCTAGCTAGCTTGGAAATAAGTACATAAGATTATATAGATACTTTTTAATTGGGAGGAAAGAATCATGGCTACAGCAAAGAAGGCAGATGACACAAAGAAGGTAACAAAGGCAACACCTGCAGCAGCACTTGCTAAGGTTGAGGCAGCTAAGAAAGAGGAAGCTGCAAAGAAGACAGCAGCTACAGCAGCAAA
Source organism: uncultured Coprococcus sp. (assembly GCA_902461735.1). Lineage (GTDB taxonomy): Bacteria > Bacillota > Clostridia > Lachnospirales > Lachnospiraceae > Coprococcus. Next base: position 80,665 of record CABPYV010000006.1, read on the forward strand.
GGCAGCTCCAGCAAAGAAGGAAGAGCCAAAGGCAGCTGAGGTTAAGGCAGCACCTGCAAAGAAGGCAGCTCCAGCAAAGAAGGAAGAGCCAAAGGCAGCTGAGGTTAAAGCAGCTTCAGCAAAGAAAGCACCTGCAAAGAAGGCAGCTCCAGTTAAGACAACTGAGAAGGTATTTGTAGAGTTCGCTGGTGGACAGATAGAGATGTCAGCAATCGTTGACAAGGCAAAGGAAGTTCTTGGTAATAAGACAGTTAAGGAATTGAACGTATATTACCAGCCAGAAACAGGCATGGTATATTATACAGCTGATGGAGAATCAGGTTCTTACAGTCTTTAATCTATAGATGTTTGTATTGAGACGGGCTCCCGGTCATTTATGGCCGGGAGCCCTTTTGTGCGTTCTACAAGCGGTGCGTTCCGCCCAATAAAAGGGTCTGTCCGGGAGCTTACACACGAGCAGGCACTTTTGTTGGGCGGAACATAGCGCGCCAGCGGAATGCGAATGGCACCGCTCTTTGGATGCCGCACGAAGGAATTCTCCTAAAGAGCAGTACATTCTATAGAAAAGTGAAAAAATTATCCTGAAAGTCTATTGAAAAGAGCGAAAAGGATAAAATCCACAGAAATTATCCTGGATAGAGGTTTTTCGGCAATCTAAGGAAAAAATTATAACATTTGACTGAGAATACGGTGTGTATAGGAAAATTCCTCGATCCGGTGTTGTATAGAGGATGACGGTTGTGCTAAAATAATTGAAGTTAGATAAACCTAACACGGGTTTAGGTATGCTTACCAAGATTTGTACAGTTGCGCGACACAGTGGGCAGAGTTTAATGAGGAGAGTTGTAAGCTACCCAACCTAGATGCATGCAAAATAAGCCTCGCATGTTAGCTATGGCTATATCAGGCTAACGATGGCAAATAAGCCTCGCATGTTAGCTATGGCTATACCCGGCTAACGATGGCAAATAAGCCGGAACATAGAGCATCATCCAACAAATATACATACAGGAGATACACATTATGACTATACATGAGTACGGAGACAGATATAAGCCACATATACTTCTTATACACGGTATGTGGATGTGTCATGAGATGATGCTTCCATATGTTGAGAATATGCAGAATGATTATCATATAATAGCGCCTGATCTGACAGGACATGGGGATGATCAGGAGAAATTTGCGAGTGCGGAGAGAGATGCTATGCTGATAGGCAAATGGCTTTCGGATCATGATATAAAAAGATTGGATCTTATGTTCTCAGCTTCTATGGGATGCGTTGTTGCAATGTATCTGATGGCATATAATCCATGGCTTGATGTGAGATGTTCAGTTCTTGAGGGAGCTGCACTAACAAGAATGAAAGGCGTAGAGTGGATGTTCCGAGGTATGATGGGAGGAATGAAGAAACACCCTGATGCAGCGGCCATGATGTATTCTTCTGCTGAGATTGATGATGCTGTGGCGCAGAAACTTGCAAATGCAATGAAGAGAACGGATAAGGAAGCGTTGGCGTGTATGGTTCATTCGTGTAATAGTTTTAAATACGAGCAATGTCTTATGCCTGAGAACGTGCAGAGAGAGCTTTATTTCGAATTTGGCAGCAGGGATTCACATATAGTGTGCAGAAAACTAATAAAAAGATATTACCCCAAAGCGATGATCACGGTGAGAAAGGGATACGGACATTGTGTATATATGTTCAAGCACAAGAAAGAATATGGGGATATCCTTAAGAATTATATGGCCGTCAGTGAAATGGCGAGACAGTAGTGCCGGGGACGGAGGTGCCTGTCCCCTTTTCCAAAGTGTAAAAAACCACCCGGGGACGGAGGTACCTGACCCCTCCGTCCCCGGGTGTGTTTATATTTGATATTTCGTTATATTTCCATATTACTTTGTTGTCAGGAAATCTGCGTATGCTGTTGGAAGACCGTGCTCTGTAGGATCAAGACCCTTGATCTCCTCTTCCTCAGAAACTCTGAGTCCGATGGTCTTCTTGATGATCAGGAATACGATAGTGATAGTAACGGCTGTCCATGCTGCAACTGATACAACTCCAAGTAACTGGATGAGAAGTGGATGAACACCACCGCCGTAAAACAGACCGGTTATTGTATCGTTTCCTGGAACAGATGTTGTTGAGAAAAGACCAACTGCGATGGTTCCCCAGATACCATTTATACCGTGAACGGCTACGGCACCGACAGGATCATCAACATGTAATGCGTGGTCACAGAGCCATACACCGAATACTACGAGAAGTCCGGCAACGATACCGATGATAGCTGCACCAAGGGCGTCAACTGTATCACAAGGTGCTGTGATAGCGACAAGACCTGCGAGTGAAGCGTTCAGACACATTGACACATCAGGTTTGCCATATTTGAGCCATGTAAATATCATACATGAAACTGTTGCAAGTGCAGGTGCGATAGTGGTTGTGAGGAAGATCGTTCCGAGCTGCTCAACTGATGTTGCGGCCGCACCGTTGAATCCATACCAGCCAAACCACAGAATGAATACACCGAGTGCGCCGAGTGGAAGGTTATGACCAGGGAAGGTGTGAACCTTTACTACCTTACCTGTCTCATCCTTATTGAACTTTCCAATACGAGGTCCAAGTAATGCTGCTCCTATCAGGGCTGATATACCACCTACCATGTGGATGGCACATGAACCGGCGAAATCGTGGAATCCCATATTAACAAGCCAGCCGCCGCCCCAGATCCAGTGAGCCTCGATTGGATAGATGACAAATGAGATGATTGCGGAGTATATACAATAAGCTGAGAACTTGGTTCTCTCTGCCATGGCTCCTGATACTATGGTAGCTGCTGTTGCACAGAATACCAAGTTGAATACGAAGCTTGACCAGTCATAATTTTTGTAGTTAAGGAAGAGGGCGAGTGAAGGTTTTCCGATGAAACCTCCGAGAGCCCAGTCGCTGCTGCCTAGCAGAAGTGATGAACCGAGGATCATGAATGAAACTGTACCGAGACAGAAATCCATGAGATTCTTCATTATGATATTTCCGGCATTCTTTGCTCTTGTGAAACCGGCCTCAACCATTGCAAAACCGGCCTGCATCCAGAATACCAGTGCGGCTCCGACGAGGAACCAAACTCCAAATACAATTGTGCTTACGTCTTCCATAATCATTCCTCCTTTTAACACATTGGGCAGACGCGCGAAAATGCTTCGTGCCGCGGCTGCACTTTTTATAGTTGTGGAAGTGATCAGATAATAAAAAAAGATGCGTCCCGCCAGGCCTGATCCTGACAAAACACATCTTTGTGCACATTATATCTGATCGTACGTCACTGAGATATGACTGATATCTGTATCTCAGTGCCACACCTCAATTACTAACTTGGGTTGAGTATAGTATTTGGATATGGTAAAATATTGAAAAAATCGGACATATACTTATATACCTTATTTTATTTACTGTAGACTTAATATTGTAAAGTAAAACATATTATCAGGGTGAAAAAATTATTTGGAGGAACTCTTTGATGCGCCAGATTTTATTGAATGTTAATTTTTGTGATGACATAAGCACATATAAACTGGAAAAAAATAATCGGAAAATAGATATTACGACCGGGTACAGCTTTTCCGAGATCAGACTGGTGCCCCAGGAACTGGAAGGTGTGTGCGTGGTATATACATCGGGAAATGCCAGAGTGCTAAGGCTATCGGAGGTGAAGGCGGCATGTGCAGTTGACGGAGGATGCTCATTTGCTGTTGTTCAGCCTGATATTAGTTTCTCTGCAAATGCGGTGGATGACAAGGTGATACATAACATAGTGAGGTCTCTGGACGGACATGGGGACAGCAAGTTCGGTGCAAAACCTGGGGAAAATACAGGCGAGGCCGAGGAAAGACGATATACAGAGGTCTTGGCGGAAGAACTTGGTGTGATGCTGGAAAATTATTCTAAGATGTGGTCAGAAGAATGTATCGAAAAAAAGCCTGCAAGAATTAAAAATCTGGCAGGGATGATAACGGAGAGACATGGAATCATAAGCTTGCCGGAGCTTGCAGATTCGGCAGGATGCACAGTCAGACATGTTCACCGGATATTTAAAGAAGAGACAGGAAAAGGACCTAAGGAATTTGCAAGAATTGTGAGAGTGCGATACACGGTACAGAGAATACTCGAGGATCCATATGAGAAAATTACTAATTATATGGAAGGAATGGGGTATTCAGATCAGGCGCATTTTCAACGCGAATTCAAATGGTACACAGGATATACATCAGGAAACTTCATAAAGATCCTGCGGGAGAAGAAAGGTGAATGCAGATAAAAACAGCCGGCTGAGAACAGCCGGCTGTCAAGTTAGAAAAAGGAATGTTATAGGATATCATAAATGCATTATGATGTATTTGTTAAAGTGCTGTCTCCCCACGCTCTCCTGTACGGATACGAACAACATCTGCAACGTCATATACGAAAATCTTACCATCACCAATCTTGCCTGTGGATATCCTCTCACATACCTTGAAGATGATCTTGTCAGCCACATCATCAGCCGCGATGGTCTCGATCTTAACCTTAGGAATAAGATTTACCACGTATTCGCTGCCTCTGTAAGTTGTCTTGTATCCCTTCTGATTACCGTATCCCATGATGTTGGACACCATGGCACCTGTTGACTCACACTCGTCGAGGATGGCCTTAACATCGTCAAGCTTCTCTGAACGAACTACAATCTCGAGTTTTTTCATTTTACAGTCCTCCTTTAAAACATAATGAACAGATGCACCATAGAAGTCTTTAAAGGCATCTGCATCTGCAATCGCCTTCAGCCCATTTGCCTTGTCTGATCAGATTATAGCATAGCCAAATTTTCAATTCTATACTGTTGGGCAAATGCAAAAATATTAAAAGAATAATAAAGATATGATGGACAAAAAACCAGACTTTCGGGCTGTGACACTTTATTTTATTAAGCACATTTATAGAGTTACGAGCCGACAGTGCGGCCTGCTGGAGTTTACAGGAATTTCACATTTCAAGGTGTTGGTAAATGTGGTTAGTATATGTTATTATAACAAAAGGTATATAAAGAATTGGAGGACGAATGAGGATATGATAGATAATAGATATGATGATATAGACGATAGTGAAAAAGAATTAAATAAAGAAGTAAATTATAATGAAGTGGATTATAAAGAGGTAAATGATTCAGAAGTATATGACGTGGCTGGCAACAGTGATGATCGAACAGGCAGCGATACTTCAGATAAGAAATCCGACGATAAATCACAGGACGGCAATTCTGAAAATGATAAGGATGACGACTACGAGAAGTACTGCTATCTCTGCCGCAGACCTGAGAGTGTGACAGGAAAGCTCATCCATATGCCGGGAGATATCAATATTTGTCCGGATTGTATGCAGAGATCATTTGACAGCTTTACAAGTTCAGGATTTGGCAATATGCCGGGGCTAGGCAACATGCAGTTCATAGACCTTACCAATATGCCATTTGGCAATATAGATATGTCCAAGATCAAAGCGCAGAACGATATACCAAAGTCGCAGAAAGTCAAGAAGAAGGCGCCAAAGGAGAAGAAGGCTGAGACTGAATTCTCGCTTAAGACTATTCCGGCACCACACAAGATAAAGGCCATGCTTGACGAGTATGTTGTGGGTCAGGAGTATGCGAAGAAGGTTATATCAGTTGCCGTGTACAATCATTACAAGAGAGTTCTCACGGACACCATGGACGACATAGAGATAGAGAAGTCCAATATGCTCATGGTTGGACCTACCGGATGTGGAAAGACTTATATAGTAAAGACCATAGCAAAGCTTCTTCAGGTGCCGCTTGCTATAACGGATGCGACCACACTCACAGAGGCCGGTTACATAGGCGATGATGTGGAGAGCGTTCTGTCCAAGCTGCTTGCGGCTGCGGACAATGATGTGGAGAAAGCTGAGCGCGGAATAGTATTCATAGATGAGATAGACAAGATAGCCAAGAAACAGAACAGCAACAGCAGAGATGTGAGTGGTGAGTCGGTTCAGCAGGGACTTCTGAAGCTTCTTGAAGGTGCTGATGTGGAGGTGCCGGTTGGCTCGGGAAGCAAGAATGCCATGGTTCCGATGACGACCATCAACACGAGAAATATTCTATTTATATGTGGAGGCGCATTCCCGGATCTTGAGGATATAATCAAGGCGAGGATAAGCAAGCAGGCTTCCATGGGATTTAAGGCAGAACTCAAGGATAAGTACGATGATGAGCCGAACCTTCTCAGACAGGTGACAACAGAAGATCTCCGTGACTTCGGTATGATACCTGAGTTCCTCGGCCGTCTGCCTGTACTCTTCACACTGGATGCCCTTGACAAGGATATGTACATCAAGATCCTGAGGGAGCCAAAGAATGCTATACTCAAGCAGTACAAGAAGCTGCTGGCACTTGATGAGGTGGACTTGAGATTCGACGACAGTGCATATGAGGCTATTGCTGATGAGGCGATAAAGAGAAAGACCGGAGCCAGAGCACTCCGTGCGATCATAGAGAAATTCATGCTTGATATCATGTATCAGATACCAAGGGATGACACGATAGGAAGAGTCACCATCACCGGTGACTATATCAAAGGCAAGGGAAGCCCGATCATAGAGCTTCGAGGCACCCCTGCGCTTGAGAATTCCGGAGATCTGGACGGTATAGAGGGCTAGAAGCCGGTGAAACTCACCATATCTCCCAAAACTTCTTGATAAAAAATTATCAATATGATAGAATGTCAGAGTTCATTAAGGGAGTAGTCAGCGCAGAGATATAGAATAAAAGCAAGAGCGTTGTGATATCAACATAATGATTGACAGCTGATATATTTGTCGGTGTGAATCTGGTATTACTGTAGATGATGAGACTTTCTGGACAGCTTAGAGCTGCCCGGGAGGTCTCTTTTTATATACGCTTGAAACGAGACAGGGTCTGTTCTTATATAAAAGTCTGGCGCCTGATGTGTGATGCTTCCGGTATTGCAGATTCAGAACAAATACTAAGATGTGGAGAAGAGATTATGAGTATTATCGAATTGTTTATGCTGGCGGTTGGGCTATCGATGGATGCATTAGCGGTGTCTATATGTAAAGGGCTTTCACTCAGAAATATAAGGGTGAAACATATGCTCATTGCAGGAGCGTGGTTTGGAGGATTTCAGGCGCTCATGCCGACGATAGGATATGTGCTTGGAAGCTTTTTCGCTGATCTTGTAAGCAAGTGGTCGCACTGGATAGCATTTGTGCTCCTGTTGTTTATAGGCGGAAGCATGATCAAAGAATCCTTCAGCGAGGAGGAAGAAGTGAATGCAGACATGGGCGCAAAGGTGATGTTCCTGCTGGCGATCGCCACCAGTATAGATGCACTTGCGGTCGGAGTGTCATTTGCATTCCTTAAGCTGTCCACGTTGTATATCATACTCGCGGTTATATTCATTGGATGTATCACGTTCATTTTCTCGGCAGTGGGAGTAAAGATAGGAAGCATATTCGGAACAAAATATAAGTCAAAAGCTGAGCTTGTGGGAGGAATTATCCTTATACTTATAGGCATAAAGGTTGTTCTGGATGGACTTGGAATACTGTAATATAAAATTTAATCCAAATTAATGGACAATTGGGGCTCAAATGTCATACAATATTCAGATAGCACATGTGGGGGAATACACAGTAAGGAGACAATATGTTTAAGATCAAAATAGCAAGAAAGATAAAGAGAGCAGCGGTGCTGTTCGTTGCGGCAGCGATGCTTGTATCATCGACTGCATGCAGTTCACACATGTTTGATGTGAAGGATATATTCGGCGTCACAAAGGACAATACCGATGACTACACTGATGAACAGAAAAGATTTGAGGAGTTTCTTCATGATGAGTATGTGGACAGCGTCACATCCGACACACTCACATACAATTATGAGATAAAGGATGGAGAGACAATGGGAATACCTGAGCCGGAGGTGTCATTGGGGGATCATGATATGACTGACGAAGGCATAAAAAAGCAGAAGTCTGAATTTGATGATACATTTGAGAAGCTTAAGTCATTTGACAGGGATGATCTCACAGAGAATCAGCAGCTTACGTATGACATACTCAAGCAGTATATGGAGAATGAGGAGGAAGGATATCTCAATATCTATCTCAGTGAGCCGTTCTCTCCTATGAAGGGACTGCAGGCGAATATATCAACATATTTCACTGACTACAGATTTGATGACAAGGGCGATGTGGAGCGTTATATACAGGTGCTTGGCATGGTCAGAGATTATTTTGATGACTATCTCGATTTTGAGAAGACGAAGTCGGAAAAGGGATATTTCATGAGTGATGCCGTATGTGACGATGTCATACAGCAGTGCAAGGACTTCTTGAAGGACAAAGACAATCATTTCATGATTCAGACATTCAATGACAACATCGAGGCCCTTGATTTCCTCACTGACGATGAGATAAAGGATTTTGAGGCGCAGAATAAGAAAGCTGTTGTGGAGAGTCTCCTTCCGGCGTTCCAGGATGTGATAGATGTACTGTCTTCACTGAAGGGAACAGGAAAGAATGACGGCGGGTTGTGTAACTATGAAGGTGGAAAAGATTATTATACATATCTTCTTCAGTCTGCTGCCGGAACAGATAAGACTCCGGATGAGGTTGCGGAGATGCTTGACGATAACCTCTCACAGCTCATCACAGAGATGACATCAATGGCCATGACGGACTATGATTCGTATCAGTATCTGTATGACAACTATGATGATCTGTTTTCAGAATATAATGATGCTGAGCCGTCAGAGATAATAGATAAGCTCATGGAGACTGCCACGGAACATTATCCGGATTTCAAAGAGATAAGTTACACTGCAAAGAAACTTGACAAGAGTCTTGAGGACATACAGGAGAATACTCTTGCGTATTACATGTCCCCGGCATTTGACGATCAGGATAACAATCTCATAAGGGTAAATGGCAAGCATACAGATGGCATGTGGACGACACTTGCCCATGAGGGATATCCCGGACATATGCTTCAGAACGCGTACTACATGTCCACCGATCCTGAACCGATAAGGACAGTTCTGAACTTCCTTGGATACAAAGAGGGATGGGCCATGTATGCATGCTATGATGCGATAAGTTATTACACATTTGAGGGTGCAAAGAATTCGGAGAATGTTGCGAGACTTTACCAGATAAATGATGAGCTTAATTATCTTGTGTGCGGAAGAATCGACATAGGTATAAATTACGAGGGCTGGAGCCTGCAGGATGCGAAAGATTATCTGAATGAAAAGGGCTTAAACGGCGATGCGGCTGAGAATCTGTATACAACTATGATCGGAGATCCGGCGGTATATCAGAGCTATTCAACCGGCTATTACGAGATTCAATCCATAAGAGATTATGCAGAGGATGAACTTGGCTCAAAGTTCGACCTCAAGGAGTTTAACACAGTGATTCTTGAAACCGGTCCATGTCAGTTCAACATACTGAAGGATCAGGTTGATAAATACATAGAGACGAAGAAGTAGATAAAGTAAAAAGAATAAAGAAACCAGAATAAAGAAACCAGAATAAAGAAACTAAAATAAAGAAACTAGAATAAAGCAACTAGAAAAAAGGAAATAGAAAGAGCAGAAAGGGTTCCCATGAAATATGATCGGTACAAGATTGTGTTTTATGGGAATTTTTCTGTGTATGGAGCATATATTATATAGATTGCCATTGGGGTGGATGCATGGATATATCAGATGCGGCTTATTCTGAGAATTTCGTGGAGTATATAATCGAGTATAATGGCGACCGCGATTCTCTGAATGAGTATTATCGACCGTATGGGATGAGCATAATAGATGACAGGTATGCTGTAGCTTACCAGAGGATTCCTGATGATTATATGGAGAGTTTTTCGCGGCTTGAATATAATCTATTCCCAAGGGTGTACGGACTCATGGATGATGTGGGAGCTCTGGAGGCAATAGGGGCTGTAAACATACAGCAGGAGAGTATATTGGGGCTGACTGGGGCAGGTGTCCTGATCGGCATAGTTGATACGGGAATAGATATCTTTGGAAGTGCATTTGTGGAGATTGGAGGAATGTCAAAGATACTTGCGGCTTGGGACCAGACGGACAGGGAGGCTGGAAATGCCGCATTTGGCTATGGCAGGGAGTATAGTAAGGAGGAGATACAGGCTGCCGTGGACAGTGGACAGAAAATTCTGACGGATGCAACGGGGCACGGGACTTTTTGCGCGGGTACAGCTCTGAGTGCAGCACCATCATCGAAGCTGATCGTGGTAAAACTTAAACAGGCAAAAGAAAATCTGAGAAGATTCTATGGAATTCCGGCAGGGGCAGATGCCTATAGTGAGATAGACATAATGATGGCTGTAGCGTATCTTCTGGAACAGCAGAAAAAGTTAAGGATGCCAATGTGCATACTGATGCCAATGGGAACAAACAGTGGAAGCCATACCGGCGCAGGAGCCCTTGACAAATACATCAATAACATAGGTGAGCTTAGCGGTTTTGCGGTGGCTGTGGCAGGCGGCAATGAGGGGAGAGCGGGACACCATTACTCCGGCACTGTGATCGGAGAGTATGCAACGGTGGAGGTGGATGTGGCTCACAATGACAGCTTTACGCTGGAGATATGGGGACCATCCACCAACACCTACTCGGTAGCGATAGAGATTCCCGGGGGTGAATTCGTGGAGAGGATATCTCCGAGATATGACAAGAGTTCTATTGTTCGTCCGATATTTGGCGGTGGGATGATCTATGTGGATTATTTTCTGGTGGAGGATTCGGCGGGACAGGAGCTGGTCATGTTGAGATTTGTAACTCCGGCAAATGGAATATGGCGCGTGAGAGTGTATGGGAGCGGAAGCACTGAGCTCAGTTTCAATGCATGGCTTCCTATAAGCAATTTCATATCCCCGGATACAAGATTTGTTGTAAGCGACCCTCGTATCACGATCACAAGCCCGGGAGTGGCGGAGACTGCCATATGTACTTGCGCATATGACTACACAAATGGTAATCTGTATATTGAAAACAGCAGGGGATATACTGCTGACAAAAGGGTCAAACCTGATCTGCTGGCTCCGGGGGTGCATATATCAGGGGCTGGCTCAGGAGATGAGACTGTAATACGGAGTGGCACATCTGTGGCTGCAGCATATACAGCCGGATGCAGTGCATTGTTATTTGAATGGTCGTACGGCAGAAGACTTGTGCGAAATATCAATGGCAATCAGATTCGCGGATATCTCAGACGTGGGGCTGTGAGACCGGGAACCACGGGCGGACTGCTTGAGATCAGAGAGTATCCGAATCCTGAATGGGGATACGGCCTGCTCAATATATACAACACATTTGAAAGCCTCAGAAATGTTTAAGTTGAAGAAAAATGAATACTGAAATGACGAAAACTGAAATGACGAAAACTGAAATGACGAAAACTGAAATGACGAAAACTGAAATGGCGAAAACTGAAATGACGAAAACTGAAATGGCGAAAACTGAAATGGCGAAAACTGAAATGGCGAAAACTGAAATGGCGAACACTGAAAAGACGAACATAGAAAAGACGAACACAGAAATGACGAATACTGAAAAGACGAACACAGAGATGACAAACTCTATAAATGAGAGTACGAAGGCAGGTGTGGGAGCTGCTGAAGAAGACGTGAGAAATTCCGTTTTGAAGTGCGGAAGGATACAGCTTAAATCAGGGGGAGAACTGGTTGTGGGCAGTTCGGGCAGACATATAGAATATTTTTTTCCCGGACCTGACAAGAGATATGGAGGGGTACATATAACCATTCCGGGGGCGCAGATAACCGACTATATATCTGCATGGAAGGAGAATTTTGCAAGGTATAACGAACTGAAAGTGGAGAACAATAGAAAAAATGTCGTGGAAACTGGCAGACTCAGGATGGTTATACGGACAGGTTATATGGAAGGTGTGTACCTGAGGGGGAACCATATGCGGGTGACGAGAGAGGAACAACTGGAGCAGATAGTAAAAGATTACGAATCTGCCCTGGATACACAAGATTCTGAAAAATGCACGGAATAAAATCGGGACAGATCTGAGGCGAATCTGAAACTAGCCGTTGTGAGCTCGGATGATACTGTGCTATAATGCATTTGTATATCGTCTGGGTTTGACAGTCTGGGCGGTGAACGTAAAATATAAAACATAACGGAGGATAAGGATAATATGTATATAACATGTCTTGATTTAGAGGGAGTATTGGTGCCGGAGATCTGGATAGCATTTGCTGAGGCAAGCGGAATACCTGAGCTTAAGAGGACAACAAGGGATGAGCCTGACTATGACAAGCTTATGAACTGGAGACTTGGTATACTCAAGGAGCATGGTCTTGGACTCAAGGAGATCCAGGAGACTATAGCAAAGATCGATCCGATACCGGGAGCTAAGGAATTTCTCGATGAACTCAGAGAGATTGGCCAGGTCATAATAATAAGTGATACATTCTCACAGTTTGCGGGTCCTCTTATGAAAAAGCTGGGATACCCTACCATATTCTGCAATGAACTTATCGTAGCGGATGACGGAGAGATAACAGGATTTAAGATGAGATGTCCTCAGTCGAAGCTTACAACAGTTAAAGCTCTTCAGTCGATAGGATACGATACCATAGCAAGCGGCGACAGCCACAACGATCTTGGTATGATATATGCAAGCAAGGCGGGCTTCCTGTTCAAGAGTACTGATCAGATAAAGGCGGACAATCCTGAGCTTGAGGCATTTGAGACCTATGATGAGCTTCTTGCAGCTATAAAGAAAGCGATGGACTAACGAGGAATATAGATATGAGATACAATAGTGTTGACGAGATAGATACGCTGTCGTTCCGCGATGCGACCATAGTCAGATGTGTATTTTCTGCCAAGCAGGGAGTTCTGGAGTTCGAACTTGACGGAGCTGTTGTCAGGGAGAATAATTCAGCCAATGAACTGTATACTGACAGGTATGCCAGTGATATGCAGGTGAGATTCATCAATCCTGAGATGGAGGCGATCCTGCTGGAGGGACACAGCTATTATGATGCAAATGATGTCTTGATCGAGACTGTTCCAGATAAACCGGTTGAGCCGGAGAGATATGATGAGATCATGAAGAGTTTCGAGGGAAAAGTGATATTTTTTGCAGGAACACCGAAGGAGAATCTGAAATCTCAAAAAACAGATTCAGAAGCACAGGACAAGAAATGCTTTCAGATGATCATAGATGTCGAGGAAGATTCGTATGTAGTAAGCTTTTATTACGATAAAGTCATAGCCGAGTGGGAACACTTCATGAACAAGGTTATGAATTAGACACAGCTGGCTGAAGATGTGTACATATTATACGAGAAGGGATAAAGATGGCAAAGAGAATTAAAAGGTATATGGCATATATCGATGATCTGCTGGCAAAGATGGATTCTGATGGGAATGTCGATATAAAGAAAGAGGCGGAGAGACATCTCGTGCAGATAGGCTTTTTTATGCATGAGAGACTGATACATCTCATTGTGTTGGTGCTGTTTGCTGTCCTTACGGTGATTACCTGCATTGCTTTTGTTGTGACATCCAACATATCGCTTCTCGTTCTGGCGGTGGCATTCATGGTGCTGCTTGTGCCATATATAATGCATTACCATCTCTTGGAGAACAGTGTGCAGTATATGTATGAACAGTATGACAGGATGCTTGAAAAGTCGGGCGAGAAAGTGTTTGTCAACAGATGATGCGGCTGTAATTTACAATAATATATAAATAAAGGCTCTGTGCGGGCGTGACCTGCAGCAGAGCCTTTATTTAGTTTGTGTGGTTATGCATGACTTACGTTCTCTGAAATTACTTAAAATCTGAAAAGTCATACTCGGCAAATGTCTTGCCGTGTTCATCTGATCTATAGACTTTGCCGTTGTTGGAATCTATATAGAAATCGCCGACCTTAGTGTCGCCGTCTCTGCTATTGTCGTGCAGCTCTATATGATAACCGGTTCGGTTACCGGAAAAACTTGTGAGGTCCTTATCGCTGTTGGACACCTCGAAACGTCCATCTTCGTTTGGCAGCTGCTTCATAAACCAGTCCTGAGCATCATCGAATGAACTGAAAACATCTGAAACGGTGTTTTTTACACCGTCAGCTACATCCTTTACACCGTCAGCCACGCCATCAGCCACATCTTTGGCGGCATCTGCGGCACCGCCTATGATGCCTTTATCGTTGTCTGCTTCAGAAGAATTTTTATCTGCCTCAGAAGAGGTTTCGGTGGTGCTTGATGCCTGGGTGGAAGAATTGGATGAGCTTCCTGTTGTATTTTCAGTTGAGTTTCCAGTTGTATTATTTCCGGATGATTTCCCACAACCGCAGAATGCGATCATTGTGAGTATCATACCGGCAGTCAGCAAAAGCTGCCTGAACTTGGGATATCTGTGAGTTGTGCTGTTAATACTTTTTTTCATGATAGAATCTCCTTGTATTTAGATTTTGCTATTATTATTCCCGCTTGAATCGGTAATATGCAGTGAATATAAAACAGTTCATAATAGAGAGTTCTTATTCATAATAAAATAATGAGAATAATATAATAGAAAAAAGACGTGTTGACGGAGAAAAAATTGAAAAATAAAAAAACGTGGCATGGGTGGTCTGAGTCGTGGCAGTATATAATGCTGGCGGCTGCGATATTCATAGCAATAATATTCTGCTGTTATTATATTGTGAGTCAGTCCAGATGGGGATTTTATACTTCCGGTGGAATACGAGATCCTGAGACTCATAAGATAGATTTTGCGGATGAGGAGTCTTTGACATCAACACAGGAAACTGAGGACGAGATAGAAGAAAATAAAACTGAAGAAGTCTCTGCACAGTCTGAAAATGATGAAAATATAAAAAGAGCATACCTGACATTTGACGACGGACCGTCGGACAATACAGGCGAGATATTGGACATTCTTGATGCAAACAACGTAAAGGCAACATTTTTTGTTGTGGGCAGGGAAGAGAAATATTATGATACATATCGGGATATAGTGAATAGGGGACATACTCTGGGGTTGCATTCGTATACACATGATTATGACAAAATATATGCGAGCCTTGATGATTTTGCCGAAGATATTGAGGAATTGCAGAAATTATTGTATGATGTAACTGGCGTCAGCTGTGTGTATTACAGATTCCCGGGAGGCAGTTCCAACACTGTATCCAAGGTTGATATGGATACACTCATAGATTACGTGAATAATAAAGGACTGGTGTATTACGACTGGAATGCACTCAACAATGATGCGGTATGTGGAAGCTTCACTCCGCAGCAGCTGGTTGACAACATCATGAAGGATGCAGTGTCACAGAACGATGTGGTGATACTTATGCATGATTTGACGGCACGTCATACCACAGTTGAGTCTTTACAGCAGCTCATAGATGAACTTCGTGAACAGGGCTTTACGTTGCTTCCGATTGATGAGAATGCACCACTTATCAGACATAGAACATAGGGGGACTCCCGCAGATGACTTATGAAGATGCAAGAGAATATATAAAATTTACTGATACATTGGGAAGTGTCCTGGGACTTGAGAATATAAAGGAGCTTTTGAAACGGCTTGGCAATCCACAGGATAAAGTGCGAGTGGTTCATATAGCCGGAACAAATGGCAAAGGATCTATATGTGCGTTCCTGGATGGGATTCTTGAGGATGCGGGATATGTGGTCGGAAGATATATATCGCCGACTATATTTACATATCTGGAAAGATTTCAAATTAATGGAACATATATGAGCGAGGATATATTTGCAGTATATCTGGAGCAGGTAAAGAAGGCTGCTGATGCTATGGTGGCAGAAGGGTTATCGAGGCCGACATCGTTTGAGACGGAAACTGCCATTGCATTTTGCTATTTCCGCGATATGGATGTTGATGTACTTTTGCTGGAGACCGGCATGGGAGGGCTGCTTGATGCCACAAATGTATGTACAAAGCCGGTCTGTACCATTATAGCCAGTATAAGTATGGATCACACCAGATTCCTGGGAGATACCATAGAGGAGATATATGATCAGAAGCTTGGAATACTTAAGACTGATGTTCCGTGTGTGTCATATCCACTTGACAGTAAGCTTTTGCCACAATGGATAGAAAAATGTGAAGAGAATCACATAACAAAGTCATCAATTCTGGTTAATGCTGCAGATGTGGATATACGTTATAGCGGACTTGAAGGCAGTGAGTTCTCGTATAAGGGTCGGGAGTATAGGCTGTCTGTTCCCGGAATTTATCAGATATATAATAGCATAGTCGCAGTTGAAGCTGCGAGTGTACTAAAAGATGCAGGATATGAATTGAAAAAAGTGAATGTAGAACGGGGGCTGGTTGCAACCAAATGGAAGGGCAGATTCCAAAGACTCATGGACTCTCCGGTGGTTTATGTTGACGGAGCACATAATCCGGGAGGCTGGGCAGCACTGAGAAAGAATATAGACACATATTTTGCGGGAAAGAAATTGATATATATATGCGGCGTTTTCAAGGATAAGGATTATATGAAGATGCTTGAGATCATGATGCCGGGGGCTGCTGCGTTCATAGCCGTGGAGCCTGACAATCCCCGTGCCCTCAGTAATACGGAGCTTGCAAGACAGGCGTGCAGGTATATTGATTCGAGATATAAGGATTCAGTTTATATTCAGGATGATGTGGATGACGCTGTGGAGCAGGCTGTAAGTATGGCGCGTCATACAGAAGATTCCGTGGTGGTTATATTTGGCTCGTTATCATTCATCGGTCCGATCATAGAGAAAGCAGAACGTAATGCATATGCGAATGACAAACAGTCATTTCCTATGAGATCTCCTATGAGAAGAGTTGATAATATACTTCACAACGACTTATATATATCTCTTATGGCTCGGATAAAAAATAAAGAGAGAGACAGGATATTCTGCTGTCATGGCTTGGATCATTGCCTGGATGTGGCAAGGATCGCATATATGATAGGTAAGGATGAGAATATTAATATAGAAAGAGAATTGCTGTATGCCGCAGCACTGCTTCATGATGTAGGCCGGGCGGATCCGGATGACACAGGTGTCAGCCATCATATACTCAGTGTCCGGTATGCGGAGGACATACTCAGGCAGAGCGGGTTTGACGCTGAAGAGACAGAACTGATATGTGATGCCATTGGGTCGCACAATACAGATGGCGCAGGGAGAGATGGTTTGGCATACATTCTGTATAAAGCGGACAAGTTGTCTAGAAATTGCTTCGACTGTGCAGCGGCGGGTGAGTGTTACTGGCCGGATTCTGAGAGGAATAAGGGAATAATATATTAGGATAATATATTAGAATAATATATTAGAATTAAAATGGCAGATGTTCTATAACAAGGGAAAATACGTCTGTGAATAAACACAGCGATTGGAGGATAAAAGGATGATAATAGGCAACAAGAGTTTTGAGACAGGGAAAGAGCCGTATGTTATGGGAATATTGAATGTCACGCCTGATTCGTTTTCGGATGGTGGTCAGCACAATACCATGGATACAGCACTTGAGACGACAGAGAGGATGATAGCCGAGGGCGCTGTCATAATAGATGTCGGCGGAGAATCCACAAGACCGGGATATACGAAGATCTCAGATGAGGAGGAAATCTGGAGAACAGCTCCAATCATCGAGGCGATAAAGAGCAGATTTGATGTTGCAGTATCACTTGACACATACAAGTCAGCTGTTGCAGAGGCAGGTATACATGCAGGCGCAGACCTGATAAACGACATATGGGGACTCAAATACGACGATAAGATGGCAGGTATCATCGCGAAGTACGACAAGGCTTGCTGTCTCATGCACAACAGAGATAACACTGATTACACTGATTATCTTGCCGATGTTGTGGCAGACTTGGATGAGTCTGTGAATATGGCGCTTGCAGCAGGGATAGACAGGGACAAGATCATGGTAGATCCCGGAATTGGATTTGCAAAGGACTTGAACCAGAATCTTCTCCTGATGAACAATCTTGAGCTGCTCCACAAGTGGAAGCTGCCTATACTACTTGGAACTTCGAGAAAATCTATGATAGGGCTCACACTTAATCTTCCAGTCACAGAGCGCGAGGAGGGAACGGTGGCGACATCTGTTCTTGGACTTGTAAAGGGCTGTGATTTCTTCAGAGTACATAATGTAAAGAGCAACTACAGGGCACTCAAGATGACATATGCAATGTTGAATGCCAGATAGAAGATGCCAGATGTAAGGCGACAGATAGAAGATGCTAGAAAGAAGATGCTAGAAAGAAGACGTCAGTCAGATAGAAGGTGACAGATATGGACAAAATAAATATAAAGGGACTTGAGATATTCGCTCATCATGGAGTGTACCGTGAGGAGACTGTGCTTGGACAGAAGTTCATAGTTGATGTGTCGATGCATGTGTCTACAAGAGCTGCGGGAAGATCAGACGACCTTGATAAGTCTGTGAATTATGGATTGGTGTGCAATGATATCCAGGATATCATGAAGAATAAGAATTATAAGCTGATCGAGGCCGTGGCGGAGGAGATTGCGGATACGATACTCTTGAAATACGATGATGTGCGAGGTGTTGATGTGACTGTCAAAAAGCCTTGGGCACCGGTTTTGGTACATGTCGACAATGTATCGGTGTCTATAAGTAGAAAAAAGCATGTCGCATATCTGGGGCTCGGTTCCAATATGGGAGATAGAGAATCATACCTCGACATGGCGATCGATGAACTCAACAAGGACAGATACACCAAGGTAACTAAGGTGTCGGATTTTATAGAGACGGAGCCGTATGGCGGGGTTGAACAGGACGATTTTCTGAATGGATGTCTCGAGATAGAGACTCTCAGGGAGCCGGAGGAACTGCTTGAGCTTGTCAATTCGATAGAGAAGGATGCGGGAAGAAAGAGGATAATACACTGGGGACCTAGAACTCTGGATATAGATATACTGCTTTTTGATGATCTGGTGTATGACAGCGATGACCTGCACATACCTCATGCAGAGATGCACAAAAGGGCATTTGTGCTGCAGCCACTGTCGGCGATAGCGGGCTACAAGAGACATCCTCTGCTGGGCAGCACTGTTGAAGAACTGGCGAGTAAACTGGACAAAAACAGTTGAAAAGCAGACTAGAGTTGATGGAAAGGTATATACATGGGCACTTTGGAAGAGATAAATGGTCTTGAGGATCAGATACAGAAACTGATAGACAGAAAGAATCAGTTGATAAAAGAGATAGGCGATGAGGACAGGCAGATGTTAGAGGTTCACAGCAGCTCAGATATAGTCCGTGAATTTTATCTCGTTGA
Source organism: uncultured Coprococcus sp. (assembly GCA_902461735.1). Lineage (GTDB taxonomy): Bacteria > Bacillota > Clostridia > Lachnospirales > Lachnospiraceae > Coprococcus. The sequence goes on from CABPYV010000006.1 coordinate 100,081, forward strand.
CAGGTTGAAGGTGGATGATGATACGGTTGTCGTGTATCAGGGAGTTCCCGGAGCATACAGCCATCAGGCTATGCATGATTATTTTGGCAAGGATATCAAAAATATAAATGTGGCAAAGTTTGAGGATGTTGTGAAAGCTGTGAAGGATGGGGATGCAGACTACGGAGTCCTGCCTATAGAGAACTCCTCAGCCGGATTTGTAAATGGAATATATGATATGGTCGGCAGCAGCGGTCTTACCATAGTCGGAGGCGATGAGGTCAAGGTTGCCCATATGCTGATGGGACTTCCGGATGCAGAGATATCAGATATAAAGACAGTGTACTCCCATCCGCAGGGACTTATGCAGTGCAGTGAGTTTTTGGAGGCTTGCGGGTACGCCCAGTGCCCTGTTGCCAACACTGCGGTCGGTGCAGTGAAGGTGAGGGATGATGGGGACAGATCACAGGCGGCGATAGCCAGCGTGCTGGCAGCGGATATATATGGGCTTAAGATACTCAGGGATGACATAGTCAACAATGAGAACAATACGACCCGATTCATCATACTCTCGAAGAGAAAAGAATATGTGAAGACGTCGAAGAATATATCCATATGCTTTTCGTTGCCGCATGAGAGCGGAACACTCTACAGCATACTTGGACATATAAAGCATGACGGACTCAACATGACAAGCATAGAGTCGAGACCTCTCAGGGGCAGAAAATGGGAATATTCATTCTTTATAACTCTTGAGGGAAGTCTGATGGATGCGGCTGCGATAGATGCGCTTGAGAGAATAGCAAAGGATTCAATGGATTTTAAGATCATAGGAACGTATTGATATATTATTTAACAGGAGGTGGGGAAAATGGCAAATAAAATATTTGCCGCCATCGATGTGGGATCCAACGAGTTGTCAATGAAGATATATGAGATAACTCCGAAAAAAGGGGCAAAGGAGATCGATTATGTCAACAGTACAGTTGAACTCGGAAGCGATACCTACAACAGTGGCAAGATCACAGAGGAATCAACAGTGAAGGTGTGCGAGATACTGAACAAATTCCGCAGAAAGATGAAAGAGTATGATGTGCGTGATTACAAGGCGTATGCATCTTCTGCCGTGCGTGAGGCGGAGAACTCAGTCATGGTTCTTGAGAGGATAAAACAGCACACAGGCATCGACGTTACGGTGCTCAGCAATTCAGAACAGAGGTTTATGAATTACAAGGCCTGCGCTGCGAAGTACAGATTTGGACAGGAGGAGACCAAGAACAGAGCTCTGCTTGATATCGGCGCGGGAAGTCTCCAGATATCCATATTTGACAAGCAGAATCTCATACAGACACAGAATCTTCCTATAGGAGCAGTGAGGATCAGGGATTATCTGGCGAAATACGGTGCCGACACGGTTGCCCTTGAGAATATCATGGAAGAGTTCGTGTCGAATTTCATAGAGGAGTTCAGGAATCTCTTTATAAACGACAAGGATATAAAGAGCATCATAGCGATTGGTGATGGAATTGCGAACCTGAAGAAGGTCGGACCTGAGTTGAAGATTGTGGACAAGATCACAAGAGATCAGTTCAGAGTTCTCTACCACAAGGTTGTTGAGACCACTCCGGAGATCCTCTCTGAAAAGTATGGGGTTCCGTACGAGAGGGCAACGCTCATGCTTCCTATGGCGATCATATATCAGTCATTTCTGGACAACTCAAGGGCGGAGGACATAATAACCCCTGATGTAACTTTCTGTGACGGTATAGTTGCCGACTACATGGATAAGCATGGAACACTGCTTATAGATAAGGATTTCGATGAGGACATCATAGCGTCCGCCAACAGCATAGCAAAGAAGTACAAGGTCAACAGAAGGCATACACAGAACGTAATGCAGAATGCCCTTGATATATTTGACTCATTCAAGATCGTACACGGACTTGGAAAGCGGGAGAGGCTGCAGCTCCAGATAGCAGCTATGCTTCACAGTTGCGGTAAATTTGTGAATATGAACGAGGGGACAATGATGTCATATCATATAATCATGTCCACTGAGATACTTGGGCTGTCACATAAGGAGAGGGAGGAGATAGCTAATATCGTAAAGTTCAATGAGTATTATCTTCCATCTCAGACCAAGGCACAGGTATCGCTGATGACTGCGGATTATATGAAGGTGGCAAAGCTCACATCTATACTGAGGATTGCGGATGTGCTGGACAAGAGCCACAGACAGAAGATAGAGAATATGAAGTTTAACTGTAAGGACAGCGTACTCACCATGACGGTCGATACGTTGAATGACATAACACTTGAGGCCGGGGTATTCAGGACAAAGACAGAACTTTTCAGAAAGGTCTTTGGCGTGAAACCTGTGCTTAAGCAGAAAAGGGGGCTGTAATATATGGCAGATAAGAATCCGATTTTTTATAACAGAGAGCTCAGCTGGCTGGAATTTGACAAGAGGTGTCTTTCCGAGGCGAAAGACAAGACTATACCGTTGTTTGAGAGGATAAAGTTTCTCAGTATTACAGCATCCAATCTGGATGAATTCTTTATGGTCAGGATCGCATCTCTGACAGATATGGTACATGCGGGATACACCAAGAAGGATATTGCGGGTATGACACCGCAGGAGCAGCTTGATGCCCTTCATGTGAGCACAAAGGAATTCATGAAGAACCAGTATCAGACGCTTAACAGATCACTCATCCCTCAGCTCGCACAGAATGGATTGAAGCTTGTAAGACATTACGAGGATCTCATGCCGAAGCAGGCGAAGTATGTGGACAAATATTTTGAGAAGGATGTGTATCCGGTCCTCACACCTATGGCGGTCGACTCATCCAGACCATTCCCGCTTGTGCGAAACAAATCACTGAACATCGGTGCGCTTATATATGATAAGAAGAAAGATGTAACAGATATAGCCACGGTTCAGGTGCCGTCAGTGCTGCCTAGGATAGTGAAACTGCCATCGGAGGAGAAGGATGTCACCGAGATCATACTTCTTGAGGAGGTTATCGAGAAGAATCTTGACAAGTTGTTCCTGAGCTATGATATAGTGTGCGCATATCCATACAGGATCATGAGAAATGCAGACTTCTCCATAGACGAGGAGGAGACAGCGGATCTTTTGAAGGAGATAGAAAAGCAGCTTAAGCAGAGACAGTGGGGCGAGGTTATCCGTCTTGAGGTGGATGAGGCTATGGACAAGAAACTCCTGAAGGAACTCAAGAACCACCTCGGAGTAGATGACGAAGTCGTGTACAAGATAAATGGACCTCTTGATCTCACGTTCCTCATGAAGGCAAATGGCATAGAAGGATTTGAACATCTCAAGTATCCAAAGTACAAGCCTCAGCCGGTACCGGGGATGGGCGATTACAGCCATATATTTGACAGGATAAGAAAGGGAGACATACTGCTGTTCCATCCATATTATGAGTTTACACCTGTCATAGAATTTATCAGACAGGCGGCAAATGACCCTGATGTCCTGGCGATAAAGCAGACACTCTACCGTGTCAGCGGCAATTCACCTATCATAGCAGCACTTGCCCAGGCAGCAGAAAATGGCAAGCAGGTTACGGTTCTCGTGGAGCTTAAGGCCAGGTTTGATGAGGAGAACAATATTGCATGGGCAAAGAAGCTTGAGCAGGCCGGCTGCCACGTAATATATGGTCTGGTCGGTCTGAAGACGCACTCCAAGATCGCTCTCGTTGTGAGACGTGAGGAGGATGGAATCAGGAGATATGTTCACCTTGGAACAGGAAACTACAATGACCAGACAGCAAAGCTCTACACTGATATGGGCCTTCTCACATGCAGTGATGCCATAGGAGAGGATGCCACTGCGGTGTTTAACATGCTGTCAGGATACTCAGAGCCGAAGAAATGGAATAAGCTTGCGGTTGCACCTATATGGCTGAAGGACAAATTCCTCATGCTGATAGGACGTGAGGCGGAGAATGCAAGACAGGGCAAGAAGGCAAGGATAGTTGCCAAGATGAACAGTCTGTGTGATCCGGTTATCATGAACGCGCTCTATGATGCGTCAAAGGCAGGTGTGAAGATAGATCTGATAGTCAGGGGAATATGTTGTATCAAGGCAGGAGTGCCAGGGCTTTCTGAGAATATTTCAGTCAGGTCGATCGTGGGAAATTATCTTGAACACTCAAGAATATTCTATTTCTATAATGACGGATTTGAGGATATATACATGGGAAGCGCTGACTGGATGCCTAGAAACCTTGACAAGAGAGTGGAGATCACTTTCCCGGTTGAGGATCCGGGACTCAAGGCAAAGGTGAAGGAGATACTTCAGGTACAGCTGGCAGATACCCTCAAGGCACATATCATGCAGCCTGACGGTTCATATGTGAAACAGGATCTCAGGGGAAAGACCAGACTTGATTCGCAGATGTATTTCGTGAAGAAAGCCCAGGCGGGTCAGGAGATAGAGGATGATGTGGAGAACAAAAGGGTGTTCATACCTATAGAATCCCGCGAGGATGAAACAGACTCACAGACAGAGTAAGGAAAGAACTTGATATCCGAAAGTATGAAAGGACAGATGACTTCAAGTTTGATATAGGTGTCATGTTTTATGCAAATAAAAAATTATTGACATAGCACTGCGGATATGGTATTCTACCATTGCTGTGTGAAACAGTGAACATAGAAGCAGAGTATCCGCTCTCACCTCAGCATGACAGATCCTTCGGATTAAAGATTATAATTCAAGATTATATTTCATGTCTCGGGTAAATAAACTAGCTTAGAAGAATTGACAGGTTCAGCCTGTATTTTGAATATGCTTTTTATTAAGAAAGTGGATAGTTTGTTCTATCCACTTTTCTTATGTTATGAGAGTGGCTTACAATGGCAGCTTGTAATACGAAATTTTAAAATGTGGAGGTAGAGAGTCATTAGCGATTTAATGATCAACGAACAGATTAGAGACAGAGAGGTACGACTCATCGGAGAAGATGGTCAGCTTATAGGAATCATGTCATCCAGAGATGCATTCAAGATGGCACAGGATGCAGGACTTGATCTTGTCAAGATAGCACCTAAAGCTCAGCCACCAGTATGTAAGATCGTAGATTACGGAAAGTACCGCTACGAGCAGGCCAGAAAAGAGAAAGAGGCCAAGAAAAAGCAGAAGACGATGGAAGTTAAAGAGGTAAGGCTTTCACCAAACATTGATTCGAACGATCTTAACACCAAGATCAATCAGGCGAGAAAGTTCCTTGAGCATGGAGACAAGGTTAAGGTTACTCTGAGATTCAGAGGAAGAGAGCTTGCACATGTGGAGCAGTCCAAGGTTATCCTCGACAATTTTGCAGAGAAGCTTGCAGAGATAGCTGTAGTTGATAAGCCTGCAAAGTTTGAGGGCAGAAGCATGATAATGTTTTTAACACAAAAGCGTTAAATTATTATAGACATATAATTCAAGGAGGAAGTAGAGTAAAATGGCTAAATTAAAGACAAAAAGAGCAGCAGCTAAGCGTTTCAAGAAAACAGCTAACGGCGGTTTAAAGAGATCTAAAGCTTATAAGAGTCATATCTTAACAAAGAAGACCACTAAGAGAAAGAGAAATCTTAGAAAGGCTACAATGACAGATGCAACAAACGAGAAGGTAATGAAGAAGATATTACCTTATATCTAATAGATCAGGAGGAAGAAAACCAATGGCAAGAGTTAAAGGCGGAATGAACGCAAAGCAGAAGCATAATAAGGTATTAAAGCTTGCAAAGGGCTATAGAGGAGCAAGAAGCAAGCAGTATAGAGTAGCAAAGCAGTCAGTTATGAGAGCACTCACATCTTCATACGCTGGCAGAAAGCAGAGAAAGAGACAGTTCAGACAGCTCTGGATCGCTCGTATCAACGCAGCAGCAAGAATGAACGATATCTCATACAGCAAGCTTATGCATGGTCTTAAGCTGGCAGGTGTTGACATCAACAGAAAGATGCTCTCAGAGATGGCTATCAGCGATGCTGAGGGATTTGCAAAGCTTGTTGAGGTTGCAAAGGCACAGTTATCATAATATCTGTGATATATAGATAATAAGAAGATAAGATAAAACAGGATTGCCGATCGGCTATGGACTTTAAGTTCGGGGCGCGTTGGCATTCCTGTTTTTTTTACGATAAAATATTGTGATATAAGTCGTGGTATGACGAATGATTTGGGGTTTTATAATAAAAGTAAGTATGATATACTTATTGATGTAAATTCGTAGAATTTGCAGGGTAATTGGTTGGGGGACCTATTAGCAGTCAGTAGTGATCAAGACGGGAAGTAAAGACAAGAAGTAGGAGGCATATATGTTTGTAGAGAGAATAACAAAGGATCAGATGAAGATGTTCCTTGAGACGTTTGCCTGTTGTAGTGAGCAGAAGAATCTTGTTATGAGACTCAACTACGCAGGAAAGGAACCGTATCTGGATGTCACAAGATTCAGCAATGGTTTGGTATATACAGATTCGTATTACGATTTCGACAGTACATACTGCAGTAATCTGTGGAATAAATTCCTATATACACAGTTTACCCATGAGTATTACACAGCGTTTAAAGAGCATTTGATGAAAGATGTGGACAGGAAACTGACCAACATGATCAAGATTTGAGTCGTATTTGCAGAGTATAAACAAACTATAAACAAAGATTCATTATACGAGAAAACTCGGTAGTGGATCTTTGTTTTTGAGTGGAGAGCATTCAGGCTTAAAACTGGCTTAAAAGTACTGGTTTAAAAAAATAAAAAAAGATGTTGACTTTATATGTCTATGATGGTATTATCTTATTCGTTGGTGACAAACGCATCACATAAATATGCGGGAGTGCTGGAATTGGCAGACAGGCTAGACTAAGGATCTAGTGCTGGAAACGGCGTGTGGGTTCAAGTCCCATCTCCCGCATTTTTATATCAAAGCTTTTAAAGCAATTTGAAAATTGCTTAGTTGCTTGAAAGGGCGGATGATGTGGGAAAACGGATGACGTTATAGATGTTCGTATTCAGATAGTTATGATAGTTACCAATTACATATAGAACATGCGGGAGTGCTGGAATTGGCAGACAGGCTAGACTAAGGATCTAGTGCTGGAAACGGCGTGTGGGTTCAAGTCCCATCTCCCGCATCTTTTTTTATTTAAAAGCCTTTGATATTTGCAAGGGCTTTTTTCTTTGTAAGTTTTGGATCTTTTAAGATAATGTGAACTTTGTCTGAAATCTGTTTAAATATTATTTCTCATAAAAATATAATCGGTTATACTAAATCTTGTGTGCGGTGTAGGGTATTTTAACTAATATTAACTCACCGATAATTTCTTGATATATAACCCTTCGAGGGTTAAAATCATTATTGATATAAATCGCAGAATGCGATTCGGGAACACATAGAAGTTATCATATATATCATATAATTTCCCAGAAACAGGAGGTATAAAGCGTGGCAAAGTCTGGAATAGGCAGAAAGATATTTGCAGCTGCGCTGGCTGGTGTATTGACGGTATCGCTTACAGCATGCAGCAGCGGCGACAGGCAGGTAGGAGACGCGAAGATAAATATTGAGCCGTACAGCAAGGTCGAGTTCAATACGGAGAAGGTCAGCAGTGGTGATATACAATCCACACTCACACTGGAGCTGAAGCCGGATGGATATAGCAGTAAGGACTATTCCATACAGCAGTCAGATTATCAGATAGATGAGGTGAAGGTCAAAGAAGGAGATAAGGTAGCCAAGGGCGATGTGATGATCCAGTTTAAGGCGACAGAGATCCAGAAGACCATAGACCAGTATACTGAGCAGAAGGAGAAGGATCGTCTTCTTATAGATCACTATACAAGGCTGGCGGCAATTGACAAAAGTCAGGATTACTCAGCAGATATAGCGTCAGCAAAAGAGGATATGGATGTGGCAGATACATATATAAAAGAGCAGAATGAGCGAATGAAAGATTATCAGCTCATAGCGACCAAGGCGGGTACTGTCACTTATATAGATTCGGATCTCCAATATGGATATGTAACGGCGGGACAGACACTGATAACGGTTGATTCGGGTTCCTCAGATTATGTGTCAGAGACAAATGACACATATAAGTTTAAAGAAGGAGAGGTATATGAGGCAGACTTTCAGGAGGCGACATTCTCTCTCAAGCTGATCAAGTGTGAGAAGTATAAGAGTAAAGCCACAGGCGAAGAGATGCAGAAGGTAACATTTCAGCCGGTTGTAGATATGGCCGGAGTTACTGAGGCTGACACACTCAAAATGGTTATAGAGAAACCTGTTGTAAAGAATGTCATATATGTCAATAAAAAGGCTGTGTTTACAGGCTCAGATGAGAAGACATATGCATATGTTGTGGATGATGCCGGAAACAGAAGTGCAGTTGAGGTTACAGTTGGAGACACTGTGGACGACAAGACGATCATAAAATCAGGACTAAAAGCCGGAGAGCAGGTGGTGGTAAATTGAAAAAACAGAATCTGAAAAATGAGATACATGAAAAGAATATGAGGAAAGTGTTGCGTAAGAGAGTAATGTGTCTGTGTATGACAGCTGTATTTGCGATGACCATGACAGGATGCGGAAAAGAAAAAAGCGAAAAGGTTCCTGAACTCTTGGAGCCGGTCAGTACAAATGAGGCATACAGACCTGTTACATATGGAGATATAGGACGAAAGGTTATAAAGACCGGTACCATAGTTCCGACTGACTATTGTTATTATTATGAGACGAGTGCCACACTTTCAAAGGTGTATGTGAATGTTGGCGACGAGGTAAAGAAGGGAACTGTGCTTGCCGATGTTGGCGACGGCACGGACAGCTCAGATGGCTCAGACGCATCATCCGAGGACGGCTCATCAGGTTCAGATCTGACAGATACCGGATCGACAGGTGATATGTTTGACGATGGTACCACCGGTGATGGAACAGAGTCCGATGATGTCCAGAAGTACAGACATGATATAAATCAGAAGATATATCAGGAGAATCAGTCAGAACTGGACTGGAAGATAAAGGCGTGTGAAGAGGCCGGAGACAAAGATGGTGCATCTGAAGCCAGAACGGAAAAAGCTATAAATGAAGAAAACAACCGTTATGACAATCTCATATATGAATATGAGCAGAAGAAAAAGCTTCAGGAAAAAGAAGAACAGGCTAAGCTGAAAAAGAATGGCACACTTAAGGCAGAGCAGGCGGGTTATGTAACATATGCCAAGAAGATAAAAGCCGACGACAAGACCGTAAACGGCGGTGAGAATGTTGTCGTTGTATCGGACTATGATCAGCCATATATAGAGATAACAGGAGAGACGTACAAAAAAGATACATATGCGATTTACAAGAATATGTATACGGTCATCGATGGCAAGAAATATGATATAGAACCATACAAATTCAGCAATCAGGAGATAGCTGTTGCACAGAGTATGTCAAGCATGCCATATACGAGATTCCAGCTTAAGGGCGTCAAGAATCCAGGCAAAATAATGCATGTTGGAAGTTCGGTTTCGTTGTATTTCAGTACCTCGGATGCAAAGAATGTCCTGACAGTAGGAAATGATTCTATATACGAGGAGAACGGACAGAGCTTTGTCTATATCAAGACGGACGGCAGCGAGAAAGAGCGGCGGGATGTAGAGGTCGGAGTCAGTGATTCCAATTACACTGAGATAGTAAGCGGATTGAAGGAGGGAGATCTGGTATATTACGCATCAGATACTATCATGCCTTCGAATTATATTGAGTATACGGTTGCGCTCGACTCATACACCAAGACGGCCAAAGCAAGTTCATTTGCAGTTGAAGATCTTAACAGTGTTTCTTATACAGCACCTTGTGATGGAAGATTCTCATCTATAAATGTCAAAAAAGGACAGAAGGTGAAGAAAGGTGATGTCCTGTTCGTTATAGACAGTGGCGGCGGAACAGCGGCCGTGAAGGAGATAGACAATCAGATTCAGGAAGAGAATTCATCGTATTCATCTTCCATGCAGGAATTAGATGGACAGATAAATGATATCAACAGCCAGATACAGGAATACCAGAAGGCCAAGAAGGCAACCCCGACGGATGCAGAGAATCCACTCTATATGGTTGAGCAGCTCACATGCCAGAGAAATGTGGTGACCTACAACAAACAGCTGCTTACATATACTCACAATGCTACACTGGCAAATCTTAATGCACAGAAGGAAAAACTCAACAAGAATAACGATGGAAGCGGAAAGATAAGTGTGTATGCAGATGAGGCGGGAACGGTCAAGGCTATAAGCGCAAGTACAGATGCCGCCATCAAAGAAGGACAGACAGTTCTGACGGTGGGCAATAGCAAGAATGTGATAATAGCTCTGACACTGTCAGAGGGAACTCTGGGAATCAACCAGAAGGTGACTGTCACAAGTAAGAAGGATAACACAAAGAAGATCAGTGGAACATGTGTTGGATCAAGCGGGGATTCTGCCAGATCATATATTGAGACTGACAAAGATGGAAATGTCCATATCACAAAGTGTTCAGGATCTGATGAGCTCAAGTACTATATCAAGGTTGACGACGATAAGGTATACAAGAGCATCAAGAGCTATGAGATCAGCTATCCGACAGCAGTATATGACAATGTCGTCATGATACCAACCAATATGATATATCATGAGACAAGCAAGAATAATTCGGCTGAGTATGACTATGTATGGCTGCTTCAGGATGGAGAGATCGTAAAGCAGTACGTGACACTCGGCGTGGCGAGCAAGACACAGACTATAATACTGTCCGGACTCTCTGAGGGTGATGTGATAGCGAAAGAGTCAGGATCATCATCTTCTGGAAGTAAGACCTCATCGGATTCAGAGTCATCTGATTCTGGATCATCAGATGATTCATCTTCAAATGGCTCTGAGGGCTCAGATGATTCGGGCAAGTCAGATGATTCGTCAGGCGATTCAGGGGCAGCGGATGGCAATTCAAGTGATGCTTCAGCAGACACATCAGATGGTAGTTCAAATGATGGTCTGGACGGCGGTGGCTTAGATACATCAGACGGCGCAGACAGCAACATGATATCGGAGTAAGGGAAAGGAGAAAAGATGTTTAAATTTTTATCACATAAGCTGTTGAATAAAAAGTGGCTCAATGCCTGTCTTCTCCTGGGAATCATACTTCTGGTAGCTGTGGCATCATGCAATCCTATGTTTAAGAATGGAGCTCTGGATATGCTTATGTCATCCAAATTCGATGCGGCTATGACAGAGCAGAATAAATATCCGGCTACTATGGGAAGAGATGGCTCTTGTGCGGTTGATGAATATCAGGATTCAGAAGCTGTTCTGAAGAGGATAGCAAAGTATGAAGACATGTGGAAGTATTATCTTGAGATCGATACTTTGGAGGATCAGATAAGTCTCAGTCTGGAGGCTGGGTATACACAGAGTAATCTCGGACACAGGGCAAATTTCAATATGGTCTACATGCCAAACATTGAAGATCATATCAATATCACATACGGCGACAGCCTTGAGACGGCGAAGACTCAGGATGGAGTTTATCCATGTCTGATATCACAGAGATATCTGGATGAATACAATCTGGTTGTTGGAGAGGTGTTTACCATAGATACAGGCCTTGGCGATGTCAAGGATGCAAGTGGCAATCCTATGAAGTATCAGATAGTGGGTGTATTTGAGGAGAAAGACTACTCAGACAACTTCTGGTATGATCAGCTGTCAGAACTGGATCAGCAGGTGTACGTGAAACAGAGCGACTTTGATGAGATGATCAGCAAGTATAATTTCCTCACGATATATTACAAAGTCAACGACATGCTTGATTATTCACAGATAACACACGCGAATGCGGCAGATACTCTCTATTATATAAAGTCATTTGAGAAGTCGGATAAGAGTTTTTCACAGAATTTCAGCAGTGTGCTCATCGATTACAGGGGCGATGCCAAGACGATAGGAATTATCATATGGGTTCTTGAACTCCCAATTCTCGTTCTTCTCCTGGCATTTATATATATGGTATCCAGTCAGATACTTGAGATGGAGGACGGCGAGATCGCAATGCTCAAGAGCCGTGGTACAAGTACAAAACAGGTGCTTGGCATATATCTCGGACAGTCGGCGATACTGTCATTTGTTGCGATCATCATCGGAATACCGGTGGGATACCTGCTATGTAAAATGGCAGCGAGCTCGAGCTCGTTTCTCAAGTTTGAGTTCAAGGATACACATTTCTATGGTGTAGACCCGTGGATGCTTGTATATAGTGTGGCAGCAGCTCTGATAGCGATACTTTTCGTGACACTGCCGGTTCTGAAATATGCCAAGAATTCTATAGTTGAGCAAAAGAGCAGAACAGGCAAGGTGAACTATAAGCCTTTCTGGGAGAAATTCTTTGTCGATGTGATACTGGTGGCACTTTCGATATACCTGCTTTATAACTACAACAAGCAGAAGTCTACGATAGCACTGGATATACTTTCAGGAAAGAGACCTGATCCGGTTATATTCCTGAACTCGTCATTGTTTATATTTGCAGTGGGACTTCTGGTGCTCAGACTTATCAAGTATCTCATAAGACTGATATATAAGATAGGCAAGAAGAGATGGTCGCCTGCAGTGTATGCTTCGTTCCTGCAGATAACCAGAACAGTCAAGAAACAGGGATTCATATCGGTATTCCTCGTTATGACCATTGCCATGGGTATGTTCAATTCCAACATGGCACGAACGATAAATGACAACAAGACAAAACGTATAAACTATAACCTTGGAACAGATCTGGTCGTGCAGGAACAGTGGACCAGGGGCATGTATATAGACAAGAACAAGAAGACACATTGGTATTACACTGAGGGCGACTTTGAGAGATATACAAAGCTTGAGGGTTCAGTGTGCGACAAGGTTACAAGGGTTATATATGATGACGATGCGGTTATAAAGGCCGGAGGCGAGGAGCTTGCAGGCAGTGTTCTCATGGGTATAAATACCAAGGAATTTGGTGAGACAGCAAAACTGCAGAGTGGTCTTAACAAAGAGCACTGGTTCAACTATCTGAATGACATTGCAGAGGTGTCAAATGGAGTGATCATATCATCCAACCTTGCAAAGAAATACAATATAAAAGTCGGAGATTCCATAAACTATGCGAGATACAGTCCGCTGAAAGGCAAGGAGAAGGAGGAGATAGCATCACCTAGTGGAACGGTATGCGCCATTGTCGATGCATTCCCTGGATTCCAGCAGTATGTTTATCAGAAGAACTCCGAAGGTGAGATGGAGGAAGTTGAAAGATATCTTGTGGTTGCAAACTACGCTTATGTAGTGAGCGCATTCAGCCAGACTCCTTATCAGGTGTGGATGAGAATTGCAGACGGCAAGAGCTACAAGGATGTCCTCAGTGCGCTTGACGCAGAAGATATCAATATAGTTCAGTATGACAGTCTGGATAAAGACATTCAGGAGATGCAGGAGTCACCACTTGTCCTTATAACAAATGGACTTTTCTCACTGTCATTCATCATAGCCATCATACTTTGTATGGTTGGATTCCTGATATACTGGATAACTTCTATAAAGCAGAGAGAGCTGCTGTTTGGTATATACAGAGCCATGGGTATGAGCATGCGTGAGATCAATAAGATGCTGATAAATGAGCAGATATTCAGTTCTGTTCTCGCCAGTCTTGCGGGATATGGGGTTGGAGCTGCGGCGACAATATTATTTGTAAAGCTTGTGGCAATAGTGTATCTGCCTGAATCACACAATATAGCAATATCGATAGCTGTTGATCCATATGACCTGATAAAGCTCACAGCTGTTGTTGTACTTATGTTCATCATATGTTTCGTAGTCATAAGGACTATACTCAGGAAGATGAATATAACACAGGCATTGAAACTGGGGGAGGATTAAACTATGAGTGATAACATGATGAACACAGATTATATATTTGATCCTGCTGCAGCTGATATGCAGACAGGCGGCATGATGGACGAAGTCATGATAGAGGCGCAGGGCATAAAGAGATGCTTCAGACTTGGAAGCGGCGAGGATTTCTATGCATTAAAGGGTATAGATATGAGGGTGCCGGCCGGAAAGCTGACTATATTAAAGGGACGTTCCGGTTCAGGTAAGACAACACTCCTCAATATCCTCAGTGCACTGGACGAACCGACAGAGGGCGAGGTGATCGTGGGTGGTCATGTGTACAGCCAGATGAACGAGAAAGAAAAAGAGAAACTTAGAAGATATAACATAGGTTTTGTATTCCAGTCTGTGGCACTTATACCGATAATGAGTGCGTATGAGAATGTGGATTTCGGTCTCAGGCTTGCAGATTATGAAGGCAACAGGGACGCAAGAATAAGACAGGTGCTTGATCTTGTCGGACTTTCATCAAGAATGTCGCATTTTCCGAATCAGATGTCAGGAGGAGAGCAGCAGAGAGTTGCCATAGCGAGGGCTGTGGCACATAAGCCGAAGGTAATATTTGCCGATGAGCCTACAGGAGCACTTGATACAGCTTCAGGACTTGCCGTTATGAAGCTTTTTCAGGAGCTGGTTTACAAAGAGGGGATCACGATTGTGATGACTACCCATGACCCTAAACTTATGGAACTCGGAGATGTGGTATATGAGATAGAGGATGGTGAGATAGTTGGGCGATAAGGAGTACGTCTATGGTATGGAACAGCAGGCTGCTGAGGATGCGGCTGCGGAAAGAAAAGAAAACGAGAAAAAGGCTTCGAATAATGAATTGTTTGATGATGCCACAGCAGGCGGTTCCTTGGATGAGGCTTCCAACGAGAACATCATAGAATGTGATAGTCTGGTCAAGATATACAAGACTGACGACGTGGAGGTTATGGCTCTTCAGGGGCTTGAGCTCAACATCAAGTACGGTGAGCTCATGGCGGTTATAGGAAAATCCGGATCTGGTAAATCAACACTTCTCAATATGATAGGAGGTCTTGAGAGACCTACGGCGGGTAAGCTGTATGTGGACGGCAAGGATCTGTTTGCTATGACTGATAAAGAACTTGTGGAATATAGAAAGCATACGGTAGGTTTCGTGTGGCAGAAGAATTCGAGAAACCTTCTTCCGTATATGACGGCCATAGAGAATGTCCAGGTGCCAATGTATTTCGACAAGAGCAACAAAGAAGACAAATATGCAAGAGCTCATGATCTGTTGTGCAGAGTGGGTCTGGAGGACAAGATAAATTCTTATCCTTCGCAGATGTCAGGAGGAGAGCAGCAGAGAGTTGCCATTGCCATAGCACTTGCGAATAACCCTAAGATACTCCTTGCGGATGAGCCTACCGGTGCGGTGGACACAAAGACATCCAATATGATACAGGATCTGTTCAGGAAGTTGAATGAAGAACTTGGCATAACGATCATCATTGTTACCCATGATATCAGCCTTGCCAACAAGGTTGGCCGTGTGGTTATGATTGCTGATGGAAAGATAAGCACAGAGAAGATCATGAAGGAATCATATAAGGAAAGAATGAGCGAGCTGTCAACAGATGGCTTCTCGTCAGATGATTCACATGAGGAATTCTCAATACTTGATAAGGCCAATCGAGTACAGATAAGCCCTGATATGCTTGCCGCTGCGGGAATCGACAGCAACAAGGTCAAGGTGCAGGTTGTGGATGGCAAGGTCATTATCACGAAAGAGTAAGATATGTCATAAAGCTGAACAAATGTTAATGAATGACATATTTGTTGTAACTAATTTTAAAATATATTATAATTTTGTCAAATGCGCTTGGAACAGTGTGAAATTACAGATGATTTCAAGGGGGATCAGGCAGGAAAGGTTGGTATTTTATGAAGAAAAAAGGTTATGGAAAAGCACTGACTATGCTTCTTGTGACAACGCTTGCGGCATCTACTGTGCTTGCCGGATGCGGTAAGAAGAAAGTTGACTACAATATGGGTGATGATAGCGATGGTTCAGGCGGAGGCGGAAAGCTTGCATCGAGACTGGATGTGCCTGACTCATATGAGGGCACACTTGAGGGAATAGACAGCGAGACAGGACTCACAGAAGTTAAGGTGAATGCCACTAAGATCAATGTGCCGGATACAGATAAGATGTCTGTGTCGTATTACCAGCAGAACACCGTGGACAATGAATATAAGAAGAGAGTGTGCGAGAATTTCTTTGACGTGAGTGCCGGTGTATATGCGTATAGCTGGGAGAAACCATACAAGGGAGATATCGAGAGAGAGATTGAGAATTACCAGAAGCTTGCTGAACAGGTTACAAGTGATGATGAAAAGTCTTACTTTGACGATTATATCAAATCTCTTAAGGAACAGTTGAAGACAGCTGCAGATGAGAGAGAGGGTGCCGGAGATTACTCGGCAGAGGCATTTGTCGGTTCAAAGGGTGAGAATATGTATATGATCTCATTCAACTCAACAGAGACTGGCACAAGCGGTGGATTCTCCATAGATTACTATCCATCAGATCAGCTCATCAACTACAGACCTAAGGAAGGCGCAACATCCCTGTATACTTACAGCAGTGATTACTATGACGGAGAGGATACAGCCAACACTGCAACGATGAGCCAGGATGATGCTATCCAGCAGGGAATTAACTTCCTTGCAGGCTGTGGAATCTCAGATATCATCGAGACCAGCTGCACAGATCTTGTATGGGAGTACAGTGATTCATCATATAACACACTTGCATCTGAGAAGAGCGGATATGTTGTTACATACAAGCGTTCTGTTGATGGCATTGCCCCATATACACCGTATGTGTACAATATAGATTCACTGAATTCATCGGATGAATGGTATGACACTATGGATGAGACATTTGAACTTAGCATAGATGACAATGGTATCGTGTCAGCATACTGTTATGATTACTTCAAGGCTACAGGCGATAAGGAAGAGAATGTAGACCTTTTATCATGGGAAGATGCGCTCAAGGCACTTACAAAGGCTGTCAACACATATTATACAGACAATAAGACCCAGTATAGCAGCATTGAGTTCAATGACGTACAGCTTGCTTATTATAAGATCAAAGACGGCGACAAGTATGAATATACTCCGGTATGGGTATTTGCACAGTGTGAGAAGGCGGCTGATGATTCAACAGCAGATGAGAATGGTCTTGATACAACTTCTCCAACGCAGCTCATAATGATCAATGCTGTGTCAGGTGACTTGATAGATCTCAAGAAGGTTCTCAGTTCTCAGACATACTCGATGGATGGCAACACGATATCAGACGAGATGATAGTTGGCGGAGATGACGAGGGCATAGTGTCAGATGAGTCAAGTGACAGTGCAGACACACTCGATGAGAGTGCGGAGTCAGATTCTTCAGATGGAGACGCTTCAGATGGAGACGCTGTGGATATAAGTGATCTTGCGATCGATGCAACAACAGATGAGGAATAAGAAATAATATAAAGCTAAACCCCTGTCGGAGTTTATCATGGCGATAAATTCTGACAGGGGTTTTCTTGTGGTTAAACTGATATTATTTATCGATTATTTTTGAATAGAAGAAAAAGATATTGACAAATACCCCCAGGGGGTATATAAATAATGCGAAGATAGTTGATGCATATACAGAGTACATATATGAAGTAAATTAAATAATTTAGAAAAATTTAGAAAATAATCTGGCAAAAATAATTTGGTCATAAATCAAAAATTCAATCAAGGAGAATACTATGGGAGAAGAACACGATTGCTGTTGCTGTGGCAGAAAGAGACAGCGGACAGAGGAAGAATATAAAAGACTTATGAACAGGCTGAACCGGATCGAGGGACAGATAAGAGGCGTGAAAGGGATGCTTGAGAATGATGCCTATTGCACAGATATAGTGCTTCAGGTATCTGCGATCAACGCTGCGCTTAACAGCTTTAACAAGGCACTTCTTGCGGAACATATAAGGACCTGTGTGGCCGACGATATAAGAAATGGCAAGGATGAGACGATAGAGGATCTGGTCAATACAGTCACCAGACTGATGAAGTAATATAGAAAGAAGGTGCAGATATTGGACAAATACAATGTAACAGGAATGAGCTGCAGTGCGTGCAGCGCAAGAGTAGAGAAGGCGGTTTCCAAGGTTGACGGAGTGAAGGTGTGTCAGGTGAATCTTCTGACAAATTCCATGCTGGTTGATGGTGATGCGACAAGCAGCGATATAATATCTGCGGTGGAACAGGCCGGATATGGAGCATCACTGGCTGATAACGCTGGAAAAGAGGTACATGATAAAGGTAACAGTACACAGTCGGAGAGCGACGCAGCACTGGCAAAGATGAAGACCAGGCTTGTGGCATCAGTGGTGATACTTATACCACTCATGTATATATCTATGGGACATATGATGTGGAACTGGCCATTGCCGTCATTTTTCGACGGAAATCATATAGCCATGGGACTGGCACAGATGCTGCTGACGATACTGGTCATGGTGATAAATCAGAAGTTCTTTGTCAGCGGATTTAAGGGTGCGATCCACGGCGCCCCGAACATGGATACACTGGTTGCGATGGGATCAGGGGCATCGTTCATATATAGCGTATACGTTCTTTTCGCCATGACAGCTGCCCAGACCGCAGGGGATGATGCCAGAGTTATGACACTTATGCACGATTTTTACTTTGAGTCGGCAGCTATGATCCTTGCACTTATAACAGTTGGAAAGACACTTGAAGCGTATTCAAAGGGTCGTACCACAGATGCGTTAAAGGGCCTTATGGATCTGGCTCCGAAGACTGCAGTGCTCGTACGCGATGGGGCAGAGGTCACGGTGGGCATAGATGAAGTGAGTGTCGGAGATATATTTGCGGTTAGGCCGGGAGAGAGTATTCCTGTCGATGGAGTTGTCATAGAAGGCGATTCAGCCGTGGATGAGTCAGCGTTGTCAGGAGAGAGCATACCGGTTGATAAGAGTGAAGGAAGCCGTGTTTCAGCAGCAACCATCAATCAGTCGGGATATTTGCGATGTAAGGCTACTCAGGTCGGAACAGATACCGCGCTCTCAAAGATAATCAATATGGTGAGCGACGCGGCGGCTTCAAAGGCACCTATAGCCAAGATAGCTGATAAAGTGTCAGGGGTGTTTGTTCCGGTGGTTATAGCGATAGCGGTGCTCACAATGATAGTGTGGATTATAGCCGGTCAGGATGTTGGTTACGCATTGGCACGTGGTATATCCGTTCTTGTGATCAGCTGCCCATGTGCACTCGGCCTCGCTACTCCGGTTGCGATCATGGTTGGAAATGGAATGGGTGCAAAGCACGGAATACTTTTTAAGACGGCTACTGCACTGGAGGAGACAGGCAAGACAGGAATAGTGGTTCTGGATAAGACAGGAACTATAACAAAGGGAACGCCTGTTGTGACGGACATAGTACCAGATGCCGGAACAGAGAAGGAGGAACTGCTCAGACTTGCAGCATTGCTTGAGAGCAGAAGCGAGCATCCTCTTGCAAAGGCTATAGTGAGCGAGTGGATTGATGATCCGGCTTACAAAGCCTCAATAGAGACAAATAAAGACACCGATGTGAAGCAGTTTCAGGCTGTGCCGGGAAATGGACTTTCCGGTGAGATAGATGGCATGACGGTTATAGGAGGAAATAAGAATTATATAAACAGATATGTGGAGATATCGGCAGAACTGGCAGATCAGGCAGACAGACTTTCCAGACAGGGCAAGACTCCGATGTTCTTCGCTGTGGCGAAGTCCGACGATTCAGAATCAGTAAAACGTAATGAACAGAAAAATATAATTGCAAGACTGCTTGGAATAATAGCTGTTGCCGATGTCGTGAAGGATGAGAGTAAAAAGGCGATAGAAGAGATGCAACAGATGGGACTTTCCGTCGTAATGCTCACTGGTGATAATGAGAGAACAGCCAACGCCATAGGACAGCAGGTTGGAGTGGACAGAGTTATCGCCGGAGTTCTCCCAGACGGCAAGGAAAAGGTTGTCAGAGAGCTCATGGATGATGCACATGTCATCATGGTAGGTGACGGGATCAATGACGCTCCTGCGCTGACAAGGGCGAATATAGGAATAGCGATAGGTGCCGGAACAGACATAGCCATTGATGCTGCTGACATAGTTCTCATGAAGAGTTCTCTACTGGATGTCCCGGCTGCCATAAGACTCAGCATGGCGGCTATGCGAAACATAAAAGAGAATCTTTTCTGGGCATTTATATACAATATAATAGGAATACCGCTTGCGGCAGGCGTGTGGATACCGATATTCGGCTGGACACTCAACCCGATGTTTGGAGCATTTGCAATGAGTCTTTCAAGTTTTTGTGTAGTTACGAACGCACTGAGGTTGAATTTGGCTGATATTTATGATAAAAATAATAGATACAGAATCAAGGCTAAGTATAGAAGCCATATGTCAGGCGTGAAGAACTCAGAACCAAACAGAAATATAAAAGACACAGATGGTGCTGATAACATAGATATGAAAGGAATGAATATTATGGATAAGACAATGGATAAGATAATGAAGAAGACAATGAAAATCGAAGGTATGATGTGTGGACATTGTGAGGCGAGAGTTAAGAAGTGCCTTGAGGCTTTGCCACAGGTAGATTCAGCAGAAGTAAGTCATGAGAAGGGTACAGCAATCGTGACACTCAATGCTGCTGTGGATGACGTTGTTCTCACAAAGACAGTAGAGGATCAGGACTACAAGGTGATTTCCGTGGAGTGATTTTCCTCAAAGATGAATAAGATGAAGAAGATGACAGACCGGTATGTGTCATAAAACATGTACCGGTTTTTGGCTTATAGCAATATATCACAATAACATTGGGAAAGGAAAGGTATACATGAATGAAGAAAATACTTAATAAACTCCTCAGCAGAATGGTCATAACATGTTTTCTGGTTGTTCTGCAGCTTGCGGTGATGATATTTGGAATCATACTGCTACAGGAAAGGTATATTTACATCTCGGGAATACTCAAGCTCCTAAGTGTGATAGTTGTGTTTCATCTTATAACAAAGGATACAAACCCGATGATCAAAATGGCATGGATGGTGCCGATACTGTTGTTCCCTGTGCTTGGCGGACTCATGTATGTACTCTATGGACACGTGCTCATACCAAAGAGACTGAAGAAGAATATGCTGAGAGTCATGCAGCAGGAAGTGTATGAGAATGTAAAGGGTGACAATGTCTGCAAGGCTGCTGACATCAAGGGCAAACCGACGTACAGAATATGTAATTATATGGAGAATATTGCGCAGGCATCATTATACAGACATACAAATGTAAAATATTATGCCATAGGCGATGATGTCATGGATGATCTCATCAGGGATTTAGAGAGTGCTGAGAAATATATATTCATGGAGTATTTCATCGTCGACAAGGGATATATGTGGGACACTATACTTGATATCCTGAAAAGAAAGGCTGCAGAGGGGCTGGATGTACGATTTATGTATGATGACATAGGCTCGGTGTTCAATGTTCCAAAGTATTACTGGAAAGAACTCGAATCGTATGGCATCAAATGTATGGCGTTCAATCAGGTCGTGCCATTTTTTGCAACAATCTTCAACAACCGGGATCACAGGAAGATAACTGTCGTAGACGGCAAGATTGCGCATACCGGTGGGTATAATATGGCAGACGAGTACATCAATCGTATAACAAAATATGGCAGATGGAAGGATAGCGGTGTGAGACTTGAGGGCGACGGAGCGTGGAGCTTCACGGTAATGTTTCTTCAGATGTGGAATTATTTCCGTTATTCGGAGGGCAGTTATCTGAGCTACAAGCCGGATATAGATTATTCATCAGTGGATGATGGATATGTACAGCCTTACAAGTCAAGTCCGCTGACCGGAGAGAATGTAGGGGAGAATCTCTATATTCAGATGATAAATGATGCGCAGGAGTATATATACATATTTACTCCGTATCTGATAGTTTGCAATGAGCTGATGACAGCCCTTAAGCTTGCTGCAAAGAGAGGCGTGGATGTGAGGATAGTCACACCTGCCATACCTGACAAAAAGTATATATATAAGATGACGCAGTCCAATTACAAGGAGCTCCTCCTTGCCGGAGTCAGGATATATCAGTATACACCAGGGTTTATTCACTCAAAGACTTTGCTTATGGATGGCAGACTGGCTTCTATTGGATCAATCAACCTCGACAATCGAAGCTTCTATCACCACTTTGAGTGCGGCACATTGTTATACGGCTGTGCAGCTATAGAGGATGTCAAGAAGGATATGCTCGCAACATTTGACGAGTCAGAAGAGATAGATATGCTGTGGTGCAGGAATAACACGAGCAAGGTGACCCTGATCGGGCCGCTTCTCAGACTGCTGTCGCCGTTGCTGTAAAGGAGACAAGAGATGAATAAGATATATAAAAAGAAAAGCGGTGACGAAAGGACCACGCAGAATGGCCTAAGCATAGCATTTCTGTTATATATGGGAATATTGTATCCGCTCATAATGCATGACAAATATTTTGACATAACGCTCACCAAGTATAAGGCGTTTGAGGTGGCACTGTGTATATATGCTGTTCTTATGGCGCTTGCTGTGCTGCTTGACATATTCGACGGGAGACGACCGTTTGACATGTTCAAAAGTAAAAATGGATATATTGCGGCAGACTTGTTCATGGCTGGATTCTTGGTATCCAATCTGGCAGCATTCGCACTTTCGGAAGATAAGCTTGATGCCTATACCGGAGAGGCAGGGAGACGCTGTGGCCTGCAATTTGCGATATTGATAGTCATACTTTATATATGTATGGGACGGGGGCTCAAGCTGGAGAAATTCGTATTGCCCGCTTTTCTGGCAGCCGGATCATTCACAGGGATCATAGCTGTGTTTCAATATATAGGTGTGGATTTTCTGGATATAAGAGAGGGACTTTCTTCGAGCATAAAGGATATATACATATCAACCTTCGGCAATATAGATATATTTGCGAGCTTTATATGTGTGGTGATCCCGGTGGCACTGGGGCTTGGGCTTGATGAAAGACCGATATATGACGGCGATGTGGTGTGGAAGCTTAACTGGACAAAACTGCTTTCGTGGTTCGCACTCTTTATCGGAGCCGCAGCGGTAGTTGTCACAAATGCAAATCTTGCCTATGCCGGTGTCGGAGCTGCCGTGGTGGTGGTATTTCTGGTTGCGGCGTATGGCGGAAAGCTGAAGGAATTTCTGGAGATGATGTTTGCTATGTCTCTCGGATCCCTGACAGTGAGTCTGATGATAAGGACATCGCAGGAGAGTGTGGAAAAACTGGATGGAATAAGCGAATTCGCGAGACATACGGGAAGCGTCGTTGTGGTCTGCGCAGTACTTGGACTTGTGAACTTGATCATTCAGATCGTCATACATGCCGGAAGCTTTGGAAAGCAGAAGTCGGATGGACCTGAGGCTGAGAACCAGGGAAAAAAGACGGGAAAGTTCTCTGGAAAATTATCCGGAAAGCCGGCTCTCATCGCTGCATCGAGTCTGGTGGCAGCAGGTGTAATAGGCGCGATAGTATACGCATCTTTGAAAGCCGGACATGTATTCAAGATAGATGATTCCTGGGGGAATTATCGAGGTTATGTGTGGAAGAGATTGGCTGAGTCTTACAGAGATTTCCCTTTAATAAATAAGATCTTCGGATACGGAAATGAATCGGTCAAAACGATAATGATCGATGGGTATTATGATGAGATGATGAATACGGTTGGGGTCGTATACGACAATGCACATAACGAATACCTGCAGTATCTGGTGACGACGGGAATCGTTGGTGCTGTTGCATATATAGGACTTATCGCGTCGGCATTTGTGAGCATGATAAGGTGCGCCTTTGGTGGTGATGACCGGGATCTCTGTGAATGTACAGCTATCGCCCTGGGGATAGCAGGCTATGCGACTCAGGCGCTATTTAACCTTAACCAGTCGCTCACAACACCTTATATCTTTCTGCTGGCAGCTATGGCGGCTGGAATCTGCAGAAAAAAGAGAATGCAGAAACAGAGGGATGTAGAAATAAAAGAATGCAGAAAAAGGAAGATGCAGATGAGAAATAGTAAATAATAGTCAATAATATAGCAAAACAGGTATATTTATGGTTGAACTTACTTGTCACTGGACATGGTTAAATGTTATAATAACTGTCTGTGTGGCAGTTTGTTGTATATTTATATTGATAAGAGTTATTGCGATGATGTAAATGACTGCGACGGATTTAGAGATATAAGAAATAGATAATGGTGAAATTCACATAACAAAGATGTGAGAGAGGAGTTTCACAATTACCTACTATATAAGAAAAAGAGGAGGTCTATAGGACATGCAGATTTATGACGAGCTTGTAGCCAGAGGGCTTATAGCACAGACAACAGATGAAGATGAAATTAGAGATTTGGTAAATAACGGTAAGGCAGTATTCTATATCGGATTTGATCCGACTGCGGACAGCCTGCATGTAGGCCATTTCATGGCGCTCTGTCTTATGAAGAGACTTCAGATGGCAGGAAACAAGCCTATCGCGCTGATCGGCGGTGGTACAGCCATGATAGGTGATCCATCAGGCCGTACAGATATGAGACAGATGATGACAAAGGAGACTATCCAGCATAACGTCGATTGCTTCAAGAAGCAGATGAGCAAGTTCATCGACTTCTCAGAGGACAAGGCACTCCTTGTCAACAATGCAGATTGGCTTCTCGATCTTAACTATGTTGATGTTCTCCGTGATGTGGGAGCCTGCTTCTCAGTAAACAACATGCTCCGCGCAGAGTGCTACAAGCAGCGTATGGAGAAGGGACTCAGTTTCCTTGAGTTCAACTATATGATCATGCAGAGCTATGATTTCTATGCATTGTACCAGAAGTACGGCTGCAACATGCAGTTCGGCGGTGATGACCAGTGGAGCAACATGCTCGGCGGTACAGAGCTTATCAGAAGAAAGCTTGGCAAGGACGCATATGCCATGACCATCACACTCCTGCTCAACTCAGAGGGCAAGAAGATGGGTAAGACACAGAAGGGTGCCGTATGGCTTGATCCTAACAAGACTTCACCATTTGAGTTCTACCAGTACTGGAGAAATGTTGCAGATGCAGATGTTCTGAAGTGCATCCGTATGCTGACATTCCTTCCGCTTGAGGAGATCGACAAGATGGACAGCTGGGAGGGCAGCCAGCTCAACCAGGCAAAGGAGATCCTTGCATATGAGCTTACAAAGCTTGTACACGGCGAGGAGGAGGCTGCAAAGGCACAGGAGAGTGCAAGAGCGCTGTTCTCAAAGGGTGTTGCAGCAGACATGCCATCAGTAGCACTTGCAGCAGATGACTTCAAAGACGGCTCGATCGATATCGTGTCAGTCCTCGTAAAGTCAGGACTTGTAACATCACGTAACGAGGGCAGACGTGCCGTAGAACAGGGTGGTGTCGCAGTTGACGGTGAGAAAGTTACAGATGTCCAGACTGCAATCCCTGAGGAGAAGTTTGACGGCGAGGGAGTTGTTGTCAGACGTGGTAAGAAGAATTTCAGGAAAGTTAGTAAGTAAGGGATATACGTTTGGCTATAAAATTTATAAACATAACAAGAGATGTGTTTTATAATATAAGGCACATCTCTTTTTGATGCAGTAAGTATCCTGCAGAATGTGTCACACGCAAATTTTAACCCTATGATAAAATCAAGAAAAACGAAAAAAACGATATTTACAGATAAAAAACCGCTATAATACAATTAAACAAATAATAATAATCGCAAAACACGATAAAATATTGAAAAACATATGCCTATGAGATATTATATTGATAAATAATAGGCATATAGTATATATGGGAGGTGCATATATGTTACTGATGTTTCGTGTTAAAAACTTTGCATCATTTAAGGATGAGGTAGTTCTCGACATGCGTGCTATGTCATATAAGGATATGAAAGAACATGTGATAGAGCGTGGAAATAGCAAAGCACTAAAAACCATGGCTGTATTTGGGAAAAATGCAAGTGGAAAGTCTAATTTGATAAGTGCGATATTTTATTTTAAAAGCTTTATATACAACCAATTTTTTAACCATGAACCGGACGAGAGTGATAATAATAAAATAGGAAGAGTGTTAAATGTAAAAAGAAACCGTTTCAGGTTGAGTGATCAGGAATCAAAAGAGTCAGAATTTGAGATACTTTTTAATCATAAAGACAATATATATCAATATGGTTTTATAGTAGAGGATATGCCTGATGAAAAAAGTTATGTTATAAAAGAGGAATGGCTTTTATATAATGACAAAACTGTATTCGAGAGAGATAAAAATAAACTTACATTTGGAAAAAAATATCTAAGTGAACTTACTAAAATTGAAAAGTACAGGGATGACAGGCTCTATATAGGGGTTCTGGATTATTTTGCAACAGGGACTGTAAAAGAAATAGTAGATGGTTTTAAGGCATATTTAAAAAATGGATTGAATATTCATTTTGAATTGTTTTTGGAAGCTAGTGTAAAGGGTGTAGT
The DNA here is from genome assembly GCA_902461735.1 of uncultured Coprococcus sp. Taxonomy (GTDB): domain Bacteria; phylum Bacillota; class Clostridia; order Lachnospirales; family Lachnospiraceae; genus Coprococcus. The sequence goes on from CABPYV010000006.1 coordinate 126,627, forward strand.
TTCAAATGTTAGTTATTCAAGAAGATTGATAGAAGATCCAGAATATAGAAATGAAATAGAAAAGTTTATAAGATTTGCAGATGTTGGAATAGAAGGCCTTAATATCCGAAATAGTGCAGAAGATGGAGAGGATGACCCGGTTGAAGTTTATACTATTCATAACGTGTACGACGAAAAGGGAGAAATTGCAGGACATGAAGAGTTTGAGATGAGTATGGAATCCTCTGGAACTATACGCTATTTTTCATTTATTCAATATGTATTAAACATAATGGAAGAAGGCGGCACATTTATTGTTGACGAAATGTCGGCGCGATTGCATCCGATATTGGTAAAGTTTATTGTGGATCTTTTTCAAAGTGAAAAAAATAAAAATGCGCAGTTGATATTTACAACTCACGATGTCGGACTTATGGACAGAAGACAGTTCAGAAGAGATGAGATTGCTTTTGTAGATAAGGATAGAAAAGGGGTGTCAAGTTTTTATACATTGGCAGATATACGTGTCAGGTCAGATGCAAGCTTTGCTAAAGACTATATGGCAGGAAAATATGGCGCTGTACCTGTGCTTGATAGCAAAGTAGCAGAGGGGTTGGTGAGTGAGTAGAAATGCCAAGATTGATAAATGGGGAAAGAAAGATACAAAAGTCAAGGCCGGAAAATGCTGGAAAATTACTGATATTTTGTGAGGGTAATACAGAATTTAATTATTTAATGTACTTTAAAGTATATCTGGAGAACAATCTTCATGTACAGTATTCTGATATAGTGATAGAGCCAATCAATGCCAAAGGGGATGCAAGGAGAGTATATGATTACGCAGAAGAGTTTCTTGCAGATGATGTAAATGCGAGTAAGTACTTTTATTATGAAAAGTATCTGGTGTTTGATTGTGATGCGCCTGCTAACATCCAAGAGGTTGTGAATCTTATGCTCGAATCTGACAATGAGTATATACTTGATTATTCCAACCTGATGTTTGAGACATGGCTGGTCATGCATTTTCAAGATCTGAGTCCGGAGAGGGATAACAGTAACAGAACGATAATCAGACTCATGTGTGAATATCTGAGGACAGATAAATATACATCCAAGGATAAGGCTGCACCGGGAACTATAGGCAGGATATTGGGGAGCAATGCAAATGAAAAAATCCGTGATGCAATAAAAAATGCAAAAGAGTTGGAAGAATATTGGAATAAACTTGGCATGAGAAGGGATAGGAACATTAAAGAGATGAATCCATCTGTTGCTATATATGAATTGATAGAGCGTTTGTTGGATGAGATAGTTTATCTATGTGGATAAATCAGATACAGATATGATATAGGAAAAAACAATCAATGAAAAGAGAAAATGATATAAACAAAAAGATCTCATTAACTATCATTTCTATCTCAGTGCTAATAATACTTATCCAGTTTATAGACTCTTATTGCACGGAGATATTCGGAAGAACCCAGTCCCTGTCGGTGAAGGAGTTCCTTATGGATGCCCGTGGGATGGGAGCGGACGAAGGCGTGGCGTATATGAGCAGGATGATGCTACCATTTTATCTCATTGGGATGCTCACTCCGTTTGTGAGATCATATGCAGATATTGTAGGAAGAAAGGTGATGTTGGCCTTCAATGTTGCCCTTCTTGCGATAGGCAGCGTTATATGTATGCTGGCGGATAGCCTGATGCTGTATCTTCTGGGAAATGGAATATTGATACTTGGATATTCGCTGGACATACATATGATATACATAGTTGATATGCTGCCGGCTGACAAACGCGCCACAGTGAGGGGAATATGCGGCGGGGTAGCCATGGCAGCCGCCATGTGTATTCCGCTGTTCAGATCTCTAGTTGTAGGTGAGTCAGGCTACGGCTGGCAGAGGTTGTTTCTTGTGGGGATCATCGGCGGTGCGATATGCCTGGCACTTGTACTGATATACAGGATGCCAGAGAGTGAAAAAGATACTAAAGAGATACGGATTGATACAAAGTATGACACAAAGCATGAGTCAAAGCATGATTCAAAAGACGGGTCAGACGATAAATTCTGTCAGGTGCAGTCTAATGAAGAACAGGCGGGGATTGACGATGGTCAGGTGCAGTCTAATGCAGGTCAGGCGGGACCCGATGATGGTCATATACATTTTATAAGAACTATGAGAAATATCTGGCAGCAGACTGAGACTAGGAGGATGCTCATAGGTATAAGCGTGGTGGGTATCGCCACTGCGGGTATCACATATTATAACGAGCCGATGTGTGCATTTTCAGGTATGGGAGAGAAAAGCGTAAACATGGTATTGTTTATTCAGCCACTTACAGCACTGGTGATAAATGTACTCATAGGGATACTGGCAGACAGAATACACCGCATGCACGTGGTGCGCATAGGCATAGTTTTGAGTCTGGTTTCAGGTATAGCTTTCACGGCAGGAGTCGGACACACGGATTCAGTACTTTTGATAGGCATTCTCTGGGGATGTATGCATGGTTTTTATTTTTCTGCGGAGGAGCTCATCAACATGATGGTCATGGAAAGTGTTGATTTTTCAGTTCGTGGAAGAGCGTCGGCGTTGTCGACATTTGCATATGGGATAGGAGACCAGCTTGGGATATTTGCCATAAGTCTTGTGGTCGGTGCGCTGGGCATGAAGTGGGCAAAGATGATATTCCTTGTGCCGCTCGTCTTCGCGGTGATACTCTTTATGAAGAATAGATGTAAAGCGGATGATCCTGGTTCCTCGCTTACGCACGATGGTATATGATGTAATTACACGAAAAAGGGATGTGAAAAACTTGATCAAGGTTTTTTGCATCCCTTTTTCATCCTTCTTCATCCTTTTTTCATCGCTTGGAGTTGAGCCTGTGGATATACTTTTTGATGCTCTTGTACTTTATGACCGGATAAAGCAAAAATGTCCATATGGCATATATTGCGGCCAGAACTGGCAGCAGTATTATATTGTGCAGGTTGTTGGCGTGCCATACGGCCATGCTGAAGTAAGCGACAAATATACACAGGGCAACATCTGTGATGAGATGTATCTTCTGGTTCACGATATACATAGGATGATATCTGTCGTCAGGCGGCTGTATGTCCGAGGTACATGTCCCTTGTTCAAACATACAGAAATTGTAATTGTATATGCCGCGTGCTATGGCAAGCTCCGATATATTCCCAGCATATAAGTGGTGCCTGAACAGATGGCGTACAGCTAAGTTGTCCGTGTCCGGGTTCCCTGCATAGAAAGAGAAATCAGCCATCTTCTGATAATGGGATCTGGCTCTCAAAAGGATCAGAATATTGAGAACGCCATTTAACAGTATCAGTATCATGGACACAGAATACAATGTAGACGCTGTGGGCATTCTGAAATATTTGAAATCTGGCTTGACAAGCTGCATGATCTCCGCGATCACACCAATCGAGGACAATGTGATGATGAAAGCTGTCAGCGTATACCAACTATATTTGGAGTGATCGGATACCTGGTCATATATATGTCTGATACAATCTTCACTGTAGTTGGTGAGCCTGTTGTAGCTTGCGTGCCTGAAAGAGTCCATTCTAGGATCGTAATCCCATGAGCACATTCTTGCCATACCACATCCGGATGAGGGAATGTGACCGGAATCTGGATCGGAAAAATATGCATCGTACTTCTTGTATGCGGTGTGGTCGTACAGCACATTATCGATGAGCATTACCCCTCCGAATGACAAACTTACCAAGGAGACAAGAAGCGGGAAACTTTTAAATACAAATGACAGCACAACATAAAATACACCTGCCATACAGAAGAGAGTAATAATAAGTCTCCTGTTGCGCTGAATTGCATTGAATGATTCGGAACAATTCTGAAAATGGTTATATGTGATACTGTAGGTATTGTTCTTTTCATCTAGTACAGAGTGTTCAAGTACAAGACTCAGGTCTGAGTATTTCTTGTGAAGTGAGAACGGTATAAAACGAAGAGCTGTCAGTATGATGGATGTGCATAACATTACTATACTGAAAAGTGTTCCCTTGATGCTGGTCTCATCATAACTGCTTATCAGTACAGATGAGAATATGGTGGCAAGCATCTGGATAGAGTACAGTACGATCAACGTGTATGTGGTAAATGACTGCAGGCTGTTAACCCTTCGGGCATCGTTCATTAGCTTCTGAAAATGTGGGTTATTAAGATCGAGTGTCGAGTTCGCCGGTTTTTTCTGCTCACTGCTCTTGGCGAGAGCTATTGCAGATGCATATGGTGGAAAGTTCACATCGTCAAAAAGAGCATATAAAAGAAAAGTGGCGAGGTACTCTGACGGTGAAGTGCATCTAAACAGTGTACAGTAGTGTGTAAGCATGCTATCTGTTGCAAGTATATTACTGAGGTATGATTGGAGTTCTGTGATGAAATCCGCATTTGTATTACATCGAAAATCTATGAGCCCGGCAAGATGCGCGCATAATTTATCATAGTCTATGGAATTTAGAAGTTCTCTGATCGCAGGAGGCTGCTCGTTGCCGGTATAATTCTTGTTGGCAAGATTAGAAAAGAATACACTGAGCTTGGTGCCGGTTGGATAGCTCTCATCTGGATGAATCAGATAGTAAAGAGGCATTCTTGACGACACCGCATCTTTTTTCAACCTATTTATATCGGAATCCTTGAATACCGAGTGCGCCAATATATCGTCAATATCATCATATTGACTTGGATTTTGTGTAAAAAATAAATGGCTGAACGTATGCTTATTGGAAAAGGAAGAAGTCTGTGGAACTATGGGAATGTCAAGCCCCAGATGTTCAATAAAAAGTTCCTCCAAAGAGCATATGTGATCAGCCGGTCTGGTTCGGTAATTCATATCTTGTGTGTCCCCCCTACATACATAATTAGTTCAATACAATATGAATATATACTATAGAAACAAAATATTCAACAAAAGATGACAAGTTTCGAAGCTCGAAATTATACACTTTAAACATAGATTTCCCCATTATTTCTCAAAATGCAATATAGACAATGAAAACTGTACAATAGACAACACGGTGTCTGGAATGCATGTTCCAACGGCTATAACGTATATTACTTTAGACTCTTTAACGTATGGTAATAATTGAAAATGTTATCGCATTTAGTTAAATTCAGAACGTAATGAGGCGGAGAACTTAATATATTATGTTGTGTTCTGACGAATACGACGCATAATGAGAGGGGAGAGAATTCAAATGATAAAGATAGGCGTGTGCGATGTAAATTCTGTTGAGACTGGAAAGACGGTATATCTTTTGAATGACAAAATGAAAAATAAGCTGATTGGTGAGAATAAAGTGATTCTATCATCATATAATTTTGATTCAGTAATGTTGGATCTGGACGATCAAAAGTTTGATTGCGACATATTTATAACAGAGCTGAACTTTCTGAATGACAAAAATGGAGTGATGCTTGCAAAGAGGATCAATGCAAGTGTTCCATCCTGCAATATCATTTTCTATACAAATAAAATCCCCTATGAGATCGATATATATGAAGCTGATCATGTAAACTGCATGATCAAGGGATATCATGAGAGCCGCTTGATAACGTTCGTTGATGCCCTTGTTGAGAGACTTGGCAATGATGTGCGAAAGAGATTCATAAAAATACGTTACGATAGGAATGTCAATATTCTGGATTGCCGTGAGATAATGTATATACGAATCGAAAATCGTGTGACAAAGTATTACACAACGAAGAAGAATGATTTTGAAGATGGCGTGTTCTATGAATACAGACCTCTCAGCGAGATAATGCAGGAGCTTCCGGGTAACTTTATTAGGTGTCATGCTGCGGCGATAGTGAACAGAGACTATGTACAGAGCTATAATCACCAGCTCATCACCATGGCAGATGGCAGTAAGGTGAAGATTGGAAGAAGATATGGGGAGGCAATGTAGTGAGTGGGATCAATTGTTTGCAGTTCATGAAATGAATTGTGAACTTAGAATAAATGATTTAATTAAGGAGGATTCAAAATTATGAAGAAGAGAATAAACAGATTGGTTGCGTTTGTGATGAGTGTGATAATTCTGATTACAGGTGTGTTTGTGCTGGATGTTGAGAAAGCAGAAGCAAATGTTACAGTAAAGCCGGTATCATATGAATATCTATATGTACCTTCATATGCGGCGATGAGCGGAAAGATGCTGTACTATGCGGTGGGAATGGATTACCAGGGCGGCCGTTTATATATGTACAACACAGCCACAAAGAAGCAAAAAAAAATATCTGATCTTAGATGCGCTGATCTTACAGTAACTAAGAATTATATATTCTGTACCGTGAATAAATATATAGGCTCGGACGGAATTGACAGGTTTATCTATAGAATGTCAAAGGATGGTAAGAAGGCCAAGGCACTTGCATATGGTTATAGTCCTGTGGTTGTAGGAAAGTATATTTATTACATAGGTGTCAAAAAAAGCAACATAAATGGAATGAAGAGTGAACGCTCAATTGGAATATACAGGATGGACGCAAACGGCGGACATAAGAAATGTGTTCTGAAGTTTAATGGCAAGACAAGCTGTGAAAAGCTTGTGGCAGGAAAAAACAGAGTGATCTTCAGTGGCTCCAGCTTATCAACCACATTTGCGCTGACCACAAGTGGAAAGCTTTCACGTATAACTCCTTCCACAAGGACAATGCGTATAAATACATACACAAGAACTACACCTACAGCAATTAAAAAGATGCCTATATCACATAACAAATATGGATTTATCTATATGGTAAAGGGCAGATCGATTGTGAAGTATAAGGGAACAGACAGTAGAAAGATATTTACCTTACCATCAAAATATGCAAAACATGGTGGAATCAATACTGTCATTGACTGTGGAGAATATTTATTTTTTATATCTGACGCTCAGTATGCATTTGTTGTAAGTAAGAATGGAACCGGTGCAAAGAAGGTTGCAAATGTCATGATTGGATATTAACAGAGAATATTTGCTGTATGTGCGACATCTGTGATCGGATCTCGATATATACGGTGAACATATAAATTTTATGAGGCGGAGCGCTTATTCACGAATGTGGTAACTCTTATGCGCTCCGGAGACCTGCCCCGCCCGCTGTGCGAGTGGGGCGACACATATTAAAAGAGGAGGAATGTTTTATGATTAAAGAGGCATTAAAGAAAATTAGTAAAAAGCTTGCCCTTGCACTCTGTGTATCAGCGATGTGCATAGGCGGAGCTGCTGTGTCCGCACAGGCTGCGGAGAGTGCTGAGGTGCAGGAGAGTAGTGAGGGAAGCGCGGAGATAGCTGATACGGGAGATTTCCTTAATTTTGGACATGTGGTGAAAGAAGAACTAGACTCAGACTATTATAATATGTATAGTATCAAGCTGAAAAAGTCAGGGAGAGTGTATTTGGATTTTATATCGTATGGTACTGATTTTTATGTTACATGGTATAATTCTGATGGAGATGAAATGTTCTATTGGCATATGGATTATAATGATACACTTGGGTTTGCAAAAGATTGGGGAAGTGTAGATTTATTATCTGGAACGTATTATATAAAAGTTGAAAATAGGCGTTATAATTATCATAATAGTGGAAGCTATAAAATGAAAGCTACTTTTGAAGATGCAGGGGCAAATGATTGGGAACCGAATGATTATTATGGAAATGCGACTCCAATTAAATTTTCTCAGCTTATGAAAGGGCAGTTTGCGAGAAATGATGATCGTGATTTTTATAAATTCAGGGTTACAAAAGATTCAGATGTGACTGTAAAGATTGCCTCCAGTCAGATAAGTACTATTTATTTTAATATATATAATCAGAATGGCGACAAGATAGTTGATAAAACAGTTTACTCAAATGATGCAGGAAATATCAGTACTAAGCTAGTATATGAACTTGAAGCTGGGATATACTATATGGAATTTGCAAAATATTACAATTATACAGGCGCCTACTCCTTCAAGGTTGTATGCCCAGTAACCCTCGGCTCAAAGAACGTCACCCTCTCTAAGTCAAAGTATGAATACGACGGAAAGGTGAAGAGTCCATCTGTCATAGTGAAGAACAACAGTGGAAAGCGTCTTGTCAAGGGCAGAGATTATGATGTATATGCACAGAGCGGACGCAGAAATGTAGGCATCTACAAAGTTAAGGTTGTATTCAAGGGCAATTACAAGGGTTCTGCAGTAAAGACACTTACCATCATCCCTGCGAGAACAACCATTACAGGAATTGCGAGCAAGAGCAATGGTATCAAGATCGCATGGAAGCAGAGAAAAGCTGGCAATGCCACAGGATATATTGTATACAGAAGCGTAAACGGCGGAGCTTATAAGGCAATAAAGGTAATCAGAAGCACCAGAACTACAGCTTTCACAGATACAGGAGCAAATAGCTGGTGGGATACATATTCATACAAGGTAGTTGTGTATAAGAACCTTGGCGGAAAGACTTATAAGTCAGTTGGAAGCAATGGTAAGAGCATTTACAGATACTAGTGTTTGAACAGTGAAAAATACATAGCACGAAAACGGTTATTCATAAATGAATGTTTATGATTGAATCGGTGCAATATAAGAGATTGCAAGTATCCCGCCGGAATCGGCGGGATACTTGTCATTAAGGGAGAATTTACAGAGTAATTATTGTCCCATAATACTCAATGAGGTGCGATATTTGTTAATGAATATTGATATATACAGTGAATACAGAAAATGATCTGTAAAATGTATGAAACAGGACAGTGTATATACGCAAGAGGAGGTATGAGTTATGAGGGATAGGAGAAAACATTATCAGAGAAAAGAAAATGAAGTAAAAAACAACCAAAAATTATCTAAAAAGGTTATGTGTATAGTAACGGCTGCATTGATTGTTTGGTGTTGCATTTTCGGCAGTGTCAATGGTTCAAACAGTGTAAAGACTGCTGAAGCTGCGGGAACATACAATGGCAATGTGGCGGCAAGCTACGGCTATATATATACGGACTCTACAGGTGGAGATAGCACAGATTCATATAACAAAAACTATCCGGCTTATTATGGACATGATTGTGCCAATTTTGTGTCACAGTGTCTTGTGGCGGGCGGACTGCAGACAGATGGTACATGGTATGTGGGTTCACGTGCATGGGTAAGAGCAGATTATCTTCTGGAGTGGTTTAGAGGAAAAGCTGAATATAGAAACCTGATAGTTCGTAACCCATCGCCTTCAGATGTCAGGAAGGGCGACCCATTATTTTATGTATGGGGAACCGAGGTTGCTGGAAAGGATCCTAACGATGTAGATCATGCAGGCATATGCACAGCTGTAAACGACTATGGAACGCCGCTGGTTTCAGCACATACCAATAATACTAGAAATTCTGCATCCTGGAGAATGGGAGCTGGAGCTGTGTATGTGGTTAAACTCCATGAGATTTCAAATTCAAATTCTGCAACGGGTGTGATGACAACTCCTACCATTTCAACTGACAGGGAGTGTTATGCAGTTGGAGAGACGATCAATATTACATGGCAAAAGACAAGCAGTCAGAGTGATTTTCTTCATTACTGGTTGATAATTTACAATACAGATACGGGAAAAGAATGTTTTGGAGGCGCAACAGGATCAAATGGTGATGTGAACGCCAATAGTTACGGATTTACGATCCCGGAACCGGGGCACTATCGTATAGATATATATGCAGTCCCGTATAATGACAAAGAACATAGGCAGAAAGAATCCGTAAAGACAGTGTGTACATATGAATATGATCATGTAGATCTGGGAGCTGAATTTGATGCAAATATCATCAATACGGGAATCAATAAACTTCTGACTGCAGACAACAACGACAATGTTGTCATCAGAAGCTCGTCCGGAACATCTGATCAGCTGTGGCATTTTATAAGACAGGGAAATGGGTCATATGAAATCGTGAATAAGGCAAGTGGAAAGGCTCTGGATGATTGCAACTGGGGACAGACAAATGGAACCAATGTCGGGGTATACACAAGAAATAATACAACTGCACAGAAGTGGTTTGTCAGAGGAAATGCAGGTTCATATTTTTTAAATGCATCCTGTGGCTCGGCGGTGCTTGATGTTGAGAGCAATCATTCAGCTGATGGTACAAATGTATGGTTATATGAGAGAAATGATACTGATGCTCAGAAATTTACAATAAGAAAAACATCGGGAGCACTAGGAAAGTGTGATATGACAGGAATGTCACGTATAAGAGGTGGATTCAAAGTATCTTGGAATACAGTATCTGGTGCAACAAAATATGGAATTCTACGCAAAAAAGCCGGTGACAATAAGTTTATATTGATAGCAACCGTATCTGGAGGAGATATAAATACATATAGAGACACAAGCTGCGTATCAGGCAATATTTACGTTTACAAAGTCAGAGCTGTAAATCAGACAAATACAGGAACTTACGGAATGGGATATTACGGTTTATATCTTGACAGCCCAGACATATCTCTTGCGAAAACCACATCAAACAGTGTAACTATTTCATGGAATATTGTTGATGGAATAGAGGGTTATTATGTTTATCTCTATGATGATGAAAATAAAACAATGACAGAGATAAAGGATGTGGTAGGAAGAAAGGCAACTTCGTGTATAGTGACAGGATTGCAGCCAGAGACAACATATAAATTTGTAGTTAAAGCTTATGGTGCGTGCATATATAATAACCGAGCTTCGATTCATACAAGTTATAAAAGCAATGTATTGGAAGCAACTACACCGGCATACAATGGCCTTGTGAAGAGGAATGGAGCATATTACTATTATAAAAATGGTGTTATACAGAAGGGATACACAGGCTTGGTTCGTCATACTGATGGCACTTGGTGCTATGTGAAAAAAGGAAGATGGCAGTCTAATTATAAAGGCATGGTGCGCCATATAAACGGTAAATGCTATTATGTAAATAAAGGCAGAAGAACATATAGTAATGGGCTTGTGAAACATACCGATGGAAATTGGTGGTATGTCAAAAAAGGTGAATGGCAGTCAAAATATAAAGGAATAGTCAGACAACCAAGTGGTAACAGGTATTATGTTGAAAAAGGAAAAAAATCCAACAAGACAGGTTATGTAACTGTAAATAGTAAACGTTATAGAATAGTAAAAGGAAGGGTAATATAGTCTGTGATTTCAGAGTTGATGGTGTAAATACTAACTTAATGAATGTGGAGGACAGAGGATGAAAAAGAAAATTCTGATACCATTGTGTATAGTAGGTGCTGCCGCTATGCTTGCGGGAGGCTTCTTTGGAATGATGTTTTTGCAGAAGTATCTCGATAAGCGGGCGTATGAGAAGACGGATACAAAGATTGAATCTATTTTTGAGGACTCGGATTTCACTGCTATGGATGTAGATGAGAGAAAGAAAAAGATGGATTCTGTTCTGGATGATCTTCAGGACGATGGTCAGATATCGGACATATGGTTTGATGAGACTGAGAAGATGTATGGTTTTACATATAAGGGTGGAGTACTTGGCGCAATATCTTTAAAAGATTATGACGATTCTGTATTTGGTATAACAGGTGGAGAAGACCATCCGGATACAGCTGACCAAATAGATATCTCAGGGGATATTGTTTCCCCTGTGGACAGTGTGAATGGTAAACTGGGATTTGGCGGGATATTTGACAAAGATAAGGTGTCAGTTAAACTGTTGTGTTCGATGCAGGCTGATATGATACGGTATTTTGAGGATATAGACAAAAACTGGGATGAGTCTGATGCTGTTTATGAGGAAGATTATAATGTGACGGTTAGCACAATGAAGAATCTCTCGGCTAAGTCTGCATATATACTGGGTATGCATGGATGCGAATATAATGACAAGACAGCAATAGTTGTGTATGATGAGGGCAGTATATTCAAGTATTGGAGGGATTTGAAGAGAAAAGATATAGTTATAAATCATACCCCGGATGGCGCAAGAAATTATTTGCTACTTCCATCATTTTTTAAGAATAACTATAAGGAAAATGCTTTAAAAGGAACAGTGATGATGGTAGAGTCCTGTACATTCTTTGGCTGCGATTGCAGAATCAAGGATGTGGACAACACATACTCGGATGTTTTTACAGATTACCTTGGAGCAGATGCTGTACTTGGATTTAAGAACAGTGTCAATGCAATATATGCCATGGACATCACGAAATCGGTTTTTGACAGCATGATAATAAAGGGAATGACCATAGGGAGTGCATTGGACAAAGCAGAAGAAAAATATGGTTCTAACGATGACATCATGGACTCGGAAAATGACAAGTACTTTGCATATCCTGTTCTTAATGGAAATAAATCCAAGAGATTGTGTGAAAAAGTTGATGATGTTTCGGATGTCAAGAAGCAGGAAAAGAAGAAATCTACAACTGAGGCTGATACGACAGAGGCAACGACTGTGGCGACAACGGAACAGCCATCCACGGAACAGAAAAATTCAACATCTGATAACAGTACTGATTATTCCGGAAAAGACTATGCTGAAGAAGCTTATGCAAAAGTGATAGATGCATTTCTGACAAAGAGAGATGAAGGTCTTGCAGATGATGGACATTTTGAAGGAGATCTTATGTATGATTACCCATATGGAGAATACACATGTGGAAGATACAATATTTTCCTGATGGACAAAGGCTTTTCTAATGCGGGATATATGATAACAGATCTTGATGGAGATGGTATATACGAGATGATATTTGCCGAGTTGGGATCATCTTCGGTCTATGATGTGTTCACGCTGGTGGATGGTGAGCCGAAAATGATACTTGCCAGCTGGGAGCGGTGTTCCTTGTACTACTGCGGGGATTATTTCTATAGTTCTGGCTCGAACGGCGCTGCATCGCAAGTGGATAACACATATGTAATTGATGGGGATGCGAAAGAGGCAGAGCGTGCATTTACAGAATTGTCTGACAGGACAGGCGAGCTTGAGTATTACTATATGGATTATTCCAGAATTAACAGTGATGCAGATCGGGTATCTCAGGAAGATTATTATGCGCATATTGAGTCATGGAAATCCGGTATGTGTGAAGTTCCAGGGTTGATATCGTTTCAGGAATATGTTGAAAAAAAGAGCACAGAAAACAATAGAAGTCAGACGGAAGATTATGCAGGTAAAGCAAAGAGTGTATCAGGACATGGGGATTATCCTACTGGACAAGTTGAGATAACCGAAAATGAATGGAAGAGTGCATATACAGAACGAATTAATAGTGTTCTGCAGGAATATGGGCATGCGTATGGATATGTATATGTATATGATTTAGATGGTAATGGAATACCAGAACTTATTATTAGCGATTTTGGAAAACATACTGGAGAGTCGTATACATATACCAAAGATGGAATGGTAGCGTTAGGAAATTTGGCTGGCGAATTTTCTCATATATATTTCCAAGATGGATATTTCATCAGTATGTCGTCATCAGGTGGTTCGCCGGGAGCGATATGGGTTGATGTAAAGAAGCTTGATGTAAATGTTATCTCAACTATAAATGAGTTGGAATTTGGCTATAAATTGGCAGGTGATGGCAAGCCGGAAGTAAAAGGTGCTGGAAGTTATGACGAAGCAGTAAGCATTATAGAAAGCTATGGTATGTCGGCTGGATTCACAGAAATTAATTATGATGGTGAGACATATTGTCAGGTTGATGTTGATATGTCGAGTCTTGAACAAATGAATGTGTACGAGGACGAGGATTTTGTCACTGCGGTGGAGAATTATTAGTCAATACATTTGCTGTTCAGAATTTAATGAGAGGAAAGAACTAAAACTATATGAAAAAGAGCAAAAAGATAAGGCAGTTAATCTGCGTATGTGGAGTGCTGGCAATTCAGTCTATGATCACAGGGTGTCAGGTGACAAGTCACATGTTTTCAGGAGAAGATGGGGTCAGTACGAATTCTGAGGTGTATACAGAGAAAGTTACGAATGATACGGAAAATACTTCAGAAGAGATAACATCATCGTATGCAGACACCACATCGGTTGAGAGTACAGAAGTGACCATTGCTGAAAGCACGGAAGAAATCAGCACCGAGCAAGCAACAGAAAAAGCAACAGAAAAAACAACTGAGGAAGCAACAGAAAATGCAACTGAGAAAACAACGGATGCTTCGATTGAAACTGACGTTTCAGACAACTCTTCTCCGTGGTTTGATGACAGTCAGTCACAACGGGTTCAGTGCGTCAGAGGTAACATATTCTACGTTCCGGCAGGCTTTGAGCAGATAGATCAGAGACCGACATCCGGTTATATGTATAAGTACTACAATGATAAGCTGGATATGACGATAACTGTATGGGATACAACCCTGTATTATCTCCCGTACGACAACGGAGATGATTTCCTTGACAGTAATATTCCTATGTATGAGGGCTATGAGAATTATTCTGTCACATATAGCGACAGGGGAGAGAACTATGTTGTCGTATCCGGGTATGATGCATGGGGGAAAGTTTACTATGACATGTTTACCATACAGGGAGAAAACAAGGATCTGGTGTTTGAGGTGAAATTTGAATATGGAACGGAACGCAAGGATGAGTGTGATAAGCTGGTTGCGAAGTTTCTTGACAGTATAGTTTATGCGGACAGATAAAAGTGATACAGGCCGGAAAGAATTCTCTGATGCCATATAAAACTTACAAATTAAAGTGATATTCGACAAAAAAACATGTTGTAATGATGAAAATATCGGCAAAATGTAGTAGTATATATATGGGAAATGCATAAGAATGGCTGATCAAGAGGAAAACAGGGATTATAAAGTCTGACTGGTTCAGATTGAGATACTGATATACTAAAGAGAAAGGCACAAAACAGAATGGCAAAAACAGACTTTTCAGGTAAAAATGTAACATATGACTTTGAAGATGTAATATTAAAATATCCATCGGTTTCTAATCTGGACGATAAATATATTAGGATGTATAGAAAGACGATTGAACGCAATAACGCTGAGTGGTGTCCTGTCTGCACAATTCAATACAGCACAAAAAAGTATCAGCAATGTCCGCTGTGTAAATTCAACAAAGAAAATCATGAACTGAGAAGCAAGATAGAAGA
The DNA here is from genome assembly GCA_902461735.1 of uncultured Coprococcus sp. Taxonomy (GTDB): domain Bacteria; phylum Bacillota; class Clostridia; order Lachnospirales; family Lachnospiraceae; genus Coprococcus. The sequence continues at coordinate 141,732 of CABPYV010000006.1, forward strand.
TATGGAGTATTCTATGGAACTGAAAGAACGGCAGTACATAGATTACATAAATGAAATACTGAGTAGTAAGGACAATAACAGCGGCACATCAGGAAATAAAGTAAAAAAGACCATGGTTACATTTGGCCGGTACAGGGGATTTCCGATAAACTGGCTTATTATCTGTACAGATCGAATGAATGGTAAAGTCCTTCTTATATCTGAGAAGGCATTTGATATGGTTCGTTATAATGCGCATTTGATCGATGTCGCTTGGGAAGACAGTACGTTGCGGATGTGGCTGAATGAGAAGTTTTTTGATGAGATATTTGATGAGTCGGAGAAGAAACTTGTAAAGCTTACCAATGTTATAAATAATGGAGGACAGAACACCGAATATAGATGTTCTAAAGATTTCATGTTTTGCTTGTCTGCTGATGAAGTAAAAGGGTATTTCAAAAAAGATAAATACAGGATTGCGTGGGGATTAGATGGTCAAAAAGTACGCTGGTGGCTTAGGGGCGCAGAGCAGGGCTCTAAATCTTCATATGTAGGAAATACAGGCAAAATAGCGGCAGATGAGCTGTGGGTGACAGAAATGTGTGCAATCCGGCCGGCACTGTGGGTAGATATATCTTATGTAGAGACCACAGACTAATCTGACATTTGTAAGTTAAATAGTAATCGAGTGGGAGACCAGCTATGAAAAGTCAAGCTTAAATTAGCTGGAAGTTAGTAAATCCTTTTCGTGGTAAAAATGGGTAACCTTAATAAGGCTCCCTGGTGGGTGCTTTTAACCAAATCTATGATGTGGGTATCCAGATCTCTTAATCGAGGTTAAATTCTACTTCGTCAGTGAGCATCTTCCAGATGACTCTGACAAGCTTGCCGGCACAGTGCCCGAGGGCATTATAGTGAGTCCGGCCTTCAGCCATCTTGGCTTCGTAGTAAGCCTTGAAGGTGGCATTATTTTTAACAACATTGTGAGCTGCATTAACAAGTGCATATCTGAGGACTTTGGATCCACGTTTTGACATTTTGGTCTTCTTAGCCTGAAAGTTTCCAGACTGATAGACATAAGGATCCAAAACGGCATATGCAAGCAGCTTGTTGGAGCTGGAGAAACGGTGAATATCACCGATTTCACCAAGTATCATTCCTCCATTGATATATCCGATACCAGGAATGGTCATAATGACAGAATCATTGAATTTCATGATTTCCGTCATTTCAGCTTCAACTCTTTCTAATTGGCTATCGAGTAACTCTATTTGTTGTATGGTGTGAGTTACCTGGATAGATAGAGAACTGTCGCTGGCACCGACAGACTTCTGTGCGAGAATTCTTAACTGCTGTGCCATCTCTTTGTCAAAGCGTCCATGCGAGTTCACTATGAGAAGATGAGCCAGATGAGTCATATGCATAGAAGCAATAGCTTTCGGTGTTGGTGCTTCCTTGAGAAGCGCATAGACAGATTTTTGATGCAGACCTGATTTGAAGAAATACTGCAATTCAGGGAATATCTCATCCACGTAAGAAGTCAGCTGAATCTTTAGGCGGGTTCGCTGCTTAATGGTTTTCTGACGGAATCGTCCAAGGGCTTTTAAGTCCATCAGATCAAGATCATAAAAGGTCACAAATCTGAGAGATTCCTGCATCATGAGAGTTTTGCAAATGATGTATGTGTCGACTTTGTCAGTCTTCGTTTTGCGAATGTTGTTCTTACGCATAGCAGAAGTCTTGATGGGGTTCAACACACACACTTTGTAATTCTTAGCAACAAGATATCGAACAAGGTTGTCGCCGTAGTGTGCCGTTGATTCAAGACCAATGATGAGGCTGTCCTTGTCTAGAGGATCTAGCTTGGAAAGCAGCAGTTGGAAGCCATCATTGTCATTTGTAAATTTGAACGGCTTGATTAGTTCTTCGCCATCAGAAGATATGGCTGAGGCAAAGTGATTGAGTTTGGCAATGTCAATGCCTACATAAATCATGAGGTTGTACCTCCCTTTCTAAAGTCTGATACCGTGATATCCACCAGCGATTATCATCGTAGACTTGATGGAAATAAGTACTCGGATTATTCCGGCAACATCCAGCTATAAACAATTCAGATAAAGGTAGCGGCAATACACTCCTACGAGTAGTCAGAGCTACAGGGAAAAATCAAAAGTCCACAGTATCTGAATGTATTGAACCACGATATTAAAATGAAAGGAACGAATGATTATTAGCTTCTAAATAATCATACAAGGAAATAATGTCACCAGTGAACGTGGAGTTGTCAGACCTGCGATGTGGATAAAGTATTGTTGATATACATTCGGTGATAGGTATAATGTCATCAGTTGAGAAATGAGATGTAGGGAGGAGTAAGAGAATATGTCATTAATTAAATGCCCAGAATGCGGAAAAGAAATATCGTCTAGAGCTTTGAAATGTCCGGGATGTGGGTTAGGTAAAGAAGAAATAGCAGAGATTGTTACTGAGCAAAAAAGAAAAGAAATTTATAATTATCCAACAATTTCGTTTATATGGAGAGAGGATAAGAAAAAAACTATAAATGATAATGCAAAACAGATTGTTGTTAATAAAACAACATGTCCTACTTGTGGAATGGGTTATGATAAGAAAATTTCTTTGACATGTCCTTTATGTGAACTAAGAAACAAAAATTTACAGCTGGAAGAAAAAATAAACAATTTGCTAGTTAAATATACGCAATATCTTAATACAAATAATATTGTTGAAAATAATAATAATAATATCGGAGTAGGAAGCACGATTGAATTTGGAACTTGCGCAGGTGTATCAATAGACTGGATAGTATTGGCGAAAGAGAATGATAGGACACTGTTATTGTCGAAAAGTGTGTTGGACATTATGCCATACAATTCTGATAGAATATCAATGACTTGGGAAACTTGTGAACTGAGAAAATATTTGAATGGGGAGTTTTACAAAAATTGTTTTTCAGACGTAGAAAAAGGAAGGGTACAATCAAGTATTGTAAAGAATAACAATAATAAGTTATATAGTACATCAGGTGGAAATGAAACCAATGATAAGGTGTTTTGTCTTAGCATAGAGGAAGTTGACACATATTTGAAGGATAATGATTATATAAAAGCAGCTGTAACAAGAAGAGTTGATGAAAAACTTGGTAGACTTAGAATTAAATGCCTTGGTTGGTGGCTGCGCTCGCCTGGCTGCGACAATACGTTTGCTGCTTTGGTTACAAATGATGGAAGTAAAAGCGGTGCAGGAATTAGATTAGATAGTGATCAGATTGGAGTGCGACCGGCTTTGTGGATAAAAAGTTAATTGAGGGAGGATACAATATGGCACTTATTATATGTCCGGAATGTGGACGAAAAATATCTGACAAGGCTTTGAACTGCCCTGGATGTGGAATAGGTCAGGATGAAATAAAGAAGATGTTTGCAGAAAATGCAGAATCTGTCTCCAAAGAGAATTTGTCAGATGTTTTGGATCAGATAAAAAATTATCCAACTGTTTCAGTTGCCAGTCAGGCAGATATAGAACAATTCATCAAGGTTAGGGCGGAAAAAAGTGAGGCAGAAAGTAGACTGTTAAATACGCTGATTCAGTACAGCGAGCAGCGGGCTGCGAGAAAAGATATGACAGAAGGCGAAGCAGAAGTGTTGATTGCCAACGCACAGGAAGCTGAACAGAAAAACTATGAATCAGCATATCAGAAGGGCGACGTGATAAGGTTTGGGAAATTTAATGGCAGGCAGATTGAATGGATAGTAATTGGTAAACAAGATGATAGGATAATGGTTTTGTCTAGATATGCATTGGAGGCTAAAACTTATCACTCTGTAAAAAAGGCTCAAGTTACTTGGGAGACGAGTGAGATGAGGCGATACCTTAATACAGATTTTATAACAGCGTGCTTTGATCTGCAGGAACAGCGAATGATTGTTGAGACAGAAATATATAACCCAGACAATTATAAATATGGCACACCAGGCGGGCGGGAAACAAAAGATAAAATATTTCTGTTGTCACTTAATGAAGTGGAAGCGATGTATAACAGTGATGAAGAACGTAAATGCGTAGCATCAGATAACATCAGAAAATCATGTGTAAATAAAAAACTCGGAACAAGCGATTGGTGGCTCCGCACGCCGGGAAGTAAAAATATAAACACAGTTGTTGTTGATTCAAAAGGATATATTTTCAAAGGCGGATCAGATAATATATTCAGTGTAATTACTGTACGCCCTGCCATGTGGATCAGAGTAGAATAGTATATGTCAAGTTCAGAATATGTGTATATGAGTGGTGTGTTTTATAGGACTGCTGAAATTAAGATAAACAGTACAAATATGCAAAAATCAGAGTGATAGCAGTGGCACTTCCGGGACATGATCCTATAACAGGTGATGACTTTGTATCTATTGATGACACAGCAAAAAGAATAGAAGATTATTTAATTGAAAAGGGACTTAGTGAAATTGATGGAATCTATGGGCTTATGCTCGGCGGCTCTATAGCTTTACAGATGTATTATGATAACAGGGTATATATACGAAACTATGTAATTGCATCGCGACATGCGCCATATGAGAGAAGAAATGGAACAGATAAGCCGTGTAAATACATGAAATGGAGCGATAAATACTTTTACACTTCCGGATACACCACTGAAGGTTGATTCGTCAATATGTTATTGGCAACCGTATGATGAGTATGGGGAACATTGGTTTGATATAGCCGAATATATTAATGGAAAGATTCCCAATTCACGTTCGATGATACTTCCACAGAATATATCTAATATGGAATATGCTCTTATGTGTTCAGATAGATTTATAGACGATTTAACACAGCAGTTGTTGTTCAAAAAACATATTCTAAGTGAAACTGTGAGAAAGTTGTATGAAGATATGCTGAATCATTTTGGAACGGATTCGGTTACTGCGGAACAGATTTTGCAGTATATGGGGTTATCCCTTGCTCCAGCAGAAGATGAAAGTTATGGAAAAGAACAAGATTTGGTTAAACCGGTGGTACAGGTTTTTGAATATCCGACAGTATCTCTAATACGCAAATCTGATATTGGCATAATTGAATCAGAGAGTAAAAAAAACAACAAACATGCTTTGCCAATACTTAGAATATCCAACTATTGCAAAAGTTTGCAGGGCGGATATTGATTGAAGGATAAAGTAAGAAAAGAAAAATCGGTTAAAAAATTATGTGGCGTGGGTATAACTATATAAAATTAAATAAATTTAATTATTATATGGAGAAAAAACTGGATGTATTGTATAATTTTATAATGATTTTATAATTATTAACAATCATGCTGGAGGACTTGAAATGAACTTAGGAATAGATTTTGGAAGTACATATACAACGGTTTCAAGATACAGAACGGATCATGAGGTACTTGAAGCGTATGACACTGGTGATGGAGTTGCCATCCCGTCTGTTGTGGCAGTAAATTCGAATAATAACAAAACATCAACAGGATTTGTGGCCAAGGCGAGAACCGGAAAAAAGGGCTTTAGATCGTTTAAGGCTTTTAAGATGCTGATGATGGAGCCGGACAAATCGCTTGTGGAATACAGACAGTATGATGATACATTCACTCCAAAGTGGGCAGCTGAGACATTCTTGAATGAAGTTGTTTTTGAGGCCGAGAAAACTTTTGGAGAGAATACAGTAGAGCAGCTTGTTGTGGGAGCTCCGGATGTCTGGTTTCACAATTTTGAAACGCTCAGTGGCAGGGCGATGGTCCGCGATATATGTAATTCTATAGATACAGTCCAGAATGTGAAAATAGTAAGTGAACCGGTACTTGCAAGTGCTTACTTCGCTTATAATTTTCAGAAGGCCACAGGACAACCGTTTGATGGAGCGATACTGATCATTGATTATGGCGGCGGAACGCTTGACCTGAGCCTTACAGAGATAAGAAAAGGCAGGAACTCTGCGTATGAGATAAAGATGCTTGAAAGCAATGGTGCTGGGGAGAATACAGATAAGCACATAGGCAACGCCGGAATTGTATATATGGAAACACTGCTCGCAGATTTAATACGCAAGGAACTTCCGGAAGAAGAGGCTGAAAAACTTATAGGTACTTCCACATTTTATGCCGGAGTAAATGAGCTAGAGAAGATTTTAAAGCAGGGGCATAAAGCAGGAGAGATCGAAGATACATTTGAGATGATGGGTATAGATGATCTGGATTCCTTGGAGGACTGTGTCCTTGAAGAAACAGTTCAATGTGGTGGTGAAGATTTTGAGATAAGCTATGCTGATCTGGTAAGAACATATAACAATGTGATACGACCTGTTTTTGATGAGAAAATGGATGAAATGATACAGTGGGCAAAGAAAGACCATGGTATTGACGTGTCCAAGATAAAAGATGGCAATTTGAAAATAGCCTTAGTCGGTGGTTTTGGAAACTTTTATCTTGTGCGTGAGCAGATGCATGAGAAATTTGGCTTTTCAGACAGTGATGACAGGGAAAAAGGTATCATACATAACGAACAGGATAGAGAGCGCGCGATATCCTATGGCGCAGCACTGATCGCATCGGGAGTATTTGAAACGTGTAAGACTGCTCCGTATTCTATAGGCATCAGGTCGACGATCAATGGTCAGCTGAAAACAGAGTATATGATTCATTATCTTGAGGAGATAGAGATGAATCAGCCATATTACATAACAGATGACAATGGTGATAATAAAGTGCTGTGTCTGGCAAGCAACTGGGCTGAAGAGTTTGTTATTGATTATGGAAGGGGCAATGGAGAGGCAATCCGTTTTAAAGCAAAAAAGAAGTTTAAAGAGAAACTGGCAAACCTTGTAAAGAACGATTTAAAGACATGCTGTTTTGGCGTGTCATTTGGTGAATCTGATATTTTGAAGATTCATATACGCGAGTATGATTGTATACAGGGAGAATTTGCTGAATGTGATACTGTTGAAGAGATAGGCAAGTTTGAAGATGTCTTTGAGAAGATAACGAGATAAAAGAGGAGGATAAGGATAATATGAAATGTTTAGTGTGTGGAAATGAACTCAATCAGATGACTGTGTGCCCGGTATGTGGTGAAAAGGTTGTTGCAGTAGTAGGTGACATGACTGATGAACTGCAGAAGAAATTTACTGCAATGGCAAGCAATAAGCGCCGTATAATGCTGAGCAGTGTATCTGCAGAACTGAGAAGTTATTATTGGAAAGATGTCGATGGTGAACTTGTTGAGAGGTCAAGACAGGACATTCCTATTGTTCAGAATATGGGCGAACTTGATTTTGGACATGTTGTCTGGGGAAATACTGAATATGCCAGACAGACAGCAGGTGAGGAATTAACACTTAATGTTGTTATAAAATATGCGAATGGTTACAGCCATGAAGAAGTGGCAAAAGTTGTTGCACCAGGAACATCAGGACTCTGGAGAGTGGGATGCGTTTTAAAGCCAGGACTTAGAATAGCGATCCGAGTTGGAAATGAACAGACATATTCAGATTCAGAAGAAATCAATTTGAAAGGTTAGAATGAATAATGGGGAGTGTAGATATTCGCTTTGTTTTTGCCGATACGGAAGATATATATTTCTCAAATCATTTGCTAAAACTTGATTTTGAGCAATACGTTCATTTAAAACTGCAAAATGAAAACTTCCAGAACATTTATTATTTTAATAAGCCTAAGACTAATAATGAAATGGTACGCTTAAACTGCGAGAATTATTATGAACTCAGGCGGTATTGTGAAAAGACCAAAAAGAGTTTATTTAAAAAAACTGCAGATGTGCCAGCATACAAAAAGGAGAGAATGCGGACAAATTCGCAAAGATCAATGTATGTATACGAACATCCCAAGAAGGTGTTTCTGGAGAATATGGCATCACTTACTTCGATAGCAGAGTCATGTGCATTTGTATTTTATATTAGAAGTTACAGCGATATCATATCATTGGAGGATAATGTAAAGATAAATAGAATACTTCAAAAGAATAAGGCAAACAATTCCAGAGTAATCTTCCTTATTGTAGTTGATGAAAATTATACAGGAACACTGCCTTTCTTTCCGGAGATTGTTCTTTCGACAGACATTGTAAAGAGGATAAATATCAGCGGTAATTTTGAATCTCTATTACTGAAACTACAGACGGTCAATGTGGACTGTGAGACGTGGCAGGCATTTAGCGTAGAACAGATAAACCGGATGATACAGCGTGCATTGCTGAGTTCTTCGGAAACATACGATAACAGTGCGATAGATGTGGTTTCAAGATTATTATACAAAAGACTGGTAGAAGATGGCAAGTCAACTCTATTTAAATTAAAAGTGAGTGATCAAAATGATCTATTCCAGATTTTCCAGGATCCGGAGTATATGCATAAAATTATGCAGCACAGGATAGAGTAGAGTTGAAAAATAAGAACTGGATGATAGAACGTGTCAAGTTATTTATGAAAACATGATACGCTGCTCCAACCATTTGGCAAAGACAAATTCTATATGGCTGGAGTTCAAAATACAGGAGATTAAAATATGAATTTTGGTACAGTTATACAGGCTGTAGAGGCAAATCAGGGAAAAAGTGAAAATGAATTTACAATGGAGGATCTGCTGGGCCTGGTTGTTGATATGTTTAATGCTGCAGGTAGAAGTTTCAAGAACGCAAATATTCAGGGTGTAAGTAAAGTTGAGGATATCAGAGTAGAGGATGATAACAGGTTTATCAGGAACCTGTGCAAAATGTCTATCTCAATGGGGCGTATTTATAACAACAATAAGGATTTGTTTAGCGAGAACAGCATGACTGTTATTGAACGAAAGGCAATAGATGCCTTGAGCGAAGTTGAGGCACAGGCAGTTATTCTGGATAAACAGATAAAGGAAGCTGAAGAGAAACAGCAAGAATTGGAAAGTAGAAAAAATGATCTGGAAAAGAAAAAAGAAGAGCTGCACTCTATAGAGTTTCAAAGTAAGCAGTTAGAGGAAATGAAATCAAAGTACGAGGATATGCTTGCCAGAGTCGATACGATGCAGCAGGAGATAGATAACTACACTTCGATTCAGATACCAAATGTTGAAGATCAGATAAAGACGTGCGAAGAAACACGTGGCAAACTGAATCAGGAGTTTTCGGATCTATGCAGTGCATATGATGAGGCTGTTATGAAAAACCGTGAAGTACAGCAGGAAATTGAAGACAAGGAAAAGGCTGTGGAGAGTGCCCAGTTAGAGCGTGATAATTACAGACAGAAGATATTCGAGGCAGAGAATACGAAGACGAGATTACAGGAAGAGTCGAATAATCTGAGGGTAGAGAAAGAACAGATAGGAAAAGACATAGAAGCTCTTGAACTACAGAAAGATGATGCAATAAAGCAGATAGAAATTATAAAAGACAAAAAGATGAGTCTGGATGATGCTGTTCGAAAAGTACTGGCCGACCAGAATTACTGGGAGGTGGAACAGGACAGAGCCCAAGCGGAATATGACAGGATTTTAAAGGATCATGCCGAAGCAAAAAACAATGCTGAAAAATATGAAACGGAATCCAGAAAGCTCTCTAACGAAATAGATATCTTAAAAAAACAATGCGAGGAAGAAAAGGCTAAGATATCTAATAGCAGCGAGATGCGTGAGCTGTATAAGAGCCGGTATGCTGAAATAAAGAAGGAGCAGGAAGATAAGTGTCAGGATATAGATAATCAGAAAAAGCGAATGGAGAATGCCAGGATAGAATTTTATATTCTGAAAGCAGATCTGGAGCGTGTGATCAGAAATTCTCAGATTCAGCATGAAAATCTTGAAAAGAAACAGTTGCAGCTGGCGGATCAGATAAAACCATTACTTGAATTGGTAAAGGATTCAAATCTGCAAAAAATATATGAAAACAATGACAACAATAATGGCTATGAGATGGTAAGAACTCTCAGAACAGCTCTTGAAACTGTGAGAAAACAAACGAATGATCAGATAAGACATGAGAAGGATGTCTTTGCAGATACTTTAAGAAAATTAGAAACAGATGAGATTTATGGAGGGGTATGATGAGTAAAGAAGTCATAATGAAGTGCCCAGACTGCGGTACAATAGTAAAAGGAAAATATGGATTTTTAAAACAGGAATTTACATGTCCCAGCTGTTCAAAAAAAATAAATCCAAAGAATGATTCGTATGAAACTGTGGTATGCAGACATTGCGGAAATACTGTAATACATGACACGAGAGTGGGCTCTGATCAGAACTGTCCGGCGTGTGGATATTCACTTTCACAGCACAATGTTTCTGATATAGAGCTTACATGTCCTTCATGTCATATGAATCAGAGAGTGAAATACAATGAGATTACCCATACGTGCCCTATTTGTAATTTCACGTTTAATGTTGAAAAATTAAAGGGTGTCAAGAATGCATCTGAAAGCGGAACTGCAACAGTTATAACAGTTCCGGATAATAACACAGATGTCATATGGAAACATCCTATGACATATTTCCCATTTGCCAGTCATGTTGTTGTTCCGGAAGGGTACAGTGCGTTGATACTGCGCGACGGAATATGTTCATCGCCAGCTGGAACGGGTAAATATTTATTATCGGATACTATAAGAACTATTACAGAACAGCTTGAGTATGCAACGCTTGAGAAGAACGCTCAGGTTTCTGTACAGATATTTTATGTCCGTAAAAATATAGACAAGCAGATGAAATGGGTAGTTATAAAGCAGCCGGTTTCATATCCAAACGGCGAACTTGCTGGTTCACTCAGCTTTGGCGGTGGAATTACAGTTTCAGTTAGTGATGCAAAGCGTTTTGTTGAATTTGTAGGATACGAAAATGCTTCAGCAGATAAGCTTATAGTGACGCAGGCAGAGGATGGTAACAATTCAAAACTGTATGAGAAGGTTAAGTCGATCTGTGCAGAGGTAGTGGAACAGGTGCTGAAATCAGCAGTATATACTAATGGCTTTGCATTTACGGTACTTGATCAGAATAGTTCGTATTTTAAGGGGCTGGCACAGCCGGAAATAGACAGACTGCTTAATGAAATTGGTTTGAAAATAAGTCTGTTCTCTTTGGATTTTGTGAGCTTTGAGGAAGATGAAGAACGCATAAAGGAAAAAGAGCAGAACAAGGCACATGTTGAAACAGCCGAAATGATAGACAGGCATATAGAAACTTTATTTGACTGGGAGTCTCCGATTGTTCCAATTCATATGAAGAATGATATTACCTTGTCTGCAGATGTTAAGTATGGCGGAACAATTAAGTTCAGAATCAACAACAAGGAGCTCTTTAGCCAGATTTCCGAGGTTCAGTATTGGATTAAAAAGGGTGCTGACGAGCAGGCGATAAAGAAATATGCTACTGATCTTGTAAAGCAGGCAGCAGGGGAAGTGCTTGGGGATATTCTTCAGCAGATGATAAATGATGTTGATGCAGACATCAGAGATCTGACTGTATATCACCAGTATATGAGAAATAATGCAGAAAAGGCACTTTCGATATTCTTTGAGAGATATGGACTTGCGGTAGAAATGTTCACTATGCATGAGAAAGAGCGCATGGAGTCACCAGCACTCATGACGCTGGGACGTGCTCAAGAACACAAGTCCGTTGAGAATATAAATAAAGATTTGTACTCATTTGATCAGCAGATGAAGGTGGACAAATCTGCGATTGAAAACAAGACGAAAATAGATCTTGATACCCAGGCGGTAAACACCGAAGCTGCCATAACCAGAAATAATCATGGTAGAGCGCAGAATACCATTGACAATATGTACATACAGAACAATGTTGTCAATGCGAAGGATGATATTGAAAGACAGCAGAAACTTAAGTATGAATCCTGGGCAAGAGAGGATGCTGAGTCGAAAAATGAGTGGCAGCATAGCCAGAAACTGAAGGGATATCAGTATCAGTCTGAACTTGCAGGTGCAGCACATAATTCAAAGATGCAGGATTATGGATATCAGTCAGAGATATCATCAGCGGTTCATGATGCGAACGTTCAGAATATCCGTCAGAACAAAGAGGAAAAACAGGAATTACATTATCTTAATCAGCAGGAAATTGAAAATCGTGCAAAGGAACTCCGGACAAAATGGGAGGCAGACAACAGAAATCAGCACGACCAGCTTAGCAGTGCCATTCAGATGGAAGAAATGAAGTGGAATACGCAAAAGAAGTTCACCCGTGAGCAGTCGGCGCTTGAACATGAGCTGGAGCAGGCAGCTACAGAAAACGAGCGGGTTATAAATAGCATTATGCGCAAAATTTCAGAGAGCGATCTGGAACTGGCTGAAAAGAAGGCAGCATATAATCGTATGCTGAAAAATCTGGATGCGGAGGATGAGCTGAGACATATGATTAATAAGGGAAATGCTACAGCAAACCTTGAATATAATGCAGCTCATTTAAAAAATATTCTCACAAAAGAAGAGAATGATCTGATGGAAGAACTTCAAAGCAGAGCAGATGCCAGAATGGAAAAAAGAAAAAATGCAGACTTTATCCGCGCAATGCAGGTAGAGGAGCGGGATAATGAATACAGGATGACTATCCTGAAGATGGAGTATGAGCGGGATAAATACAAATCCGAAATGGAATATGAGCGTGACAGACACAGATCGGATATGGAATATGAGCTTAAAACAAAGGATAAGCAGATAGAGGAACTGAGAGAGAAGTTAAAATACAATTCACATCTGAATGATAATGATGTACAAAAGGCTTCTATATATGCATCAGCTGATGTTGAGATTAAAAAGTCTGAAAACATGTATAAGGCATCGCATGACAACATGGTTGCCTCGTTGGAGGAGAAAAAGCATCAGGCAGATATAGACCTTGAAAACAAATATATGGACAGGCTGGATGAACTGTTGAGCCAGGTTCTGGCAATTGATGCTGCGGTAAAGAAGTATTCGTTTATAAACGAAAAAGAAGCTATTCATGCAAGCGCAAATGTCCAGATGGCGAAAGCTGCAGCAGAAGCACAGTCAAACGTTGCACAGTCGGTTATACAGCATTCTGCAATGGCTGATGAGAACAGCAAAAAGTTCTGCGATGATATGCAGGCAAGAATTGCAGAGATGGAAGAAATGATGAGGAAGATGAAGAAGAATATAAAGTCTATTAAGGAATCTTCCCGCAAAAAAGACAGTAGAGAGGATGGAGATAGAGGCTATGGAGCTCCGAGAAATAATGGCGGCTCACCGTACACTAATTATGGCGGCTTAGGAAACAGTGGCAGCTACACATCTCCAAGTTATGGAAGCGATAATGGCAGCAGAGTATCTCCTTATGATGGACAGACAACAGATGGAATGAGTAGTTCGTCATCTGCTTATCAGGGAAGCCAGCCGGGAGCTTCTTGGTGCAGCAAATGTGGTGCTTTAATTCCTGTTGGAAGCTTTTGCTGTCCAAGATGTGGTTCAAAATAATTTGTAAAATGTGTAACAGGAGGGTTTACAAAACGTGAATGATGAGGTTTTTAGCAAAATCCAGAATAAGCTGATTCTGGATGAAAAATACAGTATTTTGGATTCAGCAATTACAACAGCAAATATATTAACTTGTTATAATCCAGAAATCAGAGATACAATAATCGACTGGGCAGAGGGCATGGATGTATCAAAATTCGTATTAAATGAGTCTACTGTTTCAGATGTAGCAGATGAACTGTCATGCTCTGAATTTCAGGCACTGTGCTTTATGAATGCACTTACAAAGGATATAGATATTTATATGGACGCAATATTACAATTTGAAAAGGATGATATTAGGAAATGACGAATGGAAGTAAATTAGATGCATTCATACAGGAAATAGATGTATCAGGATGGGATAATCTGCCGCCAGACAAACGCCTTGAAATATTGCAGAGGTTTGAGAATGTGATGGCTGAATCAGAGCAGAGAGATGCACTTAAAATAAATGTTATATCTGAAGAAGAATATAGAAAATCACCGGGAACTATGGGATATTTTGATGGAAAAAGTATTAATATTAATCCAAGATTCCTTATAGGTAAAGGTATGGTTGCCGGTACAATTTCTAATTTCAGCATTGCCAAGGCACTTGGGACAATAGCACATGAGGGAAGGCATGCATGGCAGCATTATGTTGTTGATCATCCGGAAAAAAATATTGTCGATGAAAAAACAAGAAATAAAATCATGATGAATATTGTAATGTATTGTAGTCCATCCGATGATGAGGATGAGCCACTACTTGATATCAGTCACACATTGTACGAAGCACAGTTGATTGAGCTTGACGCAAGACGGTTCCAAAAACAGGTATTGCAGTACATTTCCCAGAAAATGGAAGAGAAAAAAGGAGTGAAGGATAGGACTTTCGAACATGCAGTGAGACAGTGTATAGCAAGAGAACGAAACGAGACAGTACGTTTATTAAAGTATTTTGAAGAATCGGATTTAGCGGAATTAGAACAGAGTTTTAAAGAAAGTTTTAAAAAGCAGACGGGAATTGATGCATTTGACGATCCGGAACTTTCGATGTTTGATGATGCATTGGAGTTTTTGCGGACCAAAGATCAGTATGGTTTTGTGGAAGGAAAACCTATACAGAAAGTCTGCGGTTACAGCGAAAAAGAAAAAATTGATTCCTTCAAAGAACGGGATACTTTGAATAAGCCGAAGGTCAGATATCGTGGAACTAAAAAATTTAGATGAGAGGGTTTGATGAATGAAAGTGGAATTTTATAGTGAGAAAAAGTCTGATAAAAGCTGGCTGTTTGCTACAGTGCTGGATATTTCAGAAGCTGTTGATGCTGTGACGAATGAACAGCTGTCAGAGTTCCTTAAAGAATTTGGCAAATCGGGATGCTCGTATGAAATGATATTTGAAACGGACAGCGATGGTAAAGAAGTCTGTAGTTTGCTGGTTAGAGAGAATAGCTTCAACCTGGAAGAACTCAGAAATACTTTTGAGAGCTTTGTAAATCTGTTGATTGATAGATTAACATACGAAAACTATAAAATTTCACTGAAGAAACCTGAAGATACAAAAAAAATGATAGACAGACTTAATAGTAGAAGAAGTCTGTATCTGTGTGTTCCTGGGGACAAATCAAAAGATTTCAGGCTGTGTTATATTCCAGGTGGCTATATCCGCGTTGAGCCGGTTGATTTTATATATTTAATGTCAATTATAAAATCAAGGCAAAGTGCAGGACTTAGCATTCAATTTACTACTACACGTATACTAGAGATCGAAAATCAGAGAGTTGAAGAGATTTTGGACTGGATACAGAAAACATTCACAAATTCAGATGAAATCGGATACGCGATAAATATGTATCAGCTTTATAAATCAATGTCGATGAAGAATATTTTCTTTACGTGCCTTAGTTTTTGGGGCGATGATGAGACCGTTGATAAGATCGCATACGTTTTCAGAAGTAAAGGTTATGGGATACAGAGAGTGCTTGATGAACTGATTTATAAGAGAGATTATCTGCTGGATGGAGGACAGCTGCTGCCGGGATATGCAACGGCAGCTGCACATTACAGGTCTAATTTTAATATAGTTATCCCGCAGGGGTTTAACAGGCTGGATTATCTGATGACTGCGGATATGCTGGATTGTATATTTAGCGCAGACAGTCAGGAGAGTGAAGACGGTCAAAGAAAAGTAAATGACATAAAGATACCAGAGGAATTTCTCGATGGAGAAGGTATAAAAATCGGAACAGAAGACAGGAAGAATCAGTCGATATATATACCATTGCCACAGATAACAAAACACATGACAATAGCTGGTATGTCGGGGGCAGGAAAGACGACGCTATTATTCAATATACTGATTGAATGCCAAAAGAAAAAGATACCATTTCTTATAATAGAGCCAACAAAGACGGAATACAGGGAATTGGTTGATGTTATTCCTGATATGAATATTTATACGCCGGGAAATACTAAAATTTCACCAATTATGTTTAATCCGTTTCTGCCACCGGAAGGAGTCACTCTTGAACAGTTTCTGCCGAGTCTGTTATCCTCTTTTCAGGTTGCATTCTCTATGACGACACCGCTTGATGTTATATTTTCAGAATCGGTCAGAAATTGTTATGCAAAATACGGGTGGCGTAATGACAGTACCAGAGATTGTGCTGGGGTAAGGCACTTTGGACTTCATGAGTTTATTTGTGAGTTTAAAGAAGAGATAAAGAGATCTTCGTATGATTATGAATCCAAGCAGAATCTGAACAGCGGTGGAGTATATAGATTACAGAATCTTATCAATAATAATCCATACTTGTTTGATACAGACAAGACGGTGGATTTAGATAAAATGCTGACTGGATGTACCTTGATTGAACTGGATGCGATAGATAACCAGGAACAGAAGACGTTGTTTATGTCTATGTTGTTATTGCAGATCAAACTATATATTCGCCAGAAACAGGTTAAAGACAGCAGACTTAAGAATCTCATACTTGTTGATGAGGCTCATGTCCTGCTTGGAGCCCATACACATTCCCGTACGGGTCTTGGTGAGGTGAGTTCGGTCGATATATTAGAAGACTATTTGCTGGATATGGTGAAGGTAAACAGAGTATATGGAACAGGAATGATATTTGCGGATCAGTCACTGGCTATATTAGAGAGTTTTGTCAATAATTCCAATATAAAAGTAGTCATGCATCTGGAATCGTACGAAGAGAGAATGTTCTTGAAAAACAATTTAAATTTATCAGAAAATGTTTATAACGGAATTTCAAAGCTGAAAGTTGGACAGTTTTACATTTCTTGTGAGCGATTGCCAAAGCCCATATTGGTACAGATGGATGACATACGACAGAATTATAAGATATCAAGTGATATAAGTGACGAATTTGTAAGAGAAAAAATGCAGGGTGCACATATATTGCCGTTTGCTGAATGTGCCTGTACACAAGGATGCGATATTCATATCCGAAATGAGGCAGATTTTGTTGCGAGAAATGTATGCAGCAGATGTGAAAACTGTATTGATACTAATGCGGCAGGAACAGGAAATGCTGATAAAAAGATTGACAACCTTATTTCAGAGATGATAAAGGGGAACGAGGATGAAGAGCAACTGTTCCAGTGTGCAAAACTTATGACAAAACGAATGATGCAAAGGCGAGCTCCTTTGGATGATCAACAGGATTGATAGAAGGCTGGGATTGTATTCATGAATGAAAAAAAAGGTATTATAGATAATAAGTGCAAACTTTGTGGTGGACCACTTAATCTGGCAGCGCAGCATGATGGAAGATGCAGATGCGAATACTGTGGTGCAGTCAATGAAATTGGTGACGACACAGAAAGACAGCGTGAGGACGTAGAAAGATGGCTGAAAGCAGCAGTTAAGTATCGTGATAGTTATGAATTTAACTCGGCTTTAGAACTGTATGAGGAAATATTGAAGATCACTCCAGATAACTACGATGCAATATGGGGCAGACTGTGTTGCAGATATGGGGTAGTATATGTAGAGGATGAAAATGGAAATGGCGCTTTAACCTGCCACAAACTAGTGGATACAAACATTTTTGAGGATAAAGATTACTTAACGCTTAAGACAGTACACTGGCTGGGAAAATACAGGCGTCTGATAAGTGATGTGGAGCGGTTTTCGCAGATACAGGCAGAAATAAAAAAATTAAGAAATAATGGCGAAAAAAAATACGATGTTTTTATATGTTACAAGCAGAGAGAACTTGATGGAAGAGGCGTAACGGTGGACAGCTTTGACGCTGAAATGCTGTATTATACATTGAAAAGAGAAGGATATAATGTATTCTTTTCAAAAAAAACACTGAGAAACAGGGCCGGTGTATTATATGAGGCGGCTATATTTGATGCTATTAGTTCTGCAAAAGTTATGATCGTATTGGGATCTAGACCAGAGTATTTCAGAAGCACCTGGGTAAAAAGTGAATGGCAGAGATTCCTTGCATATATGAAGGGTGATTTTACTGAAAAGCTTCTTGTTCCGATGTATAAAGGAATGTCTATACAGGATCTTCCAAGAAAACTAACAGATTATCAGGCTATTAATTTCGAGCTGGATGAAAGAAATCATTTTTCGGAACTGATGAGAAATATAAGAAGTGTAATCAATAAAGATACATATACAATTCGCGAGGAAAAAGTAAAATCCGCAGAGATAGACGAAAACATACAAAACGCGATCAATATGCTCGCGGAAAAGAGCATGGATATAAGACAGCTGGATTGTAAAAATGAGCCAGGTATAATGAAACTGATTGAAACTGATACAGCATTTTCATCATATCTTTTAGGTTGTATCTACTATGTACAGGGCAATAATCTGGAAGCAAAGCGCTATTTCCAAAGATCAGCTGATAAAGGGAGCGAAGAGGCAAGAAAACAGATAGCGTTTATGTGTGACAATAGGATAATATAAAAATAAAAAAGAGGTTAAAGGTAATCTTTAATCTCTTTTTGCACAATTCCGGGTTTGTATAATATGTCAAATAATTATGATACCATTCTGATAGTAACTGATAAGACAGCTAAAAAGCAGGAGGGTATTGATATGAAACATAATTATATTTTTAAGGCAGGTATTTTGATCGCATTGTTTGTTTTCCTTGCAGGAACACCGAATAAGGTATATGCAGACGTTCAGGAAAATATTGTCACAACAGAAGACGGGTATACAGATAAACAGGGTGACAATGTTTCAGGAGAAACAGATACAGATGAAATTGAAAACCTGGAAAAAACGGAGAAAATAAACGACGAAGAAAGTATAGTAGATGAAAAAAAGTCAGAAAACAAAGAAAAGATAGAAAACAGTGAAAAGACAGAAAATGAAGAAACAAATGCTACCCAAAACGGGCGAAACTTCGACTGGCCAGTAGCAGTTATAGCGGTGCTGCTTACGGCACTGTGTGTAATGGGATTTATGAGGGCTCGCAAAGATAGGAAGAATTTGCAGCATTTCCGTGAGCTGTTAGAGGATTTTGACAGAGAGTATGACAAATATAAACGCAATTACGCTTATTGCGTTGAGGAAATATTAAAAAAAGAAAATGATGATTTAGAAAAAGGAAATGTATGGAAAAATGTAATGCGCAAAGACATAGCAGAAGTATATATTAAGATGTCTGAAATAAAAAAGCAGAGAGACTGTTTTAGTGTGAAGAATATGAGAACAGGCGGAAAGAGCATCAAATCTGATATGAAGAGTATGAAGGAACTTTATAAGAGCGTACAGCAGTATGGAAACAGATTAGAGAGATATCTATTTAAAATGCGTGAGAAAGACTGATGTATATATTCAAAGTAGATAAGTGGTTCGCAGATTTATATGAAGAAATTTATATAGAGAAATTGTACAGAGAAAATTATATGGAGATAAGTTATGGGAAAATTAGATTTTTGTCCGTATGATGGAAAAAAGATAGATCCAAATAATCTTGCATACGAGGTAATATGTGCAGATGGCTGGGATTGGAACCGTGTAAAGAACGAGACTGTCATATCAAATAAAATCAGATCATATATATTGGAAAATGATGTTTCACGTCAGAAAAATCTTGAGTTTGTGGACAGAGAGCAGCATGTAGTCTTGCTGGCAGGTCAACAAAAAAATGGTAAAAATGGCCTGGAGCTGTTAAAAGAGCTTGTTCAGAACGGGGAAAATGAAGAGCAAAAAGAAGTTGAAGGAATTTTGAAACATAGTTCAGACAGCTTTGAGGATAAAATGAAAAGAATATATAGCATGCGTTTTGATCTGAATGAAACAGATACTAAAGCAGATTCAGAAGGATTAAAAACATGCGAAATTTCAGAAACAGGATTACAGTTTTCTTCGGAAAATGGATTATGTACGTTTTTGAATGAAACGGCAGATCCGGTATTTTATGCTTTGCCATGTTGTCCATATTGTCATAACAGACTGCCGGCAGGGTGGAATGAGGCTGATGACTTTATAGGCATATCACTGATTGGATCACATGGTGCAGGAAAGACTTCTTTCTTATATTCGTTATTCAACAATAAAGCGGAAAGTCTGGCGCAGACTGTATTGCTGAAAAATGAATCATTGTCGATACGACCGGCTCATTTTGAAAAAGATAAAAAAGATACAATTTATGCATATGTGTCAGAACAGTCAGAAAAAATGTGCACTGAGAATGGAAAATGTCCAGTGAATGAAACATGTGGTGAAAATGTTCCGGTTTTTCTCAGAGCAGATTATGGAAAAGAAGCTGATCGTAAAACATTGATAGTAGGAGTATATGATGATCCTGTCAGTTTTATTGACCGGATGGATACGGTAACTAGTGTTAATGGAAATCAGCTGCTAAATCATCTTTATGCTGATATGTACCTGTTTGATCCTCGTGATATGGGAATAGAAAATATATCCCTGAAAAGAATGAAGGGATACAGTCAGTTCAAAAAATGTAGTGTGATGTCCTTGGCAGAGCAAGCAGAATTTCAGAAAGAAAACAGAGATGTGGTTGTTCATGCAAAAAAAATACTTGAATCAGGGTATGATAGAGATACAGAAGAAAAATCAGGCAATTCTATCCCGACACTAAAGATTTATGAACATGTTGTGTCGATGTATAGAAGATATGCAGCTCCGGAATATTTATCTAATAAGCGCTTTTTAGGCGTAATATCAAAAAGTGATCTGCTGCGTGGCAAGTTATCTGGTGACTATGATGAATTGTTATACAGCCGTGAGAAAACGTCTGTTGTGGATGCAGGAGATATTGCCGAAAGAAGTAAGGCGGCTGAGAAAATGCTGGAATCTTATGGAATGCTGGGGCGAAGTAGCATTCATATGTTGGAGAAAGATTACGGAAAGGGTATAAGCTGGCACAGTATCAGCTCTACAGGATGTGATGCGGTGGAGAATGATCATTTGCTGGGAGCTTATACGCCGGTTAATGTTGGTGATCCTGTTATTTCATGTATTATAAGCAGGATAAAAGAATTAAATTGGGCATAAGAGGAGATATAGGAGAAATATAGAGGAGATTTTGTAATATATGCAGGACGAATATTCGGGAAAGTGGATAAAAAAGTTAAGAAACGGGATGCAGCAGAAAGAGTTCGGTGAACATATATACGTATTTAAAAAGAATGGAAGTGTATGTAAAACAGTACACCGAAATACGATTGGAAACTGGGAGACCGGTAAAACTAGTATGCCAAGAGATGTTGAGACTTTTTTATCTCTTGCATTATGGGAGTATGATCATTTGGTGTGTAGTGCGGAAGAAGAGGTGGACTCTGACGAAAACATGTCTGGAAATCGCAGATACCAGCATGCGAGAAAAAGACTCCTTGAAATGCTCCGACTGGATTTATATTGCAAAAACTTGCATGATGCACTGCTTATTCAGGTCGCACGAGGAATTTTAAAATTTAAAGAAGTTCCAGAGCTAGAGAAAAAACTTGAAAATAAGCTGAGTAAGGTTGAACTTTCAACAGAAGAAAAAAATGTTTATGCTATGGAAAGAAATACTGTTTCAATCAGCGATGACTTAAATAGGGTAAAAAATGTTGATGAACTGATCAATTTGATAACAGTGGTACATAAAAATTCATTTGCATCGTCGAATAGAACAATAGGTGTAAGGTTCAGAAATATATATGAACAACGAGACAGGTATTATAAACATGTATCTTTGGAGCGGGCGATAGTTAATCTTGCGCCAAATTATCGGAATAGTTATGTAAGGATGTTTTCAAGTTCATTCATATCCAGAGAATGGCTGATTGATTTGTGCATACATCTGCGGTTCAATTATGAAGAAGTTTCACTGATGTTGGAATCTGCACACATGGTACAGTTATCGGAATATGAAAGTTCAGAAAAATATTTTACGGAAGGCGGGTTGATGGCAGTTACGGATAATAGCCGCAGTTTTTCTGAAAAAGGCCTGAGTGACAAATTGATAATTATGTTAATCTTAGGTGGATATATGAAAGATCATGGTGAATTGCCGGAATATGTATCAGCTCGGCGGATTCTGGAATCATTTTCTATATATGATCAGGGGGCATCTCTTGTCGAGATGTTTTACAGCACAGTATTAGACTCATGTAAGACAGGTGAAGGAAGTTTGGATGTAGAATTTGAAGATATCTGGGAAGTGTTTGCTGCAACAGAGAGGTATCGGGCGTGGGCTGAATATATGGACATGGAAAATGACGCTGCTTATCTAGATGATAGATTATATCAGACCGATTGCGAAGGGTATGAGGCGTATATGGAACTGAATGAGAGACAGATAACCAGAGTAAAAACGCGAGATGAAATACAGCTGATGCATTTTCTTGTTGCGATGTATTATTCCGTGCTCCTCAATAAAAAATATGAGGGCAAACTTCTGGACAAAGATTTGCTTGAAACAAAGATAATAATAGGAACAGACACAAGTCTGAATAAATTTATATATGGCTTTTTCTCGACATTGTTTGGGATTTTTGTAGGCGAGGAAACTATATATGAAAATGAAAAAGGAAAATATTATGTAATTAATCATGTGCTAAATAGTAAAACCAGGGCTTTAGATATTGGAGAAACTCTGGAAAACATATATGAGGCAATAGTTGAGTTAAGTGATCAGGAAAATGTAGATCAGGAGTAGCAGCGATGCCCAAACTTGGGTTGGTAGTCCAGGCCATTAAATAACCATATAATAAGACCATCAATTACAAAAACAAATTCAAATGAAGGAAAGGTGATGGTTTTTATGTTAGGTTATTTAATTGGTTTTGGACTTTTTGTTTTGGTGGCACTTTTGGTGATGTATCTTTCACATGGAAGTGGAGTATGGAAGGACGTAAAGAATAAGAAAAACAAAGCGTTGAATTCTTGCGGACCTATAAAGAATCTTCAGAACGTGAAGATTGCAAATGGTCCGGTTGTATGTGTTAAGTGTCCAGGGGAGGTGGAGTATAGACAGATAAAAGTTGTTACAAGGAGTGCAAGAATTGGAAGTGGCAATGGAAATGAAATCGTTTTAAATGATGAGTTTGCAGAACCGGTTCATGCAGTAGTAAAAAAAATCGCTCAGGACAGCGGAAGTTATTATGAGTTAGTAAATATGTCAAAATACAATCCGGTTCAGTGGTTTAACCAGGATATAAATGACTATGAAACGATAGGATACAGACGGGGACTGAAGCTTAACGGTAAGGAAGTATTCTATGTCGGAGAGAGCAAGATAATAGTAACATGCCCGACAAACAATCATAAGCCAAGTAAAACGGAGAGACTTGTGATGAGCGCCGGAGCAGAAAACAGAAGTGGCGAGAATAATGACAAAACGCAGGCGGCCTTGGCAAAGCCTGCTCCAGAACCGACAAAAAGAATTGATTCAACTAGAGTGTATGATTGTATGCACAAAGCAGACTAGAGATTTGGAGGTGAGAGCATGGACGGAAATGCCAATGAAAGATTTACAGACTACAGAATGAAGAGTATGTGCTCGAGATTGTTTGATCATATTGACCTTAAAAGCATAGTGGTAGTTCTGGCTGTGGAGCTTGGGATGATGCTGGTGGCACTTTATAAAGGATGCGGCGTTTCTTATATTCCAGTTTCGCTGGTTATGATGTTATTTACAGTTGTTGGATGTATAGGTTCAACATTTGCAAAGGCAGATAAAAAGCTGTTCATAATCGTAATAGTTCTTTTAAATCTTGGGTTTCTGGTTCAGAATATCCAGGATAGAGGAAACGGAGCTGTGACATCAGCGCTGATTAAACTGTCAGTGGTACTTGGATCGGCTGTTATAGCATTTGCATTGTATTCAAGATTATCAAAATGGATATCTGAAGATAAAGTAGTAATTGGAATGATGTTTCTCCAGTATGGCATATCAATTGCGGTATTGTTTTTAGGACAGCTTGTTGGCGACAGAGGCGATCAGGGGGCAACAATTTCAATTGCAGGCACAACGCCATTTGAGTTTGTAAAGATCATGTATATTTTTGTAGCTGCCGGGCTGTTGTGTAAGGATAGCGATACTATAAAAATAATAAAATGGGAGATTAACAGAGGCATTATATTGTTTGGGCACACAGCAATTCTAAGCATTGTATTTGTTTTGTGCAGTGAGCTCGGAACACTGATGATAGTTTATATTACAGGGCTTATCATGCTTCACCTGTTCGGTCCGCACAACAGATGGACCGCAGCTTTGAAGATAGTATCTGCAGCCGGATTTGTAATCGTGTGGTTAGTGAGTGCAAAGATTCTGTTCCCAATCATGGTACAAAATGAGGCTGCCCTGCCAGGTGTTGTATCAAAGATAGTTAGACGGTTTGGAGCTGTTTTTCATCCTGAATTATACATGAATGATTATGGATATCAGGGTACAAAAGGACTTATGTCTATTGCAACAGGCGGATGGTTCGGAATTGGAACAGAAAGACACAGGATAGATCTTCCTGAAGCAAATAATGATTTTATATTTGCAAATATTATTGAGACATGCGGAATTTCGATAGGAATTATTTTAATCATTTTTATCCTGACTTTCGTCAAGAGGTCGACGTATATAGCAGAAAAGTGCGAGAATAACTATAGTAAAGGCGTGGCAGTTGGAATAGCGTGTCTGATAGCGGTAGAGAGTATCATTCACATAGGTTACAACATGGCTTTGCTTCCAATAACAGGTATACCGCTTTATTTCCTTTCACAGGGATTTTCAGCAATTGTAACCAGCATGTGCCTGGTAGCAATACTGCTTGTTATTTCAACAAAAATTGAATTGGAGTCAGAAGAGACATTGAGCAAAGAAATGACGGAATAGAAAGGTGGATGCCAGATGAATAAACATGAGAGCAACAAAAGAATAAGCGCAGTATGTATGGTACTTGGAATTATGCTGATTGCAGAAATTGCCGCACTGTATATGAACTCGGGCGTAGTAAAAGGGGTAAACAAGCGTGCGGATAATCTTAAGGTATATGCTAAAGTGGAAAAGGATGACGAATCGATTCTGCCAGGGGATATATATGACAGAAATGGAAACGCTCTTGCTGTTACCGATTATGTAGACGGCGATGAAAAGAACGAAGTCAAGACGGTATACAGCAACAGCATGGCTTATGCACAACTGCTTGGGTACACAGGAAGACATGTATTTTATCCACTGGCAGAAACTGCTGAGGATGTAGTCGGAAGCAGAAATGATGCACGTCTTATGGCATTCCTTGATGAAAATTATTTTGACGAGGACGGTTCGATATACAATACGGTTAATCTGGACGGAAGAAAAGGAGAGAGTGCTGTTCTAACTATAGATGATGGGTTACAGAACCATGTGTATGAGGCAATGAGTAACTACATCAGCTCAACAGTTGATATAGGTTCAGCAATCGTTATGGATGTGGAAACCGGAGCAATTCTTGCAGATGTATGTTTCCCTACATATGACTTTAACAATCTGGAAGAAGCCCAGCAGAAAATGGTTGAGGATCAGAAGAACACTGGATTAGAGCCTGGATACCCGGTAACATATAAGAATCCGCAGGCACCGGGAAGTATATTTAAGGTGCTGGTTGCAGCGGCTCTTATAGATCATGATATGGAAGATTTCACAGTGAAGAATACTTCGTTGCAGATGGATGGTGGATGGATCTGTGACGCCTATAGTTACAGGACAAGTACTTTGGATGTTGAAAATGGTGATGAAATAGATTTGGAAACGGCATTAAATATATCTTCAAATGTTTATTTTGCACAGGCTGCCTTGGCTCTTGGAGAAACCCGGCTTAATGAAACAGCTGAAAAATTCATGCTTACAAATGATGGTGATGGCTTCCTTCTTGATTTTGGTGAGGTCAGATATAACTGGAATACAGATGTTGCTGAAGACATATTTGCACAGACAGGATTTGGACAGGGGGAGACAGAGATAACAACTGTTCAGGCTGCAATGATAGCCCAGGCAGTTGCAAACGATGGAAAAATGATGAAGCCTTACATGGTTGATTCACTTATAGATGCAGACGGAAAGACAGTATACAGTGGAGAACCAGAGAAAATGGGACGTGCCACGAGTAAGAAGGCTTCAAGAATACTTGCAGATTATATGAGATCCACTGCGCAGGAGTGCTGCTCTCTTCATGGCCTGGAATATGAAAAAGAAGTGTTTGATGAATACGGTGTGGCTGGAAAAACAGGAACTGCTGAAACGGGAGATGCTGATAATACTATGAATGCATGGTATATAAGCTTTGCACCATATGATGATCCAAGATATGTTGTGGTTGCAAATCAGTGCAAGGTAAGCGGTAAGGAAGGCAGTGATATGATACCTATAGTTGCAGATATATATAATTACCTGTTTACGGAATTTGAAGAATAAAATATCATAGAAATATGTAAGATAGGAGCGTTTATGGATTATAGAATATATTCAGAAACAGAGAAAGCTGCTGAAAAAAATCATCGTGAAAATGAAGATAGTTTCATGTATTCACAGTTTTCCTTTATGAAAGATAAAAAAATACAGCTGATCGTTGTTGCGGATGGAATGGGAGGGCTTAGCGAGGGCAGACGAGCCTCTGAAAATGCAGTAAAAGGTTTTATGAATACTTTTTACGTGGATGTTATGGAGCAGTATATGAGCTCGGATATGGATGAATTTTCACTGAAATACAGTATTGGTGATATAGAAAAAATAATGGTAAAAGCAATTCAGGCTGCAAACAGAAAAGTGTGTGATGGAGCGGATGAATTCGAAGCTACTGGTTCTACGATCAGTGCGGTTTGTCTGATTGATGACTGCGCTGTGATTGCAAATGTTGGAGATTCTCCAATATACCTATACAGAAAAAACGCCAAAAAGATGAAGCTGATGTCGAAACTCCAGACTGTTGCAGAGCAGGCAGTTGCTGCAGGTGCGTATGAACGTTATTCTCCAGAATACTATAGAAATGATCATATATTATACTGTAGCCTGGGACAATATGATAAAATACTGGAAGATGACATATATGTTAGTTCAATTGGAAATCTAAAAAGTGGAGATGCAATCCTTACAGGTTCAGATGGATGTTTTGGGCATATGAATGAGAAAATACTTGGAAGGATAATGAATGAATGCAGCACACAGGAAGAGGGATTTCTGCTCAATCAGATTTTTTCACTGGCAAGGATGGACAAGGATGATGACCAGACAGCTTTTTTGTGTATAGCCGAATAGTAGGTGGAGGGGATTATGAATACTTTATTTTTTGAAACAGGAGATTACATCACAGACGATAATGGTAAACAGCTGTATGTTCTTGCCACTCCTGCAAGATACAATGACAAATATTATGTAGTACGGGCGGTAGAAACCAGGACAAACAGGGACTGTCTTCTTAAATTCGTGGAGATTACGGATGACTCGTATAAGCTGAACAATCTGCAGAGAGAAGGGGCTTTCTGTTTTTATCATCCGTATATAGAGCATGTATATGGCAATTTTACGGGGATAACTCCAAGCGGTGAAAAGATATATGGGGTGGAACTTGAATTTGTTAAAGGAAAGACATTGAAGGACTTTCGCTTTGATTTGGAAAAAAAGATCGCATTTGATGAGATCACAGAAGAACAGGCAGAGTGGCTTGTTTATCGCCAGATGATGCAGTTTTTATATGGAATGAAATATTATACGGAATATTCCAGGCAGGCTTATCTGCACAGGGATATCAAGCCGGAAAATGTTATGATCTCAGATAGAAATTCCGATGTTGTCATTGTGGACTTTGATTTTTCACATATTGCAGGCAGTAAAAAAACGATGAATGTCGCAGGGTGGGACATAGGTTTTAGCAATGGCTATACGTCGCCTGCAATATTCACAGATAAGAAAATAACAGAGTGGGATATTTCCACGGATGTGTATTCTGCTGGAAGATTGTTTTTCTTCTGGTTAAATGGACGGGAGTATTTTACCGATGAACAGTTAAAAACAAAGCATGAGAATTTACTTTCTTCAACGATATATTGCATGGATAAAGAGATCGGCTATGGAATTAAGGCAAATAAGGACAGGTTCAAAAAGAAGTATCTTGGGAAAAGATATGCGCCACTGCGAGATATTCTGGCAAAGATGTGCTGCAATCCGGAAACAAATAAGTGCTATACAAAAGTGTCAGACATAATCTCGGATATGCAGAGTTTTCTGCTTGATCAGTGCAATGGCTCATGGGATCTACTGGAAACAAAGCTTGAGTTAAGAAAATCAAGACTGATTCACGAAGAAAAGTCAGTAAAAGAAAGAAAACACATTATGGTTGTATGCAAGAATCCAGATGGCGAAAAAACAGGAAGCCCGCTTTATGAAGCTTCTGTGCGGGATATAATCTGGGATGGAAAAATTATGTTTTCAGTATGTAATTATAAAAATAAAATCACAGTAATACCGCTGCCGGGACGAGATATTGATATATGCAGCAGACAGGAAATCGGAGCTGATAGCGAAAAAGGCAGTGACAGCCATAAAAGTTTGAAAATGGAGATAAAAGACGGAGATAAGGTCGTGTGTGACGGCGCAGCATTTGAGTTTACGATCAGATAGTATAAATTGAGAAGAAAACAATGAATGTGATTAGGTATCAAAAAATATTGAATTTACTGAAAAATGATTATATGGAGAGTGCAGGAAGGTGACTGGAATGGGTGATAATAAAATAATACATACAAAGGTTATATCGGGTGAAAATAAAACAAAAGCTTTGGTTCTTGGAGTGGTACTGGATGCAACACTATCTTTTTCAGTTGTGTATGGACAGATTTATTATCTGATAGAACATTTGCTCATCAATCTGAAAACGTTAAAGAAAGATAAATGTGATATAGATATCAGTTACAGTGTTGTTCTGTTGCATGATAAACCAGAAAATATGAGATTTTCCGGCAAAAGATCAATTTCGAAAGATGAGGATGAGGTACTCAGAAGCCTTGCAGATATCTCATTTTATGGCGGAAGTGATGACGGACATGAAGAGCTTAATTCTGCGTTAAATCTTCAGCTGAAGACTATAAACCAGTACATGGACTCTGTGTGTAAGCAGGATAAAAATGTGTCAGGTTCTCAGCAGCTTATAATTTTAACAGACTCGGCGGCTGCTGTAGGAAAGGCGTTTCAGGATTTTACACAAAATGAACCAGGTGTGTACGGTGATTACACAAACCATGGATTACAGCAGGCATTTATCATCTCGAATGGCGGAGATTATATGCCACAGCTTCGGATTGTGAATTCAGAATATTCTCTTACAGAAAATAATGTGAATACGTGCTCATACTATGATATTCAGGATATTTTGGACAAGGACGAGGAAGAAACACTGATTATGGCAGAAATGCTGGCAAAAAAAATTATTCAAAGTGCATAATATAGCAAAACAGAAAACGGAATAAAACCAGGATAGTATAAAGCAAAATCAGCTAAAAAATATGATCAGATAAATAAAAGACGAATAACTTTGAAGAAGAGAGGGATTACATATGGCACTAAGTGATTTTTCACAGGAATTTCAGTTGGAGAAAAGAAATCTCTATACTGTAATTTGCATAAATCAAAAACCAGGATGTGGGACAGAGAGCAGAATCAACTATCTGATATACCAGACGATTGAAAAGTTAAAGGAAGAAATAACAGATTACAATGAAATACATGTGGCATATGTCTATGAAACTCCTGGCCTCATGGGTGTAAAGAAATTTGAAATATTAAATGGTGAGACGCAGCCTTGCTACATTGATGTGTGTGAAAAATCTGATGACCATAATATGAGTCACGTTTTTTTTGTAGGTTTTAAGATGCTTGAAGAGATCAATGATGATGAAAAAAGATTGTATTATATTACAGAGGAGAATCTGCCACGTGTCAACAGTATAGTGATACAGAGAGAGAACCGGCTTGAGGTTAATGAATTATTGAACGATTCGGACGTCGAGGTTGTTCTTTGTAAGCCGGATATATTGGGAAGTGACATATTTGAAGAATATATTGGTGGCTGCAGAAACGGAAAGGTAATGAGGTTGTAGAGTTTATAATATAGATAAGAAAGCATAGTTGGGCACATGTTGAATCAGAAATTAACTGAAATAATATAAATTGTATTTTGATATTAAAATCACTTGAAATTGTTTGTCATATGTGATGAAAAATATAAGAAAATATAGTAAACTTATAACAGCATGTATGGAGTGATAAATGTATGGTGTGAGGAGATAGAGCATGGAGATAATAACTGATTCAGATAAAACTTTCATATATCCAACGGTTTCCGTACTGGGCGCAGTTGATAAAAAAAGGTACGAGGAAAGTCTGACGGCAAAGAGAAGGACATTATGTAAAATATGTAAAATCTCATACGACAGCAAAAAATATGAAGCATGTCCGCTATGTGAATTGAGAAAAAAATATAATGAGCTTGAGAGAGAGCTGATTTGTGAAAAGCAAAATATAGTTACAAGCGTTGCGAATATGCGTGCTGAATATAAAAATGGAGATATAATCCGAATCGGTAAATATGGAGGTCGGCCAGTTGAGTGGATGGTACTAGACGTCGATAATAACAAGGTCTTGCTTATATCTAAAAAAATATTGGATATAAAACCATATAATTTGAACAACAGTGGGGTTACTTGGGAAAAGCTGTTCACTTCGAAGATATCTTAATACCGATTTTTTGGAAACAGTTTTTTCAAATGATGAAAAATCACATATAGTACGAGTTAAAATAGAAAATTGTGGAAATCCAATCAGAGATGTAAGTGGTGGAAATGATACGGATGATAAAGTATTCTGCCTGAGTTATAACGAAGTAAGCAAATATTTTCCTCTAAAAGGGGAAAGCATTGCGTTCCCAGCAGAGTGGGCTATATTGGAGACAAAAAATGATAACCGCTTCATTCATAGAAGAACAGGTTGTGGCAAATGGTGGCTTCGTACACCTGGTTTTTATGAAAACTATGCAATGAATGTTGATGGACTCGGGGAGGTAGATATAGGTGGTTCCAAAGTATGTAATGGCTACAGTACACCCGGTATACGTCCTGCGTTGTGGATAAAGCTTTAGTATATGGCAAGCGCTTTTATTTAGAATTATAATGAAAATAATATTGGAGAGAAGCTATGTCAGCTTATAAGTGTCCCAAATGTGGATGTAATATACAGGAAATAGAATATCAAAATTCTGTAGAGATTGTCAGTTATCCGACAATCTCCTGTTTGCGTGATACAGACAAAGGGAGGTACGAAAAACGCAGTGGTTCAAAAAGAAAAGCCACGTGTCCCATTTGTGATATTGAGTATGATAAAAATAAATATTCAACATGTCCAATGTGCGAACTGAAAAAGGCAAATAAAATATTGACACAAAGATTAACAGAAATGACAAAGACTGAAACGCAGGGATTAGATCATTCTGAGCAGCGAGGTAGCTATACGAAAGGTGATATCGTCAGATTTGGAACATATGCAGGAAAAACTGTAGAATGGATTGTTCTAAAGGCGGATAAGGATAAGGTCCTGCTTTTGTCAAAGTACGTTTTAGATGTGATTCCATATAATTCTGTACATAGAGCTGTTACATGGAAATCGAGTTCACTTAGACATTTTTTAAATAATGGTTTTATTGAAGACGTATTTTCAGCACTTGAGCGCAAACAGATAGAAAATGTAAATGTAGATAATAGAAATAATGGAAAACACAATAGAACATATGGCGGAGAAGATACGTATGACAGGATATTTTGCCTGAGTATAGATGAAACAGAACAATATCTGGAGAATGATATAAAAAATAGAATGGCGGAAGCGACAGAGTTTGCAAAATCCCGGGTGGATGAATCTTTTGTAAAGTTTTTTATCAATGATAAAACTAATTCAGCCAGTTGGTGGTTGCGATCCCCAGGCTTTGATAGCAAACTCGCATCGTGTGTCGATGGGACAGGCTGGATTAATGCAGGTGGATTTAAAGTGAATGATTCATCTGTCGGTATTAGGCCTGCGTTATGGATGAAAGTTTAATGAATGATTACTTTAAGCATAAATGCAGTTTTAGGCAATGGTTATAAAATAGAATATATAGTGTGTATGGTGTTCAATCAGATAAGAGGGATAGAAAATGCATAAGAACAAAATTAATAAAAGAGAGACAGAGAAACAAACTAGTCAGACAAGAAATACTGTAAATACTACAGTTGCTTCGGAGAAAGAGCCGGAATGTCTTAGATATGCGACAGTGGCGCATCTGACAGAGAAGGAGAAAGAAAAATATAGCAATGATAATGTGAGTAGAAGTAAAGTTATATGTCAGATTTGCGGTGTGGAATATAGTGAAAGTATTGCGTCAAAATGCCCGGTATGTGCGATAAATGAAAAGCTGGCAGCATTGAAGATAGGTACGATAGTTGCTGATAATGGTGTAATAAAAGTAGAAACAAACAAAGATAGTGTAAATGATAATAAAAAAATAAGTGAAAAAAGCTTTAAGATGTCTACTCATAACTATAGATACGGAGATATCGTAAAGATTGGAAGTCTTGATGGTATGCCAATTGAATGGCAGATTATACAGGTTAAAGGAAATGAACTGCTTGTGTTGTCTAAGTATGGTATTGAAGCGAAAGCTTATCATTCGAAGAGTGGTTCTGTAACATGGGAGACAAGTACAATACGGCAGTACCTAAATAATGAGTTCTTTAGTAAATGTTTTGACATAAAAGAACAGAAACTAATACAAACTACGAGTGTTAAAACTAATGACAACGTTTTAACAGGAGTATCAGGCGGCAAGGATACGAGTGATCGGTTGTTCTTATTGTCAATTGATGAAGTAAAAATGATGTTTAACAGTGATCAAGCTAGAAAATGCCAGGTGACTGAAAGTGCAAAGAATAATGGCGCATTTGCAGATGTGAAAACAGGTACAGGATGGTGGTGGCTGCGTACGCCAGGTGAGAAGGATATCTATGCGGCTTATGTATCCGCAGATGGAGTTATAGTTAAAGGTGGCTGTTATACTGGAAGTTCTCGAGGACTATTAAGACCTGCCATGTGGGTGGATGGAAACGCGTTGTAGAATATAGCTGAAGTTCAATATCAGGGAGAGAGTAGAAATGGATCAAATAATGAATCATATAATGGGAATGTCTGTAACGGGAAAATCTGAATATGTTCGGTATGCTACGATATCAGTGCTTAGTGATTGCGATAAAAAAAGTTACAATATAGATAATGCACTGAAAAGTTCAAAGCTGTGTCAGGAATGTGGAATAATATATTTCACATCTATATCATCTAAGTGTCCGTTGTGTGCAATGAAAGAAATGGTTTTGTCTTCACATGTTGTAGATACAGCAGTAGAAAAAAAGAAAAATCGCAGCAGCTTCATAATTACAAAAAAGGTGACATAATTAAATTGGGCAAATGTGCCGGGCTGCCTGTAGAATGGACCGTCCTTGATACAGAAGCCACCAGAGTGCTGCTTCTGGCAAATGATATCCTGGATGTAAAGCCATATAATGGTTCAAGATTAATAAAAACGACATGGGCTGAAAGCTCACTTCGTAAGTATTTGAATGACGTGTTTTTTAAAGAAGTATTTTCCAAGCAGGAACGTGAAAAGATAGACAGTGTAAAGCTGGATAACGAAAATAGAGGAAACAGGTTAGACATAGATGGAGCTGGTGAGAGCGATAGAGTATTTTGCCTGAGTGTAGAAGAAGCTGAAAAGTATTTTCAAAATGCTTCAGAGAGAAAGGCAAAGGCAACAGAGTATGCAAAATCGAAAGTTGGAAAAGATGATTTGACATATTTTATCGATAAAGAAACAGGAGCTGCACGGTGGTGGTTTCGCTCTCAGGGAACTGACAGTGGAACGGCAGCAACTATAGGTGGTGCAGGGTGGATAAATTACGAGGGCATTTATGTTAACAATCTCTCAGTTGGTGTCCGACCTGCCTTGTGTATGAAGTGCTAATATGCTAATTAGAAAAAAACATATAATCGAGGGAAAAACAAATGATGAAGTATCCGACAATTTCAAGGTTAAGTATAGAAGATAGAAAACAATATAAAGATAGTCAGAAGAAGCAGTCATTATCAAGCTTTGATGATGTTATGCTGTACGTATTGCAGGAATATTATCTGAAAGACAGGCGTTATAAGAATAAATCCAGTCTACAGTCGATGGCATATAATCTGGCACCGCAGTTTGTCAATGAAATAAGTGTCTTGGGTGTAATGTATGATGCTGGATTAGGAAAATTACTTGAAAGTGAAAGAAAACCTGAATATGGGGATATAGAAAATTGCAAGAAGCAGCTTAAGCAGGTTTTTGCTGAACCTCAGGTGGATAATGTACTGAACATAGTCTTAAAAGCACTTGGTGAGGAAAAACTGTTAGCAGAAAATAAGGCATACAATATAAATAAAACGAATGTAAAAACAGGACAGCCAAGACCTATAGCGACAGAGCAAAAAAGTAGGGAAGTACAGCCGGAGAGAGATAGTTTAAATAATAATGGAATACATAGTATTAAGGCGGAACAGAATGACGTACACAAAGAAGCAGATACTCAAGATAAGGTTATCATACCAAAAGAAAAAAATAAAAAGAAAAGCCGGAACAGGATATTGCTAGCTGTGCCTGCTGTGGCATTAGTCATATGTATTTTGCTTGGTATAGTAGTCAGTAATAGTACAAAACAAAAAAATAAGGTAGCAGATGATAAAAAAACTGCTTCAACACAACAGGCATCTTCTACAGAAAAAAAGAGTACAACAGAAAACGGCAAAACTAGTGAAAAAACAGAGAGAACAACGGCGAAAGAAAAAAGTAGTGAGGCGGCAAATGCAGGAAAAGGTCCAAATGGTCTGGAAATGCCGGATAAAAATAGTGAACCGATTTACATATATTCATGGGATGCTGATCTGGGCACAAAGCTTAACTATGTTAGGGAGAAGTATCCGGAGTACTCTGATCTTATTAAATTTGTAAATCTAGGCGTTGGCGGAATATCCCAGGAGTATTATGATGGGGTGGAAAATGCAGAAAATACTCCGTCAATCATAGCAAGTGATGTTGATATAACATATTATTTTACACAGTCAGGTTCTACTGTTCCACTATCCCAGATAGGACTTACAGAAGATATGTACAAAAATGCTTTCCCGTATACGGTTGAATATGGTTCGGTAAATGGAGAACTTAAAGCTATGAGTTGGCAGAGTACGCCGGGCTGTTTTGTATACCGGACCGATATAGCAGAAAAAGTCCTTGGCACGTCAGATCCGGATGAAGTCCAAAAGTATGTTAAAGACTGGCAGACATTTATGTCCACTGCAGAAAAAATGAAGGCAGCCGGATACAAAATGGTATCGGGTGGAGATGATGTACACAGAGCAATGCTGCAAAGCGCCAGATACAGATGGGTTAATGGACATACTGTATCGTTTGATAATACGGCAACTGAATGTCTTGAATTTTCAAAAACACTTGTTGATAGTGGATATACAAATGACAGCAGTCAGTGGAGTGATGACTGGTATTCAGGAATGACAGGTGATGTATTTGGATATTTTGGAAGTCCTTGGTTTATATATGGAACGTTGAAGGATAACCCGGGATCAGATACATATGGAAAGCGAAATATCTGTCAGGGACCTGAAAGTTATTACTGGGGCGGAACATATCTGACAGTCACAGCAAGCTGTCCGAACAAGAAACTTGCTGCACTTGTATTATATACATTATGCTGTGATACAGATGTTATGTATGAGATGCAATGCGACAATGTAGATTTTGTGAACAATACTGCGGCGATAGACAAAGCAATATCTGATGGTTATGGCAATGCTGACATACTGGCTGGTGCAAATCCACTTAAAGTGTGGAAAGAAAACGCGTTAAAAATAAATGGCGGAGAATCAAATATGTATGACTATACAATATTCAGTATGTTTCAAACAGCTTCATGGGATTACAATCACGGATACACATCCTCGGCAGATGAAGCGATAGAGCAGATCAAAAGCGAACTTCGGTCTTCATATAGTGAATTGAAGGTTGATTAGGGTTATTACAAGAAATTGCAATCAATCAGGAAATAGGGATATTTAGCATGAAGGAGTATATGGTGGATATAAGATATCCAACACTGTCAGTTCTGAGTTGTGAGGATCAAAGACAGTATACAAACGACATAAAAAATCACAGCGCGACGAGCTTTAAAGAAGTGCTTCTATATGTAACTTCGGGAATACTGTTTTAAGGATAATATCTATAGAAATAAAACTAGCGTAGTGTCACTTATACAAAAGACAGCCCCACGGTTCGATAAGGAAGCAAATATATGTGGCATGATGTATGATAATGGGTTGGCGGAGTTACTTGAGTGTGATGGTTTTCCAGATGATAAAGATATAGAATCCTGCAAGAGGAAGCTTCTTGAAGTGTTCAGCGAGGTTCAGGTAAATAGCATGGTGGAAGCTGTGCTTGAATCACGGGAAAAAGATAAAGAGTCAAATATAAATGAAATAGATGAAGAACAAGATTAATCGCTTGAGCCAAATGTGAATGAGGGGAAAGAGTCGGCGGCGTCATCCGTTACATCGAAAATTGCGTTGGCAATTGTGTGTATATTAGTAGTTGTTGTAGTTATTATGGTCGTGAGATTAAATATTAAGATGGCAAATGATTTAAAGCAGAATACAGTTAGTGAGTCTGAATATGATGACAACCAAATAGTTGGTTGTATAGTGCACGCTGGCGAATATACTTATATTAATCAAAATGGTGTTGTAATTGAGACTTCGACAAATGAAATATATGATGATGTGCTGTGCATATATGGGGTTCATGTAGAAAGTGTACAAACAGGACATAAACTCAATACCGAAGATGCCACAGTTTTGAATGATATACTTACTGTGTTGCAGTTGATAAATAAGTATGATATGCAGTTTGATCGGGTAAGGTATGAGTTTGGTTTTGTTTTGTATAGGAATGGTATAAGGATAATAATGGGAAATATTGATGGTTTTGAGTTTAAATTGAGACATCTAGGGGCGATACTATCAGAATTAGAAGACAAAAAAGGCAATTTGGATATGTCGCAGTATAATGAATCAAATTGTAATGTTATATTTAAAGAGAATAAAGAGGAATAGGTTATTGATTGGCTGAGGGGAGAAGTAATATATGGACAAACGATATCCAACGGTGTCAACTTTAAGCGTAGAAGATAGGAAACAATATAAAAAGAAAAATATTGCAACGACCGGAACAGCTTCTATTGGGAAAGAAAACAACAGACATATGCGCTTTATAATATTGGAAGTTGGACTTCTTGTTGTGATTGCCGTACTGGTTATAATAGTGTGCGTAGTGATGAAGAATTGGCGAGAGTCAGTTGACGAATCAACATCAGCAACAGAGCAGATATCCGCAGTTTCTACAACAGAACAAGTCACAACAGAACAAATTGCAACAGAAGATCCACGACAAGAAACGTATGAAATGGCATGTGAGGCTTATAATGCAGAAAATTATGAGACTGCCCAAAGTTTATACATGCAGATAGAGGATTACAAGGATTCAAATAGTTATCTCAATGAGATAGGTTCATATTATTACAATCAACTTGATCAACTTTATAAAAATGGTGAGTATGATGAATTAGCTGGTGTAATTGAACTGTGTGATGAGAAGTCGGAGTATCCAGATGGATATAAGAAAACACAAAAGAAAAAGGATATGTACATAAGTGAAATTGCAGAGAATGTTGAGAATGAGGCCCTTAACTTGCTATATAGTGAGGGGTATGACTCTTTTGAAAAATATGTGGCTGATTCAGAAAATGGGCTGTTTAATTCGACGGCGGCAAATACAATTATAGAAGCCTATAAACCGGTATATGTGAGTAGTCTCACGCCATATGAGGAAGGTGAATGGCAGCAAGCTGAAAAAATCGCTGATTCAGGGTGGTCTAATAGAGACTTAGAGTTTGAAGATGGTGTATATGATGATGCAGGAAATGGTCATAATAATTGCCTGGTAGGTGGCGGCTGCAGTCTCGCATATCATATTGGTGGGAAATATTCTAGGCTT
Organism: uncultured Coprococcus sp.; assembly: GCA_902461735.1. Lineage (GTDB taxonomy): Bacteria > Bacillota > Clostridia > Lachnospirales > Lachnospiraceae > Coprococcus. Next base: position 179,850 of record CABPYV010000006.1, read on the forward strand.
TCAGGTACTATGTTTGTACAGCAGGATAATCAGGCAACAAGTGACTCGCCGGTGTTTTTACTTATAAGAGATGGTGATGGAAATGACCTGTATAGGGACACTTTGGTTTCAGGATATGATCCTAAATATTTTTCGATAGACGTGACAGGAATAGAAGATATTGTAATATATTTTGATGGATTTAGAGGTGGATTTTTAGATTCTTATTATTATGGTGGTGTAGGAGAAATGTCATTATATAAATAGCAATGGTTTTTATTGCAGGATATGAGAAGAGATTGTGGAAAATAGCGATAGGAAACAACAAGAGAGATGGAAATGGGGGATAAAATTATGAATATTATTTGCTTTCATGCACCTGATGCGGAATGGGGATATATGAGTAATTGGTATTATTCGGATTTTATAGTGGATGGTATTGGATTTAGTTCAATGGAACAGTATATGATGTACAGCAAAGCAATGTGTTTTGGAGATAAGAATATAGCTGTACAGATTCTTAATACAAGGGACGTAGCTGTGATAAAAGATTTGGGACGTAAGGTTTCAGGCTACAATGATCATGTGTGGAATGGTTTGAGACAGATTATTATATATGATGGATTGATGGCGAAATTCACACAGAACATTGCGCTTAGAAAAGCCCTAAAGGCAACAGGAAACGCAATCCTTGCGGAAGCTGCAGCGAGTGATAGTGTATGGGGAATTGGTTTATCTATCAAAGATGAAAGAAGATTTGATATGAGAAATTGGCGTGGACGAAATCTTTTAGGATATGCTCTTATGCTTGTAAGATCAAAGCTGTGATCTGAATAACAGATTAAATAATGGCACGATCGTAACAACTTGGGAGACCGTTTCAAGTTTTGTGTAAACGTTAAAAACTGATATAAGATTTGTGAATA
>CABPYV010000007.1:0-167372 GCA_902461735.1 uncultured Coprococcus sp.
GCGGCACCTCACTAAATGGACTTTCGTTCATCGGTGCTGCTGGTGCCTCGCCGAATGGGTTGTCGTTCATCGGTGTTGCTGGTGCTTCGCCGAATGGATTGCCCATCGGTGGCATTGGCGCGCCGCCAAATGGATTCTCGTTCATCGGTGGCATTGGTGCACCGCCGAATGGATTGCCCATCGGTGGCATTCCATTCGGTCCCATCGGTGGCATTCCACCGTTCATCGGCTGCATTCCATTTGGTCCCATCGGTGGCATTCCACCGTTCATCGGCTGCATTCCATTTGGTCCCATCGGTGGCATTCCACCGTTCATCGGCTGCATTCCATTTGGTCCCATCGGTGGCATTCCACCGTTCATCGGCTGCATTCCATTTGGTCCCATCGGTGGCATTCCACCGTTCATCGGCTGCATTCCATTTGGCCCCATTGGTGGCATTCCGCCGTTCATTCTGGCGTTATTTCTCATAACACCCAGACGGCTTACCTTAGGAGACGGAGCCTCGGAACGAAGTATGTGGCTATTTCCTCCGGCAACAAAGTTGTCCTCTGGCATCTGTGGTCTTCCCATTGCCGAGACATCTACCCCCATTTCCATCAGCAACTGTTTAACATGCTCTTTCATATCTGAGCTTGAAAATGTTCCCGCAACATTTACAAAATTTATTAGTCTGGCAACATAATTATCTCTGTCTCCTTCCGAATATGTTGCATCAATAATTATGTTCTTTATGAGTTTTCTTACCTCATTCATATCTGTGTGTTCCTTGCTCACAGGCGCAACGACAAACCTGATATCACATGTATCCGGTGACACAAAAATATGTTGAATATCTTTCGACACATAGCTAAGAGAAATCATTCCCTTTCCAAACGATTCAAGTCCCTCCAGAACGTTGTAAAGTATGGTGAGCATCTCTCTCTTCCCAACTGTTGATTTAAGCAATTCAGATAGTGGTTTCATATCTTGAATCATATATTCAAACACCCTTGCTCCACCGTTTTCCTGCATATCACAAGGAATCATCTGCGGATACATACCACTTCTGCTCATATCGTAAACCTTGGCATCAATAACATCATCAATGTCAAGAACATAGTTTACTTTATACGTGCCTCCCATAGGAACTATTGTTATCTTCTCTCTCTTCATCTTCTTAATTTACCCCCTTTAGTAAACACCAAAAGCAGGTATTACTACCTGCTCTTCTCCCACATTCCGTAGGCAGTGTATATTAACTTAATTTAAATATAAAGTCTTCTCCACCGATGCTTATCATCGCATCATTTGTCAGCTTCATTTCCCCATTGTCTTCAAGTCGCTGTCCGTTTAAGTAAGTTCCATTGGTGGCCTTGTTGTCTTTCAGATAACAACCGTCCTCTCTCTGGTAGATTATAATATGTACCTTACTGATCGCTCCATTACCACCTACATGATAATCAACTCCACGACCTGCTTTTCCTATCTTAAATACAGCCTTATTTACCATAACTCTCTCGCCGGTGTTGACTCTGACTATGTATGGCATGGCTCTCGGAACCCCCTTAGATGGTACAGTTGCCGTATCCGAAACTTTATCCTTCACCACGTTCATTCCGCCTGTAAGTTCCACCGTGCTTCCTGTCCCCTTTGGCTCCTCAACCTCTTCTTTAGGTGTGACAGGATCCATATTCGTCTCCGGCTCCGGAGTCTCCCCATTCATATATTGAGGAGCTATAATCTGTTCAGTAGGGTTATCTATCTTTGTTTCCTCAGAATCCACAGCCGCCTTCTGAATTATCTTGGCTCTATTTATCTTTATATTCTTAACAACAGGTGGATTATCCACTATCTCGTCTGTGGAGATCAGAACAGGGATCTGTTCTTCCTGTCTGTCAAGTTCAACCTCCATGACACCATCTGCAGTCTTTGCAACCTCTGTCATACCGGACTGCGGCTGTTCCACATCAGATGTGAGGGCTTCTGTGTAATCAGAATCATCTTCTGCTGCATTTTCAGCCTCAAGCTCATCAAATACGCTATCGTCAAACACGGACATATCTATTCCGTCTGATACGCTTGTCTCTTCTGATGTGTTAGTGTTCTCTGATATATCAAATGTCAGATCTTTGAATAGATCATCTACATCAGCAGAAGCACTTTCCTCATCGCCTTCGCTCTCTGTATCATCCTCGCCAAACGACACATCCTTGTACTCTGGAAGATCATCCATGCTGGTATCCGCCGATGTATCAACTGTGGACTGCGAAACTGACATATCACCATCTATATCCACAAACTTCTCTTCAACCTGCATTCCTGCAGATTCCATGAGCTCTGTGAGCTGCGAATAGAAATTTCTCACTGTAAACTTGTCAGCATTGATAAGATTCAACAATCTGGCAACATAATTACAGTCCTCACTGTCATCATACTTCACGCTTGTCAATATGTCTTTTACAAACATTCTGAACTCGGCATTAATGTTAGCTTCTCCCTCAATCGGAACACAAAGCATACCAACATCGTATGTGACAGGATTTACATAAGTAAAACCTTTATGTAATATCACATATGATGCAGGAATTCCAAGATCTCGAAGATTTACAATTCCCGAAGCGATTCCTCTGACAATTCCCAATATCTTCTCGGCATTTACTGTATTAGAAAGGAGTGCGTCTACCGTTGTCCTGCCTGTAACATTATATGTAAGATAATCGTTCTCATCATCCTCTTCATAAATGATATCTATGAGTTCTGGAATCTTATTTTCTTCCAGATAATCCAATAATTCTTCATCAAACTCACAATCATCATTAAGAATATATGACAGATATTTCTCAGAACCAATATTTCTCACTTTGAAATTTACTTTTCTCATCAAATATTCCTCCTATCGACCCTCCAAAAGCGCATAACTTGATGCATAAAAACCCAAAAGGGTACACACTCCTTTATTATATATAATAAATCTATATATCGCAAGCAGTTTATACCCTTTTAGAAAATTTACAACATTATAATATTATATATTTTATCGTCCTATTTTTACGATCAATCTACTCTCCATCATAAGAGTCATCATAACTTCCATCATCCGAATATGAATCATCCGACGATTCATCTGACGAACCATCTTCTCCGCTCTCTTTTTCAGCCTTGGCAGCATCAGCTTTCTCTATATCTGCAAGATGACCCTCGTATGTCTCATTGAATATACAAGCACCTTCACTCTCATCCGATGTCAGATAGTAGAGATAATTATGATGCTCGGCATTCAGTACACCTTCTATGGATGCCTGTCCAGGATTGCATATAGGGCCAACAGGAAGACCCGTGTACTTATAAGTGTTATACGGCGAATCCACCTCCAGATCGTCATATGTCAATTCAGCCTGATTATACTGACCATCCGTAACAACATAAAGCACTGACGGATCAACCTGAAGTGGCATATCCTGGTTAAGTCTGTTGATAAATACTCCGGCTACCTTCGGTCTGTCTGAGTCAAGCTTACACTCCTTCTCCACGATTGAAGCCATAGTGAGAACTTCAAAATCTGTATATCCCAGATCCTCAGCTTTCTTCTTATACTCATCTGTATACACGCTGTTAAATTTATCTATCATGTCCTGTATGAGATCCTTCGCGGTCATATTCTCATATATGTCATATGTGGCTGGGAAAAGGAATCCCTGCAACGCATACTTTACTTCTGTAGACTGTATCTCAAATGGATATTCAAAATCTCCCGACTTACACTCTTTTAGGAATTCATCTGCTGTACAGAAGCCCTTTTCCTCACATCTGTCAGCTATCTGTTCAACCGTAAATCCCTCTGGTACAGTGATCGTATAGAGAACTTCTCTTGTGGACTCTACATAGCAAAGAGTTTTTATCATGTCCAACGTTGACATCCCTGAATTCAGAGTGTATGTTCCAGGCTGGAGACTTCCGCTGTACTGTGAGCCAGTCATTCTGAGCTGAAAAGCAAGTTTGTACTTGATAAGTCCCGCATCCTTAAGTATTCCTGCAGCTTCCTTGATCGTGGTATCCTCCGGGATCGTGATCTCTACATCCTCCCCTGTCTCACCACTTTCGGCGCCCTCATATTCCCTCATAAAACCAGTATATGTGGTCTTGATCTTATGAACACCAAACACCACAACGCTCACTGCAATGGCGATGATTATTATCGGTCTTACAATATTTCTCCAATCCATTTTTCTCTCCTTTTTGTTTTTCCATTTGCCTGTTTATATAAGTGATGTTATCATAACCATATCTCAATTAAGAAAGGAATGATATAATTGGCAAATCCTATAGTTACCATTACTATGGAAAACGGCGATGTCATGAAAGCTGAGCTTTACCCTGACATTGCACCTAATACTGTAAACAACTTCATCTCACTCGTTAAGAAGGGCTTCTATGACGGAGTTATCTTCCATCGTGTCATAAAAGGCTTCATGATACAGGGCGGAGATCCTCAGGGAATCGGCATCGGCGGTCCTGGATATTCCATCAAAGGAGAATTCGCACAGAACGGATTCAGGAATGATCTGGCACACACACCAGGTGTACTCTCTATGGCTCGTTCAATGATGCCTGACTCAGCAGGTTCACAGTTTTTTATCATGCATGCGGCAGCTCCACATCTGGACGGTGCCTATGCAGCCTTCGGCAAGGTTATCGAGGGACTTGACATTGTAGACAAGATCGCAAATGTACCAACTGACTACAGTGACAAGCCTAGGGTTGAACAAAAGATGATGACTGTAACAGTCGATACCTTCGGTGTAGACTACCCTGAACCTGAAAAGGCTTAATTGAAGTTATTATAAACCATATACCGGGATTTGAAAACCATAATAATTTTTAAACTCAGGCATAAACTAAGGGGCAGTTCTGATTGGAAACAACCGATTTAACGATCATCTCCAACCAGAACTGCCCCTTCAGTATGCAAATGTGGCTAAATCCAAATATGAATCCAACCATTTTTCATAGTGCAATCTAATCTTTGGTGTTGATCACAGCTCTACATCCCAGAAATCCTTGATGGTTGCGAAGTAATCCTCAGGTGTCTCTGCACGGCGGATAAGCTTAAATGATCCGTCTGGTCTGAGCAGAACCTCTGCTGACTTAAGCTTGCCATTGTAGTTATATCCCATAGCAAATCCGTGTGCTCCTGTATCGTGGATGACAAGGATATCTCCCATGTCGATCTTTGGAAGCATTCTGTCTATAGCAAACTTATCATTGTTCTCACACAGTGAGCCTGTCACATCATACTTGTGATCACATGGCTCATTCTCCTTGCCAAGGACTGTGATGTGATGGTATGCACCATACATAGCAGGTCTCATAAGGTTGACTGCACATGCGTCCACGCCGATGTACTCCTTATGTGTGTGCTTCTCATGGATGGCTGTTGTAACCAGATGGCCGTAAGGTGCCAGCATGAAACGTCCGAGCTCTGTAAATATAGCTACATCACCCATGCCTGCTGGTACAAGCACTTCCTCATATACCTTTCTGACACCCTCGCCGATGACCATGATGTCATTTGGCTCTTTGTCCGGTGTATATGGGATTCCAACTCCGCCTGACAGATTGATAAAGTCGAGCTTGACGCCTGTCTTCTCCTTGATCTCAACTGCTGTCTCGAACAGGATCTTTGCAAGTGTTGGATAGTATTCATTTGTCACTGTATTGCTGGCAAGGAAGGCATGCATTCCGAATCTCTTCACGCCCTTTGCCTTGAGGATCTTGTATGCCTCGATGATCTGATCCTTTGTCATACCATACTTTGCATCACCAGGGTTGTCCATGATGGTGGTAGATATGGAAAACTTTCCGCCCGGATTGAATCTGCAGCATATCTTCTCTGGGATTCCTGCTGACTTCTCCAGGAAATCAATGTGTGTGAAATCGTCAAGATTGATGGTTGCGTTCAGCTTCTTTGCAAGCACGAACTCCTCTGCAGGGGTGTCATTGGACGAGAACATGATCTCATCGCCCTTAAATCCCATCTTGTCTGACATCATAAGCTCTGTCAGTGATGAACAGTCAGTTCCGCAGCCCTCTTCCTTGAGGATCTTGAGTATCGTTGGGTTTGGAGTAGCCTTTACAGCGAAATACTCCTTGAATCCTTTATTCCATGAAAACGCCTTGTAAAGCTTTCGCGCATTCTCTCTGATTCCTTCTTCATCGTAAATGTGAAATGGTGTAGGGATCTCCTTGATGATCTCCTCTGCCTTTGCCTTTGTAATAAATGGTGTCTTCATCTTTTTTCCTTTCTGTCCTTTCCTGCATACTATGCATTGTTCTCCGCTGCGACAAGGTTCTCACTCTTGTGCATCTTACGGAGAAGCGGTTTTTCTATCTTACCTGTAGCATTTCTCGGAACGTGCTCAAATATGATCTTCCTTGGTCTCTTGTATCTTGGAAGTTCTTTACAGAACTCGTTGATCTCTTCCTCTGTGCAGGTCATGCCATCCTTCACCTCTATGATCGCCGCTGTGATCTCTCCGAGACGGGCATCTGCGATACCGATGACCGCAACGTCCTTGATCTTCTCGTATTTGCTGAGGAAGTTCTCTATCTGTACAGGGTAGATATTCTCTCCACCACTGATTATAACATCTTTCTTTCTATCTACAAGATAAATAAATCCATCTTCGTCCTGCATAGCCATATCTCCCGTGTACAGCCAGCCGTCCTTCAGACACTCCTCTGTCGCCTTTGGATTCTTGTAGTAGCAGGTCATGACACCAGGTCCCTTGAGGATAAGCTCGCCGACTGCGCCCTGCTCGACCTCTGTTCCGTCCTCGTTCACAATCTTCGCCTGCCAGCCATAGCCCGGCACACCGATGGCTCCGACCTTATGTATGTTCTCTACTCCCAAATGTACAGCGCCCGGTCCGATGGACTCTGAAAGACCATAGTTCGTGTCGTACTGATGGTTCGGGAATATCTCTTTCCATTTCTTTATAAGACTCTGTGGTACCGGCTGTGCTCCAATGTGCATCAGTCTCCACTGTGACAGTTCATAATCTTCAAGATGTACATCGCCATTCTCTATGGCAAGCAGTATATCCTGAGCCCATGGCACAAGAAGCCATACTATAGTACACTTCTCGTCGCTTACCGTCTGAAGTATAGTCTTGGCGCTTACGCCCTTTAAGAGAACTGCCTTGCCGCCCACTATCAGGCTTCCGAACCAGTGCATCTTGGCACCCGTGTGGTACAGTGGCGGAATACACAGGAATACATCATCCTTTGTCTGTCCGTGATGTACATTCTCAACCTTTGCCGCATGCATCAAGCTCTCATGGTTATGCAGGATAGCCTTAGGGAATCCTGTCGTTCCGGATGAGAAATATATAGCCGCATCATCGCTGTCCTTGATGTCTCTCTTCTCGAATACACTTGAACAGTTGGATGTCAGCTTGTCATAATCCTCCGCAAATGTAGGACAGTTGCCGCCCACATAGAAGAGAATTCTCTTCTCAGCTATCTCGTCAACGACAGCCTCTATACGTCCGATGAACTCAGGACCAAATACAAGTACGTCGACATCCGCAAGCTCTACACAGTATTTGATCTCCTCCGCATCGTATCTGAAGTTGAACGGAACGACTACGGCTCCCGTCTTCAACACTCCGAAATATATTGGAAGCCACTCAAGGCAGTTCATCATGAGGATACCTACCTTGTCTCCCTTCTGGATTCCACGTGATACCAGAAGATTGGCAAATCTGTTTGCCTTCTCGTTGAACACGCTCCATGTGATCTCTCTTCTGTACTGACATGTAGGATTAGACTCTATGAGTTCATACTCTCTCCATGTAACTCTTCTCGTCTCCTGCACATCAGGATTTATTTCTACCAAAGCGACATCATTTCCATATTCCCTGGCATTTCTCTCTAAGTAATCTGTGATTGGCATAACCGTAACTCCTAACCTCTCTTAATAATTGCTCTTATCTCTTTTTCAATTAAAAGCTTTAACGCGTTAAATTGCACGCTCTTTACAGTATATCCCTCACATGGAAAATATACAATAGGCAAATATATACCTCTACATAAAACTATGAGAAACACGCTTCGCGAGTTTCTCAAGTTATCGCGGCAGTCGCCAAGGTCTCGTGCAAGCACGGACTTGGGCTCGTTGCTCGCGTAAATTAAATCGGCGGCAAACACAACTTTTCGTGTTCACCGCCAATTTTGTTTTCTACGCATAAAACGATGCCTTGATTACGTTGATATAACTGTTCATCATCTGTGATCCCGCAAATGTCGCGATCATCAGTCCCACGCTGAGCGCAGGGCCAAATGCAAAATGCTCATCTTTGCCCTTCTTACGTCTTATCAGCAAGATAGCACCCTGGCATCCACCAATGATAAGTCCGATGAAGAACGCTATGACCGTAGCCTTCCAGCCAAGGAAGAATCCTGCGGCAAACATGAGCTTGATATCTCCACCGCCAAAGCCATCCGGAATGACCAGCACTATCAGGAACAGTGGAAGACTCACACATATCATTCCTATGAGTCTGCTCACAAGCGAGAGATCACCACCCGTCAGAGAAAAGCCCCCTCTTGTGAAGATGGATATAACGCCAAGCACCAGTATGCATACATTCAGCACAAATGGTATCTCCATGGTGTCAGCGTCTATAAATGTGATGATAGTCAGCAGTGCAAAGAACAGGAATACCGTGACCGCCTCAAGGCTCACACCAAACTGCCACACCATCAGCACTCCGAACACTCCGCCAAGTATCTGTATGAATAAGCATCTCGGAGAAAACTTCTCAAAACTCTTCGGCTTTCCCTTAAATATATTCTCATTGTTCGGCAGCTTGAGTATGATCTCATTTGCCAGAGTGAAAAGCACCACCCCAAGTAAAAACGCAACTATACAAGCTGCTATATTGATTGAATTCATAAATATAAAATCCCTTCTAAAAATATCACTGCTCACGATGGTCGATGACACGCTGTGTCTTCTTCTCACTTCTAGGCAGCGTTCCAACAGGGACAACAGTAATCTTCGGTGTAACTCCGATCCTTGACTTGAACAGATCTCTGATCTGACGTCCTGTCTGTTCAAAATCTACACGTCCCTCGGCCTCCACTGTAACCAGCATGATATCCTTATTGGCAGGCTCATCATGGGCTATATTTATGGTGTACTCGCTTGGGACTCCATCCACAAGTGCAAGCAGCTCCTCAACCTGACTTGGGAACATATTTACGCCGTGTACCTTGAACATATCGTCACTTCTGCCCTTGATGATATCAAGTCTAGGATGCTTTCTTCCGCATGGGCACTCACCTGGAATGATCCTTGATATATCGTGTGTCCTGAAACGGATGAGCGGAGCTCCCTCCTTAACCAGAGTAGTGATAACTATCTCTCCCTCTTCTCCGTCAGGGAGAGTCTTTCCGGTCTTCGGATCTATTATCTCTATATAAACATAATCATCCCAATAGTGCATTCCATTCTGGGCATCGCAGCTTATTCCGATACCAGGTCCATAGATCTCTGTAAGTCCATATATATCATACAGCTCTATTCCAAGCTTCTCCTTTATATACTTTCTCTTCTTCTCACTCCAGCGTTCTGAGCCAAATACGCCCTTCTTCAAATGTATCTTATCCTTAAGCCCTCTCTTATCTATCTCTTCGGCAAGAAGAAGTGCGTATGATGATGTTGCTGTGAGAACTGTACTTTCAAGATCGATCATCATCTGTAACTGTTTGTCAGTATTTCCAGGGCCCATAGGAATTACCATGGCACCAAGCTTCTCCGCACCTGCCTGAAATCCTATTCCGGCTGTCCACAGGCCATATCCCGGAGTGATATGCACTCGGTCTTTCTTTGTCACTCCTGCTGTCTCGTAACATCTTGCGAACATGGTTGCCCAGTCATCGACATCCTTTGCTGTGTAAGGTATGATGACCGGCTTTCCTGTTGTTCCTGAAGATGAATGGATGCGGACCACCTCCTCATCCGGAACAGCCTGTATTCCCAGTGGATAAGCATTTCTCAGATCATCCTTGCTTGAAAACGGAAGCTCCTCAAATGCCTCCTGACTTGTCACATCTGTTATACCAAGCTCTCTGTACTTCTTACCATAATAGCTGTCAGTCTTTACAAGTCTCTTTATCTGAGCGTCCACCTGACTGAGCTGTGTGTCATTTAACTTCATAATTTTTACTCTCCTTTTTCCTTTTGTCAGCCCATTGAAAAATACCCTTTATACTTTCAAAGGCCGATGCATCCCATGCTGAAATCACTTATATGTCACGACAACTACATCTTCATCGCATATTCAAATACTTTCTTGTTCACCTCTACAAACTTCGGATTCACTCCATTCTCAATAGCTGAAATTATATCCGCCTCGTCAAGTCCCAGTCTGCCACTGGCAACTGCAACCCCAAGAAGTGCTATGTTGTAGAACTTTGCCGAACCAAATTCACGACTTATCGATACACCGTCCATGACTATGCAGTCGCATTTGTCCTTCAGGTAGTCAAGCATCGGCTGTGCCTCGTAGCCTGAATTCATGAGCGAGTCAGTCGCCGGTTTCACCGGGACGTTGTTGGTGATGACGATTCCTCCCTTTTTCAGATAAGCCAGATTGCGCACCGCCTCTGCAGGCTCAAACGCAAGTATAATGTCAGCACCGCCCTGGGCTATGAGTGGCGAATACGCCTCACCGATCCTCACATGGCTCGTGACACTTCCGCCTCTCTGCGCCATACCTATGGTCTCCGCCGAATGTACCGTCTCGCCCTTTGCCATATACGCCGATGCAATGAGCTTGGACGCAAGAACCGTTCCCTGTCCGCCTACACCGCAGACCAGAATATCCTTATTCATTGACAGTTCCTCCCTTCCCAGCTTTTGTATCCGCATTTGAACACGCACATGCAGAATCTGCTGTTTTGTCTGCCCCAGTGCCAGCATCACTTATCGCACCCACCGGACAGATCTGTGCGCACAGACCGCATCCCGTACACAGACTTTCATCTATCGCCACCTTGCCATCCTTAAGGATGATCGCAGGGCAGCCTATCTCTCTGATACATTTCTTACACTGTATGCACTTTTCGGATATCTCCATCTTGCCGGACGGCTTGGTGATGGCTATACAAGGCGACTTGAAAATGATCGCCTTAACTCCTCTGATATCCGCACACTCTTTGACTGCTGCCACGCTGGCCTCAAGATCGAGCGGATCAACAGTGACTATCTTCTTCACTCCGATTCCCTCGAGTACCTTCTGTATACTCACCTTGTCCACGAACTGGCCCATCATATTGCGTCCTGTTCCCGGATGTGGCTGGTGTCCCGTCATGGCTGTGGTCGAGTTGTCGAGCACACACAGGATCATATTCGCATCATTGTAAACTGCATTTACCACTCCTGTCATACCCGACGCAAAGAATGTGGAATCTCCCACAAATGCAAAGCACACGCCATCTTCATCCACCCAGTGGAAGCCCTGCGCCATGGTGATTCCGGCTCCCATGCACAGACAGGTATCCACCATGTCAAGCGGCATGGCATTTCCAAGTGTATAGCATCCGATATCTCCGCAGAAGTAGCTCTTTCTTCCAGCCATCGCTTTCTTTACCGCGTAAAATGACGCTCTGTGAGGGCATCCTGCACACAACACCGGAGGTCTCACAGGAAGTTCAGGTGCATCTGACACATCCACCTGGGAAGTCTTCTCAAGATCAAGGAAATCACACAGGATATCCGCAGCCTTGTTGGTAGAAAGCTCTCCGCTCGCCGGCACATCTCCAGTCTGTTTTCCTCTGACATCTATATCCATATGATATTTGCCTGCAAGACGTAATATCTGATTCTCTATGTATGGGCTGAGCTCCTCAAGACACATGACCTCCGTCACTCCGTCCAGCGCATCCTTCACGAACTGCTCAGGGAACGGATGCGGGGTTGCTATACGGACCAGCTTCACATCAGGCACGTTCTTAAGTGTCTCCTTTGCATAGCAGTAGCTGATTCCCGATGCGAATACAGCCTTGCTGCCGCTGCCCTCCACCGTGTTCATGGAGTAGCTGCCGAAGTCGTCCCCAATCTCTACATTTCTTTTTTCTATCATGGCATGATTGGCAAATGACAATCTCGGGAAGATGACCCATTTCTTTGAATCCTTTACAAATCCCTCATATTCCTTTGCTTTCCACTCATTTTTTACCTCTATGGATGCGTATGCATGACACACTCTGGTTGTCGGTCTAAACAGAACCGGTGTCTTGTATTTCTCCGAGTAGTCAAATGCATCCTGTATCATCTGATATGCCTCCTCAGGAGTCGACGGATCAAATACCGGGATCCTGCAGAAATCTGCAAACATCCTTGTATCCTGCTCCGTCTGTGACGATATCGGTCCCGGATCGTCCGCAGACACGATAACCATTCCGCCCTTTATCCCGACATACGCCAGCGACATAAGCGGATCCGATGCCACATTGAGACCCACCTGTTTCATGGTCACAAGTGTCCTCGCTCCACTGTATGATGCACTGGCGGCAACCTCCATAGCCGCTTTCTCATTTACCGACCACTCCACATGGACTCCGTCATGCGGGTATTTTGCTACTGTCTCCAGTATCTCCGAAGACGGGGTTCCCGGATATCCCGCCACAAGGTTCAGACCCGCCGCAAGTGCACCGAGGGCTATGGCCCCGTTACCCATAACATATTCTTTTCTCATAACAATTCCTTCCCGCCCGACTTGAGTGATAGATCTCTAAATTATGATTCAGAGCTGATCTCTCAAGTCAGACAGCCATTTTATAAATTCTCTTATATTTCGATATTATACCCTCCACAGCTTTTAATGACAACAAGTATTCGGGGCAGCATCACTTTACTGTTATAAAGTGATGCTGCCCCGAATATTTTCTGCCATATATCTCTATACAATTTGCATGCACTGTATGAGCAGCAGCCACGCAAGTCCATAGTATGTGATGACCGCCACAAGATCATTTACCGTGGTGATGAGCGGGCCGGATGCCACCGCCGGATCAACCTTGATCTTATGAAAGAACATCGGCACAAGGGTTCCAACCAGACTTGATATGACCATTGCCACCAGCAGTGATACACCAACACAGCCAGATATCATAAATGCTTTTCCCATGGTGAAACCTTTGAACACACCGATATATACCCCAAGAAAGATCAATGACAACGCTCCCAGGATCAAGCCATTTCCAAACCCAACTCTCATCTCCTTGACAACGAGGGACATTTTCTCCTTGCCGGTCAGATTCTCATCCATGAGCACACGGATCGTCACAGCAAGGGACTGTGTGCCGACATTGCCCGCCATATCCAGAATCAGAGACTGAAAACACATGACTATCGGCAGCACCGCCACCACGCCTTCAAATGCTCCGACAACCGTGGACACTCCCATGCCCAGAAACAGCAGTATGATGAGCCACGGCATACGCTTTTTCATGCTTTCAAATGTGGTCTCCTTCAGATCCTCCTCCGCAGTCAGACCTGCCAGCTTGGCATAGTCATCGCCCATTTCATCGTCCACTGCCTCTATGACATCCTGTGCGGTAAGGATACCGATTATCTTTTTTTCGCCGTTCAGCACAGGGAGGGAATCCTCCGCATAATCTTTGATATCTTCTATGCACTCCGATATCTTCTCATGATCTATCAGATACGGATAGGAATCAATGATTATATCGTCCAGCTCGTCATGCTCTCTGGCAATGATGAGATCCTTCAGATCTATGGCACCACAGAACCTTCCCTCGTCGTCAACCACGTAGAGGGTTGATATATTGTCATTTTCTCCCGCTTGCTGTACAAGCTCGTGCATGGCCTGGCGTATGGTCAGATTCCTCGATATGCTTATATAATTGTTGGTTATAAGACTTCCTATCTCATCGTCATCGTAGGAATTTATGAGACGGATGTCTGCCTTCAGATCCTCGTCAAGTATCGGTCGCAGCTGATTCTTGACTTTTTCGTCCACATCCTCCAGAAGATCTACAGCGTCGTCCGAATCCATCTCATTTATGACTTCTGCCAGCCTGCCTATACCCAGCTCCTGTATATACTCCTCTGGTTCCTCTATATACGAGAAAATATTGGATATCCACTCCGGATCAAGACTGTCATACAGGGATTTTCTCTCCTCCTTCGTCATCAGCTCCAGACTCTGTGCAATGTCCTTCTCGTGGTAATCCTTCAGTCTGTCAACCAGCTGCTCCCGGTCACAACCACTTCTTATTATCGCTACGATATCCTGCGCAAATGTTGGTTCCTTCAATATCTCTTTCATCATTCTAAGCCTCCATTCTCCCTAAAAAGGGCATAAAAAAACCACCGTAGCAAATGCTACGCAAACTCTACTGCTTTGTTGCGACATTCTTTAACGATGGACAGACTTAGACCTTATATAAAAAGCGCTTATACAGACACCTGAAGATAATCCAGGTCTGTTCCATCGTTATATGTACTTCGACCATGACTATCACAACTGTCCATATATACCGCCTCCTTTGTTTTTACTCTTATGTATAATAACATGACACCAAACAGAAATAAACATAGGCTTTGTAAATTTATTTTTACATTCCTTATACATACATCCGGCAAATTCATGCTCTTCTTTTTAACATGCATATGTGATACAATGTTTCTTGAATTTTTATAGAAGGAGAATGACCATGAACAACCGACCATTTGCCGGCAGAACTGCTGCCGTTATAGATCTGGCAAAGCTCAGGAGCAATATTGCCAACATAAAGTCACGACTGAAACCGGGAGTTGAATTTATCGCTGTCATGAAGGGCGATGGATACCGCCACGGTATTGCAGGGCTCTACCCGACACTGAAAGAATGTGGCATAGACAGCTACGCCGTCGCCATCTGGGAAGAGGGAAAGATGCTCAGAGACGCTGGTGCTACAGAGTCTATCCTTATCCTCGGCGATACAGCGGATGACATGCTGGACGAGGCCGCAAAGTACGACCTTGATCTCACTGTCTTTTCAATGGAGGGTGCTGAGAACATGGCTGCTGCTGCAAGAAGAGCCGGTAAGAAACAGAACGTCCAGATAAAGTTGAACACCGGTATGAACAGAATAGGATTTCCGGTATGCCAGGAATCATTTGACACTATAAAGAAGATCTGCGAGATGGATGACCTGAACGTAACAGGTATATTTACACATTTTGCAAGGGCAGATGAGGGGGATCACACAAGTGCAAGAAAGCAGCTTGACCTATATCTCCACGCCATAAGTGAACTTGAGAAGATGGGTGTTGTCATACCAAAGCACCACGTAGCCAACAGCCCTGCCATACTGATGCTGCCTGAGGCGCAGCTCGATGCAGTCAGATGCGGTGATATCCTCTATGGCCTCACCCCTTCTGATGATTTCGACTGGAAGCATTCAGGACTTCAGGAGATCCTCAGCTGGTACACATACGTTGCCATGGTGAAGGAGGTTCCTGCCGGATCTGAGATTGGATACGGCGGAACATTTGTCACCGAAAGGCCTACAAAGATCGCCACACTTCCGGTTGGATTTGCAGACGGCTACAGCCGTTACCTGTCCAACAAGGGCAAGGTCATCATAAACGGTCACGAGGCACCGATCATCGGACGCGTGTGTATGGATCAGTGCATGGCGGATGTCACGGACATCCCGGATGTACAGCGCGGCGACACTGTAACCCTTCTCGGCGAGGGCATGTCCATCGAGGATATGGCAAATATGCTTGATACAAATGTGGATGTGATTGTGTGCAACATATCGGTGAGGGTTCCGAGGGTGTATATAAACTAGCCATTTGTTGTACAAATATAATCAGACAATCGTTATCATATCTTTTAATAAAGATCAGAAATTGTTGAGAGCAAATTTCTCATATTTCTGGTCTTTTTGTTTTCGCCCATTTCCTCACTGGTAAACTCGTTTTGCATCCTTTGTATTTACCATTTTACAAAAAGTAAAATTTCCCCCATTTTTGCCCCATTTTTCCACTCTCAGCGTCACAAATTCGCTTTATAAGCGCATTTGTCCAAATCTATTGACAAGCCCATTTTAATTGCCTAAAGTATGCCTACCGGCCGAGAATTTTCATAAGGAGGGACCCGCCTAAGTGGGAGGATTCCTTCAGAGGAAGCGCACTGATGTGCGCGTAGGTCATCAAGCTACGCTTGACGACATGTTATGAAGCACGCAGACGCCCGCGCAAGCGCTTTAATGCGTCTGCTCCAATTTTTCATAAGGAGGAAAACTGTGACACTAACTATGCCAAGTCCCGATTCTGCATTGAAGGATTTCTTTAAAAACAACGAAACATTTGCGGCTCTGTTCAACGGATTCTTTTTTGACAACGAAACCATTATAAAAGCAGATGAACTAGAACCTGATGACACTGCTTATGCAGAATCAATAAAAATACATAATGGCAAGCAGAAATATAAAGTAGAGAAAGTGAATAAGTATAGGGACAACATTCGAATGACAAAGCTCGGTTATCTTGTTATATTAGGTATTGAAGATCAGTCAAAAGTCCATTATTCTGTGCCCATTAGAAAAATGTTATATGATGCTTTGGAATATAGTTCCGAATTGTCTACAATAAGAAATAATCAAGACAAGACCGAATGGACTGTAGATGAACGATTACCCACTATATGTTATTGACATTGGGCACGATGAGGATTTATCATTTAATAACAAAGCACTTGATGAGTTGAGACTGGTATTACATTCTATATATTCGTATACAGCAGATACAGACACATCCATTGTTGATAATTCAACATTAGCCTTAGCCGGGATCTTATCCGGCGATGCAAATCTTTATTATACTGCTGTTGATTCAAAGGGAGGAGAACAACCATTGTGTAGAGCTTTAGCAGAAAGAGACGAAAAGTTACTGGCAGCCGAACGGGAAAGAACTAACGCGTTGATTGCCGAGAAAGACCAGATGTTAGCCGACAAAAATAACGAAATCCTAAAACTAAAAGCAGAACTGGAGAAATTAAAAAAACAAATAATTCTTTGGTAATACGACACTATTCTCAATCACACAGACTTATATGAATATAAGCACGGGAAAATGTTAATGCATTTACACTTTTGCTTTGAAGGTGTTCCTACAGAACAAACTCCTGCGGCAATGCTAAAATACTACCGACAGCGAAAGTGTTTAACCACACGACAGTTAGCCGAGAGTGTAGGAATTGCACCCGCAACAGTGTTAATGTATGAGCGTGAACGATTCCCGATACCATATCAAACAGCCGTTGCTATGGCTGAAATCCTTGAAATTGATAGAAATATGCTCTTCGATGAATTTGCTCAATTTATGGATTATCCATACAGTGATAGACTTCGTGAAATCAGAAAAGCACACAGATTAAATCAAGCAACTTTTGCTGAAAAAGCAGGTATTAGTTTGAGTATCTATTCTAAGTGGGAGGGCGGTTCACGACAGCCGTCAAGAAAAATGTTTCGGCAATTAGTAAATACATATCCCGAAATAAATATATGAAAATACAGCGTATCTGTGATATAGCAGGTACGCTGTATTTTTTATCGGCACATTGGTGTTATTACCTGTCTTTATTTAAAATAAAAGTACACTAAAATACAGGAGGAAATTACTATGGAAAAGTCATTATTTGAACAAATGGGCGGTACTTATACGCAAGTTGGAGATTACCTGATACCAAATCTCCGTTTGCCAGAACAACAAGGTCAGCCGATCGGAGTATGGGGGCAGCGACACGCAAGATATTTAAAACAGCACCATAAAATTATTTATATGAACCTGTTGACAAGCGGGAAACTAAACGACTATCTTGTCGGTATTGAAAATCAGGCTGAAAATATGTTTCTTCAAATCGTAAAGCAACTAACAGAAAGCGAAAATATAACAGAAGAACTTAAGGAAAGAAATCCAATGCTTTGGTGTTCACAACTCAATAATATTCGAGAAAGAGCTACCGAAATAGTTAATGCTGAAATAATCTATGTATAAATAAGAAAGAATCAGTTGCAAAACATCACAACTGATTCTTTCTTCTTATGGTAATAAATTCAATCCCAATTCCTTCAAAAACTCATTATGCCGAGCCTTTGCCACATTAATGTCATTCTCAATTTTTTCAAGCTCCTGCCGTACTTCTTCAATATCAACAATTTCTTCTTCGGGCGCAGTGCTGACATAACGAGAAATATTTAGGTTATATCCATTTTTCTCGATTTCCTCCATAGAAACTCGGCGGGAATATTTTGTGTCATCTTCTTTTCGGTATTGGTATGTTTCAATGATCTTATCAATATGATCAGGTAAAAGCGTGTTTTGACGCTTCCCTTTTTCAAAATACTCACTTGCATTGATAATTAGCACATCATCATATTTCTTGCATTTTTTAAGAACCAGAATACACACTGGAATACCCGTAGAGAAAAACAAATTTGCCGGCAAACCAATGATAGCATCAATATTTCCATCTTTGAGAAGTTTTGTTCTGATTTTTTCCTCAGCGCCACCACGGAACAGTACACCATGCGGCAAAATAATTGCCATTGTTCCATCATCACTTAAAAAGTGGAAGCCATGCAATAAAAAGGCGAAGTCTGCCGCTGACTTTGGGGCAAGTCCGTAATTCTTGAATCGAAAATCTTCTGCCATTTCTTCTTTGGGTTGCCATCTATAGCTGAAAGGCGGATTGGCTACCACTGCTTCAAACTGCATTTTTTTTGCAGGATTCATCTCATTTAAGATATTCCAATCATTTAATAATGAATCTCCGTGATGAATCTGAAATTCAGAATCCTTTACACCATGAAGTAACATATTCATACGAGCAAGGTTGTAGGTAGTAATATTTTTCTCCTGCCCATAGATCTGACCGATACCATTTGCACCAAATTGTTTTCGTACATTAATTAACAAAGAACCTGAACCACAGGCAAAATCGAGTACGTTTCTTAGTTTGCTCTTTTTTCCGGTGCTTGGATCTTGACTATCAAGAGATACAATTCGGGAAAGGATAGTTGAAACCTGCTGCGGGGTATAGAATTCACCCGCTTTTTTACCAGAACCAGCAGCAAACTGGCCAATCAAATATTCGTAGGCGTCACCCAGAATATCTGTTTCATTTGGAAATTCGGCAAGTCCTTTTGCGATTTCTGTAATAATCGAACATAGTAAGCTATTGCGTTCACCATAATTTTTCCCAAGCTTATCGGAATCCAGATTAACTTCTGAAAACAATCCACGAAATCTGCTTTCAAACGACTCATTCTCAATATATTTAAAGCCACTCTGCAAAGTTTTCAGCAATTGACTATTTTGTGTTCGTGCCAATTCATAGATATTACTCCACAAATATGCCGGTTTTATCACATAATGAATTTTACGTCGCATTTGTTTTTCAAGCATATCAACTTGATCCAAATTGCGAATATACCAGACTGCAAGCGGGATTATATTGTGGCTATAGAGCATCTTATTATTGTCATCTACAAAATCTTGTCTTGCTTTTTCAATTTTTTGATGGTCTTTTTTTTCTTCATGTAACCCTAATTTTTCCGGAGAAAGCGATCTACTGTATTGGGTAATAACGGATTTAAGCTCGTCAATATAGGTATCAAGATCCTCTGCATTTTTTTGAATTTCAAGCCCACTTTTCTGATAATCACTTCCCAATTCCTTTTTTACTGCCTCTTCATAATTATCGGACAAGTAGCGCAAAAAGAGAAAGGACAGCATATAATCTCTAAAATCATCGGCGTTCATTGCGCCACGCAGTTTATCAGCAATCGCCCATAATGTTGAGCCTAACTGTTTTTGTTGTGTGTCATTCATCAGTTATCCTCCTGTGCCTGTTCTGTATCAAATATCCTTTGATTAAACTTATAATCTTCCAAAAAATTATCTAATATATTTCGAAAATACTCCTTATTATCATCTGCCAATGGAGCTGGCTCAAAAACAGAATAGTTTCCATGACTCATAATATTAACCATTCTTTTATGGACAATGAAATCATCATCATTATCTATTCGTAAACACGATGAAAAATGCTGATAACCATGAAAAGCAGCCGTTTTTTCTAAAACATTCCTAAGAATATTAAAATGATAACTATAGATTTTCCCTGAATCAGCAACTTTCTTCAACTCTTTTAATAATGCGACATGATAAAAGAACGGTGTGTTGCTTGTATCTTTTAATATGTATAGTCCGTTTTTTGTTAGTCTTTGAAAAAACAGTCTTTCCGGATTTTTAATCTCATTACACAGAACATTATAAAAAAGAGTGTGATGTGATGAAATTACAACCTTGATATCCGTATCACTCATTAGGTTTGCTAAATGACTTGCCACTGCAATAACATTGTTATCATCAAGAGATGAAATTGGATCATCAATATAGATATATTTGACCCAACTATAAGATTCCTCTTTATCAACAACCAACTGCATAATTGCCAAGAAAAAACACCAAACAAATATATTTTCTTCGCCACGGGATACCTTGATGTTGTCTATTCTTTGACTGACTCCTTCAATTGTCACATTTCTATAAAAGCTAATTTTGTATTCGTCATAATCAATTGTAAAATCGAAGTCAGCATACCGGTGCAAAAAAGGCCTAATTCGGCTTTCCATTTCCAACTCTTTTAACCCAGAAAAAAATCTGGAATCACTGTTCAATTTTAAAAATCGATCTGTATCGTTTTCCAAGTCATTGTCCCAGTAGAAAAGATCTTCCGTAAAAGCGTTATAATACAATGTGTCTGCTGTTTTTTCTCCGGTTTCTTCATTTAGCGTTTGACCTAATGTTTTAAATTCAGCAGATAACCTTGTTTTTCCGGTACCGTTATAAGCAAATAACAAAATGTATTTTTTTCGTTCTTCATCCAACATCATTCGAAAATACTTCGCAATTTCTTCCAAATTCTCAAACTGAGGTTCTCCAATTCGTTTGAAAATGAAGTCCAATTTGATAAGGACTTGTTCTGCTAACCCTTCTTTTAGATGGTACTCTGTTCGATCATTTGATCTCTTGTAATTATTAGTAACAATACTTTTATATTGCTGGAAATCCGGTGCATTTAATGTTTTATTAGTAAGCTTTTTATATTCTTCTTTTGAAATTATTTCCGGTACATTTAAACTCATACATCTGCCTCCTCAAGAGAAGGAAACAATCCCTGCATTAATCCTTTTTTATGTGCTTTTAACTGTTCCACTTTATTTGATTGCTCGGTAATTATCTTATCTATCTCAGACAAGCAATCTGCAATTTTTTGTTGTTCTTTGAAAGATGTAGGAAGAACAATTTCGACATTTTTCAAAACTTCTTTAGAAAGATTATTGTTCTGTCCCGTACCATGCATGTTTATTTCTTTGTGTATTAGTGGTTCTATCAAAAATTTAATTGCATGGTTCTTTTCGTCTTTAGGAATCAATTTCAAAGTACGCTGATTTAATACAGCAATATTTGTATTCCATATAAAGAAATTAAACCCTGCTGCACCCGTCAAGCTCAATATTAAATCATTTTTTGAAATTAAATATTTATATAAATCGTTACGCTTAATCAAATTCATATTGACAAACACTTTGTCAGTATTTGAATTTTTGTTATTTATATCGGTAATCCTAACAACTTGAATATAGTTAGAATCTGTATCATTTGTAACGAAATCACTTGACGAAAAGGCATATCCTTCTTGAAAATCACATATTAGTTTTAGCTTTCGCAATTTCCACTCTCCGCATCCTTGAAATTCAGGAAATCTCCATTCGGGCAGAGTTTTCCCTTCAGCAGGGAACAGCTTTTGCATCAAGCCTTTTTTGTATTTTTCTAATGCTTTCAGTTTTCTGCTTTCTGCGTCAATCAGTTCATCAATGGAGGATAGACAATCAGCAATCTTTTGTTGTTCTTTAAAATCAGGTAATGCAAGAGGCATACTCCATAAATGTTTTGTATCAACACTTAACGCCCCGTGTGCTCTTGCACCCACCTCAATATATTTTCTCAGCCAATGTCCGTGATAGTTATTGTGCCAAAGATAATCAAAAAACGGAGGATATGATTCATTACCAGTAATTCTAAAGCAAGTAAAAATACTATTGGGAACAGCGGCTATATCGTATTCTCCCAACATAGAAATATAGCCTTCTGGAAACTGCTTTGTCGCGCTTTTGTTATATGCAAAATCATATTTCCTGATAACAATATAATTTTTATAGGAATCCCCTGCTATTTCTCTCCCAAATTTTTCTGTTTGTGGTATTAAACCCACGCCAGATATTACACTCATAAGAGTGTATTTATTTTTTCCTGCTTTTTCTTTTACGACGGAAGATATTTTTCCCAACTTCGTAATTTTCAATTTGTCCCCAATGAATTCTGGAAACCGTAACTTAGGAACTATTTCTTTCTTCTTATTCATACGCATTTAACCCCACAATTTCACGACCATCTGCCATTCTCTTTAACAACGGAATCAAATCAGCCACCAAATCCAGTTCTTTTTGAGTTTTTTCTCTCCAGCTTAGGTCAAGCGGTGTCAAAAGATCGCCAAGTTTTTCTCCGTCAAAAATCATTCGGTCAATGATTTCCTGAATAAACGCTTGCAAACTTTGGATTTCAATGCCGTGTTTTTTCGCAATGATATTGATTTCCTGATTGTTTTTCTGCTCTCTGAATTTCTGATACCCTGCTTTGATTTCCTTTTCATCCAAAGCCACACCAACTTGAAGCGAATCGATATATTCGATAATATCTTCTCTTTCATCAAGCAAATTGGAAGTAGCCGAAAGCATGCCGATGAGTTGTTCTTTACTCATTTTTTGCTTTTTCGGTTCGGTCTGGGTGTATTTCGCAATCAATGCCATAATATAGTCATAGTCGATAATTGCAGACGAAAACAGAACAAACTCAAAATCGAGCTGTTCAACTTCAGGATTTTTATCCTCGTTCTCTTTTCCTTGCTCAGATTTCAGTCTTTGTGCCACATCAATATAAGCACCACGGAACGCACGCAGGGTATCCTCCGGCAACAGCTCCTCGATTTTTTCTGCGTCTTTTTCTTCAATTTCCGTGTACTGCTCCAACTGCGTTTTCAAACGCTGTACTTCCTTGAATTTATTGATAAATTCACATCTTGCGGCATCACCTTTCAAGTTGTTTACCTCTTCCGGTTTGCACTCCAATCCCTGAGATTCCATAAACTTTTCTAATTCACTTACTGCCTTATCCAGTTTCTCAACAACCTTTGGTGCTGGGACAACAAGCCATATTTCTTTTGCTCGGTTACTGTTATTTTCACCGGAAAACAGAGCAATAGCTTTATCTACTTCATCAGACTGGCTTCTGAAATCAAGAATATTACCATAAGGTTTTGTATCATTTAAAACTCGATTTGTTCTGGAAAATGCCTGAATCAAGCCATGATATTTTAAGTTCTTATCTACATACAAAGTATTCAGATACTTAGAATCAAAACCGGTCAGCAGCATATCCACAACAATGGTAATATCAATTTTGTTTTTATGAGGATAATCTGCGTTAGTATATTTCTGGTCTTTAATTCTTTGCTGTACATCCTGATAATACACATCAAAATTGTTGATGTCATGGTTGGTTCCATACTGTTCATTATAGTCTTTGATAATACTGGTCAACGCTTGTTTCTTTTTATCAGGTTCTTTTTTGTTATCTTCTTTTTCCTGTGGAAGATCCTCTTGAATTTGCTGAACATCCTTATTACCTTCTGCCGGCGGCGAGAATACGCAGGCGATATTCAATGGCACAAATTCACAGTCGTCGGCATCAATACAATTTTGTTGTGCTTCTTTGAACAAGTTGTAATATTCAATAGCATCATTGATTGATGATGTAGCTAAAATAGCGTTGTATCTTCTGTTATTTGTTATAGCGTCATGTTTTGACAGAATAGTTTGTACCACAGCCTTTTTTTGCTGTTCCTCATTGATTCTTGAAGCATCTCTGTCATTTTGCGGCTTGAAGTAGTCAATATGGAATCGCAATACATTTCTGTCGTCGATGGCATGAGTAATCGTATAAGCATGAAGTTCTTTTTCAAAAATATCCTTCGTAGTTGTATAAGAACCGATTGTTCCATCAATTTGCTTGTAAGTTGCGTTTTCTTCAAAAATAGGTGTGCCAGTAAATCCAAACAGCTGAGCCTTTGGGAAAAAGTTTTTGATTGCTTTATGGTTTTCTCCAAACTGTGAACGATGGCATTCATCAAAGATAATTGCAATTCTGCTATCTTTTAAAGGCGCCAATCTTTCTTTGTATGTGAGCTCACCTTTTTTCTTTTTCTCTTTACTCCGCTTATTATCGTCGTCAAGCGCCAAACCTAACTTTTGGATGGTCGTTACAATAACTTTATCTCGATAGTCCTCCGAAACAAGTCTTTTTACCAAAGTTTCCGTATTGGTGTTTTCTTCCACACATCCCTCTTGGAACTTATTGAATTCCTCTCTGGTCTGTCGGTCAAGATCCTTTCTGTCTACCACAAAAAGACATTTTGCTATGTTGCGATTATCTTTTAACAAGGTAGATGCCTTAAAAGAGGTAAGAGTTTTACCACTTCCTGTTGTATGCCAAATATAGCCATTTCCTCTGTTTTGCTCTATGCAATCCATAATGGCTTTAACCGCATAAATTTGATATGGTCTCATAATCATCATTTTCTGTTCACTTGCTACCAAGACCATATATTTGCTAATCAGCTCACTCAAAGCACATTTACGCAGCACAGCCTCAGAAAAATCGAGCAAATGGGTAATTTTTTTATTATCCTTATCAGCAAATTGATATACAGGTAAAAAGCGTTCATCAGCATCAAAAGCAAAATGCTCTTTGTTATTGTTGGCAAAATAGTAGGTATTACTTTCATTGCTGACAATAAAAAGCTGCATGAAACAGAGCAAAGAATTTGTATATCCATTTCCCGGATCATTTTTATAATCAACAATCTGCTCCATTGCTCTTTTAGGAGTAATTTGGAGCGACTTTAATTCAACCTGTACAACAGGAATGCCATTGATAAGAATAATAACATCGTATCTATGATGACTATTTTCTGTATTAATACGAAGCTGATTAATTACCTCATACTCGTTTTTGCACCAATCATTCGTATTTACAAGGGTGTACTGTAGGGGTGTATCATCATCCCTTTTAAATGTGTTCGTTTCTCTCAAGATTTTTGCCGCTGAAAACACATCTGGTGTAATGATGCTTTCTTTCAATCTTGCAAATTCAGAATCACTTAATCTAACCCTATTAAGTTCTTGAAAATGCTTTCTAAAATTTTCTTCTAAAGAGGCTTTATCTTTAATATCTTCTCGATATATATACTTTAACTCTTTAAGTTTTTCAATAAAACTCAGTTCAATTTGTTTTTCGTTCTTCATATTGCGACACCTTTCACTTAGTTGTTTTCTCTAATAAATCTATCGATTCCTGATCTAAATTATTTTTCCTGCAAAGTTCTGCCAAAGCGTGTCTTGCAATCTGATTGGGTTTTGATTTATTGTTTTCCCATCTATTAACTGAAGTGAATCCCATATGTAATTCTCTTGCTAATCCTTCTTGAGATAAACCCAGCTGGGAACGAATATTTTTTATAACTTCAGAAATTTCCATAGTACAGTTCTCCCTATTCATTTAAATTTATACATAATATATCATATCATAAGCTATAGCAAATTGTAAACATCTTATAACCGTTTGAATTTTTTTGTGTTTTCATATATAATTTAGGAACAAAACAAGTTTTCTATGTCGTTTAATTAATAGAGAGCATACTCTCTGGAAAGGAGGCAAAAAAATATGCCAATATTATTAAAAAGAAAAAACGGCGAAATCACACCGTTTCGCAATGCAGAATATATTTCTGCGTTCTATTTCATCCCCAAAAGCATTTTAGATAAGTGCGGAGAAGAAATAAGCAGTATTCCAAGAAATCCAAGAAAATTGCTTCAAGATCGTCGTGCCATAGAAATAATAGAAAGTGATTTATTTAAGCTGGTAATCATCGACGCTTACGCCTTTATGGTGTGGCCTTTTATGGGGCTTGGAGCAAAAAGGGAGATTTATTCAGGATATGAGCCGTCTTGGAGATATGCGCACGTAGCTTCTATTTGGATTAAAGGAATGGAAGACGAAGGGGTTATCCCTAAGTCACAGGAGATATTAAAAAACAGCAATGTATACGAAGACCTCGGATATATATCCGAAGAAGAAATCTCAGAAACATTCACTTGGCTCGTTCCTAAAATAATGGCAAAACACAATATGAATGAGATCATTGCTGTGGCGGCAGAATATCGCTGCTTTGAAGATTTTGATTATCGAAAGAGCCGACAAAAAATTGATTTTTACCGCAAGTGGTATCATACTCGTGCAAAAATATCCGTTGAATCTCTTGATGAAATAAAAGAAAAATATGCAGAGAATACAGACGGAATGGAGTGGGATATTCCTGATGACAATGTTAATGTTGAGAGTATGGTTTTAGGACCGATTGCAGTCAGCAAATTTTTAGACACGCTTTCTAAAACAGACAGGAAAATACTCACAATGCGAATGGATGATGTTACACTCGAAAAAATCGCAGAAGAATTAGGTTTCAGAACTCACAGTGCTATTCACAAAAGAATCCGAAAGATTGGCTTGGCTTACGAAAAGTTCAGTGGTGAAGATTTGGGATTCAGTAATAAGAAAATTATCTAACAACACCTATTGATGTATAAATCGGTAGGTGTTCTTTTTATGTACAGAAGCAGAAAGGAGGTCTTTTTGGTGCAGTACAATCTGATAAAATCACAGCAAATCAAAATTAAGAACACCCTAGCGATATAATCAGATGGTAAGGAGGGCAACTATAATGAAAAAACAAAAACGAAACAATGAGGACAATCGAGGCGTAGCTATTTACGCCCGAAAGTCCCGTATTACAAATAAAGGCGACAGTATCGGCGTACAGTTTAAGCAATGTGCCGAATATGCCAAAAGAGAACTTCGGCTTGATGAAAATTACAACTTTATGGAGTATGAGGATAAAGGTCTCTCCAGTTACTATTCCGACCATCCTGATTTCCAGCGTATGCTTCACGATATTGAAATGGGTAAAATACATGCGGTTGTCTGCTACAAGTTAGACCGTATCGGCAGAAAGACCAGCGACCTTTTACGCTTGCTTGATTTTCTTGAAAAGCATAAGGTAGATTTGCTGATCTGCTCCAACAATATCAACACCGCTTCCGGCGTATCCAAAATATTCATTCAAATCTTTGCTGTGGTTGCGGAATTTGAGCGTGATACTCTGACCGAGCGTATTACAGATAATATGATGGAGCTTGCTAAGGACGGGCGCTGGCTTGGCGGAAATACGCCCACAGGTTTCACAGTAAAGCGTGTAAAGACCGGCAGCGGCAAAAACAAATCAGCTTACAGTTATTTGGAGAGCATTCCCGAAGAAAAAGCAATGATACAAAAACTCTACGCTGTATTTTCGGAAACCCGTTCTATTAAGAAAACAGCAGACAGGATGAACGAGCTTGGCTATCGCACAAAGATCGGCAGCAAATTCAACACTTCCACTACAAGATTATTATTAAAAAATCCTGTTTACTGCGTTGCTGATGAAATTGCCTACAACTATTTCTACGAAAACGGCGGTGGAGTATGCGCTGATCTATCAGAGTTTGACGGTCAGCACGGCTTATCCGCCTATAACAAGACCGACCAAGAAAAGTTTGAGGACGCTGACAGTACCTTCATTTCTCCGAAATTTGTGCAGTTAATGTCTGCAAAGCCTGTTTCTAAATGGATTATCTCGGTTGGCAGGCGCGAAGTTTTTATTCCGAGTCAACAATGGATTGATACACAAAATATGCTTGATTCCATTGCAGAAAAGTACAACCGCCCGCACCGAAAGACTAATGCTCTGCTGGCAGGGCTGGTATACTGTCCGCATTGTGGAAAACGCCTGCGAGTTATCTCCGAATCAAACCGATGGACAAACGGCAAGCCGAGATTCAAATATGTCTGTCCCGGCTATCGTGCAGGAGAATGTACTTTCCGTGCTGTTGACGGTGTACTGCTTGATGAATTTGTAGTCAAACAGTTATCCGATCTATCCGATGAAGGCAGCGAATACTTTGTCAAATTACTCAATCAAAAGGCTTCGGATATTTTTAAGAATACTCAGAATGAGCAAGAACTAATCGAACTGAAGAAAAAGAAAGTACAGCTTGAAGCTGCTGTTTCGAATAAGGTGAAAAATCTGCGAGAAGCAGGCGAAAACTTAAAACGGTTTATTCAGGAGGATGTAAAAGGACTGACAGACGAGCTTTCTGGAACGGAAAAACTGTTACAAAAATTAGAGGATAGCAGGCAAAGTCAGATGTATGCTGTGAGATATATTGAAGAAATCAAAGAAAGGCTGTTATCCTTTGAGAAATACGCAAAGGACGCACAGCCGGATGTGTTAGTGTTAGTAACGCTGATACAATCCTTTGTGGAGCGTATCTATATCGTTGATAAAAACGATGAGCGTTACTGTCATATCTTTATTAAAGGTTGCACCAAAGAGGACTATGATGATTTCTTCCGGGCAACCGGTTACATATCTGGTACGAGAGAAACAGGTGCTATCACATCCAAATTGCCTTTGTGTGATTCAGATGAGTGTAGCAAATGCAAGAAAACAACGCATACAACGACAGTGGCGGATATATTCCTTTATATCCGCCACTGTCTTTATTTCAAGTTCTACAACCGCCCCTTTTCGCCATCTTCCTGAAGTCTGACGGGAATATGCCTGTGCTCTTCCTGAACAGCGCAGCGAAACGGCTTGCGTTGCTGTAACCTACAGATGGGTGATCTGCTAAAACCATCAGGTCTGTCTGCGTCAGCAGGCTCTCCGCCTGGCTCAGTATCCTGTCCTGACCATCATGTTATTTCATCACCGCATTATACACATCCCTCTTAGGGACTCCGCGGTCAACAGCTGCCTGCTTGATCGCATCCTTCTTGGACATACCCTGATCAACGTACATCTGGACATGTTCCTCCACAGACATAGCCTCAAACGAACTCTTCTTCTCCTCCTCAAGCTTCTTTACATCAAGTCCCTCTATCACGAGAACGAATTCTCCTCTTGGATCTTCCTCCTCGTAGCGGGCTATAGCCTGTGAGAGCATCATTGGTTCTATCGTCTCATGTTTCTTGGTGATCTCTCTGGCAAGTGTTATATGCCTGTCACCGAGAGCCTCCATGAGTTCCGCCAAAGTCTTCTTCAGCTTGTGAGGAGCCTCATACATCACCATAGTCCTAGTCTCACGCTTCATCTCCTCGAGAACCCTCGCCCTGTCCTTCTTGTCATATGGAAGAAACGCCTCAAATGCAAATCTTCTTGTCGAAAGCCCTGAGCTGATGAGTGCCGATATACATGCACAGGCACCTGGAACAGGCGTAACTTCAAGTCCGGCATCAAGAGCCTGTCTCACAAGCTCCTCCCCGGGATCAGATATACCTGGAGTTCCCGCATCGGTTATGACTGCCACATTCTGTCCCTGCTGCATCTTATCAACAAGAACCTTCGCCTTGTCGTATTTGTTGTATTCATGATAACTCGTCATCGGGGTCTTGATCTCAAAATGATTGAGCAGTTTGATACTGTTTCTTGTATCCTCCGCCGCTATCACATCCACCTCTTCAAGAACCCTGACGGCCCTGTATGTCATATCCTCAAGATTGCCTATAGGTGTCGCCACCAAGTATAACTTTCCTGCCATATATATCCTCTCTTCTGCTGAACATCTGAGTATTGAAAATCATAGATATCTTATGCTGCCTCTTATCTCTTTGCCGTACCTTCATACGTCGCAAGCAGCTGCTCCGTATACACCCCCGGAGCTTTATATACTATCATAGGCGGATCGATCTTGATCATGGAATTGCCGCCCTTCACAGCCTCCACTATGACCATGTTCGGCTCCTTGTCTATGTAAGGATGTACAAGCTGCATCCTCTTTGGCTCAAGCCTGTGCTCATGCAGACATTCAAATATCTCAGCCAGTCTGAACGGCTTATGTATCATATAAAAACTTCCGCCGGGTTTAAGGGCATGCTCTGCCGCTGCCACCACCTGATCCAACGTCACATGCACCTCATGTCTCGCTATGTTCTTCGGAGCATCCGGATTCTCCAGACCGTGACTACCCTTTATGTATGGCGGATTTGAGGTCACTATGTCAAAGGAGGCCTTCTTGTAGTTACAAGAGACCTCCTTTATATCTCCGTTATCTATTCGCACTAAACCGTCAAGCCCATTGAGGCTCACGCTCCTTGCCGCCATGTCCGCACATGCAGGCTGAAGCTCTATACCTATAAACCGTGCTCCATCTGCCATTTTACCACCAGGTTGCTGAGTCACCCCTGCATCCGAATTAGTAACTCCATCTACGGCAATACAATCATGTGAGGATCTATAATCATTGGCATTCAAACCAGCAAGTCTCTCCTCTCTGGTAAGAGCTTCATCCCCATACTCCTTTGCAGCAAGAAGTATAGGTATGATACCTGTTCCCGTTCCGAGATCCAGATATCTGCCACCGCGCTTGAATCTCACATAGTTTGCCAGCAGCACAGCATCCATCCCAAAGCAGAACATTCCGCTGTTCTGTATGATCTGGTAACCTTTGCACTGAAGGTCATCTATCCTCTCGCAAGATTTAATCTCCACCGTGGACACGCCCATCACTTCGGACCGGGCCTGTACAGTCTGACTCTCTATCGTTTTATCATCCGGTTTAATCGTCAAATTTGGACTTTCCACCCTTGTCCTCCAATGCCTCAAGTGCCTTGTACTCCTCGGCACTGAGTCTCTCTGAATTCTTTCTTCTCTTAGGCTTGAACTTGAGCTCAGCCACAGGATACTCCATAACTTCCTTGTTGTCATCCTTGTCAGTCACCACGATCTTAACCTTCTGACGGAGAACGTTCACTGACATGACCTCGCCCTTATTTCCATCTACTGTCCTCACGAAATCTCCCACATTTGGAAGTTTTTCATTCAGATACTCATAAGTGTCCTGCTCATGCTTCAGACAGCACATAAGTCTTCCACACACACCAGATATCTTGGTTGGATTCAGCGACAGATTCTGCTCCTTTGCCATCTTGATCGACACAGGAACAAACTCTGACAAATGCTTGTTACAACAGAGCTCCCTCCCACATATGCCGATTCCGCCCACCATCTTGGTCTCATCGCGGACACCGATCTGTCTGAGCTCTATTCTTGTCTTAAACACCGACGCAAGATCCTTTACCAGCTCACGGAAATCAATTCTTCTATCCGCTGTGAAGTAGAACAGCACCTTGTTATTGTCAAATGTATACTCAGCCTCTATGAGTTTCATGTCCAGCTTGTGCTTGGCAATCTTCTCAAGGCAGATGTCAAATGCCCTCTTGCTCTTCTTCTTGTTATCCTCGTATTTCTTTGTGTCATCGGCTGTGGCAACCCTTATGATCGGCTTGAGTGAAGCCGTAAGCTTGCTGTCCTCAACTTTTCTTCTACCTAGAACCACCTTACCATACTCCACTCCTCTTGCAGTCTCGACTATGACAAATGTACCAGTCTCAACTTCAAAATTCTGTGGGTCAAAATAATATATCTTTCCATTCGGTCTAAAACGGACTCCTATAATCTCTTTCATCAACAATTCTCCTTCATAGTCAGAAGCATAAGCTCCATTGCAATGTCAAAGCTGACATTTGCCTCAAGTCTGACCTTAGCCTTGTCCATGGACTTGAGCACCTTTTCTATTCCCTCATAGCTGATATGGGACGACTGCTTTCTTATATCCGAATAATACTCCTTGAACATCAGCCTTCCAGGGTTATTTGACACCTTGAGCATCAGTATATCTCTGTACCACATCATCATCAGATCAATGTAATCACTTATCTTGAGCTTGTACAGCTCCATATTCTTGATCGCAAACAGCATATCATCCACCGACATCTCTCTAAGATGTCTCATGATCTTTACGACATTTTCCTTTATCTCCCTGTATTCATCACTGGTGGCAAGCCTTATGGCTTTTCCAAGGTTGCCCTGAGCGAAATCCATACAGAAATCGGCTTTCTGCTTGTCAAGCTTCAGTTCATTCATGAGATAATCGAGTATATCATGCTCTCTGACCGGTTTCACATTCAGAACTATACATCTGGACTGGATAGTCTGGAGCATCTTATCTATATTGTTTGTCAGCAATATAATGATAGCATATGATGGAGCCTCTTCTATAGTCTTAAGAAGTGCATTCTGTGCATTCACATTGAGAAGCTGCGCATCCTCTATCACATATATCTTATATCTGCTGCTGTACGGCTTGATATCAATATCTGAATTCACCTGATCACGTATCTCCTCAACAGAGATGACATTTGGCTTGTCATGTGTGACCCAGATAATATCCGGCTGGTTTCCTGTCTCACACTGGAGGCATGATTTGCAATGATTACAAGGTTCCGTTCCACCCTCCTCACACTGAAGAGTTTTCACAAGTGCCCTTGTGAGGGTCTTCTTACCACTGCCAGTCTCGCCATTGATTATATATCCCTGAGATATCTTTCCAAGCTCTATACTGCTCTTGAAATGGCGTATTATGTCTTCATGTCCGATTATTTCTGTGAAATCTATCATAAATACCAACCCCCTTACATTATTAATTCACATTGTCTGTAGCTTTCTGACCTTCTCCCATCAGATTGCATCACAGGTTGAGTTTCTTCTCTACATACTCTGTTATTATACCATGAATCTCATTGATAGGTAAAGTAGCGTCTATCTTTACTATTCTCTCAGGGTGCATATCCGCCAGCATGCGGTATCCGTCCACTACCTTCTGATGAAATTCAATTTTTTCATTCTCCATTCTGTCAAGCTCTGCCTGATTCTTTTTTCTCGCAATCCCCTCCTGGGCATTAAGATCCATGAGAAATGTCATATCAGGCATGATCCCCTGAAGCGCAAATTCATTGACCTTATACACAATGTCAACGCCCAAGCCTCTTCCGATTCCCTGATATACAGCGGAGGAATCAACAAATCTATCCGCTATAACCGCCTGTCCGGCTTCAAGTGCAGGCTTGATGTTCTCCTTTACAAGCTGAGCTCTGGCAGATGCATACAGAAGCAGCTCCGTCATATAGCCCATCTCTGTAAATTCCTTATTCAAAATAACCTCACGAATCGCCTCACTGATTGGATTTCCGCCCGGATCTCTCGTTATCAGCACATCATAACCCTTTTTCTCAAGATACTCTTTGAGAAGTTCTCTCTGTGTTGTCTTGCCGGCTCCATCCGGTCCTTCTATTGTTATAAATATTCCTCGCATATCTTAACCCTATGTACATGCACCGCAAATGCATATACGCCTTTCTTCTTATATAATTGACCATACGGCTCATCACAAAGTATCAGCACATGTCATTCTAATTTTCAATAATGCTTGTATGCTTTTCATTTCTCGCACAGCACAGCTATACATCCATCATCCACACCTGATACATTCAGCCCGCTTCTTATCATTGTATCTATTCCGCAGACAGCCCACTCGTCCACTATCTCTCCAGGAGCCAGCACCGGAATCCCCGGCGGATATGCATACACAAACGCACCTGAGATTCTTCCCACCGACAGCTCAAGAGACACTATCTCTGAAGGCTCATTCCATGCTTTCCCGGGAACCATCGCAGATCTTCTCCCGGATATAATGTCCATCGCTCTGCTGCCATCAACGATCACACGGTGCTCTAAGTCATTGTCTATCTCTTCTATCGCCCTAAACAGTATATCATAACTGGCGGCACTGTCCACCACAGATGATATACAAATGACATAACTCACCGAAGCCATCTCCACGATCAGCCCATACCTGTCAGCCAGTATGTCAGCGAGCATAACTCCAGTGAATATCTGTCCTGATTCGTCCACAGTTCCCGGTCTCACGACAAATACCAATCTTCCTTCATCGTGGTCAAATACTTTACACGCCGAACAACCTTCATCATTTTTAGACACGTTCACCCCGGGTCTGAACAGCCGTATATTTCTAAGACTGTCACATTTTTCAGCAAATATCTCAAGCCTCCGTCCATACTCGACAAATCCTGCTCTGTTATTTGCGCCAAATGCCACCGCCTTCTCCATGCTCTGCATAAATATATACGAAGGTGACGAGGTCTGGAATATCTGCAGATATCTCCTGACTCTCTCATCAAGTTTCGGATCCATAACATGAAGAAGCGATGTCTGAGTGAGTGCAGGCATGGTCTTGTGAAGGCTTTCGATGACGATATCCGCTCCCTGTGCCATGGCGGTTTCATGCCCTTCCATGAAGTTCAGATGCGCTCCCTGTGCCTCATCCACTATGAGATATATTCCATA
This sequence comes from uncultured Coprococcus sp., assembly GCA_902461735.1. Lineage (GTDB taxonomy): Bacteria > Bacillota > Clostridia > Lachnospirales > Lachnospiraceae > Coprococcus. Next base: position 34,549 of record CABPYV010000007.1, read on the forward strand.
TCTGTGTGTGATTTCAGCTAATGTTCCTATGTCTGATATGACGCCCTCATATGTGGGTGATGTGATGATCACCGCACTCGGCTTTCTGCCATCTGTTATCAACGTGATGATCGCACGCTCTAGCTTATCTGGCGATATATCACCCAATATATCCGTCCTTTCTGACATTTCACGATCATCTTCACCATTGACAGCTACCCTTTCCGGAGTCTCGCGATCGCCTTCACCACGAATATCTGTCCCTTCCCGAGTTTCACAATCGGCTTTACCACGGGCATCAGTCATTTTGTCCGACATTGCCTGGTTCACGCCGCAGTACCATCTCATATCCACATAATCTGGCACTATGTATTCAGGTTCAAGCTCAAGCATGCAGATGGCATTGTACACCGCCTTATGACAGTTCCTGGCCGCAAGTATCACATCTCCCCTGTGACATGTGGCATGGATAGCTGTCATAATCCCGGATGTGGAGCCGTTCACCAGCATGTACGTCGCAAATGTGCCGTACACCTTCTTCATCTCTGCAAGACTGTCTGCTATGAACATCTCCGGCTCATGCATATCATCAAGATCCTTTGCCTCTGTGAAATCATGTGCATATACTACATTCCAGAAGCTTTCCAGCTCTTCTAACGGCTGTCTCTTGTGTCCCGGCATATGCCATGGGTATGTACCCTTCCCTATATATTTTTCAAGTGCTTCATTTATATATTCTTTCAATGCTTTTTCTCCGAACATATCTCTATATAATCTATCTCGTATCATAACATATTTTCACATTTATATTCAATCCGCCAGTCTGCCAGCCATTAGCGATGTGCGCCGCCTTGCACAAAAAACAGGAGAAACCATAATCGGCTTCTCCTGCGAGGGGGTTATGAAAAAGTTAGTTTTAAACGTTATGATCTATGATCTGCCAAATGCCGCAACAGCATCCTCGATCTTCTGTAATTCGTCATCGGTCATGACTGCATGTGCCTGCTTCTCAGCAGCCTTGAGATTGCTGATGATCTGTTCAGGCTTTGAAGCACCGATCAGCACTGTTGTGACCTCCGGCTTGTTCAGCAGCCATGCGATGGCAAGCTCTGAGAGCTTCATATCATATCCGGCTGCGATCTCATTTAACTGATTGAGGAGAGGTCTAGCTTCAAGCACCTGATCCTCATGAAGGAATCTTCCGTCCTTCACTGCCCTGCTGTCCGCCGGCATATCCTTCAGATATCTGTCTGTCAGCATTCCCTGTGCCAGAGGTGAAAAACATATGAGTCCCTTGCCTGATGCGTATGTCTGCTTCAGAAGTCCATTCTTCTCGACAGATCTGTCCAGTATGCTGTATCTGTTCTGATTTATCACAAATGGCACATGAAGCTCATCAAGTATGCGCTCTGCCTTTGCCATGGTTGGTCCGTCATAATTGGAGAGTCCGACATAGAGTGCCTTTCCACTCTTAACTATCTGTGCCAGCGCACCCATGGTTTCCTCGAGAGGAGTGTTCGGATCCATTCTGTGATGATAGAATATATCCACATATGGGATGCCAAGTCTTTTAAGGCTCTGGTCAAGACTCGCTATGAGGTACTTTCTGCTGCCCCAGTTGCCGTAAGGGCCTTCCCACATATCGTATCCAGCCTTCGTGCTGATTATCAACTCATCCCTGTATGCACCCAGATCCTCTCTGAGTATCTTTCCAAAGTTCTCCTCTGCACTTCCGTACACAGGTCCATAGTTGTTTGCTATATCAAAATGTGTTATTCCGTTGTCAAATGCGGCAAAGCACATCTTCTTCATATTCTCGTAATCGTCATTTGTTCCAAAGTTGTGCCAGAGTCCAAGTGCCAGAGGTGGCATCATGAGACCGCTCTTTCCGCAATGTCTGTAAAATCCTGTACCTTCAACATTCTTATATCTATTCTCTGCTGCCTTATAATCTCCCATATTGATACCTCTCTTAAAAATATTTTATCCATAATACCCAAATATCCGCTTCCCGATCATACAAAACCCGGAAGTTACGCAAAAGAAACCACCCCACTTACAAATTCATTTAAAACTTCATGGACACAGATGGTTTCTTTTTATATATGCAAGTTATCACTACATTTTGAAGTATATCATACCTATTACATCAAAAAAATATGAATATTTTTTTATTATATATGAAATTTTTATAAATGTTCTGTCTAAATTATCCCTGGACATTTTTACTATCCTCTGTATGCCTGTTACGCATTTACCGAGAGCTTATAAACACTGAAAAAGCGCCATCATGATATGACAGCCTTCCTTTTAAGCCATACTTGTCAAGTATCGTCCTCACAACAAAAAGCCCGAGTCCACTACCACCGCCTGTTCTGCTGCCGCTGCCCTTCACATACGGATCCCACAGCGAATCTATGTCATCTGGCAAGACATCGTCCGTTGTGTTGCTTATCGTCACCTTTCCATCTGACATCTCTATATCTATAATTCCATTTTCCCTGCCGTGTCTCACCGCATTTGTCACCAGGTTTTCCGCAACGCGTTTCATCGATTCCATATCTGCATTTAAAGTACAATTGCCCTCAAATGTCACCACCATATTTTTTCTCTGTATCGCCACCTCATTTTCGGCTATAACTTTTCTGAAGAGTTCCGCCATATCAACACTCTCAAGCTTTTCTCTTTTTCGCCGTTTTCCGGTCTCCAGCCTGTCTATCTCCAGCATCTGCTCAATCATTCCATTCATCCTTCGCACATTTTCTGATATTTCCTCCGCATACTGCTGCCTCTTGTCCGTATGCACATTTGCGAGAAGGTTCTCCGCATAACCCGACATAGCCATGAGTGGGGTTTTGAGATCGTGGGCCATAGCATTTGTCATATCGCGTCTGTACTCCTGACGGTCATAGCGGGTCTTTCTCGTCAGGTATATAACAGCAGTCGCAAATACAGTTATGCACGCTATACACCATATGGCTATTCTTCTTATATCCCCGGCAAGTTCCCGTATGACTGCATCCGCGTCATAGGAACACACCCCGGCAAGTATGCACTGTCTGCCATTTGCCAGCGTGACTCTGCCCTCCATGGCAGCGTAAACCCTGCCGTCGCCACCCTGGATACCGCACACATTGTTTCCTGTGTAATCTATCTTCTTTTTGCCGAACAGAAAGTCTCCGCTTGTTGAGCCTATGTGACAAGTCCATACCAGTCTGGTCATCTGTCCGCTTGCCACATACCGGGTGCTGGATGCTTTGATAACCCTGTCCAGCGCATCGCTCTCGGTTTCCAACAGCTGATCCATATCCCTGAATGTCCTGATATCCGTCACCACATACTTTTCCCCATTCATGACAAATGTTGAATTGATAGTGTCATCAAAAGTAAGCTTTTCCAGTGTCACATCATACTCCGAATACCCCGACGCATCCGCCGGGCCATCGTAAAATACGCTCTCGTCTGTGTATCTGTCAGTACCCTGTATCGTAAAGCTGCTTCCATTTTCACTGTCCCGCAGATACACTTTTCCTATGCACGGATCGGCTATGTTCTTCACTCCGCAGATGTCCCCCGAATATTCATATACCGACACCCTATTGTCAAGAACCTTCGTCAGTCCACTGTCATCACACACATAATATCCGCTTATGCCGGTATCCAGATTCCTGACACACATGATAGTAAATGGCTCATTTTTATTCACAATACCGTCCAGATCGATCCTCTGGAACGTTTCAGAATCGTACAGTCTATATAAGGTATTACAGTTATTTATAAGATAGTGATTGTACAGCCAGTCTTCATTTGTCACATACATGAGCACCTCGCCATTCAAATACGAATTCCACATTATCGTATTGTATGCTCGTATATACGCCGCGCTGTCTTCATCCACGGAATCGACAAATTCATCCTGAGTCTGTACTGTGTTCATCCTCTCATGGACAATCCCCATCATATCATCAACCGAGTCAGACATCTTGTTATACAGCATCATGCTCGCAGTTCTGTATGACACATATGCCAGAGTTCCGATCAGAACCGTACATACCAATGCTGCCACAAGCAGCTCCATCCACCAGATGGGCTTTCTCATCAGTTTTATTTTCTTTTCGTGTTTTTGCTTTTTGCATTTTTGATTTTCATTCGATTTTCCCATGCCATCACGCCTCCTTATTGCACATCCCTTATCTGATATCCCTTTGTGATGACAGTCTTTATCTGCCCGGCAGCCTTGCCAAGTGCCTTTCGCAGCTTTCTGATATGATCGTCTACAACTCTGGTTCTCCCGTCATAATCATAACCCCATATATTTACCAGCAGTTCATCCCTCGACACCACACGTTTTCTGTTCTCCATGAGGTATATGAGAAGTTCCAACTCTTTTCGCGGCATATCAATGGCTGCACCATCCACAGTCACCGTGAGTGCCGATGTGTCGCAGCATATTAAGCCGCACACAAGTTCCCTGTGGATAACGGTCCCCTTTGCGCGTCTCACCAGTGCAACAGATTTGGCATAGAGTTCTGCAATAGCAAATGGCTTGACCACATAGTCGTCGCAGCCAAGTGTATACCCATATAAAACATCCTCCTGCCTGGCTCTGGCTGTCAGGAAAATGACCGGTACATCGCTGGTCTTTCTTATCTGACTGCACAGTTCCCAGCCATCCACTCCCGGAAGCATGATGTCTAACAGCACAAGATCATACTGATTCTCATAGAGCATTTCCTCTGCCTGTATGCCATCACAGGCGCAGCTCACATTCATCTCACTTGCCTCAACTCCTGTGAAATAGTCAGCCACGGCCTCCCTTATGTCGTGGTCATCCTCCACCAGAAGAACCTTGTATCCCATCTCCGCACCTCCTAAAATAAACTTTTTCCCTTCTCATTCGTCCAGCCACAACACATCTGAAACATATATCAAAAAGGCGACATCCCCTGTCATCATATTAACATGATATACAGACGATGTCGCCTTTCTGTGTCCTTTATTCTGCCTTTACAGCCCATCTCATCTTCGTCGATCTTGCCCTCGGATTGCGGGCGCACTCCTCCGCTGACGGTCTGATGACATCCTTGCTCACCTCACTGTAAATACCAGCCTTCGCTCCCGCCTTGAACGCTCTCTTTACCAGTCTGTCCTCACCTGAATGGAATGTCAGTATCGCTACCCTGCCTCCTGGTCTGAGCGCATCCGGAAGCTTATCTAAGAAATCATACAGTACCTCAAACTCACTGTTCACATCTATTCGCAGAGCCTGAAAACACCTCTGACAGGATTTCTTCACAGCCTCTTTTCTGTCCTTCTCCGGCACAAATGCCAATGCCTCCTCGATGACATCCTTCATCTGCGTGGTGGTCTCCACATAATTCTTAGTGCGGTTTCTCTTCATGATGACCGTAGCGATCTCCTCCGCATAAGGCTCGTCCGAGTTCTCCTGGAACATCCCAACGAGTTCCTCATACGAAACCTCTCGTAGACGCTCCGCCGCCGACTCACCCTTCTCCGGATCGAGTCTCAGGTCAAGTGGTCCGTCGAATTTGTAGGTAAATCCTCTGTCTGGATTGTCTATCTGCATGGAAGACACTCCAAGATCCGCAAGGATAAAATCAAATCCCCCGGCCTCCTCTGCAACTTTGTCTATGTTTCTGAAATTTGTCTGCTTTATCGTGAGTATATCCTCCCCATAGCCGGCATCCTCCAGCCTCTTCTTCGTCTTCACTATCTCTATAGGATCAACATCCAATGCATACATATGACCTTTTCCCTGAAGCTTCTCCAACATACGCCTTGTGTGTCCACCATAGCCCAACGTCGCATCAAGCCCCTGCTGTCCCGGCTGTATCTGAAGAAAATCCAGTATCTCGTTTACACATATTGATATATGCATTCCCGCCGGAGTACTGCCCTTGCTTATGACCTTTTCTATCGTATCAGCATATTTCTCAGGATCATGCTCCTTGTATTTCTCCTCAAACCTCTTCGGATGAGTCCCACTGTAGCGAACCCTCCTCTTGTGTATCTTTTCTTCCATTATATTCTTATCTCCTTAAACTTCTCCGTCTACCGCACTCGTCACCCGGAACATTTATGTCATAATACCACATATCCGACCAACAAGCCACCCCGGAAGTACCTGGGGACTGAGGTGCCTGTCCCCTTTTACGAAGTGGAGAATCGGCATAAAAAAACCGGAAGCCCCGGTATTCATCCGTGACTTCCAGCATAATATGATTGATCATATGCTTAATTTTATTTTCCTGCTATGATGTGGTGTATCATAGTGAGCTGGCTTCTGAGAGCGTCAACCGATATCTGTCCCGGAGCAGATGGTATACCTGCAGTTGCAAATGACACCGCATTGCCATACATCTCACCGGTGGTCCTTGTCTCAACTCCCAACTCTCCCATGGATATAACTATGAGAGGTGTCTGATTGCCACATTCCTGAAGCTCCTTTGCCGCCTGCATCATGTCAACTACCTGAGAGCCTTCCTCCGGCATCATGGCTATCTTGGCTATATCTGCACCTGTAAATATGATGGACTTGTATCTTTCCACAATCTGTTCCATAGGGATCGTTGTCTTAAAGTCGTGATTTGATACAATGACGTACACCCCCTTGGAGTGGGCTTCGGCTATAACCTCATCCACAATCTCCGTGTCTGAAAAGTACTCCACATCAACCATATCTATGTATCCGCTGTCTATAGCATCCAGCAGCAGGTCGCGGTACTGACTGAGAGTTGCCTCCATACAGCCGCCCTCACTCTTTGTTCTAAATGTGAAAACAATTGGGAACCGTCCCAGCTTATCATGTATCTTCTCCAAGGTCTTCATAAGAGCATCCCTGTCAAAACACTTCTCATACATGTCCGCTCTGAACTCCACCATATCTGGTTCAGACTTTGCTATGATCCTTGACTGATAGTCTACATCGTAATCCGTCGGTGCCACCAGTGGAACACATATCTTAGTCATTCCCTCTCCAATTGCCACATTCTTCACATTTACGACCTTCATCACTGCCTCCCTGCGTATATATGTTATTCAATCCGGACGCATAGTCCATTACTTTATCTCCATTGCTCCGATAAATGTATCACACAGCTTCTGAATATCAATATTATCAGGCTCCACCCAGTAGCTTATGCTACATACAATAGAACCATCTCCAAGAGGATATATAAATGTTATATCTGTGCTCTTCATATCATATACCGTCGTCTGAGCCTCAAGACAGATTACCTCTGTTCCGTCTTTAGCCTTTACCTTGCTGTCTGTAACGGAATCTATCTTAGTATTCTCATCTTCCATCTCTTTATATGTTTCTTTTAAAGTCTTAAGATAAGTTTTCGCATCTGCATATTCATTTGCTGAATATATTACATATGCACCACCCTTTGTATCGTTCAATGAGATTGAGTAACTTGAGCCATAACTTCTCTCATATCCCTTAGGGTCATTTATCTTTACAGTTTTATCCCCAATCACAAGAACTTCCTTTGAATAATCGACATCATCAGTTGCTGCTTCTGTTGCTGCCTCTGTTGCTGTCTCTGTACTAGCTTCTTCCGTAGGATCTGACGAGTCATCATCATCGCCATCGTCCTTTTTACCAAGTGGCAGTCCCGCATCTGCAGATTCAAATATACTTCCCCACGCTGAGATAATCTTCTCTGCACTTTCCATATTGATATACTGCTGGGCCTCCTCGCCCTGAAGTACTGAATAATCAACGACATCGCTGTCTGCCGGAGCTGAGATCTTACTCTTACTCTCAGCAACACTCATGCTGCCTGACAATGCCACAAACTCCTGTCCAGAAACATTCAGGTTAAACTTAAGGTCGTTAAGACTGAATGACTTACCCTTCTTGACATCAGCCAAATTTCCTGAATATGTCATCTCGATATCTTCTGAGTTTGCTGTAACCTTACTGCTTCCGTCTATAGCACCGCTCTTCTCATCATATGAAAATGCAGTGTTTCCTGTAAATGCCTGAGACTCACCGTTCGCATCGGCTGACAATGTATAATCTGCTGTAACTTCGGTCTTGTCACCGCTCTTCTTATTCTTATATGCACAGTCAAATGTTACATTCATCTGTGAACCATACTCCAGCTTCACAACCATCTTTGTATCCGATGTAACATCTCCATCGCCCATAAAATCTAGGGTAACACCAAGAGTAACGCCCGCAGCTGCAATATCATACGCTGAATCAATGTGTACGATCTTATTTCCACTCACATAGACATCAGATACTATATCCTTCGTAAACACAGCACCTATGACAGATGGAAGTGTGCCCATAGTCTGCTTCAATTGATCCTTTGAGATTCCCATATCTGAAAGCATGTCATCTGACATATTGCTGTCTACATAATCATTAAGACAGTCAACAATATCATTTGTCAGATCACCTATCGCTTCTGTTGTAATTGTAATTGTGTAATGCTGAGCCGATACGGATTTGCCATTTGCATCTGTAAAGCTCTCCTTGCCGACTTTCTCATAGATCATTGCATCCTTGAACTTTTCCAATGCCGGATCAAGCTTCTCATCCAATAGCTTTGATAACGCCTCCGCATCAACTGTACCGCCTGCACCAGCCTCTGAGCCGCTAAGCTCTGACATGATAGAGTTCGCGTCAAGGACAAATGTCTTTGTAAAAATTTCAGGTGATGTGAAATATATCTTATTGCCAACCGCAAATATCTCTGCTGTCGCCGTCTCACCAGCAGCAGTCATGGCACCATCGAGCTTAAAATCATTGCTATCGCCAAACGATGTGGCACCATTTAACTCAAGTTGGGTTCCATTTAACTGCTCAGCCCCGCTCATGTTGTCTATCGTCCACTGTGAGTTGAACTCGATATTATCATAATCAAAGTCTTCCGCACCAACTATTCCATTTATACTGCCGTTCTCAAGTTCCTTAGCAGTATTCTCCATCGCATCCTCTATGGCTTCCTTTGGTGTCTTTCTTAAAAATACAAGATAAACCACTACAAAAGCCGCTATTACCACAAGCGCCGCAATCACAGCTATTATAGCTATCTTGATTCCTTTTCTCTTCTTCGGTGATTCTGGTCTATGTGCCTGATCGCCATACATGTTCATCGTCTGATCATATATACTCTGATTCATCTGCTGGTCATACTGACCTGTGTACTGCTGATTCTGCTGTCCGTACTGGCCTGCATACTGCTGCTGGTTTGCCTGCTGTCCATATTGACCTGCGTACTGCTGCTGGTTTGCCTGCTGTCCGTACTGGCCTGCGTACTGCTGCTGGTTTGCCTGCTGTCCATACTGACCTGCGTACTGCTGCTGGTTTGCCTGCTGTCCGTACTGGCCTGCGTACTGCTGCTGGTTTGCCTGCTGTCCGTATTGTCCCGCATACTGCTGGTTCTGCTGTCCGTACTGGCCCGCATACTGCTGGTTCTGCTGTCCGTACTGGCCTGCGTACTGCTGATTTGCCTGCTGTCCGACAGCCGCCTGTTGATTTCCACCTTCAGGGGTATTTCCACCGAAATTCACTCCATCAGGTGTTTCTTTCATTTCATTGTCTCCCATAATCTTTCCCTTTCTTTGATATGCATGGGGGTATAACCCCATTTTTTTCTTCCTATAACAATCTATATAAGTATATACAATAAATAAATATTTTTCCAGTGCCTTTACTCTCTGTAAAGCAATTGAAAGGCATCGTTAAGAGTTGTTAATATTCATCATCGTCCTCATAACCCAGACCAAGCTTCCCCAGAATTGACGACGGTACATATGCTTCTATGAATATCCCATCATCCAAATATTCTTCTGTCTTTATCTCTCCATACTTGTGTATGAGGCCTGTAAGTCCTGCATCCGAATATGCAAATGTATGGCGTATATACGTCTTCTGATCTCTAAGTATCTCCTCTATCGCTGCTGCCAGTTCATCAAGTCCCTGTCCTGTCATAGCTGAGACGTAAAGCGTTCTGTCCGCTCTCAGGTCACGCACCCCCGCCAGATCATCTTTTTTCACCTTATCCACCTTATTGAAAACCGTGATGATAGGCTTTCCGGAATTCTCATCTATCTTCAACTGTTTTAATGTACTGTAAACCGTCTCAATATTCTTATCCCAGTTCTCATCCGAGGCATCCACCACGTGTATGATCACATCACAATATTTTGCCTCCTCCAGAGTTGAGCCAAATGCCTCCACCAGGTGGTGAGGAAGTTTTCTTATAAATCCTACTGTATCAGTGAGCAGAATATTCTGTCCTCCCGGAAGTTTGTAACTTCTTGTCGTCGGATCAAGAGTAGCAAATAATTTGTCCTCCTCCAACACCCCTGCCCCTGTCATGGCATTGAGAAGTGTTGATTTTCCGGCATTTGTATAGCCAACTATGCCGGCAACAGGAACGGCACTGCGCTGTCTCTGCTTTCTCTGCTGCGCTCTCTGTGCTTCGACTGTCCTCAGCTCAGCCTTTAATCTGGATATTCTCTCCCTTATAACTCGTCTGTCTATCTCGAGCTTCTTCTCACCCGGTCCTCTGGTACCAATTCCGCCTCCGAGTCTTGAAAGAGAATCTCTCATTCCGATAAGCCTGGTCGCCCTGAACTTAAGCTGTGCAAGCTCTACCTGCAGCTTGCCTTCATAGCTTCCTGCATGAGCTGCAAATATATCAAGGATAACCATGGTTCTGTCCATGACCTTTATGTCCAATGCATCCTGAAGATTCATAAGCTGTGCAGGTGACAGTTCATCATCACAGCACACACCAGTTGCCCCAAGCTCATATATCATATCCCTGAGTTCCTCAACTTTTCCTCTTCCAAGATACAGGTCATTTGCAATTTTGTCTCTATTCTGAACAAGTCTTCCCACTACTTCTCCGCCTGCGGTATCTATAAGCTCTGCCAGCTCATCCAGTGATGCCTGCACCTCCAGGGATACCTCTTTCTGTGTGTATCCTCCTGTATCAGCAGCAAATATGATTATTTTTTCCTTTATCTTTTCCGCTTCGAGATCGTATAGCGTTGTCTTTTTCTCTGCCATAAAATCACCCTACTGTTCTAATCTAATCCATTTTCTCTAATATGTTTTTCTCTAACCTGTTTTATCGAATATGTTTTTCTCTATTTTACAATTGTAACCTTAACTGTGTGATTCTGTGATATGTTGCCCGATGCATCTCTGGCACTGCATACGACAGAATATGTTCCGGCAGCTTCGGAAATATCGTTCACAGATACACATATCACATCCTCATTCAGCTTGGATATGTCGGAGCCATCGAGTCTATGCCCGTTACCATCTGTCGCAATGGCTGTCCCTATAATATTCTTTCCATCCTGAGCTGATATATAGGACGCAATGAGCTGCGCCAGCTCCTCTTTCTGCCCCTTGTAATTCTCCACTTTAAGTTCAACAGGGACTTTGGTGATCACCGGAGCTTCATCATCCTCAACTGTTATTACGATATTCTTTGAAACTTCCTGTCCCTGATCATTGAAACTGTATTTTACCGTGTACTTTCCAGCCTTTGTATTGTCAACTGAACCTTCAACCTTTAGCTGGTCTGTTACATCCTCTCTCTGTGAATTGAATGCCATCACTCCAGCCATGGTGTCGTAATTCTCTCCCTGTTTTATACTATGACTCTCCACTCCATATATAACTGCTTTGCCCGTGGTTGGATTCTCCTCAACCATATCTGTAGGATCCCATCCCTGTTCTTCTGTATTCTGAAGCTTTGTCACAGGTACCGGTCTGCCCAACGGACCATAGTAATCGCTGTCAAATATATCTACATACGTTCCAGATTCACAATTTTCATATATCCACTTTGTGTCTGCCACACAGAGCCTTACACATCCCAAGGATGCTCCGGTTCCTAACTTATTAAACTCCCAGGTCTCCAGGGAATCCTTCGTCGTATCCAGATACGGAACCGAGTGGAACAACGTATCGCCATCTATCTGTGATACATACTGACCATAACAATTATCAAAAAGAGCCAGCCATTCCCATTTGAGGGCAATGTTAAATATTCCGATTGGAGTCTCACCCACAGGTGAAACCGAACATCTCATGACTCTCACAGGCACTGTGTAAAATCCCGAATCATCGAGCGCATATACCGTGACTATATTTTCCTGTCTGTTTATCTTGATGGCATATGGATAACCATTGTCTGCAAGATCCTCGCCGTTATAATTCTCTTTTTCTTCCGCCTGCGGAACTTCGATATCAATATACTGCACATCCCCCTGAACTGCCAAAGGCTCGGCGATCTCAGTTGATGAACCACCTTTCATAGTGGATCCATCCGTTGAATCAGGATCTGTCTTTTCACTGTTGCCACCAGTCTTTGCCACATCTTTCTTACCTGACGTACCATTATCAGCATTTTCTTTGTTCTCCGATGCTCCTGTGGCAACAGCATCGCTTTTAGTCAGCTTGTCCAGTTTACTCTCCAGGCTGTAATTTTTTATAGCAAGGCTTATCACAAGAGCCAGAAGGATCACTGACACAGCATACAACACGACACGCTCTATATCATATTTATTATTTCTCTTCTTTTTCTTTGAGCCACTCTGTGAGTTACCCTGCGAACTACTCTTTGAACCGCTCTCTGAGCTGCCCTGTGAACTACTCTTTGAGCTACTCTGTGGCTTCTTCGCTTCCGATATATTCTTCTCATGTTTTGTGCTTTTCTCTATTTTTATCTTTTTCACCTTATCTTCGGTTCTTTCAGCTTTCAAATTTCCATCTCTATCCTTCAAGTTTTCGCTGTTTTTGTTCTTATCATCCATTATCTTTATATCCATTCTTTCTATAATTAATATCCTCTCTCTAGTATGCATCTTTAAAAATATTTTAATCAGTACTCTTTAACATACCATTTTACAAAACAAAATAAAACATTTTTCTTTAAAATTCCTCAAATTACGCATTGACTTTATTCAGAACTGTTGTACAATCGAATATCAAGCGCTTCAAAAAACATTGTACAGCGTCTGTCTATTAAATAATAATTAAGGAGAACCTTTTCGATATGAAAGATCTGACCATCGGCAAACCAATAAAAGTTATATGGCTATTTGCTGTCCCTATGATTCTGGGCCAGATAGCGCAGCAGTTATACAGTTTTACGGATTCAGCCATAGTGGGTAACTATGTAAGCTCACGGGCTCTTGCGGCAGTAGGTGCAACCTCCGTCATATCAAATATGATGATAGGTTTCCTCAACAGCGGTACTATGGGACTCGCTATTCCCATCGCCAAATATTACGGTGCAAAAGACTACCACAAGATGAGACAGTGTGTAGGCTCCGCAGCCATGATGACTCTGCTGGCCTCGATTGTTCTTACCATTGTCGGACTTGTCTTTATCAGACCTATCCTTGTATTGTTAAATACCCCCGACGACATCATAGACATGGCCGCAAGTTACGTCATCATAATAATAGCCGGAATAATATTCTGCTCACTTTACAACTTCTGTGCAAATGTACTCCGTGCTGTGGGAGACAGCAAGACACCTCTTATCTTCCTCGGAATATCAGTTGTACTGAATATTGTGCTGGATCTTCTGTTTATAAGGGCTTTTGACATGGGCGTTATAGGTGCCGCGATCGCAACCGATATTTCGCAGGCTCTGGCCGGCATTCTGGCTCTCATATATATATTCAGAAAAGCAAGATATCTCATTCCTGAAAAGGGCGAATATTCTGTAGAAAAAAGTGACAGATCTGATCTTATTCAATCAGCACTTGCCATGGGCTTTATGAGCTGCATAGTGAACATAGGAACCGTCATCCTCCAGAGAGCGATAAACGGTCTGGGTACGGACATTGTAACAGCCCATACCGCTGCACGGAAAATATTTGATATCCTCATGTTCATGTTATATATAGTAGGAAACGCCGTCACAACCTATGTCAGCCAGAATATGGGAGCGGGTAAATATGACAGGGTTCATCAGGGAGTGCGTGCCGCCATTATCATCAATACCATCATAACTACCGTCATGATCATTTTCGGCTGGCTATTCAGCCCGGCACTTATAAAGCTGGTTGCCGGCACATCCGCCAGTGCGATCATCGATCCCGCTGTGAGATACGTGCGAATCGGGGTGACATGCTTCTACGTCCTTGGACCATTATTTGTACTTAGATGTGCGATGCAGGGAATGGGAAGAAAGATCATACCTGTACTGTCATCAAGCATCGAGCTTGTTGGAAAGATTCTCGCCGTGATGATACTTACCCCAAGACTTGGATATCTGGGAGTTACGATCACGGAGCCTATCATCTGGTTCTGCTGTACGCTCATGCTATCCATCATGTACCTCACCACACCCGTTGAGAAACTCGTGGAGAAACGCCGCAGCGCTTCCACACCTGCAGCATAATCTATAATATGCATAACCTATAATAATATAGCTCCACTGCCCGCGGTATTCTGCCGCAATGCAGTGGAGCTTTTTGATTGCCACCCTTAGGGTATATGGGTAAGGCTTAAAATGAGTATTACTTTTTATCTTTCTTGATAACGATATATCCTGCACCAGCCATAATAAGCGATGCTATCATTATCGCAAACATTGTATCTACAGGAGACTCATCACCTGTATTTACCACATTCTGTCCCTTGCCATCTGTGCTGCTTTCTGTGGTAGCTGCAGTTGTGACTTCTGTTGTAGAATCACCATTTTCTGTAGTAGTTGCTTCTGTTGGATCATCCTTGCCCGGGTTCTCTGTCGTTGCATCTCCATCGTCTGGTGTCTCAGTCGTTGGATTATCCGATGTGTCATCGTCGCCTGGATTCTCTGTTGTCGGGTCATCTTTGCCCGGATCCTCAGTTGTCGGATCATCTTTTCCAGGTGTGACTGTATCTTTCTTGACAAGTGACTTGTCTGTTATGATAAGTCCATTCTTGTCAACCGGATTCTTCTTGAGCATATCATCCGTGAGCTTCACTGCCTGGATTCCATCAAAGTAGATAGTTGAGTCAACTGTCCACTTGCCAGTGTGATCCTCCGGCACGATCGAGTTGCACCATACAGCAAATTTGACTATATCCGATGCATCGAGTGTACCACCCTTCTTACCCTTGAATGAGCTGAATGGAATAGTAACATACTGTGCCTTTGTTCCCTTTACGAAATCTGTGAGGTATACCTCAAATTCCTCGCCACTTCCATCTGTGATCTGGATTACAAGTTTCTGTCCCATACCGTCCGGCTGTACCCACATCTCAAGTGCATTATACTTTGAGAAATCATTGTTTGTGAGCTCTGACTTGATCCTTCCTGTCCACACCTCTGATCCATTTGTCTCAAGCGTATACTTGAATGCGCCGCCGTATGTGCCGCCGTTCTTATGAGTCTTGTCAAGAACAAAGCTTGAGCTGCATCCTGCCGCCGAATTAGATGTGTATGAGGAATCCAGAAGTCCGTCGCTTCCTGAATAGTACTCGAAGTCCTCGATAACATTTGCAGGAGCCTTATCCTTGGCCTTTCCAAGGCTTATGTGTGACAGCTGTGCGAGCTGCTCGCCATCTGCCAAGAGTGTGATGGTTGCTGTATCCGTCTTGCCAAGCTTGCTGAGGTTCTTCTCTGTGAGATCAGCCGTGTAAAGTGTTGGCTCTGATCCTGCAGCAGCAATCTCGGCTCCAGCCTCAGCGTTGAGTGTAAGCTTAACATCTGTATCAGGATTGTTGATAACGAACTGAACCTTTGATGCATTCTTAACACCAGCCTTGAGTGTTGTCGCCTTGAGGATGGTATCTCTGTCAAATGGATATACCATGTAACCCATCTGGCCCGTGTATGTATTTGCAGATACTCCTGCAAGGGTTCCCATGTTGCTGTAGAATCCTGTATCGCCACCGAATATTGATGAGTCGTCATTGTAGTACTTTATGAAGTCATTGATGAGCTCCTGTCCATGTGCGTCGTCATACTTATATGGAACGTAGAAGTTGGTATCTCCAAAGTTGGCCCATACAAGATAGTATGGCATATTGTTCTTCTTCGCAATGTCGTTGACTTCCTGATACCAGTTCTTTCCTGAAGCCTCTGTTCCAACCGGATTACCCTTTACGAGAAGTCCCTCGTTGTCTGAACCGTCCTTCTTCATGACTCTGACACCGCACTCAGCGATGGCTGGTATCTTGCCTCTCTTTGCAGCTATTGATGACACGATATTACATGTTGTATCAAGACTGTCAAAGAAAGAATTGTCTGCAGCTGCAGGGTACGAATTGTAATCATTGTAGTAGTCAAATGCAAGGATATCTACATACTCATCGCCTGGATAGTATGACATGTAAGCTGCCTCTGATGTGACAGGTCCGTTTGGTGAGTATACCCAGAGAAGATTGTGTACACCGCTCTGCTCCATGTAATCCTTGGTATATCTGTAGAGAGACTTATATGTCTCTGCTGTGTTCATTGATCCCCACCAGAACCAGCTTCCTGTGTTCTCGTGGAATGGTCTGATCATGATAGGTATTCCGGCAGCCTGAAGCTGTGATGCGTAGTCTGCGATCACATCAAGGTAAGCTGTAAATACCTCATTGTACTCTCCGCCTGGGAGAATCTGCTTTACTATGTCATTTGACAGATCCTTGGACTCTGAGAAATCACATCCGTAGAAACTGTATGTTCCATCCAAGTTCTTCACTATCTTAGAGCTTGAGAAGTTTGGCATATGCATTGACAATGACACGATCGCACCATTTGCCGCTGCAGTCTTGCTGTATGCCACTGAGTTTGCCAGTGCCGAAGCCGCGTCTGAACCGCCTGCCTCCGAGCCTGTAACTGCCAGTGAGTCGATTCCGAACACACCGCTTACCTGTCCAGTCACATCATACACATCACCGAGTGACGCCTGTGGATTTACGCTTCTGCTCACATCATTCTGATGTCCGAACAGAACCTGATCACTGTTCATGAGCGTATTCAGGTATGCCGCAAGTGCCCTTGCACTGTCTGCTGCATTCGCATCGCTCACTCTAACTGATGATGGCATCTGTGAAAGATCCGCTGGTGAACCAGCACCAGGAATCTCTGTTATCTCGATGAAATCCTTTGTTGTATCTGCCTGTGACAGAACAAGATTATCAAGATATACATTGCCCTTGAAGCTTGTGCTGCTTCCTATGATTCCTATTGTCACATCTGTGAGTGGTTTATCTGTCGGAGTAAATCCCATAGTAACTGTAACTTTCTTTAATCCATCGCCGATATCCTCTGCATCATCATCGATGGTCGTATCTTTATTTATTATTCCATCTGCAAAAAACTTGATCTTGCTTCCCTTGAGCTTTGCCGGGTAGATGATATCCACACTGAGCTGGTTGTACTGACTCACATCCATAGCCTCTGTAGGAACACACTTAACCTTTGCCTCACTCCATGAGGAAGTTGAATCTGCTGAGTAGTCAACAGAAACCTTAAGTCTCTCATTTGCACTGTCATATGATATGTCAGGTGTGGCATTGCCGGCCTTGTTGGCTGCATCGCCGTGCTTGTATGCATATCCGGCCTCTGTGCTCCACTTGTCATAATCCTCAGCCGATGAGAGATCTGAGATCACAGCAGGATCTCTCTGCTCAAGTCCGCCGCTGCTCTCCTTAACATCAAGTACCTTAACGTTGCTTATTGTGATCTTGCCAGCATATGCTGAGTTGGAATTGTACTGGAATACGATCTCCTGCACATTTCCCACCTCTGATACATCAAATGCAAATGATATATCGCACTTGCCATCGACAAAGTTCTCAGCCTTGATGAACGGATAGTCGCCTGACTTGACGTAATCCCAGCTGTCGCCTGTCTTCATGGCACACGCAAGCTGGATCGCATTGTATGATCCGTCTGATGCCTCAGCACCGTCAAGGCCTGATATATCGCCATCAAGTGAAACCGTAGCTGTGAGCTTCGCCTTTGCTCCAACTTTGACATTGTCTACTGTAGGAAGATCTATATAGCTTTCTGTATCATTGCTGGCAAATGCCTTGTCTGTCCACTTTGCATCGCTCGCTGTGTCAAACACAAGACTTGCATCTGCGAAGTTTCCAGCCTCTGTCTCAGTTGTAGTCGGCTTCTTGCCACTCTCTACCTTGTCAACTGCAACGCCGCCGATTAGAACCTTTCCTGTAAATGCTGAGTTTGCATTGTACTGGAATACGATCTCCTGAACATCGCCTGCATCCACTCCGTTAAAGTTGAACTCTACGCTGCACTTGCCATCTGTAAAGTTCTCACTCTTTAAGAATGGATAGTCATCTGACTTGACATATGTCCAGCTGTCGCCTGCCTTGATAGCGCAAGCAAGCTGGATCGCATTGTATGATCCGTCTGACGCCTCAGCACCGTCAAGGCCTGATATATCGCCATCAAGTGAAACCGTAGCTGTGAGTTTCGCCTTTTCACCTACAGTTGCACCCTCTATTCTCGCCATGTCGACATATGTTGCGCTGTCATTGCTGGCGTACGCCTTATCCTTCCATGTCGCATCTAAAGCAGTGTCAAATGTGAGCACAGCCTCATCACTGCTCCACACTGTATTCTCTGTGACTGCTGCTGCAGCTTCTCCTGTCGCATTTCCTGTTGACGATGAACCGTTTCCTGGATTTTCTGTACCTGATGCCTCTGTTCCCGGTTCCTCACTACCCGGATCTTTTGTTCCTGCCGCCTCAGTGCTAAATTCTTCTGTTGAACCTGCCTCTTCACTGCCCGGCTCCTCTGTACTAGGTTCCTCAGTGTCCGGCTCTTCGCTCTTGATCTCTACGTCTGATATCTCTATCGTTCCAGCATACGCAGAATTTGAATTGTACTGGAAGATGATCTCTGAAACAGCTCCGGTATCTTCAATGTCAAATGCAAATGATACCTGGGTTTGTCCATCACTAAAATTATCCGACTTAAGAAATGGGTAGTCATCTGACTTGGCATATGTCCAGCCATCTCCCGTCTTTATCGCACAGGAAAGCTGAATTGCATTGTATGTACCATCATCAGCCTGCGCACCATCCAATCCGGAAAAATCTCCGTCAAGTAATACATTTGCAGTAAGTACTGCCTTCTCGCCTACAGTTAAATCATCAATTCTGCCCAGTTCCGGATATGTTCCTGAATCATTGCTGGCATATACTTTATCCGACCATTTCGCATCTATAGCCGTATCAAATACCAGCTTATTAGCAACTGCGTTCCAAGCTGTCTCTGCAGCTGGCTCAACAGCATCAGCGGTCACTATCGCTCCTGCACCTCCCCAGAACGAACCAACCATTGCAACCGCACATGTAACCGCAACCAGTCTTGTTCTAAATCTTACCATATTTCCTTTCCCTTTCTGTTTTTGTGACATTCCTCCACTTTATATATCATGAACAGCCTTTTCATGATCTATTTATAGATAAACTTATTTTAACTTATTTTTTAGTTGTTGAACATGTCATTAATTACTGAATATTTAGGCTTTGTTTTATGCTATTTTTACATTTGATTAAGTAATAATTTAAGTTATTTGCAATTAATATTAGTTTCTTGTTGTTGCACACCAATTACATAGCAAACGTACCAAGTATTTCAAAATTTGTCCCATGCATACAGGGCGAAAAATCGCAACTTGACGCACAAATCATTAACACGCAAAAAAGCCAGTTGGTATAATTCCAACTGGCTTCATGTTTGTTTATTCATTTTTAAAATATTGAAGTATCTTTTTAATACTTGAGTGCTTCCACACATGCCATATATCTTTTCACTATATTTTAAATATCTATGAAAAAATTCGTTGTGCCTAGAGATTAAACTTACCGGAATATCAACTATCAGGGTACGAATTGCATCTACTCATAACATGCACTGCATGAACTTGTATATGTACCAACCTCTTATAAGCACTAGTCTTACGATATGTGATATGACATGATGCCCTTGAAACACCACTCATATCTTGTGTTTTGAACAATCACGATGGATCAAATCTGGTATCAAATACCTGCGTCCTTTGTACTTCAACCATGCTATATATAGCATCTACATGTGGACTGGTTCAAGATTTATCTTAAAGGCATCTCGTGTGGAAACAACTTCCCAGTTCTGAGTTACCATCATGATAAAAATGTTCTTCAATTGTCTCCAACGGAACCTCCTCCTTTCGTGAACTTGTACCACGGATCTCTGTTTCCTGCGCACCATGCGTGAAGTCTGTTTTCATAAACACTTCGTACATGTTATGTGTCACGGGTGACAATCTATGGTGTGCCATCTGTTTCTTTTTCAAATGGCTGTTCTTTAATGTACTTTTATTATACATGATACTCGCTAAATCGTCAACATATTTTTTGACAATTTATACATTTTATTATCGTTGTTGTTGCGTTTTAACATTAAATTGTCTTTTATGTATGTAATTGTATGATTATTGTATACAATTATTGTTTGATTGCGGTCTTTTCTTCCCCTCGCAAATAAAACAAATTCCAGAACCTGGTATGCCCAAGTTCTGGAATTACTATATATTCTACATATTATATTTACTGGTGGTAATAGCTCAGGAAATCAGCCAGCTTTGCTGTTGCTGCCTTGAGTATCTCCATATTCGGAAGATATACTATTCTGAAGTGATCCGGATCCTTCCAGTTAAATCCCGTTCCACATGTGACGAGGATGTGCTTATCCCTCAAAAGATCAAGAGCAAACTGTTCATCATTTGTGATGTTGAACTTCTCCTTGTCAAGTTTCGGGAATATGTAGAACGCTGCCTCCGGCTTAACCACACTTATTCCCGGTATATCGCAGAGTGCTTTGTAGATATACTCCCTCTGATCATAGATCCTTCCTCCCGGCAAGAGCAGCTCATCTGCACTCTGATATCCGCCAAGGCAGGTCTGAACTATACTCTGAGCAGGAACATTTGAGCAGAGTCTCATGGATGACAGGAGGTTAAGTCCCTCTATGTAACCCTTTACATTGCTCTTGTTTCCGCACAGACACATCCAGCCCACTCGGTAGCCTGCAACTCGGTGTGACTTGCTCAGTCCGTTAAAGCTTATTGTGAAAAGGTCAGGTGCCAGTGAAGCCAGAGCCACATGCTCTTTATCGTCCATGACAAGCCTGTCATATATCTCATCGGCAAAAAGGATAAGCTCATTCTCCCTTGCAACCTGAACTATCTGCTCAAGAACCTCCTTTGGATAGAGAGCTCCTGTAGGGTTGTTAGGGTTGATGACTACGATTCCTTTTGTTCTTGATGTTATCTTTTTCTTGATATCTTCTATATCAGGATACCAGTTAGACTGCTCATCACAAAGATAATGAACCGCTGTTCCTCCTGCCAGGTTAACAGAAGCCGTCCACAACGGATAGTCAGGCATCGGGACAAGTATCTCATCGCCAGAATCAAGCAGCCCCTGCATGGACATGGTGATAAGCTCGCTGACTCCATTTCCTGTATATATGTCATCGATTCCCACATTTGGAATATTCTTCAACTGACAATACTGCATGATCGCCTTTCTTGCAGAGAAAAGTCCCTTTGAGTCTGAATATCCCTCAGTATCTCTGAGGTTATATGCCATATCCCTGACAACTTCATCAGGTGCCATAAGTCCATGCGGTGCAGGATTTCCTATGTTCAGCTTGAGGACATTTACCCCTTCAGCCACCATTCTGTTTGCCTCGTCCATAACAGGACCTCTTATGTCGTAACACACATTGTCAAGCTTTGATGATTTTTCGAATTTTCTCATGATACACACTCCTTTATATCTCTTGATCCCTTGTTGTCTGTGTTTGCTGATTGTTGGTTTAACTTGCGTTTTCTTCGAGATTACTCTGCATTTTCGATGCCTGCGAGCAGGCTCGCGCATCGCAGCCGCTTGTCACCCTGAAAACGCATAATAAAAGCCCTAAGCATACTTATAATATGCTTAGGGCGAACTTTCTTGTCCGTGTTACCACCTAAATTCAGGAACTTGTTCCTGCTCTCAGCCGACAGCCATCACTATCGTTGTTCCTATAACGTGGAACCTTCCGTTGACCACTACTTAAAATCAATACTAATGATTCAAAATCTTTCGCGATCACAGCTCGGGGACTGCTTCCTTAAGGTGTCCTATAGGCTCGCACCAAACGCCTACTCTCTGAAGTGACAGTGACTTAAGTACTCCTTCCTGTCTTTGCCTTTATCTGTTTTTATAGGATAGCATTCAGGGGGCATGTTGTCAAACTGTTTTTTTCACATTCTGCCACATCGACAAATTTTTTCTGTTTCTTTGCCTGGCCACTGTAAATGTTCTCTGATTTTTACAGTACACTAACCATGTTTGATCCTGCTTATTTCATAAATGCACACTCATCCTCGTTACAGAGTATTCCCTCTGGATTGTACATATTCATATGGAATATATGGCCGCTGTCAGGATTGTTCTGTCCATACGCTTTTGTGATATGTGCAACTCCAACTTTGTTCAGCACCTCATCCACCGCTTTTGTATGTGATGCCAGATCATCATTTACACTGTACATGAGATACGCCTCCGGAAACTCAGCATTTACATAATCAAGCTGATCCATAAACAGCTTGTACTGTTCCTCAGTCACTGCATATGCCTGGCTTATTTTCTTACTTTCACATTTTTCAGCTTTGTCGTGTGAACTTGTTTTTCCGTCACTATTCTGGTCATCATCCACATCATTTCTCAGATACCATGCGGATATATTGTCATTTCTTTCTGCCATCTTGTATGCACCACAGTTAAGGCATACCTTCTTAGGCAGTAGATCATATGTGAAGAAATCAAGCTTTGCCCTGTAATCGCTGTTTGATGCTATGATACAATAATTTGCCGTGAGCTGTGCCCCCGCCGAATCACCAACCATATAGAAATTATCAATGTCTATTCCAAGTGTCTGCGCATTCTCATGTATATACCGAATGAGATACGCCACATCCTCTATAGCCGCAGGATATTTGTTCTGCGGTGACAATCTATAGTTAAAGTTCACCACCACGTACCCGTGCTCCGCAAGAAGGCAGCAATAGTGGCTGTACAGTTCCTTGTCACCATAGAACCAGCCTCCGCCATGCACGCTCACTATCACCGGATATTTTCTGTTTTCATCTGTCATATACGATATTGGAACACAGATATCCATGTAGCTGTTGGATGTATAGCTTGCAGAATCCACGTCTGCGGCATCCCCGGAATCGGCAAATCTTACAACATTTCTCTCTAATCCTTCACATCTGCTCTTTGGAGTTTCATCAGCCTCATACGTTGAATCAACTGCGTCATTCAAAATCTCTTTGTTCTGTGACTGTACACTGTTATCACGGTCATT
This sequence comes from uncultured Coprococcus sp., assembly GCA_902461735.1. GTDB lineage: Bacteria > Bacillota > Clostridia > Lachnospirales > Lachnospiraceae > Coprococcus. The sequence continues at coordinate 57,897 of CABPYV010000007.1, forward strand.
TGTATGCTGACCTTTGTTCCATGTTTCAATCAGCTCACTGAAACGGACCTCATCAAGCTCCTTTTTGTAATCCAGATTCTTTATCTGTACAACATTTGCCGGATATTCAAGCCCTCTGTCTCTCGCCGCATCACTTGCTTTCCAGGCGTGGCGCATATTTACCCATGCCGGAAGATTCTTGTCCACCGCACCTCGGCTGAATATCTCTGCTACGTTCTTCATCATTCTTTCTCCGTCCATAATTTTCTCCATTCATTTCTTGCCGATAGCGGCATATCTTACATTACTCATATATAGGTTCAAAGTCATCTGCTCCATGTCCGCACAGAGGACATACGTAATCTGCCGGGAGCTCACTTCCCTCATATACATAATTACATATCTTGCAGCGCCATCCCACTATCTTCTTATCTGTCTTAGGAGGCTTGTCTGCCTTTGGCTTTACATGCGCCTGATAATCAGCATATGTGAGAGGTGCCTTGTCCGACAGCATATTTGCATCAACCACCTCAGCGATGAACAACGTATGTGTTCCAAGATCGTGGCTCTCAACTACCTTGCCACTGATAACCGCACAGGCATACCAGCCCATGTAAGGGATTCCATTGACATCCTCTGGCATCTTTATTCCTTCGAATTTGTCCACATCTCTTCCCGACTGGAAACCGAAGTGCTTTATCGAGTCAAATGTACACTGCTCGTCAAGTACACTGAGGGCAAACACACCACTCTCCTTGAGCAAATCACATGTGTAATTCGTGTTCAAAACCGATATCGCAACCCGCGTTGGATTATTCGCCACCTGTATACAGGTGTTGATGATGCAGCCATTTGCCTTGTCGCCCAGCTTTGTGGACAACATGAAAATTCCGTATGATAAACTGTAGATCGCCTTTTTGTCCATGATAGTAACCTCCTTGCCAATCATGATCAATTGTAATATACATTATATAGATTTATTCCCAATAAGATATTTCTATAATACCATATTATCGTACAAAAAGCTCCCCCTGTTTGTCACAGGGAGAGCTTTTATTCAAGCAAATAAATCTATCTCTCAACAGATATTATGTCATTTATTCCGTTGTCTGATTCCTGGTAAAATACTTTTATTTTATCCCCGCTCTGTATAAATATCAGTTCCTCGTTCTCTGAGAAATCCTGCTTGTATACATTACCAGCCTCATCCGTGATATACACATATGTCGTCTCATCCATGTTGATGTATTTGATATCAGCTACCGTGATCTGTCTGTTTGGTATATCGTCCGTCATACTCTGCGTGCTCTTAAGTCCGTTCTCTGCCAGAAGCTTGTTGTATGCCGCAAGTGCATCCTTCTGGGTAGTGCCTGTAGCTACAATATTATACTTCTCCACATCGACAAGCGCATACATCTTTACCAGGCCACCGTTGTCCTTTAAGACCATGATGTAGGTTGGTATTCCGCTGATGTTGATGAGTGATGGGAAGGATGCCTTGTACCCAAGGTGCTGTACCTGTCCCTCTGCCGATGCCATGGCTGAGTATTCCTCTGCACCCGCCACCTTGTAATATTTGCTCTCTCCTGTCCGGAGGTTCATCATGGCAAATCCTATGTTGGACTCGTCACCATTTACCGATGTGACACCTGTGTATACCCACACATCTCCGTCCATTACCTTGTAACCGTAATCGTCCGTGGTCCTCTTGCAGCCCTTATTGCCAAATACGCTGTTCCAGTAGCCGCCTGAGAGCTCGCCGTACCAGTCGTATTTCTGGCATGCAAGGTCGCCATCATATACGCGGTCCACCCAGTGTGGAACATCACTGACTTCATGGTATTCGGTATCGCCCGTGCACGGATCGCATATAACCACGCCCTTTACATCCTTTGCACCGAAGAGTCCCGCGTGTGATTCAAGAACCGGACAGATGTAATATGGGTTGCCATCGTCATTGAGCTCCAGATAGAAACCTTCAAATATATATGTCGGATAAGCCATCTGGACATGTCTGTACAGGTTATTGTTGAAATACGCTGAAGGCGAATACACTATAGGCTTTTCAGTCTGTATATAGTGTGCCTCATTCTTTACAGGATCCACAAGAACATAACCCGGGATTCCGTTCTTCCTGTTGTTCATATATTTGATGAATCCCGCATAATTGAGTGCTGCGACCTTCATCGGCGCGCCATTGTAATCTATAGTGCTGTAATTGCCGCTGACCTCGTACTGGCTGACCACATCCGAGAGTGAACCGACGGCTCTCTCACCTATGATCCTCGCTGTACTGGTATCCATCAGCGCAATGTCATTTATCTGCCTGCTCTCCGGGATATCTGTCTGAAAATCTCCGTCCTCTATATTGATGAGGCCTGCGTATTTCGATGCACAAAACAGCTTTGATGACGCTGCAATCATGATAAGTCCGACCGCTATCATTATTACTACTATCCATGCTGCCGGTTTCGTTGCTTTCGTTGCGACACTTCTGGTATCATTACTCTCCACCGTGAAATCAAGCGTACAAAAGCCAACAAGCGCAACTGAAATGACCATCCACACCCAGAAACTTGTACTCTGTATGTTGATCGCCGGTGTTGCCGCATAATAGTATATAAGCTCTCCCACAACAAGCACTGCAAATGCTATCACATTCCATTTGCCAAGCCTTCCCGGGGCTTTTGCAAATATCTCCTTTGCCGCTCCTGTGCTTTTCTTTTTCTTTGTCTGTTTACCCATGTTGCCCTTCTTTCCGGCTTACCACGATCTGATTTTTCGCTGCATATACTTACCGGATCGTGTCTGCCATTAATCTATCTACTCCATATGTCTGCCCCATATATTATCATCTATTCCGATAAAAATATATATCTATCCGGTATATGTTATGCCTCGTATCGTTCTGCCAGTGAACGATTGTATATATGTGTTCTCCTGTGCTTTTTGTTGTCCTTTTACCTGGTTTAATAGGGCATCCTGCAAAACTTATGTGAGCGGTATCTTCCCTAGCCACTTCACAGCCTTCGCCAGCCTCTTCCCGGAATCGGCAAAATGTCCACCTGGATTTATCTCATATATAACATCATTGTCTTTTTTGAGAAGTTCACAAATCTCCTTTGTCCGATCCGCCACAGTTGCCATAAGTCTGTCTGACGTTCTCGATTCCTTACCGCCGAGGCTGATGTATATATGTTTGTTTGTAAATGTCGGCTGGCTGTTTACATATTCCACAAATCCCGGATACCACATTGAACCTGAACATGTGGCGCATCCGGCAAATATATCAGTCTGGTACATTGCCCAAAGTGCAAAAAGCCCGGCAAGCGAATATCCCATGATATAAATAGGTCTGTTCGACCTGCATCCATTATTTATCTGTGGCACGACCTGATGTTCTATATAATCCAGCGTCCGTCCTGCCTCTCCGGCAAATGATCCATCGACTTCATCCGATCTCCACGGTGAGAGATCCTTGTTCCAGTCATCTATCTGTATCGCAACAAGTGTAAACTGTTCTTCTCCCACCAGTTCTCTGATAGAATCCGTTGTGTGCTCCAGTTCATCTCCCCTGTGAGGGTACATGACCCAGAGAATGATCGGACCATTTTCCGAAGATATAAGTGTGTGTATCTGCATGTATGTTCATCTCCTACAGTGTGTCAACTATCTTCCGGACTTCCTCCACTGATATGTTCAGTTTCTCCGCTATCTTTTCTATAGGAACCTTCACATCCAAATATGCCCTCACTGCACCCTTTAATTCTCCTCTGGCTTCCGCTCTATCAAGTACTTCACACATATTTTTTAAACCTCCTTTGTTTCCGTTAGCCTGCGCCTGTTCAAATCTTTCGTCCTGCGTCAATACGCTCATGAGTTTTAACACCTCGTCAACATGTTTTATAGTCTCTTTGGATGGTATGTAATCTTTGTTGATCCGCATTTGCACAAAATAATCGGCAACAATCCTAAAGTCACTTTTAAACATTTTCACCTTCTCCGGTGTAAGATAAGCTATCTCAAAAATGTTTATTTTATAGTCACTGACATATGGTTTCCACTCATCCGTTATATCAAGAATATCGTAGAGAGACCGCCCCTTTATCCATCTTTTTTGTCCGAAATAAAGCACAATTGTAACAACCGGGTATATTTCTCCACCCTTTACCAACAATTGCCTTTTATATGCAGCACCATCATATGCTATAACACGGAGAGCCTCCTTTGAATCTACATCCGTCTGATGTTCAAATCCAATAAACGCTATATGTACATTCTTGCCCTTTAGAACCTTTGATACATCGCGCTCTTCCTGATGGATCTCACCATCTGTTTTATACTGGCTTTTATCCTTTATGCTCTCCAGCATATTCTCATCAACAATCGTTTTTCCACCGAACAACAATACATTTACTATATCTGCAAATACATCATTATAATCTGCCAGTATCTTTTCTGTTATGTCTTTTTCTCCCATTCATAACTTCCTCCTCTATTCCTGTGAAAAGCAAAGAAACCAATAGAGGATAACTGCATGAATTTATAGCCATATTTTTTATAATTATACTATAGCAAAACCTGAGCGGCAACATACCTCTACCGTCTCCATATTAAATTGAATTATTTTGTGATAATCGCAGTGAAATACTGCAAAGATCAATTTCAGAATTACACACAACATGATAAACGAAATATAACACACCCATTTTAGAAATACAATTAAATAACTATAAACTATTTAAAAGTATTTAACTCGTAACTTCATACCAGAATAACGAATTGTCACCGGAAGAACTTTTGGATATAATGAATTATATAAACAGGATCATTAAACATATTGCGGATGGCAACGAATATGAGAAAAGGATGGTGAGTATCATGGGTGGTACAGTGGAAGAAACCCCATCTCAAAAACTTAAAAGACTGGAAGATGAGAGGATAATACTTAACCTTTTTTCTAATGGTGTAGGATTCGAACCAATTAGAAAATCCGTTTCTGAAGATGTTATATCAAATGAAAGACTTTTAGAACTACAGAAATTAGCTGCACCAAAATAGAATTTTAACAGATATGGATCATCTGTGGGTAATCAACTTGCTCACGGATGATTTTTATTTATACGGCGGTTTCTAATAGTTGACTTATTGCGGAATCTGTATTATATATTATAATACAGATAATACAAAAAGGAGGACCCGTACATGATCATAGAGCTTGACATGAGCAGTGACACACCCATATATGTACAGCTGCGCAATCAGATAGTAAAGGGAATCGGCAAAGGTGAGATACAACCAGGTGAAAAACTTCCCACTGTAAGACAGCTTGCGGCGGATGCCGGCGTGAACACCATGACTGTGAATAAGACTTATCAGATACTCAAAAACGAGGGATATATCAGAACTGACAGAAGGCTTGGAGCATTTGTATCAGAAAATATCAATATGAACGCCGAGTTCCGTGACAAGCTGGAGTCAGAGTTGGAACTTCTGTCCGCCGAGGCAAGCATAACCGGGATGAACCGGGAAGATTTTCTCAAGTTGTGCGATGAAGTATATTCCAAAATGAAGTCTTCTCCAATCCATATATAATACAATGAACCATTAGACGATATGGTGTGACCAATTTGCATGAAAATAATACCAATTATGAATAAGCATTATCATCACTGGGAGAAAGAATCTTTATACAACAAATATCCACTAAAATAACAGAAAGGAGCCGCTTATGAGCATAGCATTATTTATCATATTCCTGTTTATGAACTTCTTCATACTGCTCATAATGAAGTTCGTATATACAAGTAATTATTCGTATACCGAAGGAATGCTCCTGGGTGTCCACATTCCAAAGGAACACAGTGAAGACGAAACCGTCCTGAATATTGTTGCTGCTGCCAGACGTAAGATGAACCGGATTATCTGGATAAATCTCATCCTTGGAACAGCCCTGTGCTTTGTCGTGTTCTGGGATATCATTATATTCGTACTGGCATACACTATCTGGATGATCGCATTCTGTTTCCTTATAACATATGCAAACAACTCCGCGCACAGGAAAATGTATGCCCTTAAGATAAAAAATGACTGGATAATCCCTGCTCAGAAAAGGAAACGCTACATTGATACAAATGTGTCAGCTCTGATCGGCAATAGTGAGATCAGTTTCAATTATCATGGAATAATAATCCTTGTAGAACTCATTTGCCTGATGCCATTTGTGATAGGGAAAAGTGCGGTCATATCAACCACAATGATAATAATAGGACTCTGCTCCGTCCTGATGTCACTTACATCCATGATATTCCACATATATGTAAACCGGCACGAACGAACTGTGTACAGCTCGGATACCCAAATCAACCAGACCGTCAACAGAACCATGAAGATATACAAGGGACTTGCAATGCTGATTCTTTCGGCAACAAATGCTGTCGCATGGGTATATATCACTATTGACACCCTGATTCATTGCATATCATCAGCCAGTAAGTCCCGGCAAATTTCGTTTTCTGATATTCTGAATTTCAAGGGTGCGCTTGTAGATGTCTCGCTGTGCAGCTCCGCACTCTATGTCTATATATTTATCCAGACTCTCGCAGCCATCGGATTGTTTACGCCTCTCCTCATGGCTCAGAGCAGAAAACGTGAACTCTTGGCAGCCGACACCCAGCCTCTCTACGTGGATGACGACGAATACTGGAAAACCGGATATTACTACAATCCTTCCGACCCGCATGTGCTGGTTCAGAACAGATTGCAAAGTGGAAATTATACATTTAACTATGCCACCAGGAGCGCAAAGATTTTTACAGGACTTACATATATCCTTATCACCGCCTGCATTGTCTGGACGATAGGCGTGCTTGTGCCATTCATAAACGTGCATATTGACACTCATCTTGACTCCAACAAACTCACAGTGTCTGCTGCCATATACTCATCGGAGATATATTTTGATGACATCGAGGAGGTTCAGCTCCTGAATGAACTGCCAGACGACGATTTTGTTCGCACAAACGGAGGTGCCACCGATGAATACCTGATCGGCCATTTCAAGAGCAGCACCTACGGCAAATGTGAAATGTATGTATACGCAGACAGCTATCCCGTAATCATGATAAAGACGAGGGATGAAGTGATATTTATGAACGCTAAGGATTCTGATGATACATGTTCTGTCTTCAGATCCATATTTCATACTTTCACTTATAACTACCTCCCCTAAAATAACTAAGGGGCTGTCGCACTAGTTGCTTAGTGCGACAGCCCCTACATCTTATAAATTTCGTCCTTGATATTGAACTGTTACCACGTAAACGGTTTTGCGTGGTTCGTCAATGCGGAATATGGCGATATAGTTATCAATCAATAACTGCAGATAGCCTTTGCCGGCATATCTGCCCTCGCTTCGTTCTTGATGGGACTGTGGAAAAGTATCCAAGCTTAAAATAGATTTTTTAATTCGCTCAATCTGCCCTTTGACATTTTCAGGAGCCAATTTCTCATTTGCAATATATTCGTAAATTTGGTCTAATTCACGAATTGCCTTAGGGTTGATTTTTACCTTGTATTTATCCAAAATGTTTTTTCTCCAGTTCTGCAAAAACCATCTCAGCGTCAACTGCTTCTGCTCCGTTGGCAATTTCCTGTTCTGATTCAAATATGGCTTGGTCGATGCGGTTCATTCTTGCAAATTTATCATATAATTCACTACTCATTACAACCAAGTCGCTATATCCGTTTTTAGTAATAAAAATAGGCTCCTGTTCCTTGTGTGCGATATTAGAAATCTCAGTTGTATTGCGTAAATCCTTAATAGGCATAATAAGTGGCATAATGTTTCACTCCTTTCTCTGACATGATTATAGCATAATTATGTCTCAAAAAACAATATAAAATAAGCTCCCCGATATTCTAAAAGAGGACAGTTATCCCGATGTTCAGGCATTTATGGGGCAACCTACCGTGAAATAGAGAGTGTTGTGGAACGATATGAGCGTGAAGTGTGGGAATACAATCTGAAGCTCAAACAGAAAGAGAAGCCAACCAAGAAACCGCCTGAAAAACAGAGCGTCAGAGAACATCTCCGACAGCTTCAGGAACAGGGCAGTTCCCTGTCTTGCGATCTTACATATATACGAGCACAAGAAAACACCCTGCAAGTTTTTATGACTTGTAGGGTGTAACTTATATCGTATTACATGATATTATCTTCCGCACCAGTTAAGACGTCGACCAACTGAAGTTAACGTTTCGAAGCTCAATCACTATTAAACCCAATCAATAGCATTCTTTACAAGTTTGACAAATGGTTCACAGGTCAGATTTTGGGTAGTGTGTGCAGGAACGATACAGCAGATTTTTCCCTTGCCATAGGTGTGAATCCATACAGCAGGCTGAACGCCGTTCTTTGAAACGGTTTCTACAAGAATCGTTGTATCAGCATTCGGAATCATTTCCATTACATAATGTTCGTCAAAATCAGGGAATGTGAATTTGCCAATGCCTTCAATAATCGGATGTTCTGCTATCGGTTTTACAGTAAGCGGACATTGTTCGGGATGAGTGATAAAGTTACTTCTTATAACATTTGTAAGGATTGCGTGATTTTCTGTGTAATCAGTAAGTGATGCGTGAAGCATAATCGTTCCCATACCATTCTGAACATCATTCAGAAATTTCTCCGTCCATTTTTCATCACACCAGATTGGAGTAGGAATCTGATCATTTTCAATAGGATCTTTGAAAGACAAAAACAAATCAAACTGCCCGTTGAAATAATCATTTGGGTTCTTTGTGAATGTTACTTCATAATCTGCGTTAAACAGATAGTCCATCATAGGCTTGATGGAATCATCGTGATGCCAATAATCGTGTACCAAAACAAATACTTTTTTACTCATAAATTATACGTCCTTTCATCACCATTTTATGGCTACGTTTTTGTGAATTCTCGTTTTTTAGATGTGTGTTAAATTCGAATTTTCTTTATTGTAGCACTGATAAAAAAGTGATACAACATATAAGAAGGACAGGGCTCAATAAATGTCCTGTCCATATCGTTACGCTATGAATGTATCAGTTGTCAGGGCTCAAGCCTATCCGCAAATACAGTTCATAATCACGCTTATCATCATTTTCTCAAGAAATGCTCCCTGTTCGGATACTCCTGCCTGAATGCCGCCAGTGCGGCACTCTGAAGTATGGCAAATTCCTTGTCCATGTGCAGCATGTGCGGCGCGTCAAATGCTATGGAGCTTATCTGATCTGCGATCTTCTTCGCCACTCCCTCATCCGAGAGCTGTCCCATGCCAAATGCTATGGATGTGAAGCCTCTGCCGCCTCTGCTCACCTCGATGAACCTTAAAAACGCATTCTTGAGTTCATATAGCAGTATCTCCTGTTCCTCAGCACTTCTCCTGTCTGCGTCGAACAGGCAGAGCTTGCTTATGATCTCCACAGCCTGTTTCTTTTTCTGACCTCCGATGTCAACAGAACCGCCCTCCGATATGTATTTGAGCTCCATAAGGCAGCCCACAAATGCATCATTCTTCGGCTTTCTCTTGCCATATCTCGCCGTCCACAATCTCTGACGGAAGGCAGTAGACGAACCGGCGCTGTCACCGTCCATATCCGTGCTGTTATTTTCCAGCAGTTCAAGTCTCTTATTTGCATCCGTTTCTTTGTAAAATTCTTCTATCCAGCTATTTTCCATATGTATCCTTCCCGAATATATAATTGGATCTGTATCTCTACATTAATTCTTGATAATTTTTCCAGGCAGATCTCCTCCAATTATATATGCTTTTAATTCACGATTGTTTACTCATGTATAAGTTTGTAACTTTAGTCAGCTATTTTAGTTCATTATTTCAGGCTCTTATTTTAACGCTCCTGTACTTATCTGAGCAGGAAATCATCCACGCTGTCAACATCGACCTTCCAGTAAGGCGACACGTAATATTTGCCCTCGTCAAGATTATGACCATCAAGGCTGTTTCCCTTGAAGAGATCTACTGCCAACCGCGCTATCTCTCCCGCCTGAGCCTCTTTGTCATTGTAAACTGTTCCCTGCATGGTTCCCTGCTTTATCGCCTGAAGAGCATCGTCAAGTCCGTCTATTCCAAAGATCACAGGCCATCTGTCGCGGCTTATACTTGAGTTATTGTACGCCTCAACTGCACCCAGTGCCATCTCATCATTGTTGGATATGACAAGCTCTATCCGACTGCCATATTGACTTATGAGCTGCGTCATCCTGTTCTCCGCCTGGCCTCTGTTCCAGTCTGCAAACTGATAACTGAGCTTCTCAAGCTCCACTCCCTTATCCATTATTGTCTTCACCGAACAGTCCGTTCTGCTTATGGCATCCTGGTGTCCGGCCTCGCCCTCCAGAAGAACATACTGTATCTTGCCATCACCGTTGCGGTCCACTTCGCTGTGATTCTTTATATAATTTGCCGCAATTTCACCCTGCATGTCACCGGATTCTTTTGCGTCACAGCCAACATAGTAGAGCTTTTCCCACTGCATCAGGTCATCACGCACCGGCTCTCTGTTGAAAAAGATCACTGGTATATCACTCTGTCTTGCTGACTTGATAATATTTGCCGGTGCGGTTCTGTCTACAAGATTCACACACAGCACATCGCAGCCTGCATCTATCATCTCATCAACTATCTCGTCCTGCTCACGCTGGTCATTATCACCACTTCTCACCGATACTATCACATTCATATTTGTGGTCTCCATAGTCTTAAGCTGAGATTTCACCTTTTCGACCATGGCATTTATGAATGGATCATCTGCTGTATAAGTGACCACCCCAACTCTCATGGTTTTGTTTGATTTTTTATTGCTGTTGCCGCAGCCCATAAGCGAGACTATCATCGCAGCCGCCAGCAAAAGCACATATATTTTTCTTAGTTTCTGTCTACTCATATGAATATAAAAACCTCTCTACATCTTCGGAGAACAAATCGTCACTGTATATTATCTTTATGCCCTCCTCCCGACTCTTCATCGTATACAACCTGCTGTTCAGACCTTTTGCTATCTCAGCCACACTGGCATAGCCAACACCGTAACCATCAGGAATAACAAGGCACTTTATCTTGCCCGCATCAAGCAGCGCCACTGATTTTACGCTGGTTCCCATTCCATATATCTGGGCACCATTGTACATACCGTTATCCGCATTCTCTCCTATCTCATCGATCGCATATGTGTCCATCACAACCATGTAGTCCACCTTTCCCAGAATATCCACAATGTCACATATGTTCTGATTGCCACATCGGCTGTACACCCAGCTCACCTCGCATCCGGTTCCTTCTATCGCATCCATAAGTCCTGCTTTTCCGCTCACACTTCCCTCTGTCTGGGAATATCCAGTTATAATGCCTATGCTTTTGCCACGGAGTCCGTCCGCATCATTTGCCCTGATCTGTTCTCCAAGGGTATATCCTATCTTGTAGTTGTCAGGTTTGATCGTAACAAATCCCGAAGCTCCGTCTTCACTGTATGCATCCTGGGTTATAAGTACAAATGGTACATCGCCAAGCTGCACCAGCATATCCGATGTATCCTCGCCCGGTGCCGGACAAATTATGAATGCATCTACATCATTTTCAAGCTGTTCATCTATAAGTTCCTTCTCATCCTGGGCTGACTCGATATCATCAGTGTTGCATATGATAAGATGGATATCATTGACATTTGCTGATTGCTTAAGTCCATTTATAAGTCCATCCCACCTCTTATCACCGGAATTTGAAAGTATGACCGCTACTCTTTTCTGAGGTATATTTTCCCGGAATATCTGATGTATAAAGAATCCGGCTATAACCACCAGAAACAGCTCCGCGATCAGAAAGGTTATCTTACTCTTCTTCATCTGTCACCATCCCCCTTCCAAAATCCTGCCTCTCAAGTCTCTCTCTGTTCTCCTCCGTATAAGGAATGGCTGGAATGTGAATGACAACCTTTGTTCCCTCGTCCGGCTCACTGTACACCTTTAATCCATATTCACTGCCAAACATCAGCTTTATCCTGGAGTGAACATTGATAACACCCACTCCGGAGCCATGCTTTGGCACCTTATTGTTGTCCACAAGGATGTTCCGGGCAACCTCCTCCGACATACCCATGCCATTATCCTCAACTGAAATATATATGTCGTCGCCCTTCTTCTCGCCACGGACAATTATCTTGCCGCCATCGTCCTCATCCATGTTGCCCACACCGTAGTATATTGCATTTTCCAGGATTGGCTGCACGATAAGTTTAACTGTACAATAGTCATTTATCTCTTCGTCTATGATAAATTCTGTAGCAAATCTTTCTTTATATCTTACCTTCTGTATGTTCATGTAACTCGTGCTGTGCTGGATCTCGTCCGCTATCCTTATGACAGTTCTGCCCTTTGACAGACTTATCCTCAGCAGCTTTGCAAGCTCAGATATCATAAATACTGCATCTGTATTTCTGTTCGCCTCCACCATCCATGTTATGGACTCCAGTGTATTATACAGGAAATGCGGATTGATCTGGCTCTGGAGAGCATCCATCTCACTCTTTCTCCGCTCATTCTGCTGTCTGATTATCTCCTGCATCAGGACCTCTATCTGCTCATAGGATTTCTTGACCGAATATCCCAGATGCCTTATCTCGGAGGATCCTCCAATATATATATCCGTGGTTCCACCTGTCTCATACGACTTTACTGATTCATTCAGCTTAAGTATAGGCTTTGAAATTTTCCTTGTTATGATCCTGTTCACCCACAAGAGCATCATAAGCAATATCACAACCGTAGTTATGATGTAATATCTGTACTGATTGATGCTGGCAGTCTGAACACTTTCCGGGACAACTCCTATGATCTTCCATCCAGTGTAGGCTATACTACTGACAACAACATTTTCTTTGCCTCTCGTCATCTTGATCTCATATGTACCGTCATCGTATACCGCTGCCTCTGCACTTTCCTCTGTGAAAAAGCCTCTGTCTATCTCTGCTCTTCGCGGATGGTATATGATATCTCCGTCACGGTTGCACAGATAATAATAAGTCTCACTTGAAGAATCATTGATCCTTGAAAGAGCCTCCTCGATCACGGAATACTTCATATCTATCAGAAGCACACCGTTTACCGGCTTATCTCCATCATTGATATCAACAGAACGGCTGAGGGATATGACCCAATAGTACCTGTTGGCGCCATCTTGAAACAGATCTTGTATATGAGGTGTAGAAAAGTGCATATTCTCTATATCTTCAGATGCATTCTTGTACCATTCCTGTTCCTCGACATTAACCTTATCCTTCTGCACTGCAACCGGCTCCGCAGCAACAAGCTTCCCGGAATTGTCGTACAACGCCATACTCTGCACTTTGTCAACATTCACCTCATATAAAAGGCTGAACTGTCTGCTGAACTCCTGACTGGAGATGTCGTATTCCTGAATAATGTTATAATTCACTCCATTAGATATCTGTCTGATGCCTGCCAGGTCTGTATCCACTTTATCCACAGTACTCTCTATCATGCTTTCTGCATTTGACACTGCAGTCTGCTTTATCGCAAGCTTGAATCTATTGTAAATAAGAAATCCCATAACAACAGTTGTGGTTATCGTCAGTCCTGTGAGCACCGCCATGATTATTGACTGTATGTCAAATCCTATAAATCTGCCATGATGAAACCAGCCTCGCAGCCTCGCGCGCAGAGAATATTTATTTTTCTGCTTTTTGCCCTGAGCACCCTTCTTTTTCTCTCTGATCTTCAAAACAATTCTACTCCCATTATACTTTCTCTGCTCTACTTATTCCCCGTATGTTCAGTTCTGTACTTTGATGGCGACATTCCAAATCTCTTCTTGAACACGTAGCTAAAGTAATTTGCATCCTGATATCCAACCTGCTCCGCTATCTTATAGCTCTTCTCATTTGTCTCAAGTATGAGATTGGCCGCATGATCCATCCTGTAATCCGTCAGATATGAGATAAATGACTTTCCTGTCTCCTTCTTGAACACCGATGAAAAATACGAATTGGACACACCAAGCTCTGAGCACACCGTATCCAGCGACAGATCGGGCTCCATATACCTGCCAACTATCATATTCTGGGCATCCGTTACCATTCTTCTGGATGTGTTATTTCTGGCATTTTTCAATTCCTCACTGATCGCCATGGATGTGTCTATGAGCCATGCTGTGAGTGTGACTTCATCCATCTCCGGAACCTTCTCATATGGGTTACTGATTCCACCTGAAAAATTGTCAAAATCTATAAAATTATTTGCGCAAAATCTGTAGAATGTTCCTACCATCTCCATGAGCGTCAGCTTGTACCTGTTCATGGTCTGTACAGATCTGTGCAGCTTCTCTATCTCATCATGTACTGCTCCCTCAATGGCATCTCTTTTGCCAAGATATATTGACTTGATAAGCTCATGCATATTTGCATCTTCATACTGTACTGCTGCCTTCTGCTCCTTCGGTGCGATCTCAGCAATGTTTATAGCCCTCTGGGTTCCGTATAAAACCCTGTATGATACAGCTTCCCTGGCACCCTCATACGAATTGTTGATATTCAGAAGACTGTCGCACACTCTGCCAATCCCGGCAGTAACCACTGCGCCCATGACTCGGTAAGCCCATCTACAGAATCTATCACAGGCATCCGTCAGCTCCGCCATGGCATCCTCTGAGGCTATCTCGATGATGAGAACTGTGTTGCCCAGATATGTAAATACCTTGCATGTCCATGTATCAGCAATTCTGTCCTTGATCTGCTGTTCCACCGACATTGACAACAGAAGTGGGTTCATTCCATCTGGAACGTGATGCTCCGATGTATGAAAAACCGCGCAGCAATAAAATGGTCCCTTCATATCTATCTGGTATGCTGCAAGGAATTTCTCATAATCCGACTCGCTCACTCTGCCCTCTATCAGGGATACAAACAGATTTGTCTGAAGAACAGGCAGAGATGCATTGAAATAATTTGCAAGCTTTTCTACATTCAGCTTCTCCTCCCTCTCCTTGTCCAGAGAGTTCTTGACCCTCTTCAGGCAGTCTGAGAGTTCTAAGGCATTTATAGGCTTGAGCATGTACTCCTCTATCTCAAGGTGCACTGCCTCCTTGGCATACTCAAACTCATCAAATCCTGTGAATATGATGATGTGTATATTCTGATAATCATTGTTGAGCCGCCTGGACAGCTCAAGACCGTCCATATACGGCATCTTGATGTCCGTTATGACCACATCCGGCTGCAATTTCTCCACCAGTTCAAGAGCCTTAACACCGTTGTTGGCACTGCCCACAACATCAAATCCGAGCATATCCCAATGGATCTTTCTCTCTATAACATCTATAACATCTTCCTCGTCATCGACAAGGACAACCTTGTATTTATCCATAGTAAGAATCCTTTCTATCATCAAATGCCACCCGGTTCACCGGTCTTTTCCAGCAGTGTAATTATATCAAATACCGCAAAGAATATCTGTACTTTTATTATTTTTTCATTATTTCTTCATCTATACCGTTAGGGAAAAAATTGTAACTTTTCTCTCCCCATATAGCCCTTACAGGAAAATAGAGTGAAGAAAGCCGCTCAATCCATCCTGTAGACGATCCGAGCGGCTTTTATATAAATGTTTTGTGAGAATTAAATTTGTTGTTTCTTACTTCTTCTGTACATACTTGAGACAGTCAAGAGTTACAGCGGCAAGAATAATGATACCTTCGAATATGAACTGAAGGTTTGTATCAATACCAAGAATGGTAAGTGAGTAGGTAAGTGATGTGAAGATAAGAACACCAGTTACAACACCGGAGATCTTACCGATACCACCTGTGAATGAAACACCACCAACAACGCAGGCTGCTATGGCGTCCATATCCCAGCCCTGTCCATAAGCTGCACTACCTGAACCAACCATTCTGTTACACTCAAGCCATGATCCGAATCCGTAAAGGATACCGGCAAGGATGAATGCGCCAAGCGTTACCTTGAAAACTGATATACCTGAAACTGCTGCTGCCTCTGGGTTTCCACCTACAGCGTACAGATTCTTACCAAATGTAGTCTTGTTCCAGATGAACCATACTACTACGATTGCAACTACTGCCCAAATGATAATAGTTGGGAAGCTTCCTAGTGTTGGGATGAACATATTTGGTATTGCTGAATCAATAGCACCAAATGAAACACCCTTTGTCGCATATGTTACAAGTCCGAAGATGATCAGCATGTTCGCCATTGTTGAAATGAACGGATGCATCTTGTACTTCGCCATGAAGAAACCTGCAATACTTGAAAATACTGTTGTGAGGATAATACATGCAACAAGTGCAAATAATGCTTTTCCTACAACCGGCATACTTGAGAAATCAAATATGTGTCCGAACACACCACCTGTATTTGCACCATTGTGCATGATAATGGTAGCTGTAACCATACCCATACCAACCATACGTCCAATCGAAAGATCGGTACCAGTCAGGAGGATAAGTCCCGCAACTCCGAGTGCCAGGAACATTCTAGGTGATGCCTGCTGAAGTATGTTCAGTATATTGGTAACTGTGAGGAGCTGTGTGTTCTTCACAATTGGAGTGATGATACAAAGTGCAATGAATATCAACACGATTACTATATACAGACCGTTCTTGTAAAGGAACTGTGTTGTGTTGAATGTGTACTTGTAATTCTCAAATTTCTGTGCTCTGCTCTGCATGAATGTGTACTTGGACATTCTAAGGAGATCTATCAGATGATACTTGTGTGAAAATGCATCATGCTTTCTGTCCTTAATCTCCTGAAGTCTTGACTCATGTGTCATCTGTGCATCAAAGAGCTTGTTCTTGTATACATATTTCTCGTCCTTGATCTCTTCCGGATCAGAGAGTTTTGCAAGTGTCTGCTCATGCTCTGTCTTGAGTGTTGCCTTTACTCTCTCATAGGACTCATTTTCTGCTGCCTTCTCAGTCTCGCAGCTTGCCACTACCTTGCTGTAGTACTCGCTGTCATAATGCTCCTTAAGGTATCCCTCTGCGTCAGCGGTAAGCTTTGCAACCTTATCCTTGTTGGCTGCCTCAACTGCCTTTGCCTTCTCCAGGGCTGCCTTATCCTTTGCGATTATGCTATCCTTTTCTTCCTTTGATAAATTCTTATCTTCCTTTGCGATAGCTATATGGTTCTTCAAACTACGAACCTTGTCAGATCCATCAACTCGAAGTTCATCGATCTGAGCCTGTATCTTTCCAACATATTCATCAATCGGCTTAAGGAGTTTTTCCTCTGCATCAGCCGAAAGGATCATATTTTTATCTGCCATATCCATGCTCCTCTCTATTACAAATATTTAGCACTAAGTCTTAACAATTCTTCCTGATTAGTCTCCTTGGTATTTACAATTCCGGCAAGGTGTCCATTTGACATAACACCTATACGGTTTGTGATACCCAGGATCTCCGGCATCTCAGAGGAGACAACTATGATAGTCTTGCCCTGCTTTGCCATGTTGATTATAAGTTCATATATTTCATACTTGGCTCCTACATCGATACCTCTTGTAGGATCATCCATCATGAATACATTTGGTGAACGCTCAAGCCATTTTCCGAAGATAACCTTCTGCTGGTTACCACCGGACAGGTTGGCGATCATATCGTCAGGTCCCATACACTTGGTGTGCATGACCTTGATCTCCTCAGCTGTGGCACGAACCATGCTGTCATGTGACAGTGCCACGCCGCTCTTGTAGTGGTTCATATTTGCAATGGTGGTATTGAAGGTGATATCTGCCTTGAGGAAGAGACCATTTGCTTTTCTCTCCTCAGTGATGAGGGCAAATCCGTGATCCATAGCATCCTTTGGACCGGTGAAGTTCATGATCTTGCCACCATACATTACATTTCCTGCTGCTCTTGTACGAATACCAAATATAGTTTCCAGGAGCTCTGTACGGCCTGCGCCAACCAGACCATAGAGACCGAATATCTCACCCTTCTTCACATCAAATGTGATGTTCTGGAGCTTCGGTGCATACTTTGTGGAGAGTCCCTGCACTGAGAGGATCGTCTCACCCGGCGTATTGTCAACCGGTGGGAATCTGTTATCAAGTGAACGACCAACCATGGCTGATATAAGCTCATTCATGTTGGTGTCCTTGCTGTCCTTTGTCATGACCAGACTACCGTCTCGGAGAACTGATATCTGATCACAGATCTCGAATATCTCATCCATCTTATGTGAGATGTAGATCAGGGAAATTCCCTGCTCCTTGAGCTGTCTCATCATCTTGAAAAGCTTTGCAACCTCAGGTGCTGTCAGCGATGATGTAGGCTCATCAAGTACGATTACCTTGGAATTGTACGAGATAGCCTTTGCGATCTCACACATCTGTCTCTGGGAAACTGACATTCTCTTCATCGGCTGTGTAAGATTGACCGTTATACCCAGCTTTCTGAACAAGTCTGAAGCTTCCTTCTTCATACGGCCCTCATCGATGACTCCAAGAGAGTTCTTTGGATAACGTCCAAGGAACAGGTTGTCAACAACGCTTCTCTCAAGACACTGATTTAATTCCTGATGAACCATCGCAACTCCATTCTCGAGTGCATCCTTAGGGCCAGAGAAATTTACTTCTTTTCCATCTAATATTATTGTGCCTTCGTCCTTCTGATAGGTTCCGAAGAGACACTTCATCATTGTCGATTTACCGGCACCATTCTCACCCATAAGTCCCATGATTGAACCAGGTTTAACGTTCAAATTAATATGGTTAAGGACCTTGTTTCTGCCGAATGATTTGCTCATGCCTTGAATCGATAAGATGTATTTATTCTTATCTTCTGCCATATCTCTACTTCCTTTTCTTCGTAAAAGAAGGGTATCAAATGTTTAGTCTGACACCCCTCTGAGTTAAATCATTTCCTATTGATCAATCATCCAGGTAACTTATATTACTTAGAGAGAATTGATGTGTATGATGCTGCATTGTCTGTCTTAACCATGTTGATTGCAAATGCATCGTACTCGCCTGGGTTACCAAGACGGTTTGTGATGTTGGACTCTGTCTGACCGTCACCACCGATGTAATCTACATTCAGGTTAAGAAGGTCATCGTAGTTCTGAAGAAGTGGCTGGTATGTTGAGCTCAGGAAGTTATCTGAAGCGTTGTAGATATCAAGCCATACCTTCTTGCTTGGGCTCTTGCTTGAGTCAAGCTGCTTTGAAACCTTGTCATAAACCTTTGTTGAATCTGTGAAATCCTGATAGTTATCTGCTGTTACTGCCACATTCAGTGCATAGTATGATCTCTCATCTGCGCTGTATCTGTAATCAACACCTTCCTCAAGCTGATTTCCAGCCTCATCAGCTGTACCGATACCAGTATCAACATCTACACCATCAAGTGCGTTACGGAGAACTCTCAGTGTCAGGTAAGCCTGAACATCTGCGTGCTGTGAAATTGTTCCGCCGTAGCCCTCTGCGATTGCTGCAACTGCATCGCTGTTAGCATCGTATCCAAATGTAGGAACCTTTGCGTCCTTTGCCCAAGCATTGAACATTGACATTCCCATACCATCGTTATTTGAAACAACTACATCGATCTGATCACCAAATGAAGCTGTCCATGTTCCTATTGCATTACCAGCTGTAGCTGCATCCCATGTAGCTCCTGCTGAGTTCTTCATCTCCTGTGATGCAAGCTCTCTGATCGTATATGTCTTGCCATCAACATCAAGCTTAGCATCCTGTACTACTGTTGCCTTACCATCTACGTTTGTTCCAGCTGGTGTTGAATCAACTGCTCCGCTTGCATCAACGCCTGTGCCAAGTGCTGAACGAACACCTCTTGTACGTGCGATTGAATCATTGTGTCCGATATCACCGATTGCAAGTACATATCCGATGACTCCATCGCCGTTACGATCGATCGTTGCTGCGTTTGCCTTAATGTAATCAAGAACCATCTGGCCCTGGAGCTCAGCACCCTGATTAGCATCAAATCCTACATAATATGTGTCCTTATTGTAGTTAAGGGCATCCTTGTCAAGCTCTCCTGTTGAACTGTTGGATGGCTGACGGTTGAACCAGCAAAGTGGCTTGTCCTTGTTGGCTACTCCACTGCTTGAGCTTCCGCCACTTGAGCTTCCGCCTGATCCACATCCTACCATTGATAATGCAAGTGTTGCAGCAGCTGCTACAGCTAAAATTCTTCTTTTTCTCATATTACATTCCCTCCTGTGTTTTGGCTTTGTGTGTTTTATTTTTTTGTCTTGCCTCATTGATTGTACTCATTATAAGTTGATACGGGATTTGAAAGAATAGAATATTTTTGGATTAATTAGCAAAATTTTGTGATTTATTGATTTTTTTATAGATATTTTCACCAATTCACATTGGTTAATGGTTATATGTCAGGTGTATTTTTTGCTTAACACGGGTAAAATTGCATATTGAGTTGGGCAGTTTTGACTCATTCTACATTTATTGATTGGCGTTGGTGGCAGCTTCTGTAACGAAAAGAGCGGGTATCCAGCTCACACCCGCTCTTTTCCAATTAGACAATATAACAATTTACATGTTCACATTCATATAGCTTCCACAATAAGGACATTTGCTGGAATATCCAGTCGCTGCGCGGAAACTCGAGCCACAATTTGGGCATCTGACCGCCATCAGTCTCAGCTGATCCGGTGCCACCGGCTTGTCGTCCATGAGTTCTTCCTCACCTGGAAGCCTCTCATCCCTTACTGAATCCGGATCATAGCCGTATTTGCCATTGTACTCAAATATATCTATCGTCAGACCTATCGGGTACATGCCGGCACCCCTTGTGAATCCCGTTGGTATTATAGCCTCCCGCTCGACATGGTAGCTGTCAAAGTAATGCACGATCGTGTCCATCATATATGTATTGTTCACCTTAACAGAAGTATTCTCTGTGTATCCATATATCTTTGCAGGATACTTCACGCCTTTTTTTACTATCATCTTCTTGTTGTGGACCAATATCGCCACCACTATATCCATTCCCCCACCGATCAGTAAGAAACTTCCCGGAAGGCTCAGCATGGCCAGAGGGAATTTTCCCGGCTCCGCCACAATTGCAAATATAATTCCTGCAAAAACCCCGACAGCAAGGAATATACTGCCAACCAAAACCACTATCTTATGAGCTGCATTCATTTTATTTCTCCTTTTCACAAATATCTGCAAGATGAGTCCTTCTATGCCAACAAACTGAAATTACAAGCCATTTTCACAAAAACCACCGATTCTCTGCTCATACCATGTCTACATCACCATCTGCCAGATTATGTACAATACAAGCAAGTGTCCCGGATAAAATGCATAACAGAAGTATTTAAACCACTTCTTATGGTATCCCAGTTTTCCATTGTATAGCCATACCACCGGCAATGCGATGAGCGCAAACGCCTGCTGCGGGAACTCAAAGCTATGTCCCGCTATACTAAACGTATAACAATATCCACTAAGCAGCTGTGCATTGATATAATACATACACACGAGCTGTGCTATCAATTTCCATGGCTCCTTGCCCCGGAACAGATAGAACATTATAACCATGACAACTCCCGCTCCATAGAAATCAACCATGGTGATCGTTCCTATCACATATCCCAAAAGAGTCACAACAATCGCAACCGGGATCCACAGCCATACCTTGCCCGTTTTCCTTACCTTGTCTATCAATGCTATCAGAAGCAATCCTATGAGAAATGTCCAAAGTACATTCTGATGAAACAGATACAGGACACTGTCTCCGGACACAAGATCAAACGGAACTTCAGATATCACCGCAAATATCAGCATTCTGCACAGATATCTGCGGAAATTACTGGTGTGATAAAACCCCTCAACTATCATGAAAGCAAATATCGGAAATGCTATTCTTCCTATGCATGTAAGTATATCCACATACGGAAACAACGTTGCCCACATATGATCACTGAGCATACATGTCATCGCAATTATATGCAGCATACAGGAGCTGAATACTCCTGCCTTTATATTCCAAGACTTTTTCCCCGGATCAATCATTTTACCATTCTGTATATCCGTCATATTGATTCCTCCTTTTTTAATGTATCGCCCCTCTCGCTCATGTGAGCGGGGCATGTCGTCGAAACCATTCCGATAATACAACTTCGTCATATTGGTTCCTAATATGTGCCGCCAACTCCTTCGCCCTTGTTAAATCCGAAGATGGCGCAGCATATCAGATCTATGATAAACAATACTGACAATGTGATACATATGATGTTCTGCACTTTTTTGCTCTTGGAATTCAGAAATTCACTGAGCTTCGGTGCCGCTATATACACTCCAAACAGACTTCCCATGCCAAACGCAAGAAGCCCCACCAGACATATTCTTCCATTTACATTAAGGAACTCGTTCTTGTAATCCCAATACTGTGAGTTAAAGAAGAAATCCAGTACCCAGCTTGCTATGAATTCTATGATTCCACATACCACCATCGCCATAGCGAACAGCTTCACCTTATCTGCCTTGAAACGGTCAAGCAAGAATATGATAGCAACGCCGCCGACTCCGTACACAGGCAGCCACGGTCCATACATTGTTCCGCGGTTTACAAGTATGTGATCCATAACTATATAGAGTACGACCTCCCAAAGCCATCCTATAAAACAGAACACAAAGAAGAAGAAAATGAAGTCCCTGAGACTGTATTCACTCTTCACCTTCATTCCCTCAGGAACCTCGACCGCGACATCCTGGAGAATATAGGCCGGTTTAGTCCATACCTCAGCAACTCCCGCGTCTCCTGCCGACTGATAAGCAGCCTCGATAGCCTTTTTGTTATACGGTGCAGCATTGAATGCTGCCTCAACAAAATTTTCCACACCTATATTCTGTCTGAACCAGAAGTACATCTCCACATCAAGCTCCATCTGGAATGGCACTGCTACCAGAAGACCTGCAACCGGTATAGCCTTGATCAACCACACATGGATGCATGACAGATCCGTCAGGAACATTTTCCACTTATAGCCTCTGGTCATCTCCCTTGACATGTTCTTCGCATCTCTCCACTTGAGCATTGGATTTTCGGCCAGGAGATATGGAACCATCCTATACTGGTAATACTTGTACACACCACCGACTATCGTGAGCCACCAGAGCGTCATAGCAACATTGTAACAGAACATGACCCACATAAGTCTTAGCACATAGTGCCTATGGAAAGGCGCAAACATTCGGTTGACGGACACCTTGTCACTGTATCTGCACTCCATGGCATAACGGCATTTGCCCACTATCGCCGCACTCTGTATAAAGAAATGGACAACAGCCATGATAAGAGCAGATATCAGGAGCATCACTATGACCTCGCCGGGATTTCTCTTCACATATGCCGTGTTGGCGCCTAAAAGCTTGATGATCCAGGTCTGTTTCACCGTCACCGAGTCTATCACCCTGGCTACTGTCTCAGCTTGTTTCTCCGACATATGCTCAATCATCGGCATATTCTTTACATACTCCTTGAGTATGGTCACATTGTCAGCCTCATGCTCGGTCTCCTGTCCAAGCACCTGATCTATTCCCTTCACGAATTTTGTCTGGGAAGAATCATCTACCCCAAGATAAGAGAAAATAAAACACACAGCGACCATAGCCATCCAAGCCATAAGTCCACGTTTAAATACCGTGTTCCACGCTCCCTTTCTAAGCTGTTTCCTGTTCCAAGTCATTATAATACATTCTCCCTTTTTAGAATTTTAACTGTTATAATCTTATTCCTATCTACCACATTAAACAGGGCAAGCCTCGAACCTCGTAACCAGAATCATGGCTCGATTGATTTTATATTACCTATCAGGAGAATATGAAATCAATTTAGTCAATCTCTGCCTGCTCCGTTTTCACAACATCCCTAGATGAAGTCAAAGGTCGCCTGCTCATAGGAAAGCTCCTGATATTCCAGCTCCTCCTGATCTGTCTTGCTGGTGTAGTCCACAACAACTGTCTGCTGCTTTCCGCCCACCATCTGCTGTCCCAGGATATAGTTCACATCAAAGCGTCCTGTGATGGCTGGTGTGGCGCCACGCGCAGGTACTATAAGCTGCACATGGTTGGCTGCCAGCATGGCGAATATTGGCTCCCAAATATATATATCTTTTGCAGCACCAAATGGATTATCGATAAATATAGTCTTGGACTGTACCGACTCCTCAGGCGCCAGACTATACATTCCGGCAATGTAGTTAATGACAGCAACCAGAAACTGGATGTAGATTCCCTGAGACTGTCCCGTACTTCCAACAGCCTCCTCATATCTGAGATAACGGCTCTGTTCCTTTATCCTCTCCCTCTTGTAGAGGTTGAGCTTTATGGCGTTCATATCTGTCACCATGACTCCGAACAGCTTCTTGAGTCCGAGACAGTCACGGATGTACTTAATCCTCTTTCTCTCATCCTCGTAGGCATCCGCACCCTTCACTATGTCATCTATATAATCAGACATCCTCTGCTTTACAAATTCATCCTTCACGTAAGGTATGGTGAGATCGACCATCTTGATAACATCATCGCCCACCGTGATACGTGACAGCTTTGGAAGCTTCTCAAGCTCAGTCTTGACATCCATGCACCTCTGTACACACTGATTCTCGAAGTTCTCCTTGATGGCAACCATATCCTCGATGCCCTTCTCAACGCGCTCCTTCTCCAGCTTGATGAACTCAATAATCTGAAGAAGATTTGCCAGAAGCTCCTTTGCCTGACTGTATGTATCCGGAACCTGCACATCCTGTCTGATCGTATTTGCCATCTCGAACACACCCATCTCCACAAGCGTATCCGCAGTCTGACCCTTGAATCTCATGATCTCATTCTTCGCGCGGTCAAGAGCCTTCATGCTCCTGTCATACTTCATAAGGCTTGTCTCAAATAACTGTCTGAGGGTATCCATGTCCTCATCAAGCACATTTCCACCTGAGACATCTATATCGTTGGTATCGACTATCCTCTTTACATCCTTGTACAGATCAACCATGAAACCATACTGCTTATAATAATCGCTGTATGCTTTCTCAGCCTCTTTGAATATGCGGTTCATATCTGCAAGCACCGCATCTCCATTCGCTATAGCTGTGTCCGTGTCAGCTGCGGATATCTCCTCACGCACATAGCTGCCATCGCCGTACGTTCTATTGACATTCTCTATGGCGTACTCTATGCTTCCTTCCAGCTTGCTGTATGCCTTCTGGTCAGACTTCTGCTGCTGCATAAGGGATGCGGCGATCAGTGTAAGTCTTGCCATCTCATCGTCCATCTCGCGGAGATTGTTCTCCGACGTAGGGTAAAGGTCCCCTGCACCATCAAACTGAGCAATGTCAAAGCCTCTCTTCTCTATGGTCTTCTGTATTCTGTCCATGGATTTTTTCAGCGCATCCATGAGCTTCTTCTTATCCTCAAGATCCGGCGCATGCTCTTTAGAAACCGCCAGCATCGCCATGAACTCCTGCTCAAGCTGCTCATCTGAAATGTCCAATATTTTTCTGTATTTCTCAGGCACTCCATCCTGCCATCCTGTCGCAGACGCAGCCAAGCCGTCAGCATCCTCAGTAGATCTCGCATTCACTGTCTTAGGCAGATACGGCTCAAAATACTCCGTCCACGTGTACTGTATATCTTCTATATTTTTAGTGATTCCTGCAAGTTTTGCCTCGGTCTCTCCAACCGTGGTCGACCACTTGAGCACATCGCTCTGCAATCCTGACAATTTGTCTGCAAGCTCAGACTTTCTCTGTCTGTACTCCGCAAGCCTCTGTTCTTCCGGTCTCGCAAGATCTGACAACTGCTCTATCATGACAAATGTCTGCCTTCTGTCAGATTCTTTCTGCTGTCTCTGCTGCAGATCGCCATACCTCTCAGTGTTATTCTTGATATCCACCTCTGTAGTTCTGATAGATGTCTTAAGTGCCTCCAGCTCATCCTTCTTGTCAAGAAGTGCCTGATTAAGCTCTCTCTCTCTATCCTCGGCTCCTGTATATCTCGCATCGACAAGCCTGGTGACAAATGCGAGATCCTCCTGATAAGTTGCAAGCTTCTCATTTATAAGATTGATCTCCTCCGTAAGATCTGCAATCCTGTCTGCATTTGCCTTTCTTGCATCTTCTACGGAATCCTTTGACATAAAATATTTCCTGTCTCTTCCTATGATAAGCATGTTCTCTGCCGGAACTATCGCTGAGTCTGAAAGCTTGTCCATATCGTACACCATGACGCATTCGCTTCCGGTGTCTATCGAACCGAGATTTATATCGTCCTCCAGACTGTCAAATCCCTTTGTCACAACACTGTATGGGATATACGGATTTGCCTGAAGCAGCTCCTCCTTTGTGTCGTCCGGCAGTGCCGACAGATAATCCGCTCCATGCATAGCCATGAGTCCGTGGCGGGTCGATATATAATTTATTACTGTCTCAGCGCCCTCAGATGGTGGGAATGGTCTACCATCCTCATAGCATTTGGCAAGCTTTGCAAGTCTGTCTATCTCCTGCTGGCGCTTTATCGTCTCTGTTATCGTTCCCTTTATCCTGTCATTTATAACATGGGTTATATCCTTAGGATCGTCCACTGAATATACTGCCATTATACTGTCAAGCTGGCTTCCCGACTGTCTGTACGCCTCGGCGTCAAGTCTTGCGTCCTCACAGCTTCGCTGCAGTGCATCATACTCCGCCTGCACAGTTGTCAATCTATATCTGTCATCATACAGTTTTGTCCTGTCATCCGCTATGGCTATCTCCAGCTCTGTCATCTCAGCAAGGATCCTGTCAGTCTCCTCCTGAGCCTTGTTCTTCATATCCTTCACATCGCCCACAACAAGCAGGTTGACCGCTGCCGCAAGCTCACTTATTCGGGAACTTATCTCATCTATCTTGGCTGTGGCATCAGTTATATTGTTCTCAGCAACTGCCTGTGCGATCTCCGCCTCCCTCATAACTTTTCTGCAGTACTCTGCCTCCTCAAGGGCGTGATCATAGCTTGTCTGGGTCTCCTGTCTGGCATTCATCAGCTCTAAAAGTCTCTTCTCATCCCGAATATGTCTGTTGTACGCATACAGCGCCATCTTCTCACCAGATGAGCCGATATTGTTTCTTATATTGTCAACTATGAGTCTGTTCTCTTCATACTGACGCCTATTCTCTTTATATATAAGGTAGTCATTTACACTTTCCTTGTAACCGATCTGTGATTTCAGCTCAGCCAGTTTTCTCTCATTGTCATCTATCTGTCTTGCTGTGTCATCCATCTTGCGGCTCATATCCTCAAGGCGCAGATAATCCCTGGTGACTCTGAGGTTTGCCAGTCGCCTGTTCTGCTGTTCCATCTGCTCCCCGGCGTCAGCCTTTGCCTTTGCCAGCTCCTCCATATGGGTATCACCCTCCTGAGTACATGCCCTTCCCGTGGCATACACATCGGCAAGCCCCTTGCATATCCTGTCATTGTCCTCATAAAGACCTATACAGGAATTCACCTTGCCCTCGAGTACATTTATCAGATCAATCTGGTGGTCGTAGTTGGCTATGTCACGCTTTCTCTGCGCCAGAACGTTCAACTTGTCCTTGATGTCGAGAAGAGTCTCCGCCATGGTGTCCTCCTCGCCATTCCGTCCTGTCTTTGTCGCAAATGCCTTCTCTATGATCTCCTCTATGAGCAGATCCTCCACAACCTTCCTCGTGGTCCTGTAATTTGTCTCAAAATAGGTTCTGACATGTCCCTCTGTCTTATTGATCCCACGTATGATCTCCCAATGACTCTCGTGAAGTCCATAGCCGCTTATAAATCTCTGATACTCGCCCTTCTTGTCAAATACTCTGACCTCCAGGCTCATATCCCTGTGACCAAGCTCCTTGAGATACGTCTTTAACCCATTGAAAGTGATTCGTTCATTTCCCTCTGACAATGGAAGGTTCACTATATCATTCTTGTTATATCCCCTGTAGAAAATACAATAGTTAAAGTACTCTATGGATGCCGTATCTTTCTGTATCTCGCCGGCATCAGCTGCATCCTTCGCCTTTCTGGCGCAGAATCCTGTGGTCATGTATCTGTATCCATCTTTGATGTCCGCCTCGTCCAGTTTCCACTCTATCAGAGAATGTATAACCGTGTTGCCACCACCGGCACGGAAAAGCTTCTCCACCGGCTGTTTCTCATCCAAAGTACAATTTGGTATCAGGTTCTGAAGAAGGAGCAGCATAAGGATACTCTTTCCTCCTCCATTTGCCAGATCGTACAGAGTATTTTTACCGTACATCCTCATGGTGAAGTCATCATACTGCTGCGTACCAAAGTTATATTTTACATTGTTTACCCTTATCCTGTTGATACTAGGCATCCTCTTCTTCACCTCCAAGCAGCTGATACAGTCGTCCTCTGTATTCCTCAAAATAATTCTCCGACAGAGCCTTCATCCTGTCAGTCGGATAATATCTGTCCGCATTCTCCACAAATAATCTCTGGGCCGACATGAAGTTAAACACCAGCTTCACGTAACCCGCCCTGGACGCCTTGGACGCCCTGGCGCTGTCGCCCTCCTGATTGCCCGTCACCGCCGGAAGCTCATCCCACAGAAGCGCTATCGCCTTGAAACTGTCCTGTTCAACCTCGTCAGTTGACAGAACATCCAGCTTCTTAGTTATGTCCGCCAGATATTTGCTTGTCTCATCTATGATATTCTCTGACTTCACATACTCCCTGAACTGGTAGCTGGATGAATCCTTGTAGAAGTAGAGAAGTGTCATATACATAATGAAGTAACACAGATAGAGCTCCTTGTTCAGGCGAAGTCCCAGAAGCCTTTTCATATCGTCATTCGTATAGCCAAATACTCTATTGCCCTCTCCAGCTGTTATATACAGACTGTCATTGTACTCGTACAGTGACAGGTTCATCTTCTTCATAATATTCATGACGATATCATACACCTCTGCATTGCCGTAGAACTCATCGTACAGCGGACCATTGTCGGGATGTTTTTTGCAGATCTCCTCGCCCGATATAAGCTTTGAATATATCTCTATCGCCTTGTCTAAATTCTTGCTTTCCATCTTTTTATCCCTTTCTGAACTGGATTCCTGTTACGTACATGTCCTCGCCGATCTGTATCTCTTCTTCCGGATGGAATTCCAGTGTGAATGTCATGCCTCTGTATGCATCAAGTGTGAGTTCCGGCGCGTACATCTCACGGGAGAGTCCCGAACTGCTGCCTCCAGTCGTATTTGCAGACTCAGCCGCTGCCAGCATCTTTTCATCAGCTTTCTTCACACGCTCTATGTGATCCACCAGCATTCCCTCCAGCATGGTATCCGGCTTCTTCAGGATCTCATCCACACTGTATCTGTCCTTCTGGGCCAGATGCGTGAGGAAGGAATAATAATCTTTATTATCGTAAATTTCTTTTCCGAACTTTACCTCAAGGATGCCGTTGAATTCTTTGAGACTCAGGTGCCCCCATTTGTTTATCTGATCGAGGAGTTCGTGGAACAGCTTTGTGAAGTTGGCACTTATCTGTTCATCAAGGAGTTCGTCCTCATAGCGGAAATTCGGATCAAGCTGCTCTTTTTTCACCTTTGTTGTCTTGGCATTGTCCTCAGACTTCAGCGTGAGCATGTGGTCTATGGATGTCATGCTGAACGACTTCACTATCCTTGGTGCAAAGAGAGGCGCAAGTATGGTTAGCATTTTATCCGGTCTGTCCTCTTTTATTATAGTCTGCAGCTGCCCTGCGAAGTCAAATGCCGGCCTCAGCTTTTGCAGTTTTGCCTTATGTATGATATTGTCCGATATGTTCTGCAGCTCCATGGTGCTGCTTATCAGACTGCCATGCTTGATAATGGTCCTCTTAAGTTCCAGTTCAAGCTGGCTTATCTCCTCCATTGCCTTCAGGTTGCCCTTGCCCATATTGTCGTAGCTTGCCTTGGTGATTGCCTTGTCAACCAGAGCCTTGTTCTTGGCAAACAGTTTCTGCTCGTCAGCGAACCATTTGCCGACGGTCTTCATATAATTCTCGTATTCCTCCGCGCCCCTAAATACATCGATGGAGAGGAGATTTACTATCTCGTCCTTCTCTCGGATCAGCCTGTTCACCTCACTGTTGATCCTGCGCACAACCTCAATTCCACCGCGGAAGTTTTCCCCGACTATCATCTTCTCAAGAAGGAGCTGCTGAACGTTGATCTTGCTCTCGTCCTTGATCTCCTTGGTGTCCAGATAGAATTCTATTCCATCCGCCGTGATAAAATAGAGCACCTTTCCGTCAACTATGTGGCTGTCGATCAGCTTCACTCGTCCAGTCTTCCGCTGCTTTTTTCCCGGATCATAGAATGTGAATTCAAATGCCCTTCCATCATTCTTGATCTTGTCAAATATATACATTATCAGATCAGCCCTGTCATCCTCCGCGATCTCCACATCAAAGTCACGATTCAACAGCTGACCCACAAAATCCTCATACTCATCATATGACACTTCGCGCTCATTGAAACTGTTTTCCTGAATAAAAAAACGCAGAACCGCCATGGTTATATACCCCATATCCAGCTGTGCATAGCGCCCTTCCTTATACTGCGCAAATGTAGTCTCAGCCAGAACAAAGAACGGGTAATACTTCCTCAGGTTCTGCATTCTTGCGTTGTGTTCTTCAATTATGTCATTTATCATCACGTATTTAAGTGCCATATTTTTCTATCTCTGTACTTTCATGATTATTGTAATTCCAAATCTGACTATCGTTGTCCCTACACATATCTAAATGTAGACATACAGATTTAGTATACCATGGTACATTTGCCGATACAAACTAAACTGTCACTTTTCCCACTTTTTACGGCTGTTTTAACCATACAACCGTCTTTTTTCAGGAATCACACACGTTTTAGGCCGCACACTGTTTATTACTGTCCTGCCCTTTCACAGACAGCCTCCATAAAATCAGTAGCACCTCTGCTATCCTGTCCCTGATCGTTTATCCCGAAATACCCCAGCTTGTAGTCATCGCAGTCACCAACTATCCTGAACTGAATCAGAACCGTCACCTGTGCACCTTTATATTCCGCATTTCCGTCAAACTCTACAATATCATCTCCATCTGTTGAAGTAAATGTCATCCAATGTTCATCGGTGCAAAACAGGTCAAGACCTTCTCCATATGTAGTGTCATCATCCTCAAAAACCGTCTGTTCCTTGATAAAGTCTATCCTCTTATCCGGAAGATCCGCTGCGGTCTTTCCGATGCCAGCCTCACCAATTCCTGCAATACTCAATATTACCGTCAACATTATGGCCAGCACCTTAAAGAACTTGTTCTCCCTGAATCTCTCCCATTTTCTCACATTGAGTGCAAATGCCAATATTCCGCCCACAACAGCTCCGCCTATATGCGCATAGATATCAATATTTTCCTCATATGTGTAGATGGCATATATCACAACAAGCACTATGGCTATGGTCATATCCCTGCGGCTCGCCTTTTTGCTTCCCATCACTGACAGAAAAACAGCTGCGCACATAACTCCAAACACTGCCCCTGAAGCGCCTATTGAAAAATGCATTCTGCTCGGGTCCATCACGTGTGACAGATTCATGGATATAAGTCCTGAGACAATTCCTGAGACAAAGTATATGATGGTCATACGAAGGGACCCAAGCTTCTTTTCCACCGTCGAGCCGAACATGAACAGTGCAAACATATTGCCGACCAGATGGTCAAATCCCGAATGAAGGAACATTGATGAAAGCAGTCTTCCATATTCTTTATTTAGTTTGACATACTCATAGTTGAGTCCCCCCGTCCTCGAATAGTTGTCAACGCCTATGCACATGATTCCGGCTATAACATTTGCCAATATCAACGTGATCGTAACGATGGGGATCATTCTCTTCATCTGCGGCTGCTGAAATTCCCCGCCACCCATCTGCTCCGGGCGGATCACGTACGCTGTGTCCTGATCTTTATACATATAGTTACTGTCTTCATAGCTTTGACCGTCTCCTTCAAATCCATATTCGTATCTGTTATCTTCCATATAATAATACTCCCTATGTTTTTACAGTTCGTCAGTATCCGTTTCCATCTTTGAATCATCAATCAAATACCCTCTTAAGCACCTCGTCCTCATACAACACCTTCTTGGCAAGCTCTCTGTATTTCTCCTCGTGAAGATATGTGTGTCTGTGCGGCTTAATCTGCGGTGCCATGTCTATTGCCTTCACAAAGTCCTCCCTCTTCAGATCAAGTGTGGCCACATAATTCCAGAATCCTGTCTTCTCAAATATTGCATTTACCCTGACATATCTGTGATCCTGAACAACCGCCATTATATAGGTAGCTATTCCTACCTGGATTCCGTGAAGCTGAGGCTGCTCAAGCATCTTATCCAAGGCATGTGAGATCAAATGCTCACTTCCAGATGTAGGTGTGCTTCCGCCTGCTATCTCATTTGCAACACCACTCATGGCAAGTGAGTCGAGAAGCTCCTTCAGGAACAGATCATCCTTTATGGTCTCAAAAGGAGTCCTGACAAAGCTGTTCACCGCCTTCTTCGCGATCATCACAGCAAAATCGTTCATCTCCGAATATCCAAGTTCTGATTCAAAAAGCCAGTCATAGAGCGATGTTATCTTGGACACCATGTCGCCGATTCCTGAATAGAGGAATCTCTCCGGAGCTGATTTGATGATCTCCGTGTCTGCTATTATTCCGTATGCCATTCTGGCTGGCACTGATGTTCTTCTGCCATTTACCATAAGCGACGCGCTGGCGCTTGAAAATCCATCCGACGACGCCGATGTAGGAATGCTTACAAAAGGAAGCTTTCTCAGATATGCCGCGTACTTTGCCACATCGATAACCTTCCCGCCGCCGATACCCACTATCACCTGCGCCTTCGCATCTATGTCAAATGCAAGTCTTATTATGTCCTCTATATTGGTAGAATCCAGCTCTCTATATTCCACGACAGTCACATTCTCCCTTTTTAGAGAATCCATGACCTGCTGCCCAAACATATCAATGAGTCCGTTTCCGAAATATATAACTGCATTCTTCATACCCGAACCCGCTATATATTTTCCCAGATTATTCAAGGTTCCCTTTCCTATCTTTAGTATTGTAGGTATTGCTATATGACTTCCTGCCATGATCTTCCTCCCTGTTCTACAATCTTCAGACCGGATTCTTGCAATCTGATCCCGATCTGTAACCTTTTTTCCTCCAATTTGAATAAATCAAATTCAAACATTACTTATTATAATGTATATATTCTTTATTGTGAACCGTTAACAAATTTACATACTAAATATATTTTATACAAATCTTTATCTTTACTTTAAAGTTCTTACACCATCTTCATATTTGTGCCGGAAAAACACATTTTCTACACATCTTTTCCAAAATTAGAACACATTTTTTCAGTATATTATTAACTGTAAACAGCGAGAGCGTAAGCGAGTTGTTTACAATCCCCTTTTTCATAAACGACTGCAACACCCTCCCCTCACATAATGTAGTTGCAGTCACTCCCTTTTAATACAAAAAAGAAGAGGCTGCCATTTCTGGCAGCCTTTTCTTTTTACTCACTTCTGAGTGCTATAACAGGATCCTTCTTAGCAGCAAGCCTCGATGGGATAAGTCCTCCGATCAATGTCAGTATAACGCTGATGATTACCAGCATCACTCCACCCTTCCAAGGAAGCGCCGATACACCGGCAACATTGATATAACTCTCTATCACCTTACTGATCGGTATATTGATAAGTACCGTCACACCAATACCTATGAGTCCCGAGAAGAGTCCTATGATAAATGTCTCCGCATTGAATACTCTGGATATATCCTTCTTTGAAGCTCCTATGCTTCGAAGGATTCCAATCTCCTTAGTTCTCTCAAGGACTGAAATATATGTGATGATTCCGATCATAATAGATGAAACTATCAATGAAATTGCCACAAATGCAATGAGTACATAGGTTATCGCGTTGATGATCTTGGTCACTGATGACAGCATGATTCCGATGTAATCAGTGTATGTAATCTCCTTGTCAGGATAATCCTCGTTGTACTTGTCTATAAGCTTTGTTATCTCGTCCTTATCCGCAAATTCTGCACAGTAGAGATTGATGGATGCCGGCTTTGCAAGTTCCGCGTATCCAAGCTTTGACATGTTATCCTCATAAGTAGATGTTGACTCCTGGAAGAAACCGTAACCCTTAAGCATATCGAAGAGCTGATCCTTGGTCATGGATGCCATCTGTGCCTGCATGTCCTCAGTAACCTGACCTGAAGCCATAAGCTGCTGCATAACAGAATCCATATCCACATCATCCGCTGTCAGTTCCTTGCCATCTGAAAATGGCATTCCTGTAAATATGTCAGTATCAGGATTATCCATCTGAGCCTTGAGTACATCTGTCTTCTCGTTCTCTGAAACTATGTAATTGGCAAGCTCCGATGTGTAACCTATATATCCCGGCTGCATGGTAGTTGCATATGCTTTATCCGAAGCCCTGATTACTGCTGACACCTTTACTTCAAGGCCCCCGGCCACGGCAGACTTCAGAAAATCAGCATCAGAACTCATATCTGTGTATGTTCCATCTGCATTCTTCTTGTAGAGATTGCCCGGAAGCACAACCTTGAACTTGAGATTAAGAAGGTCATCATAAGTAAACACCATCTGCTCAAGCTCCGGTGCTTCTCCACCGGCAAGTATGGTTGAAACCATATCCCCCAGTTCCTTTGAATCCCTTAGTCCAAGAGTATACAGCGTAAAATCACTTATCTCGTTGTTCTTATCAACGACAAGTACAACCTCGTTCTTGTTCTCCGGCCAGTGTCCTGCCAGCACATCGTACTGCTGCTTAAGCAGAGTGTCATTATCTAACATCTGTGTCCACATGTCCATTGATGATGAGCCGTAACTAAACGCCGACATGAAATCTGCCGTTGACTCCTGTGCCTCCGCCATTCCGCCAAATCCCATGTCTGTCATGGTTGTGCTTGGATTTACCTGAGCAACTCCGCCATTTGCACTGTTCTCGTTGAACACATACAAAGGCGTGTCATACGTGTATGTTATATCGCTGGTATATTTTTTAAAACCATTTGCATCATCTTCGATATATTTTTTGAATGTCTCAAGGTCGTTCTCTTTCACATCTGACACCATTGATACAAGCATGTCTCCCATGATATCTCCGGAATATACCTTGTCCTCACCGGCGTGATTATGATTTGAATCCTCCTCATTGTTACCTACCATCTTGGATAGAAGCTCACTGTAATCCATCGCTTTCTTCGTTATCTGCACCGGATATGTAGCAAGTGTCTCCTCCTGTACATCATTGATGTACTTCTGGAATCCAGACGAAAGCGACAATATAAGTGCTATTCCTATGATTCCTATACTTCCGGCAAATGCTGTTAAGAACGTTCGTCCCTTCTTTGTCATGAGGTTGTTCAGACTCAGCGAGAACGCTGTGAACATGCTCATAGAGGTCTTTCTCGGAGCATAGCTTCCGTCATCCTCCTTCGCCTCGTCCTCATCTGAAAACGGATTTGAATCGTCTATTATATTTCCATCGAGGAGCTTTACGATCCTTGTTGAGTACTGCTGTGCCAGCTCCGGATTGTGTGTAACCATGATGACCAGCTTGTCCTTGGCTATCTCCTTGAGGAGTTCCATGATCTGGACGCTTGTCTCTGTATCAAGGGCACCTGTAGGTTCATCCGCAAGCAGAATATCTGGATCGTTTATGAGTGCTCTGGCGATTGCAACTCTCTGCATCTGTCCACCAGACATCTGATTGGGTTTCTTGTGGATCTGATTTCCCAGACCTACCTTCGCCAGAACTTCCTTCGCCCTCTTTCTCCTCTCTGCCTTAGATACTCCTGACAGTGTAAGCGCAAGTTCTACATTCGAGAGTACCGACTGATGCGGTATCAGATTGTAGCTCTGGAATACGAATCCGACAGAGTTATTTCTATATGAATCCCAGTCTCTTGACTTGAAATCCTTTGTCGACTTGCCATTGATAACCAGATCTCCGCTGGTATACTGATCCAATCCACCCACTATGTTCAGAAGGGTTGTCTTTCCACAACCCGACTGACCAAGTATGGACACGAACTCATTTCTTCTGAAATTTACAGATACACCCTTGAGTGCCTGAACAACTTCATCGCCCGTGTGATAATCCTTCACGATGTTCTTTAACTGAAGCATTCTGTCCTCCTTACGAAATTTATAGAGCAGACGCATGAAAGGCGCTTCGCACGGCGTCTGCGTGGAATACATATTTTACGTTATGTTCTATATACATTACATTTTTCTACATTTGTTAATATTACTGGCAAATCATAGCATTTATTTTTTTCTATTTCAATTAAGACTGACTATTCTTTATAAATGTTTTATTTTCCAGCGATAAGTTTAAACTAACTATGTGCTGAACTTTTGGTTAAAAATTCTTTTATTTTATAATTATATGGGTTATAATCAGCGTAAGTGGGTACGTAAGTATCCAAATATAATTTTACGGAGGATTTTACAAATGTTAGTTTCAGCAACAGAAATGTTAAAGAAAGCTAAGGCTGGTCACTACGCAGTAGGACAGTTCAACATCAACAACCTTGAGTGGACAAAGGCTGTTCTCCTTACAGCACAGGAGCTTCAGTCACCTGTTATCCTTGGTGTTTCAGAGGGCGCTGGAAAGTATATGACAGGATTTGAGACAGTTGCAGCAATGGTTAAGGCTATGGATGAGTCACTTGGAATCACAGTTCCTGTAGCTCTTCACCTTGATCACGGAACATACGAAGGATGCTACAAGTGTGTTAAGGCTGGATTTACTTCAATCATGTTCGATGGTTCACACTATCCATTCGAGGAGAACCTTGCTAAGTCAACAGAGCTCGTTAACGTAGCTCATCAGCTTGGCCTCTCAATCGAGTGTGAGGTTGGTTCTATCGGTGGTGAGGAAGACGGAGTTATTGGTATGGGCGAGTGCGCTGATCCAGCGGAGTGCAAGACTATCGCTGATCTCGGCGTTGATATGCTTGCTGCTGGTATCGGTAACATCCATGGTAAGTACCCAGCTAACTGGAAGGGACTTAGTTTCGAGACACTTGATGCTATCCAGCAGAAGACAGGTGTTATGCCATTAGTTCTTCACGGTGGTACAGGTATCCCAGCTGACATGATCAAGAAGGCTATTTCACTTGGCGTTTCAAAGATCAACGTTAACACAGAGTGCCAGTTATCATTTGCAGATGCTACAAGAAAGTACATCGAGGCTGGTAAGGATCTCGAGGGCAAGGGATTTGATCCTAGAAAGCTTCTCGCTCCTGGTTTCGAGGCTATCAAGGCTACTGTTAAGGAGAAGATGGAACTCTTCGGATCAGTTGGTAAGGCTAACGACTAATCAGCTATCTTTGACAGACTAATTAACAAATGTAACGATAAACTATCCGGTACCTATCGGACAAGTATCGCTCACGTAAACTTAAAGAACCCCATCACAGCATATACAAGTCGTGGTGGGGTTCTTATTTGTTGTTTTGGACTCTGATTTCGTTTAATAAATATTTGTCATCTCTACATCAAGTGCTTTTTATACCAAATCAGCCTGTTTTGGACTCTGATTTCGTCTAATAAATATTTGTCATCTTTACATCAAGTGCTTTTTATACCAAATTAGCCTGTTTGGGTTGAATAAGGATAAAATTATCCATTTTCTCCATTTTATTGAACTGAAAGATACAAAATATCAGGGTATTATCCTAGAATGCAGTTTTGATTTGAATTTAGGATAATTTTGTAACAAATGCGTTCAAATTCCAGTACAAATAGAAAAACATATTGTTATAAAGCGCTATTGTAGATAGTATCAAATGAGTTATGAAAAATGGACCCTAATAAAAAGGCCTCAAATGTGTACAGCGGTGGTACAAATAATGAACATGGAAAAAGAACAAGCAAAAATGGCAAACAAAAAAGACAAATAAATAAAACAAAATAAGGACAAATCGTTGTTTTAAATGGGATTAATCCATCAACACGTTTTGTCCTTAAAAATTCTTATATTTCATTTATGGCAAAGCCTGATATCTTCAATCCTTTTCTTCTGTTATACTGCAGATTCCGCAGTTTCTTTCTCTGACTTCGCCTTTTTCCTGCTGACTGCCCACCATACAGGCACTGATACCAAAAGAAGTATTGCCGTTACCACGCTGAACCATGCGCCAAAACTGAGACCAGCATTTACTGTTTTGTCCAGCTTGCCAAGATCTATCAGCGAGAGCACAAACTCGAATATGAATGCGCCTCCAACAATAACTGATATCACAAGATCAATTATATATGCTACAGTTTTGTTCATAAACGCACTTATTATATCTGCAACAAGCAATACTGCCACTATAATTACAGATATTACATCTATGCCAAATACTCCACTTATCGTTCTGACATCAGAATCCATATGTGCATACGGCAAAAATACTGTGATCAAAGCCATGATCATTCCAACAATATTCAACAGATTTGGTATATGTGTTGAACCCTTCTTGACATCTACAGGAACATTCTGTCTGTACTCATACCCAACATATCCCATCGGACTGTCATACGGTGTAGACTGCTGACCCGGTTGACCGTATGGTGGCTGCTGATATGGCTGCTGCCCTGACGAACCATAATTCTGCGGCTGTCCCAGTGCGCCATGCTGCGGCTGCTGATATGGCTGCTGCCCTGCCGGACCATAGTTCTGCGGCTGTCCCGGTGCGCCATACTGCGGCTGCTGATATGGCTGCTGCCCTGACGAACCATAATTCTGCGGCTGACCCAGCTGGCTGTACTGTGGTCTCTGCTGATATTCCTGTCCGTCTGCCTGCATCTGCTGTGCATATGAATCCTGATTCCACTGTCTCTGCTGATCATATCCTGACTGTCCGTGATACGGCTGCTGCTCTGCCGGACCATAGTTCTGCTGCTGTCCTGGTGCGCTGTACTGCTGCCCTGCCGGACCATAATTCTGCTGCTGTCCCGGCTGATCATATCCCGACTGTGCTTGTACGTTGTTCAGCATATCTTTCTGTTCCAGATTACCCTCTAATGACAATCTATCATCCTTGCGGATACCATCTACATTGTTCTGTTCATCCATGTTGTCATCTACCTCCGATGTAATTATTCGACACATCCCTTACATGCCGAGATACCTCTTCAGATACTGCCCTGTATACGACTGAGATATCTTTGCTACTTCTTCCGGAGTTCCACTGGCAATGACCGTTCCACCTCCAGCGCCTCCTTCAGGTCCCATGTCAATAATATAATCTGCGGTCTTGATGACGTCAAGGTTATGTTCGATAACAACAACCGTATTTCCGCCCTCGCTGAGCCTCCTGAGTATATCCACAAGCCTGTGAACATCAGCAAAATGAAGTCCCGTGGTAGGCTCGTCAAGTACATATATTGTCTTTCCTGTTCCACGCCTTGACAACTCGGTTGCAAGCTTGATTCTCTGTGCCTCTCCGCCTGACAGAGTGGTGGATGGCTGTCCAAGCCTGATATATCCTAGTCCCACATCTCGCAACGTTTCTATCTTCCTGAGTATTCTCGGAACATTTGCAAAGAACTCACATGCCTCATCAACAGTCATATCGAGAACTTCATTGATACTCTTACCCTTGTATTTGACCTCCAGGGTCTCCCTGTTGTATCTCTTTCCTCCGCACACTTCACATGGCACATATATATCAGGCAGGAAATGCATCTCTATCTTGATTATTCCGTCTCCGCGACACGCCTCACATCGTCCGCCGGATACGTTAAAGCTGAATCTTCCCTTGCCGTAACCTCTAGCCTTGGCATCCTTGGTTCCTGCAAACAGATCCCTTATCAGATCAAATGTACCTGTATAGGTAGCCGGATTGGATCTCGGAGTTCTACCTATAGGTGACTGGTCTATATTAATGATCTTGTCAAGAGCATCATATCCAATGATGTGATCATGCTTTCCTGCTTTAATCCTGCTCTTGTTGAGTCTTCTCGCCAGCTTCTTGTACAGGATCTCATTTACCAGAGAACTTTTGCCCGAACCTGATACACCCGTCACACATGTCATGATTCCAAGCGGTATATCCACATCTATATGCTTGAGGTTGTTCTCATATGCATTCTTGACTGTGAGCCACCCTGTTGGCTTTCTCCTCACATCCGGAACCTCTATCTTCTTCCTGCCACTTAAGTAGTCGCCGGTGATAGAATTCTCGCACTTCATGATATCCTCTGCGGTTCCCTCTGCAACCACATATCCACCATTTGCACCGGCTCCCGGTCCTATATCTATGATGTGATCCGCAGCCCTCATAGTGTCCTCGTCATGCTCGACAACGATCAGAGTATTTCCAAGGTCTCTCAGATTCTTGAGAGCAGCTATGAGCTTGTCATTATCCCTCTGATGAAGTCCGATACTCGGCTCGTCAAGAATATACGCAACACCCACCAGACCTGACCCTATCTGCGTGGCAAGTCTAATTCTCTGCGCCTCGCCTCCCGAGAGCGTGCTTGTACCCCTGCTCAGACACAAATAGTCAAGACCCACGTCTATAAGGAAATGCAATCTCGACCTTATCTCCTTGAGTATAGCTGCGCCTATCATCTTCTGTCTGTCCGTGAGCTCCAGCTCTTTCATGAATTTTGCAAGTTCTGTGATAGGAAGCTCTGTAAGTTCAGCAATATTCTTATCTCCAACCGTCACCGCAAGGGCTGTAGGCTTAAGTCTCTTGCCGCCACAGACCTCACACGGAGTTATAGTCATGAATGTCTCATACTCAGCCTTTGTGGACTCGGCAGATGTCTCCCGGTATCTTCTTGCAACACTCTTCAGAAGTCCTTCAAATGTTATATCATACACACCCTCACCGCGCTGTCCCTTATAGTACACCTTAACTGGGCGAGAGTTCTTTCCATATAATAAGAGATCTTTTATATCCTGTGGGTAATCCTGAAATGGTGTATCCAGAGAGAACCCATATTCCTCACCGAGTGCCTTGAGTATTGCATTTGAATAGCTCTTGCCATCATTGCATGACTGCCATCCAAGTACCACAATGGCTCCATCATTTATAGACAGACTCTGATCCGGTATCATAAGATCAGGATCAAATTCCATCTTGAAGCCAAGACCTGCACATGTCGGACAGGCGCCAAATGGATTGTTGAATGAGAAGCTTCTCGGCTCTATCTCATCTATGCTGATTCCGCAATCCGGGCATGAAAAGCTGTCTGAAAAATTGATGACAGTATTCTCCTTCTGAACACCGTTCTCATCCCTCTCCCCGATCACCTCAATCTTCATAAGCCCTTCTGCAAGCTGAAGGGCAGTCTCTATGGAATCAGTAAGTCTGCGCTCCACATCCTGTCTGACAACCAGACGGTCGACTACTATATCTATGCTGTGTTTCTTATTCTTATCAAGCTTTATCTCCTCCGACAACTCATACATACTGCCGTCGACTATCACCCTGACAAATCCGCTCTTCTTTGCCTTCTCAAGAAGCTTTACATGCTCTCCCTTTCGACCTCTGACCACAGGCGCAAGCACCATGAACTTTGTCCTCTCAGGTAGCTTCATGATCTCATCCACCATCTGGTCAACCGTCTGTCTGCTTATGACCTTGCCGCAGTTCGGGCAGTGTGGTATTCCCACTCTTGCATATAAAAGTCTGAAATAGTCATATATCTCCGTGACAGTACCAACTGTAGATCGAGGGTTCCTGTTTGTTGACTTCTGATCTATAGAGATAGCCGGTGACAGTCCCTCGATCTTGTCCACGTCCGGCTTCTCTGCCTGTCCAAGGAACTGTCTAGCATAGGATGACAGAGATTCCATATATCTTCTCTGCCCCTCCGCATATATCGTGTCAAATGCCAGCGAAGACTTACCCGATCCCGAAAGTCCTGTCACGACGACAAATTTGTCCCTTGGAATCTTGACATTAATATTCTTCAGATTATTTTCACGTGCGCCCTCAATAGTAATATACTTCCTATCAATATTCCTGCTGGCGTTGAAATAATCATCCTTCATGCTCGCATCCGTTATATCCTCCAGATGCTCACTGCGTTCATAATTCTTATTGTCTTCCATCTTGATCTAACCTTTTCTCTTTATTATTTATATTCCATATATAGTAATCTACACTTTCTGTGATTACCGTTTCTATCACAACTATCATGATCCAATTCACTACTCACCAATCATATTTGCCACTAGTCCTTATCATAATCTCTGAGTGCCGCCTTGTACACCTTGAGCTGATCCCTGATCTCCGCCGCCACCTCAAAGTTGAGATCCGCTGCCGCCATATTCATCTTCTTGGTCAGCTTGGCGATAACCTTCTGCAGCTCCTTCTTCGTCATGGACTCAGCGTCCTTATCCTCAGCTGGAAGCTCCTCCTTCTTCACCTCTATGGTTATGAGGTCCCTGATACTTTTCTCTATAGTCTTAGGGGTTATTCCATGTTCCTCATTATACTTCTGCTGTATCTCACGACGTCTACTCGTCTCATCGAGGGCATACTTCATGGAGCCCGTGATAGTATCTGCATACATGATGACATGTCCATCTACATTTCGGGCTGCTCTTCCTATGGTCTGGATGAGCGATGTCTCCGATCTCAGGAAACCTTCCTTGTCAGCATCCAGTATTGCCACCAAAGTGATCTCCGGTATATCAAGTCCCTCTCTCAGAAGGTTGATTCCAACAAGCACGTCGAACACGCCAAGACGGAGATCTCTCACTATCTCAACTCTCTCCATAGTGTCTATATCCGAGTGCAGATATTTTACCTTTATATCATTATCCCTCATATAACTGGTGAGGTCCTCAGCCATACGTTTTGTAAGAGTAGTTACAAGCACCTTGTGTCCCTGCTCAGTCTCCTTGCGGACCTCTTTGAGCAGATCGTCTATCTGTCCCTCAACCGGTCTGACCTCAACCGGCGGATCAAGAAGTCCCGTAGGTCTGATGATCTGTTCAGCCATGAGCATCTGGTGTTCTTCCTCGTATTTGCCTGGTGTAGCAGATACGAACATGACCTGATCCAGTTTCTGCTCAAATTCTGAGAAATTGAGAGGTCTGTTGTCAAGTGCCGACGGAAGCCTGAAGCCGTAGTCCACCAGATTCATCTTACGTGAACGGTCTCCCGAATACATAGCACCAACCTGCGGCACTGTCATATGCGACTCATCTATAATAAGAAGGAAGTCATCACCAAAGAAATCCAGCAATGTGCTCGGTGTCTCCCCAGCTGATCTGCCAGCCAGAGGTCCTGAATAATTCTCTATACCCGAGCAAAATCCAGTCTCCCGCATCATCTCCATGTCAAAGTTGGTTCTCTCCTCGATACGCTGAGCCTCTATTAGCTTATCCTTTGACTTGAAGTAAGCAACTCTATCCTTGAGTTCTGCCTCGATACGTTTCAGAGCCTTCTCCATCTTCTCCTGTCCAACTACATAGTGGGATGCCGGGAACAGACAAGTGTATGTC
Organism: uncultured Coprococcus sp.; assembly: GCA_902461735.1. Taxonomy (GTDB): domain Bacteria; phylum Bacillota; class Clostridia; order Lachnospirales; family Lachnospiraceae; genus Coprococcus. The sequence continues at coordinate 101,523 of CABPYV010000007.1, forward strand.
AGATCCCTCTTTCCCTCTCCGGTGAGCGGGTCAAATTCCGTGATTCTATCTATCTCATCTCCGAAGAATTCTATCCTTATTCCATCATCAAATGTAGACACAGGAATGATCTCCAGCACATCCCCACGCACCCTGAACGTACCTCTCTGCAGATCCATGTCATTCCTGTCATACTGTATATCTGTCAGCTCATCGATGACCTGATCCCTGTCCTTTATCATGCCCACTCTGAATGAGAGCATCTGATTTCTATACTCGTCCGGATCACCGATACCATATATACACGATACAGACGCAACCACGATGACGTCCTTCCTGTCTATAAGTGCCGCTGTTGCACTATGCCTCATACGGTCAATGTCATCATTTATAGATGAATCCTTTGCAATATAAGTATCCGTAGACGCAACATATGCCTCCGGCTGGTAATAATCATAGTATGAAACAAAATACTCCACTGCATTATTCGGGAAAAATTCCTTCATCTCTCCATAAAGCTGCGCCGCCAAAGTCTTGTTATGTGCAAGAACCAAAGTAGGCTTATTCAGCTGCTGTATGACATTCGCCATGGTGAATGTCTTACCTGATCCGGTTACACCAAGCAACGTCTCAAACTGATTACCCTCTTTAAATCCATTCACCAATTTCTCTATAGCCTCCGGCTGATCTCCGGTGGGCTTATATTCCGATACCAATTCAAAATGATCCATAAAAGTCTCCTACTCTATGCTAAAGCCTGCATCCATTATATCGAACATTCGTTCTTATATCAAGTAAAAACATGGCAGTTATTCAAGTTTATTTATCCCCCGAACAACTGCCACCATGCACCAATTCTTTAACAAATTCAGTAGTCAACGCCTTACTCTCAGCTCCTTCTATGTCACTCCTTCTATGCCACTGATTCGTCCTCATCCAGACATATCTCATAATGGCCATTCTCATTGACAGTTGCCACGATTCTCTCGAATCCCGTATAGAAGTCAATGACATACAAACCATTTGTTCTGTAGATGACTGCCTCTGCATTCATCTCTGAGATCTTCGACATACTGTCTTTCAGTATGCCCTCGCTGACTCTGATGATCTGCCTTTCTTTGTCAACCTGTCTGTCCTTCTGAATCTCCTTATAATAAAGGAAGAGATTCTCCTCAAGAGCCTTTGACTTACAGCTGCATTTGTGAAAATAGCTGCTGATGATCATATAAAGCATGTATGCTGTCTCCTGCTGTCTGTGTGATATTTTCTCTACAAATGAATATCTCATATTCGTTACCTCCATAATGAAAAATTAAATCTACATATATCTACCAATGTGTTATCAAAAGCTTTACCAACTAACACCCATCCGGCGCCTGCTCCTCGGTCTGTCATTCTTCAGCCGATGACAGTCGCTGTGTCCGTATTCTTTGCTGCCCCGGTCACTGGGCAGATACGTATTCAATTGTCAAATACAATCTGACTCAAGGTCCAAAAGCAACAAAAAAAGAGTCATGATTGCAGAATTGTAGTGCATACAAATCCTAATAATCTTAAACTCTTCAACTTAATATATGTTTTATTCAATTTTCATTATGGCATCAGCAATTTGCTGATGTACTTGTTATAACATAATATATATTTGACGTCAACACATTTTCGAAATATTTGGCGTCAACACATTTTCGAAATATTTGGCGTCAACACATTTTCGAAATATTTGTAGCAGTATTTTTTATACCAGATAATACTATGCTTATAAAACACAAGAGAGCCAGATTTCTCCGACTCTCTTAAATATGCATCCACAAATGCATACCCCAATTAGTATTTCTAATTTCCTACCTTATCGCATCCTTCATGCTCTTCACATAATCTCTCACATAAGGCACACAGTCCTTGCCGTACTGGGCACACAGCTTGACGATGGCTGAACCGACGATGACACCGTCTGACTTCTCCGCCATCTGCTTTGCCTGCTCAGGTGTGGATATTCCGAATCCTACAGCGCAAGGGATGTCCTTCGCCTTCTTCACCAGATTGACCATTGCACCTATGTCTGTGGTGATCTTGGTTCTTGTTCCGGTTACACCGAGTGATGACACACAATACACAAATCCACTAGCATCATTTGCGATCATGGATATTCTCTCATGGGATGTCGGTGCGATAAGTGAAATGAGATCCACATCATACTGCTTGCAGATTCCGTCAAACTCATCCTTCTCCTCGTAAGGAATGTCAGGAAGGATCAGACCGTCTATGCCGATCTCCTTGCATGTGCTGATAAATCTCTCCGAACCGTACGAGAACACGACATTTGCATATGTCATGAACACCATAGGTATTGTCACTTTCTTGCGGAGCTTTCTCACAAGGTCAAATACCTTGTCTGTCGTCACACCGCCTGCCAGCGCTCTTATATTTGCGCCCTGGATGACCGGGCCCTCGGCTGTCGGGTCTGAGAATGGGATTCCCAGCTCGATGAGGTCTGCGCCGGCCTCCACCATTGCGTATACTACCTCCTCTGTCACATCCAGCGACGGATCGCCACATGTCACAAATGGTATAAATGCTTTTCCATGCTCAAATGCTTTTGCTATATTACTCATGAAGATCCTCCCCTCTGTATCTTGCGATGGCTGCAACGTCCTTGTCGCCACGTCCTGATACATTGATCACTATTATTTTATCCTTATCCATTGTAGGTGCCAGCTTCATGGCGTAAGCCACAGCATGTGCGCTCTCTATCGCAGGGATGATTCCCTCAATCTTTGACAGATATTCAAATGCATCAACTGCCTCATCATCTGTGATAGCCACATACTCCGCACGTCCGATGTCGTGAAGGTATGCATGTTCAGGTCCGATTCCCGGGTAGTCAAGTCCCGCTGAGATCGAATATACAGGTGCTATCTGACCAAATTCATCCTGACAGAAGTAAGACTTCATGCCGTGGAATATACCAAGCTTTCCAGTCGCAATAGTTGCCGCAGTCTCGAATGTATCAACGCCTCTGCCCGCCGCCTCACAGCCGATCAGCCTGACGCTCTCGTCAGGTATGAAATCATAGAAAGCTCCGATGGCATTTGAACCGCCGCCCACACATGCCATGACAACATCAGGAAGTCTTCCCTCCTTCTCCATGAGCTGTGCCTTGATCTCTTTACTGATCACAGCCTGGAAATCACGAACGATCTCAGGGAAAGGATATGGTCCCATGACTGAGCCGAGTACATAGTGTGTGTCATCAATCCTGCTTGTCCACTCACGGAATGCCTCAGATACAGCATCCTTCAGTGTGGCTGTTCCAGTTTTTACCGGATGAACCTTTGCTCCTAAGAGTCTCATTCTGTACACGTTGAGAGCCTGTCTGATCGTGTCCTCCTCACCCATGTATATCTCGCACTCCATGCCCATCATGGCTGCAACTGTAGCTGTTGCAACACCGTGCTGTCCGGCACCGGTCTCCGCGATAACTCTTGTCTTACCCATTCTCTTGGCAAGGAGCATCTGTCCGATTACGTTGTTGATCTTGTGCGCTCCTGTGTGGTTCAGATCCTCTCTCTTAAGGTAGATCTTTGCTCCGCCCAGATCCTTTGTCATTCTCTCCGCATAATAAAGTCTGCTAGGTCTTCCCGCATACTCGTTGAGCATCTCTGTGAGTTCTCTGTTGAACTCCGGATCATCCTTATATTTTTTGTATGCCTCCTCCAGCTCCAGCATCGCATTCATCAGAGTCTCTGGAATGTACTGGCCGCCGTGAACGCCAAATCTGCCTTTTGACATATGTTCTTCCTCCTGTTTTTGTCTTCTCAGATATATTTTCAAATGTATTTCTACACTTTTGTATTGTGTTTCTTCTATATAATATAACAATCAAACGAATTATATTTCGTTCTCTACATTGCTTTTTCAGATGAGCCTGAATACTTTCTACTCGCCTCTAAGTTCCACAAACAACTTCTTCTTGTCAGGACTTCTCATAAAAGTCTCGCCTATGAGCACCGCATCCGTTCCATTTGCCTTAAGCCTGTCTATGTCCTCCTTTGTCTTGATTCCACTCTCAGACACATACACCATCTTCTGAGGGACGGAGGGGACAGGTACCTCCGTCCCCATATGGGTGGCTGGCACCGTATCCGGTATCAACTTTCTTAGACGAACGCTGTTCATGATGTCCACCGTAAATATTCTGAGATCCCTGTTGTTCACTCCGATGATGCCTGCTCCGCAGGCTATCGCCCGTCTGACCTCATCCTCATCGTGAGCCTCAACCAGAGCCGACATTCCAAGTTTATGTGCAAGCCGAAGATATGAGGCAAGCTGCTCGTCATCCAATATGGCGCAAATCAAAAGCACCGCCGAGGCTCCTATGACCTTTGCCTCATATATCATATACTCGTCAACTGTGAAATCCTTCCTCAGCAGCGGTATATTTACCTCCTTCTTTATATCCATCAGGAACTGATTGCTTCCCTGGAAATAAAACGGCTCAGTGAGCACCGATATGGCTGAAGCACCAGCCGCCTCATATTCCTTTGCAATCTCAACATAAGGAAAGTCCGGTGCGATAAGCCCCTTGGAAGGCGATGCCTTCTTGACCTCACAGATAAACGATATTCCATCTGCCGCCAGATTATCCCTAAATGGGAACTTACTATATGGGCTGTTGCCGTTATTCGTCTCTCTGGCAACTATATCAAGTGCCTGTCTCTTCATCTCCTCAAGAGGAACCTTTTTCTTTTGCTCCGCCACACGTTCCTTTGTCTTTGCAGCAATCTCATCTAATATCATCTCTTACCTCTCTATACAACTTTCTATCATAGTCTGTGATGAAACTTATCTACTCATTTGTCAGTCTTACAAATGCATCAAGCGTCTCAGCAGCCTTGCCACTGTCGATCATGTCCTCTGCTACCTTTATTCCATCCGCTATGGAGTCTGCCTTGCCTGCAATGTAGATACAAGCGGCTGCGTTCAGTACAACCGCATTTCTCTTGGCTCCTTTGATCTTACCTGACAGAATATCGCGGGTAATCTGTGCGTTCTCCTCAGGACCGCCACCCACCAGATCCTCCTTGCTGCATCTCTCAAATCCGAAATCCTCTGGCTTGATCTCGTACTTTGTGATCTCGCCATCTTTGATCTCTGCAACTGTTGTAGGTGCGCTCATAGATATCTCATCCAGACAATCCTGTCCGTATACGACAAGTCCCCGTTTTACGCCAAGACCAACAAGTACAGGAGCCATCTGATCAACAAGCTCCTCCTTGTATACTCCCATGATCTGCATCTGAGCCTTTGCCGGGTTGGTGAGAGGTCCAAGGATATTGAATACTGTCGGTATTCCAAGTGCCTTTCTGACCGGACCTGCATATTTCATCGCCTTGTGATAAACCTGGGCAAACATAAAGCTCATGTTACACTCCGCAAGAACCTTGCCCATCTTTTCAGGTGATATGGAAATATTTACACCAAGAGCCTCAAGGACATCTGCTGCTCCACTCTTGCTTGATACGCTTCTGTTACCGTGCTTTGCGATCGGTACTCCGGCCGCTGCTGCAACTATTCCACTCGTTGTCGATATGTTAAATGAATTCGCACAATCTCCGCCTGTTCCCACGATCTCAAGAACTTCTATTCCGTCATGTGGAAGAGACTCCGCATGGTCTCTCATTCCATTTGCACTGGCTGTTATCTCGTCAAGCGTCTCGCCCTTCATGTGAAGCGCTGTGAGATATCCCGCCGTTGTCTCTCCCGGCACCTGACCACTGAATATCTCATCCATACTGGCATATGCCTCATCGTATGTAAGATCCTGTCCTGCTGCTACCTTCTTAAGAGTTTCCTGTATCATCGCCATATCCTCCTTATTTTATATCATTTTATATCTCTAAAAAATTTCTGAGCATTATCTTGCCCTTCGGTGTCAGTATCGACTCCGGATGGAACTGAACTCCATATACCTCATAATCCCTGTGTTTCACTGCCATGATCTCTCCATCCTCCGTCCTGGCTGTGACCTCCAGACATTCAGGGAAATTCTCATCTGCTGCTGCCAGTGAATGATATCTGGCAACCTGTATCTTGCTCTGAAGTCCCCTGAACAATCTGCAGTTCAGATCCACATCAACCAGCGACATCTTTCCGTGCATGAGTTTCTTTGCATATGTGACTGTCGCACCATAAGTCTCACAAATCGCCTGATGTCCGAGACACACGCCGAGGATTGGTACTTTTCCTGCGAAATATCTCACCGCATCCTCACACATTCCCGCATCCGAAGGTCTTCCGGGTCCCGGTGAGATGATTATGTGATCCGGATTCATCGCCTCGATTTCCTCACAGGTGAACTCATCATTTCTTATGACCTTTATATCTGGATTTATTGCCCCCACAAGCTGATACAGGTTGTAGGAGAAGCTGTCGTAATTGTCTATAAGTATTGTCATTTATTTTGTCCTCCTTATATGTATTGTGCATGCGCATGAAAGGCGCTCCGCGCGGCGCACGCATTATCCCGCAAGCGGGTCCTCCTTATGATATGTCCTGGCTCATTGTGAGTGCTGTAGTAACTGCTTTTGCCTTGTTGATGCATTCCTGGAACTCATTTTCCGGAACACTGTCTGCGACGATTCCCGCTCCCGATCTGACAAATACTTTGTCGCCTTTTTTGTATGCGATCCTTATGGCTATACATGTGTCAAGATTTCCTGTGAAATCTATGTAACCTATGGCACCGCCATATATTCCTCTCTTGTTGTCCTCCAGCTCATTGATGATCTGACACGCCCTGATCTTCGGTGCTCCTGAGAGGGTTCCGGCCGGAAGTACCGCATCCACGGCTGACAGCTCATCGTATCTGCTGTCGTCGATCTCCCCCCTGACTGTTGAACCTATATGCATTACATGTGAATACCTCTGGACCTTCATGTACTGCTCAACCTCAACAGTTCCGAACTTGCTTATCTTGCCAAGATCATTTCTTCCGAGATCCACCAGCATGTTGTGTTCCGCCAGTTCCTTCTCGTCCGCCATGAGTCCAGCCTCAAGTCTCATATCCTCTTCCTTTGTCTTTCCCCTTGGTCTCGTTCCAGCAAGTGGAAATGTGTGAAGCACACCATTCTCAAGCTTTACCAGTGTCTCAGGCGATGCGCCCGCAACCTCTATCTGGTCGCCGCTGAAGTAGAACATATACGGAGAAGGATTTGTGCTTCTGAGAATCCTATACGTGTTGAACAGCGATCCCTCCATCTCAGCCTCAAGTCTGTTGGACAGAACCACCTGGAAGATATCTCCCTCAAATATGTACTTCTTTGCCCTCTCAACCATGCTGCAATACTTCTCTTTGTCAAACAGCGGCTTGAAATCACTCTTCATCTTAACCGGCTCTATCTCTGCCATCTCTCCATCGAGGATGAGCTTCTTCATATCTTCTATATCAGCAAGTGCATTTGCATATCCAGCTTCTATATCGGATGTGTCAGCATTTGCAATGAGGATCAGCTTTGACTTGAAATTGTCAAATGCAATGACCTTGTCAAATAACATCAGATCCAGATCCTGAAACCCTTCATCATCCTCGGCATCGATCACAAGCTTCTTCTCACTGTACTTTATGTAATCATATGAGAAGTAACCGACAAAACCTCCTGTAAATGTTGGAAGTCCTTCTATCTTCGGACTCCTGTAATCCTTGAGTATCTCTCTGATGAATACCTCAGGATGAATATCGTCCGCTTCCTTTATCACATTTCCATCTATATCCTTGAGCTGTATGTGTCCATTCATGCATGTGACATCAAGCTTTGGATTGTAACCAAGAAATGTGTATCGTCCCCACACCTCCTGATTCTCCACGCTCTCAAGTATGTAACAGTGCTCATTCGCCGCTTTCAGCTTTCTGAGTAAGTTGATCGGTGTGATCACATCCGATAACATCTCACAGCACACCGGAACCATCCTGTATCCGTCTGCCGCATATTTCTTTGCCTCGCTAAGTTCTGGTCTTATCATGTCTCATCCTCCTTGTTTTTGAACACTATCCTGTATTCAAGAAATTTCCCTGTGCTCATCTCTTTCGTATACGTCTTTCAGGCTGTCGTTAAAGGATTTGTCAAATGTCACATGTCTTTCTGCAAACTAAAAAAGCACCACAGGACATAAAAAAAAATTCCTTATCCTACAAACATTAGGACAAGAAATCTAATCTCCTGCGGTGCCACCTAATTTCATCAATAAATAAAAAAAATATATATAAATAATTTATATATATTTATATATATCGATGCCCTCGACCATATACAATCATATATGTACCTTCTATAACGGTAGGTCTCCGTCTCCCCTACTTGAATCTCAAATCTTTCGGTTTGCCCTCACAAGTCCATTCACCTGCACTCCCATCGCTGCAATCACACCACCTGCAACTCTCTGAACATGTTATATGCCGCTACTCCTCTTGATCAACGGTTTATCTTATATTTGTAACCATAATGCGCTTTCCTAGTAAATTTGTCAAGAATATTTTTTCAAGTTTTTGCTATATTTTCACTCGCTTTTTACCGTTTTCCGCATATTTGCTGGACTTTTTCCACTTATCATTTATTTTATACTTTCTTAATTATTTCCTGATTGACTACTTCACCCAACTGAAATATCCTAGGGGACGGAGGGGACAGGTACCTCCGTCCCCACGAAGAAAGGCAGATGGGGTCAGGCACCTCCGTCCCCATGATGAACGACGAAGTTTTCATCGGATTTTATAAAGTTATCAACATTAAGGAGTAGTTATGAACACAAGTACAATTTCTTTAAATTCCGAAGAGAGGATGGGCACGGCGCCGATATTTAAACTTATGCTCTCCATGGGCATTCCAACATTTGTGGCGCAGCTCATCAATCTCTTATACAACATAGTGGACAGAATATATATAGGACATATTCCCGAGGTTGGTGCAGCGTCACTCACCGGAATCGGACTGTGTCTCCCGATCATCACACTTGTGAGTGCATTCAGCGTGTTCGTGGGAGCAGGCGGAGCACCTCTGGCTTCCATCGCTCTCGGCAAAGGCGACAGGGACAAGGCACAGCGCATCCTGTCAAATGGCGTAACCCTGCTCATCATATTTACAGTTATTGTTATGGCTGTCATCTACACATTGAAGAAGCCGCTTCTGTATTTCTTCGGAGCAAGCGACGCCACCTATCCGCATGCCGATGACTATCTGAGCATTTACCTTATAGGCACGATATTTGTCATGATCACCACCGGACTGAACACATTTATCACAGCCCAGGGACAGTCAAAGACCGCCATGTTTTCTGTGCTCATAGGAGCCATATTCAACATCATCCTAGATCCGATATTCATATTTGCACTGAACCTCGAAATCAAGGGTGCGGCCATAGCGACCATCATATCCCAGGCGATAAGCGCGGCATGGGTTATCAGATTTCTGACATCCGACAAGGCTAGTCTTCGCATATCAGCGCAGATGATGCGCCCACAGGGCAAGCTGATCCTGTCAATTGCAGCCCTCGGTGTATCACCATTTATCATGCAGGTCACGGAGAGCCTTATAACCATCGTGTTCACTCATGGACTCCAGAAGTACGGCGATGACCTGTATGTGGGATCATTCACCATACTCCAGAGTATCATGCAGATTATATTTATCCCGATGAGCGGATTCTCCCAGGGTGTCCAGCCCATCATCAGCTACAACTACGGCAAGGGCAACGTAGCCAGAGTGAAGAAGACATGTACCATACTGATAACCATGTCCATCATCGTGTCATTTGTCCTGGCTGGCGCAGCATTCCTGTTCCCATCCGTGGCTGCTGGAATATTTACGTCAGATGAAGCACTCAAGGCACTCTGCGCAAAGGTTCTCCCAATATACATATTCGGAATGATGTTCTTCGGTATACAGAACGGATGTCAGCAATCCTTCATATCCATGGGACAGGCAGGCAAATCCCTTATATTTGCACTGCTGAGAAAGGTCATACTGATAATCCCACTCGCGATCATCCTTCCGTACTGCACTCACTCAGTCATGAGCATTTACTACGCCGAGCCTATCAGCGACATAGTGTCCGCATTCTCATGCGGCGCAACATTCATGCTGACATTTAAGTCAATGATGAAAGGTGCAGGGAAGAAGTAACCCTCCTCATTTTCCTTCTCAGCAACACCATGCCCACCACGCACGACACGATCTCCGTGATCGGGAATGCCCACCATATCAGTGATACATCCGCCTGACCGCCTCTGACCAGAGCCGCAAATGCTCCGGCAAGCGGCAGGATGATTATCAACTGTCTGAGCAGCGATATCACAAGCGATTCCACACCACCCTCAAGGGCCTGATATATTCCCTGAAATGCAACATTTACCCCGGCAAATACGAAACTTAGGGAGATTATCCTCATGGCGTCTATAAAATACACTCTGGACTGTCCCGCATTGAAAAGTCCGGCAAATGCAGCTGGAAACAACTCTGTCACAGCCATTCCAAACACCATCAGCACTATTGTGTAGATTATTCCATACTTAATCGCTTCATTTATCCTCTTCCTGTCACCCATTCCATAGCTGTACGCCGTGATCGGGGTGATCGCATCCCTGAGTCCAAATGCGAGAAACAGCACAAACTGCTGAACCTTGTAAAACAGACCATATGCGGTCTGCGCCGACTGGTTAAACTTGAGAATGAGATTCAGCGCGTATACCATGATGGACATAAGTGCCTGTGCTATGATGGCCGGAAGTCCTATGGCATATATTCCCCGGATGATTCTCCAATCAGGCTTCATGTACGCACATCCATGTTCAAATTCCTTATTAAGTCTCAGATGGAACACGCACAGCAGAACCGCAGACGCTATCTGACCTATAATAGTCGCATAGGCGGCTCCTCTGACACCCATCTCAGGGAATGGTCCCACTCCGTATATGAGAAGCGGATCAAGTATGATGTTTATGACAGCTCCCATCACCTGACCTATCGTTGAATACATGGATCTGCCAGTTGCCTGAAGCAGCTTCTCAAACAACGAGAAGAATATTATTCCAAATGAATACACACAGCATATTCTTAGATAATCCACAGCCATCTCTGTGACCTGCGTGTCCATAGTCTGTGAGACTATATAAGTCCTCACTCCCAATATTCCAAATAACAAACACACCACATATATTACAGCACCGAGAAACAGACTGTTGCCAGCCACCTTGGCAGCTCTTTCCTTATCACCCTGACCAAGGGTTCTGGCAATAAACGCATTTGTGCCGACTCCCGTGCCTATGCCCAGAGCAACCATGAGCATCTGCACCGGAAATACCAGCGTGAGGGCATTTAACGCGGCCTCACTTCCCACCTTCATATTTCCCACAAATGCGCTGTCTACGATGTTGTACACCGCCTGAAGCGCCATGGAAAGAATCATAGGAATACCCATCTGAATCATCAGCTTTCCAACTGGCATATCTTTCATCTTATTTTTCTCTCTGTTTTCCTCTTTGTTCTTATCCATTTCTTCCACTCTTCAAACTCCTTTCCCTGAACAAAAAAATGCAGCTACCGCCTAAGTTAGTTGGACTTACGCTGAATAGCTACACACTAGAAAATTATTTATATACACATAAAAAGCGAGTGACAAAACTGGATTTACGCAATCTTTGCCACTCGCTTTCGATGTGTATTATACTTTCTGTTCTTAAAAAAGTAAAGTTCTAAAATTTATAATGAGCTGAACATGTTATCCAGAATATCCTGATAATTTCTGTCTCCAAGAGTCTCTATGGCTATTGTCATCGCGTACTTTCCGTCATCTGATCTTACTATTACATTTGTCAGAGAGTACTCTGTTCCGGACATATCAGCCGTTGCTGTACATATGTAATGTTCTTCACCAAATACTGTACACTTGGAATAACCAGTCTCAATATTACTTGCTTCAGCACCAATTCTACTTGCTGTAGATGTAATAACAGTATCCATCTGAGCAACAGTTGCCTTTGCTACTGTCTTCTCATCAGCCCACACATCATAACCGTAATTTCCGCCACCCTTAGGGGACTTTATTTTGAGCAGAATATAGTGTGTACCATCATTTGCACAGAATGCATAATCGTTTCCTACCGTAAAGCTATTGTCCAGATTACCCAATGCCCTCTGCACAGTCTCATTGCTATTGGAATCCTCCACAACCTCAGAGATATCGGTGGCAGACAATAATGAACCTCTTGTCTGAATTCCATAGCTTCCTTCAAGGTTGATCTTAAATCCAAAATACGAATTCTCATAACCATTCTTGGTGTATACACCTACTATTGAAGGATCAGCCTCTGTATCTTCCGCTGTGTCCTCCTCATCAATAGCGACCGAACTATCCTCAGTATCATCCGCTGTGTCCTGAGTCTCAGTATCCTGCTCCTCTGTTGCTGCTTCTGTCACAGACTCTGTCGTAGCACTGGCTGCTGTAGTGTCAGGATTGTCACTTCCACCACAGCCCGTCAGCATCAATCCCATCATCATTGCTGCAACTACAATATAGCTTGCTCCCTTTTTCATAATTCTCATTTCCTCCTGAATGTTCAATTTTGCAGTGACTTCATTATAAGAAAATGCCGGTGTCATTCAAGCTAATTGTAGTTGCAGATCTCGCAACCGATGGTTGCAGGCCTTGATTTTACTGGATTTTATATACGTCCACCATATACAGGGAATCCGCTGCTGGCACCATAGCTCTCTATCTTCTTAAAGTTCTTAAGAGCCTCCATATCCTCTTCACTTATCTCAAAATCAACCTCAGGTACGCTTCCTCAAGTGCTCTCCACGCTCATTGCCGTATGCCTGTGCAGTGTCAATATGTCTGTAACCTATCCTTACAGCCTACTTCACGGCATCTGCTGCCTTGTCATCATCGATGAACCAAGTTCCAAGTCCAAGCTTTGGTATTACTACTCCATTGTAAAGTGTATAAGTTTCTTTCAACATTTTTATGTCCTCCTGTCTGTTTTAACTACGATATTTTCGAAAAACGTCAGGGACTGTTTCTCTGACATATCTAATAATACTCTTTGGAGCTCACTTCAAGGCAAGAGTTTTTTACCGATAACTCTATAAAATAAAAATCTGTGTACTATTTTATCAAGTACACAGACCTCTTTAATCCAATATTTATGCATGAATTTTTCTATAATCTTCAGCCCACCATATTTATCTTTTTCTGTTATCTTATGTCTGATGGAGATAATTTTATTCCATCGGATTTCAGCCAGTATTTATGACAAAGTCATATCTCCATCCTTAACCCAGCCGAGTTTTCTCACCACCATATTGATGAGTGGACAGAGAACTGCAGGAAGTACAAATGAGATGAGTATCAGTCCAACCCAGTCCATTGCTGTGACCGCTGTCTTGCTTCCCGCCTCAATATCATTCATCCATCCTGTGTACACTCCGATCTGTCCAACCAGACCACATGTACCCATACCTGATGATACTGGAGTTCCGTTCATCTGAAGCTTGAACAGACATGTTGCAAGAGGGCCTGTGATCGCAGATGTAACTATAGGTGCAATCCAGATTCTTGGGTTCTTTATGATGTTGCCCATCTGGAGCATAGATGTTCCGATTCCCTGTGAAACCAGTCCACCCCACTTATTCTCTCTGAATGACATAACCGCAAAGCCAACCATCTGTGCACAACAGCCCGCCACAGCAGCACCACCGGCCAGTCCTGTAAGTCCGAATGCTGCGCATATCGCAGCGGATGATATAGGAAGTGTAAGAGCCACACCGACGAGAACTGATACAGCAATGCCCATCCAGAACGGCTGCAGGTTTGTAGCCAGCATGATGAGGTCTCCGACCTTCATGGCTATGGCACCAAGTGTAGGTGCAATAAGAACAGACACAGCCACACCGCTTCCAATGGTTACAAGAGGTGTAACCAGTATATCTATCTTTGTCTCCTTTGAGACAACCTTTCCAAGCTCAGTTGCGATAACTGCAATAAAATAAACTGCCAGAGGACCACCTGCGCCGCCCAGCGCATTTGCCGCAAATCCAACTGTTATCAGTGAGAACAATACGAGCTGTGGGGCCTTAAGTGCATATCCTATAGCCACCGCCATCGCAGGTCCTGCCATTGCAGATGCGAGGCCTCCAACCGTATAATCTGTTCCATTCACGGTCGCAACAACCGCTTTAAGAAATCCTACACCAAACTGATTGCCAAGCGTGTTCAGTATAGTTCCGATCAGCAGAGTACAGAACAATCCCTGTGCCATGGCACCCAAGGCATCTATTCCGTATCTCTTGACACTGAACACGATGTCCTTCTTCTTCAAGAATCCTTTTACCTTTTCCATCATTCTTCTCCTTATTGAAATTATATTGATGTCAATTACTTCAATCTCTCAAGTATACCAAGTGTATACCTCCAGGTTCTCTGCACACTTGCAACATCCATAGATTCCCTGCTGGTATGGATATTCTTCATATCAGGGCCAAACGATACGCAGTCAAGTCCTGGCATCTTTCCAGCAAAAAGCCCACATTCCACGCCGGCATGAAGAGCCTGGATAACAGGTTTCCTTCCATACTGCTTCTCAAATACATCAACCATAATATCGCGAAGTGGCGAATCATGTCTGTACTCCCATGCAGGATAGTCCCCTTGTACATCTATATGACCATTTGCAGAATTCGCAACACACCTGAGCTGATCGATAAGATATTCTTTCTCCGTCTGCACGCTGCTTCTCACCGAAAAACTTGCTGTAACCTCGCCTTTTCCTGCTCCACCTTCATTTAATCCAACTTCATTTGTCTCAGGCACGATAGACTTCAAAATTCCGAGATTCAGAGAGGTCTGTACAAGCCCCTCTATATCCTGGCTCATCTTCTGAACACCATTCGGCATCATCATAAGGCTTCTTATAACCTGCTCTCCCGAATTCTCCGTCATCACCTTTATACCTGAACATATGCAATGTGCAGTCTTACCAGAGTCTATCACATTCTGAACTTCACTTACCCGCTCAACTCTAACTTTCATATCCGGATCCGTATTTTCAAATTCATGTCTGAATATCTGTTCACACTTTTTTGCCAACTTCACGAAGTTATCCACATTTTCAGGCTTTATCAACACATAAGCCTCCGAACTGTTAGGAATCGCGTTGTCCTTGAGTCCGCCTTGAATAGTTATCAGCCTGTATGAAATATCTCTGCCTATATTATACAGAAGCCTTGCGATCTGTTTATCCGCGTTGGCGCGCTGTTTTATTATCTCAACACCCGAATGTCCGCCGGTGAGTCCATCCATCGTCACTTTTAAGATTGCTGAATCTCCATCGTCATTTTCATATTCGACTGGTATATGACATGTCACACAGGCACCACCGGCACATGACACCAGCAGATACCCCTCGTCCTCTGAATCCAAGTTAAGCATCGTACGAGACTTAAGTGGACTACAGTCAATCTCCGCAGCTCCCAACATACCTATCTCCTCATCCACCGTAAACACACACTCAAGCGGCGGATGTGGTATATCGTCAGAATCAAGGATTGCCAGAGCAAATGCAACAGCTATCCCATCATCTCCACCAAGTGTTGTTCCATCAGCAGAAATAATTCCATCCTCCAGTCTCAGCTTCAACCCATCTTTTTCAAAATCTATATCACAATCAGCATCCTTCTCACACACCATATCCATATGTCCCTGGAGCATAACCGGCTTGCTGTCCTCATACCCATCTGTGCCATCCTTGAAAATGACGACATTGTTACATTCATCCTGTATATACCTGAGTCCTCTGTTCTCGGCAAATCTGACAAGATAATCGCTTATCCTTTTAGTATCTGATGATCCATGAGGAATTCCACAGATTTCTTCAAAGAAACGAAAAACTCCAACTGGTTCAAGATTTGACAAAACTCCCATCTTATAATCTCCTTATATCTGCTTTATTTTAATTTATGATAGTGATTATATATTTGGTCTTTTACATTTTCAACTGACCTCACAAATTTCATAGTATGCGCCTTCGTTGACTTTGCGGTCTCTTAATGATATATATTAATCAAATGTACAGTATCACAATCAATGAAAATGCATTTTCTGCAGCACAAACAATTTCTATGACATAGTTTTTTATTGAACATAGAATATGCATAGAGCAAGCATAGAGTAATCATAGAACAAACATAACTCAAATTTAGAAGTGCAAATATAGAATATACAAATATAAAATATACTCAAATCAAATATAAATTAATAGTAGAATGGAGATTATCATGTCAGAGAATTGTACACATAATTGCAGCACCTGTGGACAGAGCTGTTCTAACAGAACAGAGCCACAGAGTCTTATCATAAACGCACATCCAGGATCACATATAAAGCACATAATTGCTGTTGTGAGTGGTAAGGGTGGTGTCGGCAAATCATCAGTAACATGTCAGCTGGCCGTACTTATGCAGCGCATGGGATTTAAAACAGCGATACTTGACGCTGATATAACCGGTCCTTCCATACCTAAAGCATTTGGAGTACATAAAATGCCTGAGGGAGAAGGTGACTTTCTCTACCCTGATGAGACAAAAACAGGAATAAAGATCATGTCAGTCAACCTTCTTTTGGACGACGAAACCACCCCTGTTCTCTGGAGAGGTCCTATCATAGCCGGCACAGTGAAGCAATTTTATTCAGATATTATATGGGGAGATATCGACTATATGTTTATAGACTGTCCTCCCGGAACTGGCGATGTACCTCTTACCATATTCCAGTCCATTCCAATAGATGGAGTTGTTGTTGTGACAACCCCACAGGACCTTGTATCAGTCATTGTTGGCAAAGCAGTCCATATGGCGGACAGTATGAATATACCCGTCATAGGAATGATTGAAAATATGTCCTACTTCGAATGCCCGGACTGTGGCAACAAACACTATATATTTGGAAAGAGCCGACTTGAGGAAGTCATGAAAGAATTGTATATCGGAAATGCCATAAGACTTCCAATAAACCCACAGCTTGCCGAACTTATGGATCACGGACACATTGAAGATATGCAGGGAAATGCTGATCTTCAGGAGATGGCCGAACTCATAAGCACATACAATCCGGATAACCTGTAAATCAATTTATATGTATGATCATACATTTGAACTTATAACTGTTATGGAGAATATATGAATCTAGAAAATTTGCTTGAGAAATGCATATTATGTCCAAGAAAATGTGGAGTCAACAGACTAAAAGGCATCACAGGAGCATGTCATACTTCTGATAAAGTAAAAGTATCTCGTGCTGCACTTCATATGTGGGAGGAACCATGTATATCAGGAGAAAATGGTTCTGGTGCCATATTCTTCTCTGGCTGTGCACTAGGATGCTGTTTCTGCCAGAACAAAGACATATCACGTGGAAAAGCAGGAAAAGAGATATCTATAGAAAGACTGTGCAACATTTTTTTTGAACTTATGGACAAGGGTGCCAACAATATCAATCTTGTGACTCCCGATCATTACATTCCTCAGATAATAGCTGCTATAGACATGGCTCACTCCCGCAACTTTCCTCTTCCATTTGTATATAACTGCAGTGGATATGAAACAACCGAGATGATAAAGATGCTGGATGGCTACATAGATGTATACCTGCCGGATTTTAAGTTCATGTCAGCTGATGTCGCATCGAGATATTGTAAAACCCCTGATTATTCATCATACGCAAAGCAGGCCATCGCTGAGATGGTCAGACAATGCGGAGGCATAAAGACCAGATTTAATCAGGATGGAATTATGCAGAAAGGTGTAATTGTCAGGCATCTACAGCTTCCAGATCATATAGACGATTCCAAATCTATAATAACATACCTATATAACACTTACGGCGACGATATCTATATAAGTATAATGAATCAATATACTCCTATGAAGGGTATAGAGAATAAATATCCGGAGCTTGGACGCAAGCTCACCCCCAGAGAATATGATGAGCTGGTCGACTATGCGATCGACATAGGTGTTGAAAATGGATTCATACAAGAGGGTGATACGGCAAGCGAAAGCTTTATTCCAGCTTTCGACAATGAAGGTGTATAATATCTAAATGCTGTATAACATCTAAAAACTGTATGGTATCCAAAAGCTGTATAATATCTAAAGTATATTATATTAGTCAAATCACCACTAAATAAATCAAAACGAGATATCAGATTGAACAACTTATAATCCGGTATCTCGTTTTTTAATGTATATTTATCGTTTTTAAATGCATATTTAAATCTATTACGCAAAAAATGGATCAGCCACAACTTATTGTAGTCAATCCATCTTGAAGTGGGCCGCCGGGGGCTCGAACCCCGCACACCCTGATTAAGAGTCAGGTGCTCTACCAAATGAGCTAGCGGCCCGTATTTATTATATTGTGTCCGTCACAACAAAATATAATATACTATATTCTTATAAATAATGCAAGCATTTTTTTAACAAAATGCATTCAAATTTATAACCCTCCGATTTATAACAAAACGCATTCAAATCAGAAAAAATGGACCAGCCGCAATTTATTGCAGTCAATCCATCTTGAAGTGGGCCGCCGGGGGCTCGAACCCCGCACACCCTGATTAAGAGTCAGGTGCTCTACCAAATGAGCTAGCGGCCCGTGTTATTATGTTGTGTTCGCCACAACAGGTTAGAGTATACATTAGTTTATATGATATTGCAAGCACTTTTTAAAAATTTTTTTATTTTTGATTGTAGGCTTTTTGATTTTTAATTTTTTTGATTTTTGATTTTATACTATCACCCGAATATAATTTGAATATCAATTTTCCATATGTTATTATTATAAGGTATGACTTTTTCAACAATAACAGGATTTTACCGATTTAAAATTGATATAAATATGGAGAAACACTATGAGACTCAGGAATGTAAAAGGATCAAGAGAAACTATAGCTGCAAATGATTATGTAATACATGATGAAACTGCCATGAAGGGACACTGGCATGAATTATTTAACAACAATAACCCTATTCACATTGAAATAGGTATGGGCAAAGGTCAGTTTATCATGGAACTTGCCAGACGTAACCCAGATATAAATTATATAGGTATAGAAAAATACTCAAGTGTCCTTGTACGCGCTCTCGAAAAAAGACAGCAGGAGCCTGAAATGACGAATCTCTTCTTTATTAGAATGGATGCAGAATATATAACAGATGTATTTGACAAAGATGAGGTTGATCGAATATATCTGAATTTCTCTGATCCATGGCCAAAGGACAGACACGCCAAAAGGAGACTTACCTCTACTCATTTTCTCGGGCTATACGACCAGCTTCTGACACCTGAGGGAAGAATCATTTTTAAAACCGACAACAGAGCTCTTTTCGACTTCTCCCTTGAACAGGTACCAGAAGCCGGCTGGACTCTCGAGAATTTCACCTACGATCTCCATAATTCTGAATACAACGAAGGTAATATCATGACAGAATATGAAACCAAATTTTCAGCCATGGGAACCCCTATAAACAGACTCGTTGCGTACAGAAACAAATAACCACTTGTTGACACACTGATTTTGGTATACTAGAATAAAAAATTATACATATATAGAAAGTAATACTAAGAAAGGAGTATATCATGGACAACACATCTATTGAAAGTCTGAAAACCGTTCGCAACAACAATCAGGATTTACTTAACTTTTTTAATAATTCATATATAAGTAAACTAGAACAGGTTCAGTCTCTGAAATCTGAAGAGTTTGAGTTAAAAGCCAAAATTGATCAATTGGTAAAGACTTTGGATGTATACTCCTTTAAGACCAGTGCAGGACATAACGTTTTTTCACCGTTTTCTGTAAGTGCAACTTCCCAGCAGGAAAAAGCAACTCAGATTGAACTCCAGCTTAAGAAGTTAAAGAAAATCCAGTCTGAATTGAAAGCTCAGATAAAGGAAGAGGAAGAAGAAACTGATCTCCTCAAGAAGAGAATAGCCAATCTGTCAACATCAAATAAGCATCTTGATGAGTTACTATCTGAGATTACTGAGGAAGTGTCAACTATCAGTAAAGATAGTGATAATACAGAAAATCAGACGGTTATGGATGATGATAGGGCTTATCACGGAATCAACATTCTGAAACTTCATCAGTACGAAAAACAGCAGCTAGCTGAAAAGATTCAGACTGACATAACCGAAGTTCTAGATTCCAATTCGCATAAATTGGAAGTTCTTTCATGGCTTATCAGGTCTGACATAAACAGGGCAAAGGTTACTCTTGAAGAATTGACAGACTCCACATCCAAACTTGCAGACCAGGTTGACGAACTTGCAAATTCACTTGTCAACGAACCAAAGACAGACGAGCCTGTATGGAATACACTGGAACACATTTTTCAAAAATATAAAGATTCACACCCTGAATGTGGAGTTTCGTACGATATAAACTGTACTGATTATGCCATGAACATTCCGGACATAGTATCAACACATCTTATACTTATTATAGAAGAGTTAATGAAAAATATATTTACACATTCAAGTGCCAATAAAGTGGCTGTCAAAATATATTTGAGTAGTAAGCTTATCGATGTATATATAAATGATAACGGTGTTGGAATTGACAGTAATTATTCAGAAACCAGTCCTTGGTACAGTGGTCTTCATAAAATTAGAGAAATCGTCTATCTGCTCGGAGGCACTTTTAAGATCACTAACAACTCTTCAGACGATTCCGAAGAACCAAATGGAACAAATGTCAGACTGACTATTCCACTGTAAAGTTGGATATGTTTACTTTCTCCGATTTAATACATATATACTTCGTAATCAACAAATAACACATTACAGTGAGCAATGCATTACGATAAACATTGTATTAAGCAAACCATGCATTACGATAAACATTGTATTGAGCAAACCATGCATTACAATAAACAATACAGTACAGCAAATAATGTATTACTGCAAACAATACAGTATAATAAACAAAATATTACACCGTGTTATATTTATAAATAATACGCTACCTTAAGGTTGCCAATACTAACAACCCATATATGATTTTTATCAGCATGTATATAGATATCTCGAGTAGAAATTTTATATAAAATATTTAACATAACAAATTATAAAGGAAAAATTATCATGAAAGAAAAAATCGCAGAACTTATTTCAAACAAAGTAGAGGGCGTTGACGTCTCTGATATAATTGCTTCAATAGAGATTCCTCCACGTCCGGACATGGGTGATTATGCATTTCCATGTTTTAGACTCGCAAAAGTCATGAGAAAAGCTCCAAATATGATTGCTGCAGATATCAAAGAACAAATTGGTGACGTTGATTTCATTGAAAAAATAGACGTTGCAGGCGCATATCTTAACTTTTATATAAAGAAGGATATTTTCGTAAAATCAATGATAGAGAAAGCCAACTCAACTGACTTTGGCAGCTCCGACATGGGCAATGGACAGACTATATGCATAGACTATTCATCTCCTAATGTTGCAAAGAATTTCCATGTAGGCCATCTTAGAACAACTATCATTGGAAATTCCCTATACAAGATATATTCTAAGCTCGGATACAAAGTTGTCAGAATCAACCATCTCGGTGATTGGGGTACACAGTTTGGAAAACTCATTGTTGCTTACAAGGCATGGGGATCAAAAGAGGCTGTCGAAAAAGACGGAATTGCAGAACTCATGAAGCTTTATGTCAAATTCCACGAGGAGGCAGATAAAAATCCAGAGCTGGTAGACGAAGCAAGAGCTTGGTTTAACAAGATGGAAAACGGAGATGAAGAAGCTCTCAGCATCTGGCAGTGGTTCAAGGACATAAGCCTTGTTGAATACAAGAGAACTTATAATCTTCTCGGAATGGACTTTGACTATTACCTTGGAGAGAGTTTCTACAGAGATAAATGTCAGGCAGTCGTGGACAAGGTAAAGGCTGCTGGTCTTCTCAAAGAAAGCGAAGGTGCAATGATTGTTGATCTTTCTGATTATGATATGGCACCATGTATTATTACCAAGAAAGATGGAAGTTCAATATATGCAACTCGTGATCTGGCAGCAATATTCTACAGAAAAGAAACTTATAACTTTTCTAAATGTCTGTATGTAACCGGTCAGGAACAAAAACTCCACTTTGCACAGGTATTCAAGGTTGTTGAATTACTTGGAAACGACTGGGCTAAGGATCAGCTTGTACACATACCGTATGGACTTGTAAGTCTTGAAGGTGCAAAATTATCAACCAGAAGCGGAAATATCATATATGCAGAGGATATTCTCAAAGATGCCATTGCAAAGAGCCTTGAAATAATAACAGAAAAGAGTCCAAATCTTCCTAATAAGGATGATGTTGCAAAGAAAGTTGGTGTAGGTGCTGTTCTGTTTAATGATCTATACAACCAGAGAATAAAGGATGTATCATTTAGCTGGAATAAGGTTCTCAACTTTGATGGAGAGACCGGACCATATGTTCAGTATACACATGCGAGATGCTGCAGCGTAGTTCGTATGGATGAGAATTTCGATCCATCAAAGCCAGTTGACTACAGTCTTATCACAGAGCAGGATGCAATAGAACTCCTCAAGGAGATCAACAGATTCCCAGCCATAATAAAGGATGCTGCAGAAAAGTACGAGCCTTCTGTTGTCGCTCGATTCGCTGTAGATGTTGCTCAGGCATTTAATAAATTCTATAATTCAACAAGAATAAATGTTGATGATAAGGATCTCAAGAATGCACGTGTAATGCTCACTTATCTTACAAAAAATACTATCTCCAGTGCTCTTGAACTTCTTGGAATCGAAGCACCGGAAGCTATGTAATATATAATTATATATTCTATTATAAAACAGGAAACAATAGTTATTTAGAGTTACCACTATTGTTTCCTGTTTTTAGTTTGCAACCACAACTCCTGCAAAGCAATATTTCTCGAATCTTCTTTTCTTATTTATTTTCATATTTTTTTTCTTTCTTTTCTTATTTATTTTTCTTGTTTTTTTCTTGATTCTTATTTTCTTGGTTTTATTTTTCTCGCTTCTTTTTCTTACCTCTTTTTTCTTGGTGCTTTTTTCTTAGTTTTCATTTTTTGCTTTTTTTTTCTGTTTGCTCTTTTATATATTTTTGAAATATTTCATCAGTAATATTACCAATTATCTCTCTTAAATCAGCTCTAGTTCTGCCATACAATACTTTGTTCTATATTTTTGGGTATATTTTTGGATATTTTGGAATAAAAATTATCCGGTATTGTTATTTTTATTTAAAATGTTTCACGTGAAACATTCTATTGATATATTAATATTATACTCAAGCTTACCTCCACGTGTCTGTCTTAGACGTATTATCCTTTCTTCAGCGTATCAGTCTTTTTTGGCGTGTTTTTTTTCAGCGTGTATTCTTTCAGCGTATCTTCATTCAGCGTGTATTTTTCCTTAATGTGTAATTTCTTTCTCAACGTATCTTTTCCGCTTCGATGTGTTATTTTTTCGAACATGTCATTATTTCTCTGGCATATCAGCCTTTCTTTGGCGTGTTTTTCTTTCTACAATGCGTAATTTTTCCCTCGGAGCGTCTTTTTCCCTTAGATGTGTATTTTTTCTCAAACGTGTCATCCTTTCTCTGGTGTATTATTCTTTCTTCAACATATCTTATCAGCACATAATTCTTTTTTCTCCGTGTTTCTCATTCTCCGACGTGTCTTTCTTTCTCCACCGTGTCATTCTTTCTCTAGAATATCATTCTTTCTTTGACATGTTATTCTTTCTCAATCGTATCATTTGTTCTCCGGTGTATTATTCTTTCTTCAACATATTTTTTTCAGCATATAATTCTTTTTTCTGCGTGTTTCTCATTCTCCAGCGTGTCTTTCTTTCTCCACCGTGTCATTCTTTCTCTAGAATATCATTCTTTCTTTGACATGTTATTCTTTCTCAATCGTATCATCCGTTCTTCGACGTGTTTTTCTTTCTTCGTTTTGTCATATTTTCTTTGGTTTGTCATATTTTCCTCAACGTGTAATTTTTCTCCGGCATATCATTCTTCTTATGTATGCTGTTTCTTCTATTATACTAGTATTATACTCAGTTCATCCCATACGACTTTATACGTTATCAGCAGCCTCTCAAATAAAATACAAAAGAATAACTTATGTATAAATTATCAACAAACTTACTGTCATATTATTTCTAGTCATTTTTTTATTTTAATACAATACCAAATATTATTTTTTTATTCATGTAGAATTAACCAATCATAAGTGCTATAATAGACAAGCATTATTTAATGATATGATTTTATAGTTGTTATTCATTGTAAATGATCATTGGTTATCAATCATAAAAGATAAATGTGAATGATTTTCAGTTTTTATAATGTGTATTTGTAATAAATTTATGCAAATGAAATTTGCGATGAAATATACAAAGAATAAGAGCTATTCAATAGAACTTGCATTTTTTTCAATGAATATGATGTTTCACGTGAAACATTTCCTAAATCGCGCGGAAAACATCTTTTTTTCACTAAAAAAGGAGTAAAAATGGGCAGAATAATAGCAATCGCAAATCAGAAAGGCGGTGTGGGCAAAACCACAACTGCTATTAACCTGGCAGCATGCCTTGCAGCAAAAGGGAAAAAAGTTCTGGCCGTTGATATGGATCCACAGGGAAATATGACTAGTGGTCTTGGCATAGATAGAGACTCTCTTGAATACACAGTATATGATATGTTGCGAAATGAATGCAACATAGGTGAGTGTATGCTTATAAATGTATATCCAGGTTTAAATCTTTTACCTGCTAACAGAGAACTGGCAGGTGCAGAGGTAGAATTTGTTGGCATGTCAGATATGCAGCATATTTTGAAAACCCATATCAGAAAGGTCAAAAATAAATTTGATTACATTATTATAGATTGTCCTCCGGCACTTGGAATGCTTACTGTAAATGCTTTGACTGCAGCCAATACGGTGCTAGTTCCAATTCAATGTGAATTTTTCGCATTGGATGGATTATCACAGCTTGTATACACAATAGAACTTATAAGAAAAAATCTGAACAAATTGCTTACAATTGAAGGCGTTGTATTTACGATGTTTGATTCAAGAACAAATTTATCAGTTCAAGTAGTTGAAAATGTTCGTGAAAACCTTAACCAGCACATATATAATACAGTTATTCCAAGAAATGTACGTTTAGCAGAGGCCCCAAGTTATGGAATGCCAATTATCGAATATGATCCTAAATCCGCTGGAGCTGAACACTATATGATGTTGGCTGATGAAGTTATAGAAAACGACTATTATAGATAAAAGAATTATTCTAAATGTTTCACGTGAAACATTTTAGAAAAATGGAGGAGAAAATGGCACAAAAAAAAGGTTTAGGAAGAGGTTTGAATGACCTTTTAGGAACATCTGATGCTTCAAGATCCCCAAGATCTAAAAAATCAGATGAAACTTCATCAAAATCTGCAGAAAATGAAGTAAAAACCGTTACAAAAGAAGTTATTAAAGAAGTTGTCAAAGAAGTTGAACAGAAAATCAATATAAATCTGATAGAACCAAACAAATCTCAGCCAAGAAAGCAATTTGATGAGGAGGCATTACAAGAATTAGCAGATTCCATAAAGAAATACGGTGTTTTAGAGCCTCTGATTGTGACAAAAAAAGACAATTATTATGAAATAATTGCTGGAGAACGGCGCTGGCGTGCAGCTAGAATTGCTGGGATAAAGGAAATACCTGTTGTTATACGTGAATATACAGATAAAGAAATTATGGAGATTTCTCTTATTGAAAATATTCAAAGAGAAGACCTCAATCCTATTGAAGAAGCTCAGGCATATGAAGCTTTGATATCACAGTATAATCTTAAACAGGAGGAAGTAGCTGAAAGAGTATCAAAAAGCAGATCAACCATCACCAATTCCCTTAGATTGCTCAAACTCTGTGAGGATGTAAGGCAAATGGTTATGTATAATATGATTTCAACAGGTCATGCGAGGGCTCTTATACCTATAGAAGATCCTAAGCTACAGTATGAAACAGCAGCAATAGTATATGACCAGAAACTGAGTGTGCGAGAAACTGAGGCCTATGTAAAATCAATATTAGAGGCTAAGCCTAAAGAAGAAAAAGAACCTAAAGAAGAAAAGAAAGATCTCTCAGTGTTCTATTCTGATATAGAAAACAAATTAAAATCTATTCTTGGAGCAAAAATAGCGATCAAGGCTTCCAATAACAACAAGGGAAAAATTGAAATAAACTATTATTCTCAAGATGAGCTTGATAGGATAACAGAAATGTTATACTCAATCAATAAAGAAATGATGTAATTTACACACATTCAAGGAAGGACAATATATCAATGGATAGTTCCATATTACAAAAAATTGGCATTGATCCTGCATACATACTTATAGGTATGTTAGTTCTCATTATTGTCTTGTTTGTACTATTATTCATAATGATTGGAAATATTAAAAATAGAAACAAACAAATTAAGCGGCTATTAAGTGGAACACAGGCAGGGGATTTGGAAGATATAATAATGAAACGTTTTGCAGAGATGGATGCTGTGAAAAATAATTCCAAAAGGCTTACGAAGGAACATAAGGAAATTCAAAGCCACCTCTCATCATGTGTTAGTAAAATTGGGCTTATTAAATATAATGCATTTGAAGATATGGGTGGAAATCTAAGCTTTGCCCTTGCTATAATGGACAGTGATAACAATGGTGTCGTACTAAACAGTATGCATACAAGAGAAGGCTGTTTTAACTACGCGAAAGAAATTATTGGTGGTGAATCCTATGTTGTTCTATCCGAAGAGGAAAAAGAAGCCATCGAAAAAGCTAAAACTCTGGAAGACGAAATTGCAGAGAATAAATTATAATAAAAATTGTTATAAATTATTGTAATAAGAGCTATAATAAACAATTATGTAGTAAATAGCATATTATGTAGCTACATTATATAGTATGTTTCAAAAAAATATATATTAATAATAGGAGGATATCATGATTGATATTAAATTCTTAAGAGAAAATCCAGACATAGTAAAGCAGAATATAAAAAACAAGTTTCAGGATGACAAGCTTCCACTTGTAGATGAAGTAATAGAACTGGACAAACAGGCTCGTGCAGCTCAGCAGGAAGCTGATACACTCAGAGCAAGCAAGAATTCAATTGCAAAACAGATTGGTGCACTTATGGCTCAGGGAAAGAAAGATGAAGCTGAAGAAATAAAGAAGCAGGTTGCTGAGACTTCTGCAAGGCTTAAAGAACTCGAAACATTAGAGCCAGAGTTAAAAGAAAAAGTCAAAAAAATAATGATGATAATACCAAACATTATTGATCCATCTGTTCCTATTGGTAAGGACGATTCAGAAAATGTAGAAGTTCAGAAATACGGTGACCCTGTAGTCCCAGACTTTGAAATTCCATATCATACAGAAATAATGGAGTCATTAGGAGGAATAGATCTTGATTCAGCAAGAAAGGTAGCAGGAAATGGTTTCTACTATCTCATGGGAGACATAGCAAGACTTCATTCTGCTATCATATCTTATGCGAGAGATTTCATGATTGACAGAGGATTTACATATTGTATTCCTCCTTTCATGATCAGAAGCAATGTCGTTACCGGTGTTATGAGCTTTGCCGAAATGGATGCAATGATGTACAAAATTGAAGGAGAAGACCTCTATCTCATCGGAACATCAGAGCATTCTATGATTGGTAAATTTATTGATACAATAATTCCAGAGGAGGAGCTTCCAAAGACTCTCACAAGCTACTCTCCTTGCTTCAGAAAAGAAAAGGGTGCTCATGGAATCGAAGAGCGTGGCGTATACAGAATTCACCAGTTTGAGAAGCAGGAAATGATAGTTGTATGTAAGCCTGAAGATAGCAAAATGTGGTTTGATAAACTGTGGCAGAATACTGTAGATCTCTTCAGATCAATGGATATTCCTGTAAGGACGCTCGAGTGTTGTTCTGGTGACCTGGCAGATCTCAAGGTAAAATCAGTCGATGTTGAGGCATGGTCTCCTCGTCAGAAGAAGTACTTTGAGGTAGGAAGCTGTTCTAATCTCGGAGATGCACAGGCAAGACGTCTTCAGATCAGAGTAAAGGGAGAAGACGGAAATAAGTATCTTGCTCACACCCTCAACAATACAGTTGTAGCACCGCCAAGAATGCTTATTGCTTTCCTTGAGAACAATCTTCAGGCAGATGGCAGAGTTAGAATACCTGAGAAACTCCGTCCATACATGGGTGGCAAGGAATACCTCGAGAAAACAAAATAATTGACTATTTTATAAATTGCTCTAATGATTTGGCATGATGGATACACTTTTCATGCATATAAAACTATATTCATAAAACAAGGGAGGTGTCGGAATGCATAGTTTTTTACCGGCTATAGGGTTTTCAAATATAAATAACAGACAGCAGTTGGAACCAATTTACAGACAAATTCTTGAATCACCAACAAAAAAAATAATCACAACTATAAGTTCTGACACTAACCTTGTACAGATAAGCAAAGATTTTGGAAACGGATTTGGTATATCTTTGATTGGCGAAATGTCATTTAGTGGACAACTATCCATAGAGTACTATTTTCCTTATGTCAGTTCCAGTTTATTGACTAGTCATCTAAATATCTATGCTGAAAAATACACGGATAAAAATGCCTATGCAGGGGTAAACAATAATTACAATCTTGGAATGACTCTTATATTTTTTATTTCTAATGTGGCTGATTATGAAAAATCCAGATGGATGAATAAATCAAATAAAAATATTACAAAGGCTTTTTTTTCAGGTATGTCCAACAACGGTACAGTAATTCTTAATATCAATGGAGAAAATAAGTCAAACAACTCAAAATTAAGTAATCGCAAAAGAAATAAACTTATAGAAGCTGCTAAAAAAGGTGATCCTGCTGCTATCGAAAGTCTAACACTTGAGGATATGGATACCTATAATCTTATAGGTAAAAGAACCCACTCAGAAGATATTCTATCTATTGTAAAATCAAGTTTTATGCCTGTTGGAATAGAAACTGATCACTATGCCATAATTGGAAATATACTTGCTTGTAAAGAAGTTTTAAATGAAATTACAAAAGAAACTGTATATCTTATGGATATAGAATGTAACGATTTGACATTTACCATAGCAATAAATAAAAATAACCTTCTAGGAGAACCAGCTCCCGGAAGAAGATTTAAAGGCGACATATGGCTTCAGGGTCACATTATTATGTGATCAAGTTCTTACATTATTGCATGATTAAATTATATGTTTAAGTTCAGAAATATTGACTATCACTTGTTTAAGTGATAGAATATTATTTAGTGTGCATCTGTAGCTCAGCAGGATAGAGCGTCCGCCTCCTAAGCGGAAGGCCGTGGGTTCGAATCCCGCCAGGTGCACTATTTTTCATAAGGAGGGACCCACGCAAGTGGGAAGTTTCCTATAAAATTTTCTAAAAGGGACATGACTATGAATTATATTGTTATGGATCTTGAATGGAATCAAAGCTACAACGGGCATTTGGGCGAACACCCTCGCATGCCATTTGAAATTATAGAGATTGGTGCTGTAAAAGTAGATAAGAATCTTAACATCATTGATGAATATTCGAGTCTTATCAAGCCAAGAATTTATAAAAAGCTTCATTCAAAGATCAGAACAATTCTGAACTATGATGAGAATGACCTAAATAAAGGAAGAGGATTCAAAGAAGTATGTTCAGAATTTTTTGAATGGTGTGGAGATAATTACATATTCTGCACTTGGGGACCAATGGATCTTACAGAACTACAAACCAATATGGATTTCTACTATATGGACAAGCTCCCAAGACCATTGAAGTTTTTGAATCTCCAAAGTATATATGCGAATGTTACTAACCATTCAGGTTCGTCACAAACCATGAGCAAACTTGAAAAAGCAGTAAGTGAAATGCATATTCCTGAAAATGAGCCATTCCACACAGCTCTCAATGACGCAAGATATACTGCACTTGTCATGAAAGAAATGAGGGCAAAAAATATAAATCAATTATATAGTTTTGATTTATATATAACTCCAAAAGATAAATCTGAGGAAATTGAGGAATCTCATAATAATCAATATGAATATATTTCAAGAACTTTTAATAATAAACATGTTGCTCTTGATGATAAAAAAGTAACTGAGATCAGATGTTACAAATGCAACAGTAAAAAAGTAAAAACCTGTATTGACTGGTTTGCCAATAGCCCTTCATCGTATATGTGTGTTGGAAAATGTTGGATACATGGATATTTCTGTGGAAAGATAAAATTCAAACCGTTATCCAATAAATACTACGTTCAAAAAACTATTAAACCAATCGACAAAGCGGGAATAGAAGCAATTAAACAGAAACAGGAAGATATCCGGGAAAAAAGAAAAGAGAAGAGGCATATGAAATCCTCAAGTTCTTCTATATAAAAAAACAGCCTTTTGTAGGCTGTTTTTTTATACTATTTTTCATAAAGATGGACCCATGCGAGGGGGGCGATTTCACCAGAAACACACAACCACTGTGCATAATGTTTTCAAATGCGATTGCTCCATACAATCCAATACTGCAAATATAAACTACAAATATAAACTATACTATAGGTTTCTTGGATGCTCCGGGTTTTCTTGGATATTTCTTGTCAGTCTTGCTTATTTTCTTCACGAACACAAAACTTCGCTGATTATCAGTATCCGGAATAGTTGTATTAAATATATTCTCCACCTGACCTCCAAGAATTCTTATTGTCTTTTTACCATTATTCATTTCATCGCTTAGTGCATTTGACTTATATGGAATAAAATAACCTCCAACTCTCACAAATGGCAGACACCATTCTGAAAGAGTCGATAAATTAGCGACCGCTCTGGATACTACTAAATCATACTGTTCTCTGTAAATTGGATTTCTGCCACCATCTTCAGCACGTGCATGCACTGTGTCAACATTATCAAGTTCAAGTTCTTTTATTACTTCATTTAAAAAGTTTAATCTCTTATTAAGCGAATCCATCAAAGTTACATTTATCTCCGGAAAGGCAATTTTTAGTGGTATTCCAGGAAAACCAGCTCCTGTCCCAACGTCAATCAATCTTATGTTATCATGAAGTTTTTTATATTTATATAACAATAAACTATCCGCAAAATGCTTTACTATTACATCATCTTTTTCTGTTATGGCCGTAAGATTCATGAAACTATTCCACTCTACAAGTAATTCATAATATCTTTCAAACTGATGTATCTGTCTGTCGCTAAGTTCAAGACCAAACTGTGCTGTTATACTCTTAAGTTTCTCCATGTAACTTATCTCCTAATTAATCTTATTCTGAAATTCTCTCTTTCATTTTAAGATATACAAGTAATACTGATATATCTGCAGGCGAAACTCCCGATATTCTTGACGCCTGTCCAATATTTTCCGGTCGTATCTTTGAAAGTTTCTGTCTTGCCTCAAGTCTGAGATTATCTATCTGTCCATAATCTATATCCTCAGGCAGCCTCTTTCCTTCCAATTTTTTAAATTGATGAACTTGTTGATTCTGTCTGTCTATATATCCCTTATATTTTATTGTGATATTTATCTGTTCTATAACGTCATCAGAAAATTTTTCTCGTCCTTCATCTATTGCTTCAATCGCTTCGTACGATAACTCAGGTCTCCTTATCAATTCAGCCAGAGATGCAGCAGTCTTAAGTCCTGTACTGTTCTTACTCTCAAGAAACCTCTGGATAGTGGAATTGGCACCAACCATTGTATTTTCCAATCTCTCTATCTCTTTCTCTATCTGACTCTTTTTCAAAATAAATTTAGAATATCTTTCATCATCTATAAGACCTATTTCATGACCTATTTCTGTGAGTCTTAGATCCGCGTTGTCTTGTCTGAGCAAAAGTCTGTATTCTGCTCTGGATGTCATCATTCTATATGGCTCTGATGTCTCCTTTGTGACAAGATCATCAATGAGAACCCCTATATAAGCCTGTGATCTATCCAAAACCACCGGATTTTTTCCTTGAATTTTTCTTGCAGCATTTATTCCAGCCATGAGTCCCTGTGCCGCAGCCTCCTCATATCCAGAACTTCCATTTATCTGTCCAGCTCCAAACAGTCCTGATATAGACTTAAATTCCAATGAAGGCTTGAGGTTTATTGCATTTATGCAGTCATATTCAATAGCATATGCATTTCGTATTATTTTTGCATTTTCAAGGCCTTTCATGCTGTGTATCATCTCATACTGAACATCTTCAGGCAATGAACTACTCATTCCACCCATGTACATCTCATTTGTAAATTCACCTTCAGGTTCAATAAAAATCTGATGTCTGTTCTTATCTGGAAACTTCGTAACTTTATCTTCTATAGAAGGGCAATATCTTGGTCCTGTTCCTTCAATTACTCCTGAGAATAACGGTGATCTGTCGATATTCTCCCTTATGATCTCATGTGTTTTCTCATTTGTATAGCAAAGCCAGCATGATATCTGTTTTCTTTTTATATCAGCTTCCGTATTGGTAAATGAAAAAGGAACTACTTTTTCATCGCCCTTTTGTTCTTCCATCTGTGAAAAATCTATAGTTCTCTTATCAAGTCTTGCAGGTGTTCCCGTCTTAAATCTTCGTATATTTATTCCTGCCTCCGCCATAGAATCAGATAAATAATTGGCAGCCATGAGTCCGTTTGGTCCCGTATGGTATACAACATCTCCGTATATACATCTGGCTTTCAGATATGTTCCCGTACACAATACCACTGCCTTTGATCTATATATAGCTCCTGAAAATGTCTTTACACCCTTTACAATTCCATCTTCAACTATAATTTCAGATACTTCAGCCTGTCTAAGTGTAAGATTATCCGTATTTTCCAGAGTATATTTCATCATTCTGGAATAGTTTGCCTTGTCAGCCTGTGCTCTCAGTGAATGAACTGCTGGTCCTTTTGATGAGTTGAGCATTTTGGATTGAATATATGTCTTATCTATATTTTTTCCCATCTCTCCTCCAAGAGCATCTATTTCTCTTACAAGATGTCCCTTTGAGCTTCCACCAACATTAGGATTACATGGCATCATGGCCACACTGTCCATACTTACGGTAAATATAATAGTATTAAGTCCCAGTCTTGCACTGGCAAGAGCTGCCTCGCATCCAGCATGTCCCGCTCCTACGATCACAACATCATATTCTTCATCCAAAACAGGCATTTTATTATCCTCCCAAAGTAATAACGATTACTTTTAGCTTTATTTTCCCATACAAAAATCCTTAAATATCTTGTCGGCGAGATCATCCCTTGCAGTCTCTCCAATTATTAATCCAAGATGTTCATAAGCATCCATCATATCTATAGAGAAAAAGTCTTCCTCCATGCCAATATCTATGCTTTCAATAACCTTATCAAGGGCATTTTTTGTATACACAAGTTCATTTTTATGACGTGCATTAGTTATATACAACTGATCATTATAAGACAGATTTCCTTCAAAAAACATCTTATTGAGCATATCATATAGTTCTTCGCTTCCATCACCCGTCATCGCTGACAGCTGTATAATATCTTTATCTAAATATTTTTCTATTACTTCTTTATCTACTTTTATTTCAAGATCAGATTTATTGATGATAACTATTACATTCTTATCCCTTATCTTATCTATGATTCTGTAATCATTCTCATCAAGATCTATCGATCCATCCACCACATAAAGTATAAGATCAGCTTTATCTACAGATTCAATTGCCTTATCAACTCCTATTTTTTCAACAATATCATCTGTATCCCTTATACCGGCGGTATCTATAATATTTAGTGTTATACCTCTTATATTTACCGTTTCTGACAGAGTATCTCTCGTTGTACCTGCCATATCTGTGACGATTGCCCTGTCTTCACCTACAAACATATTGAGAAGTGACGACTTTCCAGCATTCGGTTTTCCAACTATGACCGTATTTATTCCCTCAGATAACACTTTTCCGTTGTCAAATGTTTTCAGAAGTTTTTTTACCTTTTCCAATATATCATTCACAATTACACGAAGTTTTTGTGGAAAACCTTCAAGACTATAATGTTCAGGGTCATCCAATGCAGATTCAATAAATGCGACATTATACAGTATTTTTTCTCTCATATCTACTATAGAATCTCTGAGTCGTCCCTGTAATTGATCTACGGAAGTTTTTGCTGCAAAATCATTTTTCGCATTTATAAGGCTCATTACAGACTCTGCCTGGGACATGTCTATTCGACCACCAAGAAATGCTCTCTTTGTAAATTCTCCCGGCTCTGCAGCTCTAGCTCCATTCTTAAGTACAATATCAAGAATTTTTCTGAGCACCACTATACCACCATGACATTGAAGTTCACATACATCCTCACATGTATATGTATGTGGTGCCTTCATAACCAGAAGTATAGCTTCATCTATGATTTCTTCACCGTCATATACTTTTCCAAATGCAGCGGTATAAGACTTCATATTAGAAGCTTGTTTTTCTTTGTTTTCAGCATGAAACACTTTATCTGCAACCTCACATGCCTGGTCACCGCTTATTCTGATTATTCCCACACCCGCATTTGTCATTCCTGTAGTAATGGCAGCGATAGTATCTTCCTTAAACATTTATCTCATTATCCTTTTTTTCAATAAGTTAATATACTCCTATGTAGTTTACATCATATGTATATCATTTTCCACCCATTTTTTTTATAAAAAAATACAGGTCATGCATAATTACACAACCTGTATTCTTATACTGTAATCTGCTCACGTAAATATAATAAATATCACATTTGCAAATTACTTAAATTATTTTTCTTTCTTTTTCAGATAAACTATAACCTTACGATAAGGCTCCTCACCTTCACTTCTTGTTGACACATACTTGTCATTCTGAAGAGTTGCATGGATGATTCTTCTCTCGTATGGGTTCATTGGCTCAAGTGCAAATGATCTCTTTGATCTCTTTACCTTGAATGCAATATTCTTTGCAAGATTCTCAAGAGTCTCTTTACGTCTTGCTCTGTAGTTTTCTGTATCAAGTTTAACTCTGATATATGATTCACTCTTCTTGTTTACTGCAAGACTTATAATATACTGAAGCGCATCCAGAGTCTGTCCACGCTTACCTATGAGTATACCCATCTCAGGACCTTCAAGATTGATTGAGAGCACATTCTCTGTCTCATCAAATTCCATCTGAATCTCTGTATCGATGTCCATTGCTTTGAAAAGACTTTCAAGATATTCTCTTATCTCATCGATAAATGTCTTCTTGCGTCTTGCCTTTATTATACAAGGTTTAGAACCTATACCAAGAAATCCCTTAGTTTCTTCACTAACTACCTCGTACTCAAGATCTGTACTAGGTACTCCAAGCTCAACACTGGCCTGCATAAGGGCTTCATCTTTAGTCTTACCTTTGAATTCAACGAATTCCATTATTTATTTCCTCCCTTATCATTGCTATTGTTCTGATACTTAAGCATTATATTTGCTTTTGATCCTATACTGCCTGGTTTATAAGTAACATTCTTTTTCTTCTCTATGTCATCACCATCAACATTAACTGAATGTGCTGGATTGACATAGCTCTTAAGTCTTGAAGAAGCCATCTTGTTGATATTCTCTGACTGGCTATTATCTGTTGATGTATTGCCATTCTGAGCATCCATCATTCTTTCATAGAATGACTTTTTATCCGGATTCTTCTTCTTTGCCTGCTTTTTAGCAGCCTTTTCAGCACACTTTGCAAGCAGCTCATCCTTATCCTGATGATTATAATAAGCATCAACTATGAGCTGAGATATTATCATAATAACAGAACCAACTATCCAGTAAAGACCGATAGCTATAGGAAGTGTTATACAGAATATAAGTGACATGATAGGCATGTAGTACATCATACCCTTCATCATGTTGTTGGCTGTCTGCTGATTGCTATCCATGTTGCTGTTCTGTGATGACTTCATGGATATCTTTGTCTGTAAGAACTGCAGGAGAGCAGAGGCAATAGGAACTATCAAAGCTATTGAAAGTTTCCATCCCGGCGCATCTGCAATATTTAATCCAAACAAAAACTGATTCATGTTGTGGAACTGATCAACATAGCTTGCGAGATCAGCATTACCTGTAAGATCAAGATTAGCTATCAGCTTATCCCAATCACTCTTAGAAAACTTATCAAGCACATCAATGATCTGATTCTTTGTAGGATCATCACCCATCTGTTTCAATGCCATTGTAACTGTGCTTACCTTCGATTCACCTGCTACATCACTTATAGCCTTGACATAATCTGTCTTAGTACTCAGTATCTCTACAATCTTTCCGTAGGTCTTTGTCATTGATGGAACATACGCAGGTATGTTCTGGATAACTCTGTACAGACCGTAAAATATAGGTAACTGTATAAGTGAAGTCAGACATCCTGATGCCATGCTGACACCATATTTCTTCTGGATTCTCTGAGTTTCCTGCTGCTGTTTCATCACAGATTCCTGATCAGTCTTGCCTTTATATTTCTTTGTTGCCTTAGCAATCTCAGGCTGGATGAAACTCATGATCTTACTTGATCTCTGCTGTTTGAAATAAAGTGGGAACAGTGCACCTCTCAGTACAAATGTAAACAAAATAACACATACGCTGAGATTTACATATGTGAATCCCATATGGCTTCCTAAAAATCCAACGAACATATAAATCCAATTGAATATCTTACCAAGCAGCCAACAGACTGGTCCGAGTATCATACCATCTTCTCTTGTTAGAAACATAATTTTCTCCTTTATGGAACTGGATCATATCCTCCTTTTGAAAAAGGATTGCATCTAAGTATCCTCCATACTGCAAGGAGACCACCTTTTAAAACTCCATACTTTTCGATAGCCTCAATTGCATACTGCGAACAAGTAGGAAAATACTTGCAGGTAGCATGTCCCTTAAGTGGTGACAAATACTTCCTGTAAAATCTGATTAAACCTATAAATATTTTTTTCATCTTATTACCCTATGTGGCTTATCTTTTTTAATCCACACAAATGCATCAAAGCACTCTCAATGTCCTGACATTTTTTATCCTTTGATGCCGGCCTGGCTACTATAACTATGTCATAGCCAACATCAATATTTGCTCTGTTTAATCGATAAGCTTCTCTAATCAATCTGGTTACTCTGTGTCTTACCACACTGTTACCAACTTTCTTACTAACAGAGATTCCGAGTCTGTTGTAATCTAAGCCGTTGCTTCTCAGATACATAACTAAATATTTATTGGCTACCGAATTTCTTGTGTTATAAACACTGCCAAACTCTCTGCTGTTTTTTAATGAAATTACTTTACTCATTGTGTAACCACCGAAACTTTGATTATTAGAAAAACTGTTGCTGTGACCATCATATATAAAACACATACCACTCACAAATATACATATATACTGAAAGTGCTCAGCGCGTTATGTTTCATATACTATAAAAAAAGGTCACAACCATGTGACCTTACGCTGATAATTTCTTTCTTCCCTTAGCTCTTCTAGCGGCCAGTACCTTTCTGCCATTAGCAGTACTCATTCTCTTTCTAAAGCCGTGAACCTTAGATCTCTGTCTCTTCTTAGGCTGGAATGTCATCTTCATTACAAAACACCTCCTTCTTTACAAATTTACCTGCCTATTATAAATAAAAGCACCATGTCAGTCAAGTGTTTTTTGCCGTTTTTGCTAGATTTTATAAGGTTTTCAGCCTTTATTAGGTAAAGGTGACAAGTTTTCTGAAATCATTTTGGTGTACACAATATTATTAATCACAAAATGTTGTGTTTGTAGATATTATTCACTTTTTTTTAATCATATTATTTATTTGCTTTACATAATGTTATCAACAATTTGTTGTTAACTTGT
This sequence comes from uncultured Coprococcus sp., assembly GCA_902461735.1. Lineage (GTDB taxonomy): Bacteria > Bacillota > Clostridia > Lachnospirales > Lachnospiraceae > Coprococcus. The sequence continues at coordinate 139,525 of CABPYV010000007.1, forward strand.
GGATAATTATTTGTTTTCATTTGATTCATTTTTAAAAAACGGCTATTTTACTAGGTTTTTTGCTGTTTATAAGTATTTGTTTATTACTACATAACTATTTACATAACTACTATTTTTGAATAAATTTTAAGCAATATTCAACATTTTCACTTTTTTCTAATCATCATTTTTCTTATTTACATAATGTTATCAACAAAATGTTATTAACTTGTTGATAACTGTTATTTATTTTTTTGATAATTCATAAAAATCCTTGTTTTTTCAAGGTTTTATATGTTTATATATATTTTTTCTCATTTTTGGCGTTATTAACATAATAATTATTATGGATTTATCTTATCAACTTTATCCACATAGTTATCAACACCTGATGTTTATTATATTTTTACAAAATTAAGCATAAGCTGTATTTTTTTGTTATTCGAATTTTTACCCATATTACGTGTACCTAACCGTAGAATATCAAAAAATGAAAACAAGACTAATTTAAAAGTTTTTAGGCTTAATATGCTTGAAATAGCACTATGTTTATTATAAAATATATTAGTATTATTAATAATAGGAAGAAATATTTTTTGAGGAAGGTTTTTTACAATGAAAGACGCAATTTTAGCCAAGTGGAATAATATATTAGATATTCTTGAGAATGAGCATGGCATTTCTCATATTATGATTCACACATGGATAAAGCCTCTAAAAGTTTACTCTGTTGAAGATAACAAGGTATATTTCACTTTGGATGAAAAATATGGTCAAAGGGGCATTGAATTTCTCAAAAAAAAGTTATTCGATATTTATCTTGAAACCGTTCTCAGAGAACTTTTTCAGGACGATTCTATTCAGGTCATATTTACCCTTGAAAGCATTATGAAAGAAGAGGAAAAGATGCCTACTTACACAGAAGATTACAATGAGTTGATCAGTAAGAGCAATCTTCGTCCAGACTATACATTTGAAAATTTTATTGTAGGAGAAAGTAATAAGCATGCACATGCAACATGTCTTGCAGTTGCTGATTCACCTGGACAGGACAAGTTTAACCCTCTTTTTCTGTATGGAGGTTCAGGTCTTGGAAAGACTCACCTTATGCAGTCTATCGCGCATTACATACTTCAGCACAATAATAATATGAAGGTTCTCTATGTACCTTCTAACAAATTTACAAACGAAATAATTGAAGCCATTGCAAAGAATAAAACCGAAGAATTTCGTAATAAATATAGAACTGTTGATGTTCTGCTTATAGACGATATACAGTATTTAATAGGAAAGGAAAGTACACAGCAGGAGTTTTTCGATACTTTTAATGCTCTCCATGACAAAGGAAAACAGATAATTCTTTCATCCGATAAACCTCCAAAAGAGATTAAATCATTAGATGAGAGATTTCGTTCAAGATTTGAATGGGGTGTTCCTATTGATATACATGCCCCTGATTACGAAACCCGTATGGCTATCCTTAAAAACAAAGCTGAGATGAAGGGACTTAAGAATATCAGCGAATCTATATTTGAATATATTGCCAATAATATAACTTACAATGTAAGGGAACTGGAGGGAGCACTCAACAAGCTCAGTATTTACTCTGAACTTGGAGATATAAAACTTACAGATGAACTGGCAAAAAATGTTCTTAAAGATTTTATATCAAAGGATGAGAAGATAACCATCACCCCTGATCTTATAATCAATACAGTGTCCGAGCACCTTAACATATCAGTAAATGATATCAAATCAACAAAAAGAAGTCAGGACATTGCCAATGCACGTCAGATATCTATGTATCTATGTAGAAAATTTACTGACAAAGGATTGAAGAGTATAGGAGATGCGTTTGGAGGTAAAGATCACTCAACCGTTCACAGTAATATTCAAAAGGTTGAAGATAAGATCGATAAGGACCCTGAATTTGCAGAGATGGTTGATGTTATCATAAAAAAACTCAATCCTCAAAAATAAAATATAATGAAAATAAAATTATTAATGTAATTATGATAGATGTTGAATGATAATTATCCACATTTTTTCATTTTTTTGTTAATAATTGTGGATAACCTACCATGTATAAGTTGTTTATATTTTTTTATTTTATGTTTGTTAGATGTTGTTAAATACCTGATAATAAAAATCATAGAATTTTTATTGATTTTAGGATGTTGATATTTACATGATTTATAAACACGTTCAAAAAGATTATTAACATGGACACATAATTGTCAAACCATTGATTTTAAAGGGCATTTTGATGTTTCAACACTATCAAAACTACTACTACTACTACTTCTATTTTGTTTAATTAATATATACATGGCACTGCACGTTGATTTGTTTATCAACACAATCTTTTACATTTACAATCAAATCTGAGATATGAAAGGAGTTTTACTTACAATGAAGATTACTGTAAGTCAAAGAAATCTAATTGAAGGAATTAATATAGTTTCAAAAGCCGTATCTAATAAAACAACTCATCCCATATTATCTTGTATACTTGTTGAAGCCGTAGGTGGAGTTATCAAGCTTACTGCCAATGATATGGAGATAGGAATAGAAAGTTATATAGATGGTACAGTGATAGAAGAAGGTAAAGTTGCTCTTGAAGCTAAGCTTTTTTCAGATCTTATAAGAAAGCTTCCTGAGAGTGAGATAGTTCTCCAAAGTGATAAGGAAAACAAGACTACTATAATGTGTGAAAAGAACAAGCATGATATCTATGGTAAATCAGGAAATGATTTTTCAAGTCTTCCTGTTGTATCAAAGGACAAATGTATTACAATTTCACAGTTTATACTTAAGGAAGTAATAAAGCAGACTATTTTTTCAATATCAGACAATGAGAATAATAAGCTCATGACAGGTGAGTTATTTGAAGTATCAAATAACAGACTCAGTGTAGTATCTCTTGATGGACACAGAATATCAATCAGATATATAGATCTTAAGGGTGACAATTCTGATATTAAAGTAGTTGTTCCTGGAAAGTCACTCAGCGACTTAAGTAAGATAATGAACGGTGGAGTTGATGATCCGGTAAATATCTATTTCAGTGATAATAATATACAGTTTGAATTTGATAACACAAAAGTTGTATCTCGTCTTATAGAGGGTGAGTATTTCAGAATAAGTCATATGCTCTCAGTCGATTATCAGATAAAGATGAGAATTAATAAAAAAGAGTTTCTTGACAGTTTGGATAGATCAACTATCTATATAAAGGATTCTGACAAAAAGCCAATCAGGCTAAACATTGAAGATCATACTCTTGGTTTAAAACTTAGTTCACTGAACGGTTCTTTGAACGAAGAGATAGATATTGATAAAGAGGGAAATAATCTTGTAATAGGATTTAATCCTAAACTTATCATGGATGCATTGAAAGTTATAGATGATGAGAATGTTACAGTTTATTTCAATAATACAAAATCTCCATGTGTCATCAAAGATGATGCAGAAAGCTATATTTATCTGATTCTTCCAATGGGTATCAATGAAGAATAAAATCTTGATTATCATTTGAACAGAGAAATGAACAAATAGATAATCAAATTTTGAGTAAAAAAGTGAACAAAATTAACCAGATAAGTGGATAGATAAGAAAAAGAGATAAGGAAAAAAGATAAGGAAATAAGATAAGATGGAGATAATTAAATTAAGAGATGAATTTATAAAACTTGGTCAGGCACTTAAAGCTGCAGGGCTGGTTGAATCCGGAGTTGAGGCTAAAGAGTATATAGTTCAGGGTCTGGTTGTGGTAAACGGAGAGGTTGAGACCAGACGTGGAAGAAAGCTTTACGACGGAGATGAAGTAGAATTTGATGGTGATAAGATAAGTATCCAGAAGTAATTATCTATATTACCAGAGCAGTTGGTGAGAAATATGTATATAGAGTCTATAGAACTTAACAATTATAGAAATTACAGACAGGTAAAAGTAGAATTTGGAAAAAATACAAATATTCTCTATGGCAATAATGCTCAGGGAAAAACTAATATTCTTGAATCTATATACATGGCAGCCACCACAAAGTCTCATAGGGGAACAAAAGATAGAGATATAATAAAAATCGGTGAAGACGAAAGTCATATAAGATTATTTATTCAAAAAAGAGAAATATCTCATAAAATAGACATGCACCTAAGAAAAAATAAAAATAAGGGAGTGGCTATTGATGGAATTGCCATAAAAAGGGCTGCGGAATTGTATGGACTTCTCAACGTTATATTTTTTTCCCCGGAGGATCTGTCAATCATAAAAAATGGGCCGGCAGAGAGAAGAAGATTTATGGATCTTGAATTGTGCCAGATAAGCAGGCTGTATTATCAAAATCTGGCATCGTACAATAAGATACTCAATCAGCGTAATAATTTGTTAAAACAGATATATTATAACAAAAGTCTCATAGATACACTGGATGTGTGGAATATGCAGCTGGTGGATTATGGTTCCAGAATCATAAAAGAGCGAAGAAATTTTATAGAGATGATGAATGATATCATCGGTGAGATTCATAACAGACTTACCGGCGGCAGGGAAAAGCTTGAGATTGTTTATGAATACAACGTGAATGAGGATAAATTTGAAGAAGTTCTCCAGGAAAAACTTGAAACAGACATGAGGTATTCCAGTACACAGGTTGGTCCACACAGGGATGATATAAGTTTTCTCATAAATGGCATAGATGCGAGAAAGTATGGTTCACAGGGACAACAGAGGACCGTTGCACTTTCACTCAAGATGGCGGAGATAAAACTTGTAAAAAAGATAATCAATGATAATCCCATATTGCTTCTGGATGATGTCATGAGTGAATTGGATACTGACAGAAGAAACGCATTGATTGATGAGATAAAAGATATTCAGACAATTATAACTTGTACTGGTTATGATGAATTTATAAAAGAGCAGGTAATAATAAACAATGTTTATAGTGTGGTGGATGGAACGGCCACCAGGGTAAGAACGGAGGAAGAGTAACAATGGAAAATGATAATTATGGAGCAGAACAGATACAGGTTCTGGAGGGACTGGAAGCAGTCAGAAAAAGACCTGGTATGTACATAGGAAGTACCTCTTCCACTGGACTTCACCATCTCGTATATGAGATAGTTGACAATTCTGTAGATGAGGCTCTGGCTGGATATTGTACCCACATTCAGGTATATATAAACGAGGATAACTCCATAACAGTTGTCGATGATGGACGAGGAATTCCGGTTGGAATACACAAAAAACAGGGAATTCCTGCTGTAGAGGTTGTATTTACCATACTTCATGCCGGTGGTAAGTTCGGCGGTGGAGGATACAAGGTATCCGGAGGACTTCACGGTGTTGGTGCATCAGTAGTAAATGCACTCTCAACATGGCTTGAGGTAGAAATAACAAGGGATGGAAAGATATATAAACAGAGGTATGAAAAGGGAAAGGTAATGTATAAGCTTAAGGTTATTGGTGATGCACCTGAAGGGGCATCAGGAACCAAGGTTACATTTTTACCTGATCATACTATATTTGAGGATAATGTATATGATTACGATATTCTCAGAAACAGACTTCGCGAGATGGCATTTCTTACAAAGGGACTTAAGATATCACTTACGGATAAGAGAATTACACCTGAAAAGGTAAGATCATTCCACTATGAGGGTGGTATCAAGGAATTTGTCTCATATCTGAACAGACATAGAGATCCTCTGTACAATGAGGTTATATATTGTGAGGGTATGAGAGATGGAATCAGTGTAGAGGTTGCACTTCAGCACAATGATTCATACAATGAATCGACATACAGCTTTGTAAATAATATCAACACACCTGAGGGAGGAACACATCTGACAGGATTTAAGTCAGCTATAACAAAGGTGTTCAATGACTATGCCAGAAAGAATAACATCATAAAAGAAAAGGATGACAATCTGTCTGGAGATGATCTCAGAGAGGGACTTGCAGCTATAGTTTCAATAAAGATAAGTGATCCACAGTTTGAGGGTCAGACAAAGCAGAAGCTTGGAAATTCTGAGGCAAGACCAGCTGTTGAGAGTGTTGTTACAGAGCAGCTCACATATTATCTTGAACAGAATCCTCAGACTGCTAAGATAATTGTTAATAAGGCGGCACTTGCACAGAGAGCGAGAATCGCAGCGAGAAAGGCAAGGGATGTTGCAAGAAAGGCAAATCTTTCAGACAACATGGCACTTCCTGGAAAGCTTGCAGATTGTTCTGACAAGGATCCAAAGAACTGTGAAATCTATATAGTCGAGGGAGATTCTGCCGGTGGTTCAGCCAAGACAGCAAGATCAAGAGCAACTCAGGCGATACTTCCACTTCGTGGTAAGATACTGAATGTTGAGAAGGCAAGAATTGACAGGATACTCGGAAATGAAGAGATCAAAGCTATGATCACTGCATTTGGAACTGGTATCCATGAGAATTTTAATATAGACAAACTTAGATATAACAAGATAATAATCATGACTGATGCCGATGTGGATGGAGCTCATATTGCAACATTGCTGCTTACATTCTTCTACAGATTCATGCCTGATCTTATCAGAAAGGGGCATGTATATCTGGCACAGCCTCCTCTCTACAAGCTGGAAAAAAACAAGAAGGAATGGTATGCATACAGTGATGATGAACTAAACAATATCCTTGATGAAGTTGGAAGAGACCAGAATAATAAGATACAGAGATACAAAGGTCTTGGTGAGATGGATGCAGAACAGCTCTGGGAGACAACCATGGATCCTGAGAAAAGAATTCTTCTTCGTGTAGCCATCGATGATGATGACGAGTCAGAAATAGATATGACATTTAATGTGCTCATGGGTGATAAGGTTGAGCCACGTCGTGAATTTATAGAGACAAATGCCAAGTATGTAAAGAATCTCGATGTATAAATAAAATATCGAGAGAAAGGAAAATCTAAAAAATGGATGACGATAAGATTTTTGATAAAATAGATGAAGTTGGTCTGAAAAAAACAATGGAGCGTTCATACATAGACTATGCCATGAGTGTTATAGCAGCAAGAGCACTTCCGGATGTAAGAGATGGACTTAAGCCTGTTCAGAGAAGAATACTTCATTCTATGAATGAACTTAAAAATGGACCTGACAAGCCACATCGTAAGTGTGCCCGTATCGTCGGTGATACAATGGGTAAATATCATCCACATGGTGATAGTTCAATATATGAAGCACTTGTAAAACTGGCTCAGGAATGGAATACAAGATATCCGCTTGTTGATGGACATGGAAACTTCGGTTCTGTGGATGGCGACCATGCAGCTGCTATGCGATATACAGAGGCAAGACTTTCCAAGATATCTACGGAGATGATGGCTGATATCGGTAAAAATACAGTTGATTTTATAGATAACTTTGATGGAACAGAGAGTGAACCTGTGGTACTTCCATCACGTTATCCTAACCTATTGGTAAATGGTACATCAGGTATAGCAGTAGGTATGGCTACCAATATTCCACCACATAATTTAAAGGAAACCATCAATGCAGCCATCAGAATTATTGATAACAGAGTTGAAGAAGGCCGTGAAACAGACATAGATGAACTGATGGAGATAGTGAAGGGACCTGATTTTCCTACAGGTGCCCAGATACTGGGAAGACAGGGGATAAGTGATGCATACAAAACCGGAAGAGGTAAGATAAAAGTACGTGCTGTCACAGAAATCGAAACAATGAATAACGGAAAACACCGCATTATTGTAACCGAACTTCCATATATGGTTAATAAATCTCTTCTCATAAAGAATATAGCAGATCTTGTAAAAAATAAGAGAATAGATGGAATCACAGATATAAGAGATGAGTCGTCAAGAGAAGGAATGAGAGTTGTCATTGAACTTAGAAAGGATGTAAATGCAAATGTAATACTCAATCAGCTTTTCAAGCATACTCAGCTTCAGGATACATTTGGATGTATTATGCTTGCACTTGTAGATGGAGTTCCTAAGATACTCAATCTAAAGGATATGCTCACATACTATCTGAAGCATCAGGAAGATGTGGTTTTAAGAAGAACAAAATATGATCTCGATAAGGCTGAGAGCAGAGTTCACGTATTAAAAGGTTACCTCATAGCTTTGGATAACATAGATGAGGTAATATCGATCATCAGAAGTTCAAAGAACGTTAGAGAGGCAAAGACAAGACTCATTGAAAGATTTGAACTTACTGAGATTCAGGCAAATGCCATAGTTGATATGCAGCTTCGTGCTCTTACAGGTTTGGAGAGAGAGAAGATAGAGAATGAATATAATGAACTCATGGCTAAGATAGAAGAGTATAAAGCAATAATTGCTGATAAGAACAAGCTTCTCGGTGTTATCAAGACAGAGCTTGCTGCGATAGCAGATAAGTACGGAGATGAGAGAAGAACGTCAATATCAGCATACTCAGATGATATAACAGACGAGGAGCTCATCAAGAGAGAAGAGATAGTTATCTCCATGACAAAGCTTGGATATATCAAGAGAATGCCAAAGGATACATTCAAGGTACAAAACAGAGGTGGTAAGGGAATAAAGGGAATGAATATCATCGATAACGATATCATTGATGAGATATTCCTGACAAATACCCATAATTTCATAATGTTCTTCACCAACATGGGAAGAGTGTATAGGATGAAGGGATATGAGATACCAGAATCAGGACGTAACGCAAGAGGAGTTGCCATAGTAAATCTTCTCCAGCTTCTTCCAAACGAAAAGGTAACAGCTATCATACCTATAGCAGGCTTTGACAAGAGATACCTTATTATGGCTACAAAGAATGGAATAGTCAAAAAAACAAAGATAGAAGCATTTGAAAATATCAGAAAGACAGGTCTGGCGGCTATAACACTGAATGATGGGGATGAACTCATAGAGGTAAAGGCAACCAGCGGAGAAAATGATATTTTCCTTGTGACAAAGAAGGGAATGTGCATCAGGTTCAATGAGAACTGTGTGAGAGATACTGGACGTACATCCATGGGTGTGCGTGGAATCAGATGTGATAAGAGTGATGAAGTTATCGCTATGCAGTTGGATGTTCAGGGAGAAGAGATTCTCTTTGTAACAGCAAACGGTATGGGTAAGAGAACTGAACTGTCAGAATTTTCTCCTCAGATGAGAGGCGGCAAGGGTGTCAAGTGTTACAAGATAACCAAAAAGACAGGTGATATAGTAAGTGCAAAAGCAGTTACAAATGATCACGATATCATGATGATGACCAACGAGGGAATCATGATAAGAATGCATTGCTCTGATATAACAGTCATTGGCAGAATTACATCGGGAGTCAAGCTTATGAATGTTGGCAATGGTGCATTTGTTGCATCTGTAGCTAAGCTGGCAAGAAGCAATGAAGAAGAATCTGCGGATGAAGATGTAAATGAAGAAAGTGAAGAATCTGAAAGCACCGATACAGCGGATGGTGATGTACAAGATACAGACTCAAATATGATAGATTCAAATACAGTAGATGAAAATACAGTAGATGAAAATACAGATTTTGATGACAATGAGTCTGAAGATGAATAAAATACAGATTCAGATGAAACAGATCAGTAATAAATAATACAGATTGATAGATAAAATTAAAAATATCTAAAAGTAATAAAAGGGTGTATTGTCAAAATTAAGGCAATACACCCTTTTGCTGATTGTACGCATATAACGGTTATGATATAATTATTTTTAATGGGAGCAGGTATAATTTTTATTATAGATAAACAGTTGGGGGTAATAAGAATGAAAGGCATATTGTCATATTTTATTTCAAGTGACATTGGTATTATAGATTCAGTAAATAAGGCTGCATCATCGATTACGGAAGCCACAACGGAAGGACAGCTGGATCAGATATTCAACAGTACCAGAAAAGCTTCGGAGTGGTCTTACAGTATAATGAACATAATTTACATACTCGTAGCCATGGTGATAGTGGTTGCTATATTTACCATTACATTGTGTATATATAAGTACTTTATGAATAGAAAAGATCCTAATTATAAAAAGAATGATGATACTTTTCTGGATGATTGAATGCTAATGCATTTTCAGATTTTACAAATATAAAATGGCGGTGAAGAGATGAGAATTATAACAGCAGAAGAAATTACTAGAAATGTCAGGGAGATGTGTATAGAGGCAAATGTACACCTTTCCGATGATATGGAAAAGGCAGTCAGAGATTCAGTTGAGACAGAGGATAGTCCTCTCGGAAAACAGATACTTGGGCAGTTGTGCGAGAATCTGGATGTTGCAAGAGAGAATGACATCCCAATATGTCAGGACACTGGAATGGCTGTTTTTTTTGTGAATGTTGGACAGGATGTTCACGTGGAAGGCATGAATATAACCGATGCGATCAACGAAGGTGTGAGGCAGGGATATACGGATGGATATCTGAGAAAATCTGTGGTGAAGGATCCACTTATCAGAGAAAATACAAAGGACAACACCCCGGCGATAATCCACTATGATATTGTACCGGGTGAGAATATAGAGATAACCATCGCTCCAAAGGGATTTGGAAGTGAGAATATGAGTAAAGTATATATGCTCAAGCCTGCTGATGGAGAAGAAGGAGTAAAGGCGGCAGTGATTCAAGCGGTTAAAGATGCCGGACCAAATGCATGTCCTCCGGTATTTGTCGGAGTAGGACTTGGCGGTGACTTTGAACTTGCTGCAAAGATGGCAAAAAAGGCACTTACAAGAAAGGTTGGAGTACATTCGGATAAGAAACATATTGCAAGAATAGAGAGTGAACTTCTTGAGGCAATAAACAACACAGGTATAGGACCTGGAGGCCTGGGCGGAAAGACTACAGCGCTTGCAGTGAATATAGAAACATATGCAACCCATATAGCAGGAATGCCTCTTGCAGTGAATATGTGCTGTCATGTGAACAGGCATGTTACAAGGGTTCTGTAGAACACTTGGCAAACACACATAATTGTAAGTTCAAAAGATGTGAACAGGCGTGTTATAAAAGTTCTGTAGAACAGTACAATCTGGATATTTATTTGGAAAGGATCATTATGGATAAACATATAAAAGCACCATTTGACAGAGAAGAAGTTAAAGAACTCAAAGCTGGAGATTATGTATATATAGATGGAATAGTTTACAGTGCAAGAGATGCGGCACATAAGAGAATGTATGACTCGATTATTGAGTCAGGATGTGCGGATATATCCGGAACTGAGTTGTATGAAAAAGGCATTGTACCAATTGACCTGAATGGAAATGTTATATATTATCTCGGACCTACACCAGCAAAGCCGGGGCAGGTCATAGGCTCAGCGGGACCAACCACCAGCAGCCGTATGGATAAGTATACCCCGCTTATTCTCAGCAAAGGTTTGTGTGGAATGATCGGAAAAGGAAAGAGAAGTCCGGAAGTCATAAATGCAATAGTAGAGAATAAAGCGGTTTATCTGGCAGCGGTAGGAGGAGCAGGAGCACTTCTCTCCAAATGTATAAAAGAGTCAGAGGTTATAGCTTATGATGATCTTGGAACAGAGGCTATAAGAAAGATGCGGGTGGAGAATTTTCCTGCGATAGTGGTTATAGATTCAGAGGGAAATAATCTGTACGACACGGCTGTTAAAGATTATCTGGCTGAAAAAGATAAATAATAACATGGATAGATTAGAAATCTATTAAAAATATACTATTTGTTAATTTATATATTTATGAATGAAAAATATAGTAAATATTAACAAAATAATTGGTTAAAATGACAGATGTTATGTGATTGACGAAAATACATAAAAATAATAAACTAAAATACGAGGGAAGATTTAGAAAAAAATCAGTTTTTGATTTGGATTCAGATTAGTATTTGAATTATGATTCAGATGATCTTGATTCAGATGATCTTGATTCAGATGGTCTTGATTCAAATAATGAAGATTCTGAAAAAACATGGAGTATTAAAGGATTTAGGAAAAGGAGAGATTTATGAGAAGAGAAAGATCATTCAGAAAATCACTGTTATTTCTTGCAATTATGTCAATAATGATATTTGCAATGTCAATAACAGCATCAGCAGCTGCTAAGAATATAAAGCAGACTAAGGGCGGAGAAAATTCTGTATCGGTTTCATGGAGTGGAACTAATGATTCAGACAGGTACATTTTATACTATTCAAAGACTGGAAAAGCCGGAACATATAAGGCTGAGAGTAGTAGACCAAGTTCTCTCAGAGAAGTATATTTAAGCAAGCTTACAGCTGGATCATCATATTATGTAAAGGTTGTATCATATAAGCAGAATTCAGATTATACTTACACTAAATATGCTACAAGTTCAGCACTTCAGGTTGTTACAGCCCCTGCAAGTATTAAATATAGTGATATTTTACAGACTGCAGGAACACCTACATCTGTTACTGCTTCATGGAAGAAATCAGCAGGTGCATCTGGATATATTGTAAGCAAGAATGATGGCGCTTCAAAGGCTATTGCAAAGAACTCAATAAAAGTGTCAGCTTCAGCAGGTAAGCATTATAAGATAACAGTAACACCATACAAGAAGTCAAAGTCAGGATTTGTTGCAAAGGCATATTCTACATCAAACTCATATATATTGTCATCGCCTTCAACACCTATGTATGTTGCAAATGGCGCAAAGGGAAATCTGTCATGGATTCCAACCAGCACTAAGAGTTATCCTACAATATATTGGAATACCAATCCTAATGACTATACATATCCGGCTGGATATCAGGTAGAGGTATATACAGTTGATGGAAAGAAGAAACTTTCAGGAGGATCATGCACATCAAAATATATAAGCATCACTAACTCAAAGGTAAATGCAGCTATAAAGAATAAGGGATTCAAGGTAAGAGTAAGATCTTACATAAAGAATGACAGGGCTGTATGTTATAGTAAGTGGTCAGCTATGACAACAATTATTCCAGAGGCAGCAGTAAAAATCACATCAGCAAGAGGTTCATCAGCAAGAGTTACATGGCCAAAGGTAGCAAATGCTACAAAGTATATTATCTATGTCAGCAAGGATAGTGGAGTTAAAGATAGTGGTCACTGGTCAAAGAAGACACTCAGTGCTTCAACCACATCTTTCACCATTACAGGTCTTCAGCCATATAAGGACTTTGGTGTATTTGTAATACCTGTTGTAAAGATAGGTAATAAGCAGTACAGTGCAGCTAAGACATGGTATACATATTCATGGACATCAAGATACTAATGTAGTATATAAAACATAAAAATAGTGGGTATGCAGAAATTTCTGTATACCCATTATTTTTGAAGAAAAAAAGTAGTTGACATTGATATGAAAATTTGATATTATAAACAAGCGTCAAAAATTAAATACTCTTTGGTAGGAGATTTATAATTAGGCATTTTGCAGAAGTACTCAAGTGGCTGAAGAGGCGCCCCTGCTAAGGGTGTAGACCGTTTACGCGGTGCGAGGGTTCAAATCCCTCCTTCTGCGTTTCCTTTATAGGAGATGCATTTAGACGTTATTCCTCGATAGCTCAATGGTAGAGCACTCGGCTGTTAACCGAGGGGTTGTAGGTTCGAGCCCTACTCGGGGAGCTTGAGAAAAAAACATATATAATCGGTTTTCTCATACAATATAATATGGTGCGATAGCCAAGTGGTAAGGCCCCGGTCTGCAACACCGTCATCGCCGGTTCAAATCCGGCTCGCACCTCTGATTTAAACCTTGTTATCATTTGATAGCAAGGTTTTTATTTATTTTAATGTGTCTGCTCCTTTTTAGAATCGTCAAAGTGCACTGATATTCAAGTACTCACTATGCAACCTGACGATACAAAATCTTGAATATGCATTTTCATTTTGGTATACTGTAAGAGTGTTAGTGGCTAATTTTGTGGGAGGTAGGATATGACTCAGGCATTAAAAGAATATAAGAAAATAGAATATAAACTGGATCAGGTGACACCTATTAACAAGTATGAACTCAACGCTTTTAATGTTCCATTTGCTGGAAATACAAGTATGTGCAGAGAGATATTTGTAAAGGGTGAAAGAAAATTGGAATTTTCGATAGATGGAGATATGAGTTTTCAGCAGATAATGCAGAAACCTATATTCCGCGATGAGCTTATAGAATATATATTCAGCATAAGCAAGCAGTTGGTATCAATAATACAGAATGGACTTGTATTTGATAAGGTTGTCTGGGATAGCAACTATATGTTCGTAAGGTTGAGTGATTTCAGTGTTCAGCTCTTATATCTTCCTCTTGATACAAGATTTGAACCAAGAAATATTGGAGAATTTATAAAAGCACTATTGTCTGGATTTGTATTTGCACATACACCAGCCATAGAATGTGCAAATCAGATAGTTGATTATTTTAACGATCATAGAGAATTTGATGCGTTTCATTTTAATGAGTTTGTATCGGAACTCAGGGCGTCAAGTCAGCTGCTCATTATTCAGGGTGAAAAGGGAAGAAGTGAAGTCCTGAAGGAGAATAAAGATGTAAACAGTAAAGAGATGGCCATCCAGAAAGCAGAAGAGGCAGCAAAGAAAGCTGAGGAGGCCAGAATAAATGCTGAAAATGAAGCTAAGAAGCAGATACAAGAGGCAAAATATCAGGCAAATATTGCGAGACAGGCAGAAGATAATAGGATGAAGGCTGAGGCAGCGAGAGTTGAGGCAGAGATATGGAGACAGAAAGTTGCTGCGGAAGCCAGAGATTACGAAAAAACTGCTGTCCTTGCTGTGCAGGACGGAGAAAACGGACCTGGAGATTCGAGTAGTTTTGATGACCTGGAGAAGGCTAGGATCCAGAAGATGCTTGAGTCAGTTATGAAAGAGCGCCAGAGAGCTGAGAAAGCTTCTTCACAATATGCTGATGAGATAAGACGCGCCAGAGAGCAGGAGATGCAGGCGGAGGAAGCTAGAATTCAGGCAGAATTTGCTGCAAGAAAGAATGAAGAGGAAGCTAGGAGACAGGCAGATCTGGCTAGAAGACAGGCAGAAGAGGCAAAGAGACTCAGTGAACAGACTGATGAAGAGCCGCCTACGACATTGTTTAATAACAGAACTTTAGTCAGTAGTCATACACCTACACTTATGAGAAGAAATACCGGTGAGATGGTTCAGATCACCAAACAGGTATTTTGTATAGGTAAGGCTGACCAGGGAGTTGATTATAAAGTTACGGGCAACAAATCTATAAGTAGAAGACATGCCTATATAACGAGTATCAATGGAATTAATTACCTCAGGGACAATAATTCAACAAACCATACTTATCTTAATGGAACACAGGTATATAGTAATGTGGATGTTCCTATACCTGATAACAGTGTGATACGACTTTCAAATGAGGAATTTATATTTAAGACAAACTCATAGTCATGCAGATACAGGGAGTTATAAGGAACATGTGGTCTTTGCTGAGATTATGAGGATATTATGTTAATACAGTGCATATATGCATGATTACATATATGCATGCTTAATGGAGGAGATATTTATGTATTGTGATAATTGTGGATGTGAACTGGGAGATAATATTAAAAAATGTCCTGTATGTGGAAAAGAGTTTCCTATGATAAATCCGGTTCAGGAAGAAGAGGAAGGAACCACGGTTCTCACATCAGCTCAGCAGGAACATGTCAATCCACAGATGCAGCAGATGCCGGGACAGTCAAACCCGCAGATGCAGCAGATGCCGGGACAGTCAAACCCACAGATGCAGCAGGTGCCGGGACAGTCAAACCCACAGATGCAGCAGGTGCCGGGACAGTCAAACCCGCAGATGCAGCAGGTGCCGGGACAGTCAAACCCACAGATGCAGCAGATGCCAGGTACGGGCGCCTCAAAGATGATTCCGGATGACTCTGATGTGATGATAAGAAAAAAAGGCGAGAAAAAGGGCATGAGTAAGGGAGCAAAAGCGGCATTGATCGTGATACCTATAGTTGTTGTCAGTGCAATCGCTGTTCTTTCTATAATATATGTTCCAAAGTTCAGAAAGTATAATGAGGCAGAAGATCTGATGACACAGGGAAAAGTCGAAGAAGCTGTCACGATATATAAGGATCTTGGTAAGTTTAAGGATTCATATAGCAAGGGAAATGGAGAAGCTTACTATAGATATGCTGCAGATTTGGAGAAAGAAGGAAGAAATCTTGAAGCTGCAGATTATTATAAAAAATCTGGAAACAGTATGAAGGCAGCCGAAGATCTGGGAGACTCAGCAAGCGACAGATCAGATGAAATAACCAGTTCAGACGCATTTGATAAGGCTGACCAGTGTTATTACAATGCCGGGATGGATCAGATGAATGCAGCCTCGTATGATTCGGCTATAGATGCATTCAAGAACGCGGGTTCATACAAGGATTCATCTGATAAGGTTATAGAGTGTACATATAAGAAAGCTCAGTCACTTATAGGTTCAAAGGATTATGATGGAGCCATAGACATTCTCTCAACCATAGAAGATTATAGCGATGTCAAAACACTTCTTGCACAGTGCTACTATAATAAGGGCTCAGAATTTTTAAAGGCAGGCAAATATGATGATGCCTATGACATGTATACAAAGTCTGAGTATGATGATTATAAGACAAGGGCGAGTGAGTGCGTATATCTCAAGGCCGGTGAATACTATAAGGAAAAAGATTATAAGAATGCACTTAAGAGTTATGAAAAGGTAGATCCTGATTATAAGAAATGTGTAGATGAAAAAGATAAGTGTTATATTGCATTAGCCGGACAGGAGTATAAGGATAAGAATTATAAAAATGCAATAGAATATTATGAGAAGGTAAGTAAGGCAAACGTATCAGATAAGATAGTAAAAGCAAAACTGGCATATATAGGTGCAAACAAAAATGCATCAAATGAGACAACTATGACATATCTGGGACAGCTAAGATATGCAGGAAATGAAAAGGCCCAGAAAGTATACTCGGAACTTGTAAGATGGAATATAGAGTCATTTGTAAATAACAGCCAGGATGATATGGAGAAGAAGTCCAACAGCATAAAGGCAAGTGCAGATTCTGATATATATATACATACCTCATTTGGATTTTCTGGTGATGATTCCATGAAGATAAGTGGATATGTAGTATACTCGGATGGCAATAAGTCTGACAGCATCAGTTTTTCAGACAGTGTTGTAGACGGATGGTCTTCATGGGTTAAGATAGGCGGAGATGGTATTCCAAAGGGTGTTACATATCTTTATCTTATAAATGAAAATACAAAGAATATAATAGAAGTTTATCCGTTCACAGTAAAGTAGGTGATAAAATGATAGAACGTCCAGAGTTATTGGCATTGGAATTTTATAAGTCAAGGCCATTTAAAGGCAGTGATAAGGGAATAAGGTATATGATACAGAAGGATTCTGTTCCCGTAGAGAAAGATGTGGATAATGATAATGAAACAGATGAATCAGGCGAAAAAGAGATGAAGACTGTATTGACAGCATTTATCTGGCCTGAGCCATTCTGCTTTGAGGTTACTCCTGATGAAAAGAAAGGATCAAAGCAATTTGATTTTTCTGAAGAGGGGTTATGTGCAGCTATAGATTGGTTGAATGAGAATCATGACGCATATGCATACAAAAAAGAAAAATAAGGTTATTAAAAGAATAATAGGAATAGTTGCAGCTGTCATCTTATTGATGACAGCTATTGTTGCAATTATTCTTTTTCATTATCTGAGAAAACCTCAGGTGAAACTTGCTCAGGCTATGGCAAATACCATAGGTTCATGTAAAGATTCTGAATTGAATAAAAAATATGGAACTTACGATATGTTTCAGAAGGTGATAAAAGGTGATCTAAATCTATCATTTTCTGATAACAGTGATGATACAAATGGCAAAAATTTAGAGATAGATATGCTCAGATCCGCAGAGACGAATAAGTTTCTCACACAGACATCTATAGATGACAGTAGTTTTAAATTATATGTCAACAGTAAGACATCTATCATATACATAAATGATATGGCTGTCAGAATACAATATGCTGACAATCTTATAACAAATATGAGCAATTCGCCTCTGACAACAGTTTTGAGGCTGGATAATGAAACTGTATATGCATTTGGAAGTGCTTATGAGAACTGCATGAGATTTGCATCAAACAACTTCAAAAATCAAAACGACAGAAATGCGGACGTGATAGAAAAGACTATCAAGTATTTTCTTGACATGGATGGAAGTTATGAGGGAAAAAAGATATTTTCTCTTGGAGATAAGTCTGAGAAGTGTAAATTATATTCGGTTACATTTGATGTAAATGACTTTTATGATTATCTGGATGATTGCTTTGGAACTCATGAACTGGATATAAATAGTGTATATGAGTCGTTAAACGAATATATGCCGGATATAGATACCGTTGACAATGCAGTGGCTATGGCACATGATATAAAGCAATTTGTAGATGATCTGCTGAATGGGGAAAATATAACATTTTACTTTGCAATAGACAGTGATGATGAATTGGTTACTTTATATGCCGATACAGAAAATAAATTTAGTTTCAAGCTGGATTTTACCGGGACAGATTATATTGCCCAGTCATACAGATTATCAGTTGATATCATAGGGGACCATAGTAAGTCATTTATATTTTCTAAGAAAGATATAGCTTCCGGAGATGAAATTGGTGTATCGTATACAGCCGAAATAGAATCAAATGGGATAATTGATAATATAAAAGGTGGACTTGATGTTATATTTTCCGAAGATACGGCGGAGATAGATCTGAATATAGGAAATGCAGGATGGAGCAAAAAAGCAGAGATATCAGGAAACAAAAAGGGTGAAAGTCTTGATTTTAAATGGGAAAAATATGGACAAGGAAGCCTGCATATAGGATGCGATCCGGGAAAAATAAGCAAACCTGATTATACTGAATGCATAAACCCATTTGACACAGACATAATCAGCGTGTATAAGTTTATAAAGAAGATAGTAAAAAGATAATTTGGAGGTATATTATGAGTGACACAACTGTGGATAATAGCAGTACAGAGAAAAGTAAATATACTTCAGGAACAGTGTATAAGATCATAATAGCCATGACGTTTCTGCTGGCATTTGGACTTATAATGGTGGCAAGTACGTCTAAGGTTCAGGAAGTTTCGGCTAATTTTAAAGAGCATGTTATTTATATACTTGTAGGTATATTTTTTATATGTTTGGCTGCGTTTGTACCATATAGTGTATATAAGAAGTTTGCCTGGGTGGCATATGGAATATCGATAATACTTACGTTGTGTCTTCTCAATAAGTCTTGGGGAGTGGAAGTAAATGGTGCTACAAGATGGCTTAAATTTCCAGGAGTTCCACAGTTTCAGGTTGCAGATATAGTAAAGACATGTATGATCATATTTATTGCTTCATATATAAGTAGTATGTGGCGTGAGATGGAAAAGCTAAAAACCATATTTATATTATGGGGATTAGTTGGAGCACAGGCTATACTTTTGTACAAAATATCAAATAACCTGAGTTCATGCCTTGTAATTCTTGGAATATGTTTTCTTTGCACATTTATAACTAGCAAGAATTGGAAATTGCATGCTCTGGTCATGGGTATAGTACTTATCGCCGCTGTTGTATTGGTATTGTATGTCAGAACACATCTTCCAACCCCTGAGGAGCTTGCTAAGAATGATGACTTCAGATTTGAGAGAATACTTGGATGGCTTTTCACAGACAAGTATGAGCTTGATTCGGGATATCAGGTTAAGCAGTCTCTCTATGCAATAGGAAGCGGTTCATTACTTGGAAAAGGTCTTGGAGCAGGAACACAGAAACTGGAAAAGATCCCAGAGGCACAGAACGATATGATATTTGCAATTGTGTGTGAGGAGCTGGGACTGGTTGGTGCAGTACTTTTGTTCCTTATGTACGGATATCTTATATATCAGTTTTATGTGATCGTTAAAGAGTCATCAAATGTATTTGGAAGTGTTCTAGTAATAGGAACTATGGTGCATTTTATTTGTCAGATAATCATAAATGTATGTGTAGCTACAAATATGTTTCCAAATACGGGAGTCTCTCTTCCATTTATAAGTTCGGGAGGTTCGGCACTGATAACGACAATGATGGAATGCGGAATATGCATAGGGGTGCGTAGGCAGCAGACTAGAAGAATGTATCAGAAATATCTGGCGGAATAAACTACATTCCGAAAACTATATTCCGGAAACCACATTCTGAAGACTACATAGATTTGTAAAAATATAAGTTGATTTTTATGCAAAAAAAGATGCAAAAAAGATAACGAAAAAATAGATAATTAGAAAATAAGAGGAGAGAATGTATGAGAAAAATAAGAGAGATTGCTCTTGTCACAGCGGCAGCGGTACTTATGTCAGTTTGTCCTGTAGATATTGGAAGTCTGAAAAGTAGTACAAGCGCAACAGGATATAAAGTGTATGCGTCGGAAAATAATGATGAAGAAGTTGCCAGTCCAACCCAGCCAGAAAAGCCGGTTGAAAAAAACGGCTGGTATACTGTAAATGGAAAGAGACTCTATTATGAAAATGGAACCTTACAGAAAGATGTACTTCTTAAGATAAAGGAAAAATCCGGAAGTAAGACATACGATAATATATACTATCTTGGAACTGATGGTGCTGCATTCAGTGGACTTAAGAGAGTGCAGGGAACTCTATATTACTTTGATGGTTCATCAAAAACTTTTCCATGTGCTGCGATAAGCGGATGGAAAACAGTAAACGGCAGAAAATACTATTTTCTTAAAGACAAGAAGGCAGCTGTTGGCTTGACTGTTATAGGTTCAAATAAATACTATTTTGGATTAGAGAATAATGTGCTTCAGAGCGGGCTTAAGAAACTGAAGAGCGGATATATGTATTTCTCTAAAAAAACAGGAGTGGCAGAAACAAATAAAATAGCCAACAACATGTATTTCAACAGCAACGGATATGCTGTTAAGAATACCTTCTTTACATACAATGGTCGCCGTTATTATGCAGCATCTAATTATAAGATAAAAACAGGTGGACTCTTTGCTGTATCGGGAAACAAGTATTATGCAGGAGCTGCAGGAGCTCTTGTCAAGAATTCTTCCAGAACGGTGAATGGAAAGACATATTATTTTGGCTCAAATTACAAAGCTGTAAGTGGAACAAAGAAGATAGGAAATTATTACTATTACTTTAATTCTGATGGAGCCATGAATAAAAATGTCTGGTATCAGACAAAGTATGGCAGATATTATTTTGGATCAAATGGACGAGCTGTGACAGGTTTCCATAGAATAAGCGGATATTTGTTCTGTTTTGACAGTAATTGCAGAATTGTAAAAAATACCTGGAAGACTGTAAAAGGCAGAAGATATTATTTCGGAGAAAGCGGGAAGGCAGTTACCGGTCTCAGAAAGATAGGCAGATCATATTATTATTTTGGTGCAAATGGAATAATGCAGACCGGATTAAAGAAGGTAGGCAAGTCTATTTACTATTTCGGCACGAATGGCAAGGCAGTAACCGGACTTAGAAAAGTAGGCAAGTCAATTTATTACTTCGGCACAAACGGCAAGGCAGTAACCGGACTTAGAAAAGTAGGCAAGTCAATTTATTACTTCGGCACAAACGGCAAGGCAGTAACCGGACTTAGAAAAGTAGGCAAGTCAATTTATTACTTCGGCACGAATGGTAAGGCAGTAACCGGACTTAGAAAGGTAGGCAAGTCTGTTTACTACTTTGGAACAAATGGCAAAGCCCTTACTGGTCTTAGAAAGATAGGTAAGTATTATTATTACTTTGGTTCAAATGGAATCATGGTGAGAAACAGATTTGTAACGAGATCAGGTAGAATTTACTATTTCGGAAATGACGGTAAGGCGTACACAGGAACAAGGAAAGTAAATGGAGAAACATACAACTTTTCAGCAAAGGGATATCTTTCTAAGGGTATTTCAAAGATAAATGGAAAGCTTTATTTCTTTGATAAGAGCGGAAAGATGGTAAAAAGAGCCGGATGGTATACTTCAGATGCCGGTAATAAGTATTGCATGTCAGAAGATGGAAGTCTCATGACAGGATATAAGGTTTTCTACAGTGGAATATATTATTTCAATGATGAAAATGGATGTATGTACAGAAATAAGTGGGCATATGCGAAAGGATATAAGTTCTACTTTGGCAAAGACGGAAAGAGACTTACAGATGTGGATTCTGTTTTAGGCAAGCAGGATTCATATGAGATAAAGGTAAACAAGACTACAAATGTTGTCACTGTATATGCAAAAGATGGCGATAACGGATTTATAATTCCGGTCAAAGCATTTGTATGTTCTGGTGGAGATTCCACACCTGTTGGAACCTTCTACACTCCAATGAAGGGCAGATGGTGGACACTCATGGGACCTTGTTATGGACAGTGGGATACACTTATAACAGGAGACATTTTGTTCCATTCTGTATATTATGGATCTCAGGATCCTACAACACTCAGTGTGAGCGCTTATAACCAGCTTGGAACCACATGTTCACATGGATGTATAAGACTTAAAGCCGGAGATGCAAAGTGGATATATGATAACTGTGAACTTGGAACTAAGGTAACTATATTTGAGAGTAATGATGACGGTCCATTTCCTAAGCCATCATCAGTTCAGCTTGATTATAGTCATTCGTGGGATCCGACAGATCCTACCATGGCGTATAAATGTAAAGAGCTTGGATGTCATAAGGGAATAGCGTGGTAAATGTATGAAATGTAAAGCTAATTTAAGTAAATTGGTATATGTCATAGCAATATTTATTCTTGTTGCCGGAGCATTGTGCCTTTTCTCAGGGTGTGGAGAAAAAGACAAGGATAATAAAAGCAGTGATGTTCAGACAAATAAAATAAACGGCGAGGTTGAGTCTGCGGATGAATTTACCCATATAGGAGTCTACATAGATGTAGGAAAGGACGATGTGGGTATAACAGATGTCAAGTATAAGATATCCGGAGATGTGGCTATAGTCAGCTTCCGTTATAATGGAGTCAGGGTTGAACTTAGAGGTTCGTGCAAATATAGTCAGTATGAACTGGCTGGCATAGAAGACACAAGTAATGGTGATCTGATAGCAACATCTGTGGAAGGATACAGGGCATCCCTATATACACTCAATCCAGGAAGAATTATATTCTGGAGTGATGATCAGATAAACTATTCTTTGTATGTGTATGTCACCGCAACAGACGATGTAGTCAAGGAGATACTGAATCATGTGACATTTGAGAACAGATATGATCAGAGAGATGATGTCCAGAAACAGATTGCCGGTGAAAGCGTAAAGTTCGCTGAGAAAATAATAAAGGTATTTAACGATAAAGATATTGAATCGCTTGAAGGAATGATGTATTATCCACAGGAACTTGGAAACGGACATTCAGTTGCAAATACAACTGAATTGAAAAACCTCATCAAGGATGATTTGTTTACTGATATTTTACTTAAAGCTTTAAATGAAAAAAATGCAGTGGACGACATGAGAAAATCTGATGATGGAAGCGAGTTTATCATTGGAACAAATTATAAAAATGTTCATTTTAAGCTTATGGAAGATGGACAGTTTCTCATAACAAAAATAAATAATTAACTATTATGATTCCTCAGACATAGTCACATAAATGGTGGCTGGTCTGAGGAATTTTGTGTTTATCGTAGATTGACATATATTTTTGTCAAAAAATATATAAAAGTGCATATTTGTGAAAGAAAATAGAATGCGAATCGGATTGAGGACAGGAATTAAAGCCATTAGAATTGAAATCAGGACGGGCTGGACACATAAAAAGAATCCAATTGGGAGATAAAAATGCTGATGTTCAGTGTGAAGGAGGAAAAAAGATGGCGGAAAAAATAATGGCGGAAAAAAGTTATAGTATAAGTGAAGCAGCATCTATGGTTGAGGTTGAAACTCATGTACTCAGATATTGGGAAGAGGAACTTGATATCAATATAAAAAGAAATGACATGGGGCACAGATGCTATGATGACAGGGATGTGAAGATACTTCAGAGGGTGAAAATTCTCAAGGATAAGGGAATCCAGCTTAAGGCCATAAAGGATATGGTTCACAGGATGTATGAGATGCTGGAAGAAGATATTGATTTGAAAAAAGATCAGGTGGATGACAAAACAGAGGAAATAGATAGAGTTATAAACGAAGATAAACTGATCAATATAAAGTCTATTGATACAATAAGGGTCGATTGCAGCAACAGCAGGAATGCGGTTGATGGCGAAGAGGATTCTGATGCAAGAATAGTTGATTTTAAGATGGCTCAGTTTCAAAATATCATGGATAAGATCGTGAGTAATTCCATAAAAGACAATATAAAAATGATAACCCAGTCGGTGTCAGGAGCAGTGACGGAGGATGTGGTGAAACAGCTTGATATGCTCATACAAGAAAAGGAAGAACAGGAGGAGGCACGTTATAGAAGACTAGACACGACTATAAGAGAACTTCAGCAGACAAGACAGGAGATTGCGGCTTCAGAAGTGATGGCAAAGAAGCACAGATTTTTCAAGAAAAATAGAAAATAGAAAAATAGAAATAGATATTTTGTTGTTTATAAAAACTTCATACACTGTCATGGGTATTTCATGTTATAGTATCCATGGGAGTTGATAGAATATGAACATTACAAAAAAAGTAAAGATTATGATCATAGTGGTGTGGCTTACAACGATAGTGTCTATGGTCATAGGAACATGTATTATAGGAAAATATTTTATAACAGGTGCATATGGCAAGAATCATTCGCTTCAGTTGTTGTACTCGCAGAATGATCCGTTGAATGACGTATATAAGTCAATATCATCAGCCAGGGAAGATGTCATTAACATGGTAAAGACTGATCCCGGTTATTATCTTGATAAATCAAATGCAGAGGATCTCAATAACAAGACATCGGCTAATAATACGAATGTATTGATAAAAGTTGACGATGATTATAAATTTGTTGGCGTGGATTCATTTTCTGATGCTTTGAAGAGTCAGCTGCAGTTCAATGATAACAGTACAAATATAAGTACCGTAGAAGATGACTCAGCTTCAGAAGATGTAGGCGGTGAAAATCAGATAAAGGTACAGGAGTATCTGATGACACAGCCATCGATGTATCTGTGTAATCAGATATCATATGTATACCAGGGCAGCAGTGTAGATATATACATGCTTACTTACTATGGAAATTACATGGATAGATTTCGTGGTACGATGATGGGATATATAATCCTTGTGGTCATCATCATGTTCATATTGAGTGGACTTGTGGCATTACTCATATATCAGCAGTTTGTAAATCCTCTTGTAAAACTCAAGGAGGCCGCGGAGAAGATGGGATCCGGCAATCTGGAAGATGAGATTGATATAGGACGAAACAGGGAAGATGAGATAGGTGAGCTCTGTGAATCATTTGAGAATATGCGGCAGAGAATGAGTGATTTTGCAAAGGCCAAGATGCAGTATGAGGAGGAGAACAGACAGCTCATAAGCAATATATCTCATGACCTCAGAACACCTATAACTACTATAAAGGGTTATGTTGAGGGAATAATGGATGGTGTGGCTGATACACCGGAAAAACGTGACAGATATCTCAAGATGATATACAGCAAAGCAAATGAGATGGACAGCCTGATAAATGAACTGTCGCTTTATACCAATATCAACAACAACGCGATTCCATATGAGTTCCACAGAGTGTCGGTGAAGGATTATTTCAATGATTGTATGGAGGAAGTTCACGCTACTCTGATGTCTAAGAACATGACTCTGACATACAGAAATTACTGTGAGGATGATGTCATGGTTATTGTGGATCCTGATCAGCTCAAGAGAGTTATCAACAATATCGTTACAAATTCCATAAAATATATGGATAAGGAATACGGTCAGGTTGATATAAGCATATATGACAATGATGCTGAGGTTAAGGTTGCTATCAATGACAATGGACGGGGAATCGATACGGAGAGCCTGCCTCATATTTTTGACAGGATGTACAGAGCGGACAGTGCAAGACAATCAAGGGGCGGCAGCGGACTTGGACTTGCCATCTGCAAGAAGATCGTGGAGGAACACGGTGGCAACATATATGCCACAAGTCAGGTTGGAAATGGAACCACAATAGTGTTTACCCTTAAGAAATACATCCCTAAGGCAGAGGATGCGGATATGTCTGAGGGAGAATTGGAGTTGCCAGAGGATAGCCAAAAAGATAACCAGAAAAAGGACGGTCAGAGAAAAAATACATTACAGATCATAAATCCACTAAAGAAAAGGAGAGATACTGATGAGCAAGATATTGATAATAGAAGATGAACTCAGCATAGCGGAGCTTGAGAGAGACTATCTGGAGCTTAATGATTTTGAAGTAGAGATAGAGACAAATGGACTAAAGGGGCTTGAGAAAGCACTTAATGAAGAATATAGTCTGATAATTCTGGATCTCATGCTTCCTGAGATGGATGGATTCGAGATATGCCGTCAGATAAGAGAGAAGAAGGACATACCTATCATCATGGTAACGGCAAAGAAGAATGATATTGACAAGATCAGAGGCCTTGGTCTTGGTGTTGATGACTATGTGACCAAGCCGTTCAGCCCTAGTGAACTGGTTGCAAGAGTCAAAGCTCATATATCGAGATATGAGAGACTGGTAGGTTCAACGGCTCTTAAGAATGATGTCATTGAGATCAGGGGTCTTAAGATCGATAAGACTGACAGAAGAGTGTATGTTGACAATGAAGAAAAAGTATTTACCAATAAGGAATTTGATATTCTGTGTTTCCTTGCCAGCAACCCGAACAAGGTATTCTCCAAGGATGAGCTGTTCAGCAAGATCTGGAATATGGATAGCATAGGTGATATAGCAACGGTTACTGTGCATATCAAGAAGATAAGAGAGAAGATCGAGTTCGATACCTCAAATCCACAGTACATAGAGACTGTATGGGGCGTCGGTTACAGGTTTAGGATGTGATAAGAAAGCCCCAGACGGCGAATGAGGAGTAAACAGATGAAGTTAAACATTTTACATGATGATAAAGATATAATCGTGGCTGTGAAACCATGTGGTGTGCCGACACAGCCGGACAAGACCAATTCCGAGAGCATGGTGAGCATGCTTAAACTTAGAATATATGAGAGAGAAAACAGAAAAGAAGAGCCTTATCTTGTTCCTATACACAGACTGGACAGACCTGTTGGAGGCGTTATGGTATTTGCAAAGACTCCGGAGGCGGCAGCAGCTCTCTCAAAGCAGAGTGAGGATGGTGTCATGATGAAGTATTATCAGGCGATACTCACAGGAGAACTTTCAAATGACCAGGGTGTTTTGAAGGACTATCTGCTCCACGATACGAAGGACAACGTGACAAAGGTTGTGGAGAAGGATACACCGGGAGCAAAGTATTCAGAGCTGGAGTATGAGGTATTGGATGTCATGGACACGGACGAAGGAGTGCTCTCTTATGTACTTGTGGAGCTTATAACAGGAAGACACCACCAGATCAGAGCACAGTTTGCAAAGAGAAAATGCGGCATATGGGGTGACACGAAGTACAATCCAAAGTTTCAGAAGACGAAGAAGAAATATAAAGAGATAGGACTTCACGCATCAAGATTGGAATTCGACCATCCGACCACAGGTGAGCACATGGTGTTCAAGCATGAGCCGGAGGGCGGCGCATTTGCGATACTGGATCTAGATGAAATCTGATTGTAATATACGCCAAATAGCAAGTTATAATGGAGACCGTTTCAAGTTTTGTGTAAACGTTAAAAACTGATATAAGATTTGTGAATA
>CABPYV010000008.1:0-154598 GCA_902461735.1 uncultured Coprococcus sp.
CTTCTTGCCATAAAAATAACCTCCAAACTGAGTAATTTTATCTTACATCAGTTTGGAGGTTTACACAAACTTTGGGATACTCCCTCATTCAGATATAGAATATGTCAGAAAGCTGTTCCCAAAAATTTTCTGCCTTGATGAAGATGTCATGGGATGTCATGATATGGCCTGTCAGCCTACACACACCGGCAAACAAAAAGCCATTACATAATATGTACAATCCATATCAAAATAATAAACACCGATATGAGTAATTGACATATTATGTAATGGCTTTTTTATATAGTGCTATTATGCTGTGCAATAATTAACAGATGATCACCACAAAGCTCTGTGCCGGAAGAGTGATAACTCCGTCAGCGATACCTGGCTGTGTGCCGTTTATTGCTATAGAATATATAACCTTTGAATCCTCTGTCAACTCGGTAAGTTTTCTTGACTGAGTGGCAGTATTCTTAGGATTCACTGCAAGGATCAGGTTTCCTCTCTTGTATACCAGAGGTTTTCTGCTGATGATCTCAAGATTGCTCTTGTCGAGAAGATCAGCCTGTGAGTGTCTGAGCTCGGTGAGCGACTTAACTGTGTTGATAAGCGAGTTCTGATCCGCTTCAGCAGCTTCAACATTTGCAGCTCCTTCCGCTGGATCAACCGGGAGGTAAAGCTGGTCTGCCGGTGCTGTTGAGAATCCCATGTTCTCACCTGAGTTCCACTGCATAGGAGTTCTTGAACCGGTTCTTGTAAATCCGCCCTCCTTACTTGCCATGCTTCTGAATCTCATGGCGATCTCATCGCCATAGTAGATGAATGGATTGCCGGGCATAGTCAGGAAGAATGCGTAGGCAAGCTTTAACTCATCCTCAGAGAGTCCGTAGCTGATACGTGTGGTATCGTGGTTTCCTGTGATGAGGGCGATGGCGCCCTTGTCCTTTATCTGCTCATATCTTCCCATATATTCATCAATGAAGTGGTCACATGTTCCCTTGCTGTCAGCCTTGAAGAAGCTGTTGTTTGCCACGCTGTCATCGAGCTTCTCCGGAAGAGATGCAAATGCATTCAGGTGAGCTTCGTAATCTCTTACCAGAGAGTTATATCCGTTGCCCATCCAGTCAAGATAGAAGTCCATATCGAAACCTGCCTTGATGGACTGCTCAGCCTTTCCCCACTCAGATACAAATGCTGATTCTGGGTATTCGGCGTGAATGTCACCGAGAATATCCTGCCATACAGCGACAGTTCCACTCTTGTTCGCATCGTCGTGTTTTACAAGTGAGTCAGCCATATCAACACGGAATCCGTCACATCCGGCATCAAGCCAGAAACGGCACACGTCCTTCATAGCTTCCCTTGTTGCGATACATGCAGGATCGTACATGCTCTTGTGCCATCTCTCGGTTGGGTTCAGAACACCATAGTTGAGAGCCGGCTGGCATTTGAAGAAATTGACGATGTAGGCTGCATTTCGAGGTGTCTCGCCTGCGATGTAGTTGAGACCTGCACCGCCGCAGAGCCAACCATCAGTCCACATATATCTGTCAGTGTACTCATTTGTCTCAGGCTTCTTGCTCTCGGTAAACCATGCGTGCTCCTCTGATGTGTGGCCTGGAACAAGGTCGAGAAGGATATGCATATCCCTCTTATGAGCCTCAGTAAAAAGGTTTTTGATATCATCCATGGTGCCGTATCTCTCGGCAACCTTCTTGTAATCCCTTACATCATAGCCCGCATCGGAAAATGGTGAATCAAAGCATGGATTCATCCAGATAGCGTTGCATCCAAGAGACTTGATATAGTCAAGCTTTGCGGTGATTCCATTGAAATCACCGATTCCATCACCATTGGTATCGTAGAAACTCTGTGGGTATATTTCATAAAAAATTGCATCTTTAAGCCATGTAGCCATAATAAATGTCCTCCTTAAAAAATGTAGCATGCGCATATAAATGCACTTCGCGCAGCGCATGTGTTACTATTTGTTTCTCCATAATGCGAGCAGCGCACTTGCAGCTATGCGCTGGTGGTTTATAAGGTATATCACAAGTTTTCGGCGAAAACTTATGAAATAAGGTAAGGTACTGCAATCCCACACAGAAATCTGCCTCAGAATACGGAGAACGGTCTTAATAGTATTAAGAACATTCTACTTATTATAATAAAATATAATATGGAAAAATGTAATCCTTTATATGTAAATTAATAGATTTATTTTGTATGAAAATATACTCGTTGAAAACGCACAGCAAACATAAAAACAGCTGTATTTTATCTGGTTCAGATACGGGATAAAATTTGCTTTGAACTGTAAAAGTTTAAACACACAAATGCAATGATATATGTTACAATCACAAGGTATGTGTCAGCATAAATGAAAAAATAATATAGAATATAACAGCTTGAAGTAAACATCTGACGCAAAAAATACTGATATATGTGAAAGGAAAAGTGTATGAGTAAAGATAATAACAACGGCGACAAAGAAAAGTTCGCCTCAAGACTTGGCTTCATCCTTGTGTCTGCAGGGTGTGCCATAGGTCTTGGAAATGTGTGGAAATTCCCGTATATATGTGGGCAGAACGGCGGCGCGATATTTATCGTGATATATATACTGTTTCTACTGCTCTTGGGATATCCGATATTGACATGTGAGTTTGCCATCGGGCGAGGCAGTGGAAAGAGCGTAGGATCAGCTCTTAGGGAACTGGCACCGCCGGGAGGCAACTGGCACAAGTTCAGCTGGTACGCGTACGCAGGCAATTATCTGCTCATGATGTTCTACACCATGGTAGCGGGCTGGATGGTTTATTATGTGTATGTCATGGGTTCCGGGCAGCTGCACGGAGAGGCTGTTGAGGTCATAGAGGGCAGGTTCTCAGAGATGCTTGCTTCACCAGGACTTATGGCTGTGGTGACACTTGCGGTCATAGCGTGCTGCATAGGCATATGCTCATTGGGACTTCAGAATGGAGTGGAGAGGGTGACAAAGGTTATGATGATCGCCCTTATCATCCTGATGATAGTCATGGCTGTGAATTCACTTATGCTCTCGGGAAATGAAGAGGGACTTAAGTTCTACCTTGTCCCAAGTATAGAGCGAGCAAATGCGAGAGGCTGGGGAAATGTTCTGTTCGATGCCATGACTCAGGCGTTTTTCACGCTCAGCGTTGGTATGGGTTCCATGGAAATTTTTGGAAGCTGCATAGGAAAGGAACATAAGCTTTCAGGAGAGGCGAAGAGTGTTATGTATCTTGATACATTTGTTGCATTGATGGCAGGTGTGATCATTCTTCCGGCATGTTTTGCCTATGGGATCAGTCCCGACAAGGGACCATCACTTTTGTTTATGACACTGCCAAATGTGTTCAACCATATGCCGGGGGGAAGAGTATGGGGAGTACTGTTCTTTATATTCATGTCATTTGCGGCACTTTCCACGGTTATAGCGGTGTTTGAAAATATTATTTCCATAAGCATAGATATGTTTGGCTGGAAGAGAAAGAAGTCTTTGATCATCAATCTGATTGGAATATCAGTGCTTTCCATGCCAGCAGTGTTAGGCTTCAACATATTGTCAAAGATTGCTCCGATGGGAGCCGGTTCCAACATCATGGATCTGGAGGACTTCCTTGTGTCGAACAATATACTTCCACTTGGATCACTGCTGTTTGTGTTGTTCTGCACCAGAAAGAACGGATGGGGATTTGACAATTTTGTCGCAGAGGCAGACGCAGGAATTGGCAAGCCATTCCCGCGGTATCTCAGAAAATATATGTCACATGTGCTGCCATTGATCATAGTTGTCATCTACTTCAAGGGCTACTATGATACATTTGCACCTAAGGGAACACTATTGCTGTGTATCTGGATGTGCGTTGCATTATTGTTTGTATTGTTTATTGGCTATCTGGCATTCGGGCACAGCCGCAGGGATGGCGGCGGAGATGTCAGTGGGCACCAGCCATCTGACAGATAGTTTTTTGAATCTATATTGGATTTTTGACAAGATTTTGGTTGGCAAGTTTTGATAAGATTTTTACGGATTTTTATGGCCATAGACTTGATTTTATGTCAACCAAATGTTATTATATAAGTACCAACAGTAAGTCCTTCGATAGTGCGTTTATCTATGTAAGTGTTCTGTGTGAGCATCGCTCGAAGGCTATTGGTATTAAAAAAAGGATTGAAACCGCGATATTGATCGTAAGGTTCAATCCTTTTTTAGTTTCTGCGAAAGGGGGGACAGGCACCTCCGTCCCCAAAAAAATTAAGGCATCTCATATATTCCTTTTAGGATTCCCAGTTCCTTCATGAGTCCCAACTCATCGACATAATGTCCGGTCTGTAAATGAGAATAGAACAGATTGGAAAATACATCGGCTATCTGGATAAACTTGTTGCAGGATGAATCAAAGTAACTCACTGAGAAATCTCCGGCGACCTGTCCGGAGAGAGAGAGCTCTGTGTTTAGATAATTCTCTAGGAATGATTTGTTCTCTACCCGCTCATTCCTTTCGTCGAGCTGAAGAAAACAGCTTTCGTCCGGGAGGTATCCGCTTTGGATAAAGTATAGCAGTGCGGATTTGATGGAGTAGTTAAACGTTCTGGATATGTTGTCAAAGAAACGGCTTGGCAGGTTCTCATTCTTCATCATGATATAGTACACGTCAAAGTGATGTTTCCTAGAAAAGTAATCCACAAATATGTGCTTCATATCCCTGTCAAACTGCGCACCCTTGAGTTCACGGAATTTGCCGTCACGGAACATCCTGCCACCGTGTTTGACTATCTTTCCAGTCATATCGTCAACCTTATCACTGTCCAGATCAAGAAGCATCTCGTAATTTGAAGAGATAAATCTCTTATATGCTCTTTCAAGGGCAATGGGATCAAGAACATGTATCATAGACACAACAAAATACAGGTCGCTTGTATGATACCTGTTGATTGATCCTGATTCGTCTATGTATATATTCATGACCGCCACTGTCCCTTCTTATCTTATGTAATGTTGAAAAAATAGAAATATACCAGATATAAAAACTATATCCACATGCGGATCAGTCCACTGATACAAGCTCGATCTTAAAGTTCAGCTCTTTGCCAGCCATCTCATGATTGGCGTCAAATGTGATGGATTCATCATCTTTTTCGATAACTTTCACAAGAAACTGCTGTCCCATGGAATTGGCAAGGTATACCTGATTGCCGACCTCAAGATTCTCAGCGCCAGGCATATCTGAAAGAGGAGCTTTGATGATGGCTTCTGGATCAGGCATTCCGTATGCATCTTCTGGGCGGAGATGAACATCGATTATGTCGCCGACATTCATACCCTCAACAGCCTGGTCAAATCCAGGTATCATCTGACCTGCGCCGCATACGAACTCGATTGGCTCGCCTCTGTCATATGATGAATCAAACTTGGTTCCGTCGTTAAATGTTCCTGTGTAATGAACCTTACAGGTTCTTCCTGTGTTACTCATAAATATTTGTCCTCCAATTGTGGTAGTAGAGCAGACGCATAAGCCCCTGCATGTATCATAAACGACAGCCTATGATATGTAATAATTAATTGTAACATGAAATGATAGGAATGGGTATAGGCAAAATACTTTCCATTTAAGGTGTGCCAACCTCGATCAGGTTTCCGTCCGGATCATAGAATCTGATAACGCGCTGTCCCCATGAGTGAGTCATCAATCTGTTTACATAATGTATATCATAAGGACTCTTGTCCAGTTTCAGAGCAAATGCCTCGATGTCGGGTTCTTCAAAATAGAGTTCACATGCATTGTTGTGAGATATTACAGGAGCATCAATAAAATCGGTCCAGATGGAGTAGTCCTGAAGCACCAGACCACCAGTTAATATAACATTTCCTTCATTGTCCAATATGACATCCAGCCCGAAAATATCTTTGTAGAATTTCTTTGATCGTTCAATATCTTTAACCACGATCAGTACATTTTTTAAAATCATAATAGTTCTCTCCCCTTTGTGTAGTAAAATGTTTATAATAGAAATTGCGCATCTGGATCTGATAAGTATAAAATATCAGGTCGTATACGAGTTTATGGCAACATACAAAAATTATACACCATTATTTATTTAAATTCATCTAAAACAGAAACTGTGACATGTGTGGTAGTTAGAAATAGGCTGGATTAGTTTGATATAGGCAGATTATTACACAGAGAAATAGGAAAATACAACCGGAGGGAAAAAATATGTTGAAATTGGGATGTCATGTAGGCATGTCAGGCAAGGATATGATGCTTGGTTCCGTTAGGAATGCTGTATCATTTGGGGCAAATACATTTATGTTATACACTGGAGCACCGCAGAATACGAGGCGCAAGGATATATCGGAGCTGAAGATACAGGAAGCTCATGAACTCATGGCGCAGCACGGCATAGAGGAGTTCGTGGTCCATGCACCATACATAATCAATCTTGCAAATACCGTAAATCCTGCAACATATGAGATAGCAGTTGAATTTCTTGCAAAGGAATTAGAGAGAGCTGCGGCTATGGGATCACATACGATAGTCCTTCATCCTGGATCACATGTTGGAGAGGGCGTGGACAAGGGAATAGCAAGCATAGTAAAGGGACTGAATGAAGTCTTGACCGCAGACACTACATGCCATATAGCGCTTGAGACCATGGCGGGCAAGGGGAGCGAGATCGGAAGAAACTTCGAGGAGCTGGCACGCATATATGATGGCGTTAACTACAATGACAAGCTCAGAGTATGCTTTGACACCTGCCACACCAGCGATGCGGGGTACGACATAATACACGACTTTGACGGTGTCATGGAGAAGTTCGACAGACTCATCGGCAAAGATCAGATAGCGGTATTCCACATGAACGACAGCAAGAACGAGCCAGGAGCTGCAAAGGACAGACATGAGAACTTTGGATTTGGCAAGATTGGCTTCGAGCCACTTATGTACATCATGAACCACACGGACTTCATGGAAGTGCCAAAGATCCTGGAATCCCCATACATCAAAGACCCGGAAAACAGCAAGAAAAGCTACGAGCCATTCAAGAGGGAGATCGCCATGATCCGCAAGGGAGAATTTGATCCTGAGATGAGGGAGAAGGTATTAGAGGATAACAGATGAAGGACTGATTAACATCCGTTTTACAAAATAAACAAAATATCTTGAAAAACAAGGGAAGAATTCTACCCAATAAACAATGAAAATCTAAACACTTTAGAGGTCAGGGGAAGAACCGGTGAAGGAATTTGCCCCAATAAACAAAACAAGACATATAAACAAATGACTTTTTTACCTATTTACCAAAATTCTAGGGTAATGTCGACTTTCGATGATCCATTCAATATACTGCAATCATTACAATATTACTGAGTTTATGCAATGAGTTGAGTTGGCTTAGAAGGGAGTTTGTTATGAGTTTATACGTGTATGGGAAAGATAGTGACGGCTGGAGTAGGCTACATAGTGATAGAGATAAATACGCGGTTGAGTTTGATTCGTATGAAAATATTCAAAGACAATTCTGCAGCCGCATTGAGTTGGAAGTGGCTGGAATGACAAAGTTTCTGGATACACCAGCCGTAAAGGATTACTTAAACCGTTACGGGGTTGTATACAAAGGGGGATATATAATAGAAAGTGATAAATGGGATCCAAAAGAACAGTTTGTCACATATTTGCATTATGTTTTGCAAATGAGTTGTCTGTTGCTTTCAATTCATAGTCGGAGCTCGAAAGAAATAGTAGGTGTTCTGCATACCCCAGGATTGTTCGAATTAAAATACATACTCCCGGTATTGGAAAAGATGGATATTTATGTAAAGGTAAGCTTTAGGAATTATAATTTCTGGCTGATCGAAGTTGCAAAGGCTGGAATAGAGATATTTATAGAAGATGTGTCTGTAAAGGATATGGATTCGAGGATGCTGTCGGGCTACCTGATAGATCGCAAATGTGAAAAGACATATTTGGACCGATCAACAGATGCAGAATATTTCAGAGAAGATTATGCAGACAGAATATTTACGCCATATGAAACGACGTATGAGGAATACATAAGAAAACACATGAGAAATTACATAATGAAATCTAAAGATGTATGGATAGATATGGAAAAATGGACAAAGGATTTTGAAGGAAGCTTTAAGGAAAACACAGGAATGTCACCGTCGGATATCTGGGTCATCGTAAATGGACGTAATGATTTTGATGGGAGCTATAGACGATATCCCATTCATTATTTATACGAAATGGAAAACGGGTTGAAATATATCAGAGAGAATTCAGTTAAAAATCCGGATCTTGATATTATTTTTTATTATGCATTTTTTGACGACAGGCGATTTGCTCATGAAAAACAGCAATGGATAAGCACCAGAGATGCAAAGAGGGTCATGATCCTTGTATTAGACTGTGACGAAGTGTGTGACGTAACGGAATATTGGGAAAGAGTTGCATTCGTCGCAAAGTATGACAAATCAACCCAAATTATAGAAATATGTGATAAAGAAAAAGGCATATATGGATTTCATAAATTACTACAGAATTCAATAGATCTAGAGTAATAGGAATGCAGGTAATCATCTCTTAAACTGCATAAAGTATTAAAATAAAAGGCTGCATATCTAATGGTCAATAAAAACACAGGTAATTGGTCTGTTCCGTCTACAAAGTATATTAAAGGCTGGTCGCTGTACAAGTACAGCGACCAGCCTTTTCAAGACACACAAACGGAACAGATCAATTACCGTCCGTCCCTTACTCCTCCGGATGCTCCGTCAGCCAATGCTCGATAACCTGTGCGTCAGAGTGGCACTGTACAAATGTGCCATTGATCCTCTGCGTGCTCTCGATACCCTTTCCGGTGGTGATGACAAGCTCGCCAGGCTGAGCCTCGTCGAGTGCTCTTGTCAGAGCTTTCTCCCTGTCTACAATGATATAGCATGGCTTTGTGATGTACTGCTTGATTTCCTTGCAGATATCCTCACAGGACTCAAAACCAGGATCCTCCATGGTGAGAACGACCTTGTCGGCATACTGCTCAGCAAGTCTGCCCATGTCTTCGCGGCGTTTCTTGTAACGCTCGCCGCCGCAGCCAAATACGACGGTGATTGACTTTGGCTTCATGGTTTTTTTAACCATCTCATACAGTCTGTACATGCTTATATAGTTGTGGGCGTAGTCAATCATAAATGTACGATCCTTCCAGTGATATACCTGAAGTCGTCCTGGAACGTATACGTCTCTGATGCTACTTCTGATCTGTTCGTTTGGAATGCCGATGAGCAGAGACGAGATGATAGCCGCAACGATGTTCTCCACATTGTAGTCACCTATCAGGTTGGTGTTGTACGCTCTGTTCTCTCCTCCGTATATAAGCTCAAAGTAGCTGTTATGGTCTGTGAGGTCTTCATTGTGGATGCTGGCGAATTCAGTATCCTTTTCAAAGAAATCGTCATCCCTTGACATGAGCTTTTCTACAGATTCCTTGCTTCCGTATACAACAACGTGCTTGTCCCTTACTTCATTATATATAGTTTCAAAATATCTTGTGTCACTGTACAGCACAACGTTGTCGCACTGCTTAAGGAAGGATACCTTGCATCCAAGATAGTCCTCCATGGAGGCGTGCTCTGTCGGGCTGATGTGATCGTAGTCGATATTGGTAAATACTCCGACCTTGTAGTGCTCTCCGTAGATACGGTTCATCTTCATGGCCTGGGATGATACCTCCATGATACAGTGAGTGCATCCTTCATTTACCGCCATGTCGAAGTATGTCTGAAGTTCGATAGGCTCCGGAGTGGTGAGTGTGGTTTCAAATACCTTTGTTCCTACGTCTATCTCATGTGTTGAGAATGCAGCACATCTGTTATCAGTGTACTTGTCAAGTATATCCTTCATGACAAATGTGACAGTGGTCTTACCCTTTGTTCCGGTGATACCGACTTTGGTAAGGTTGTCGCCAGGATTGCCGAAGAACCATCTTGCAGCTAGAGCCATGGCCTTTCTTATATCACTGACTATTATATATGGAATGTCTACTCCGTCATACTTCTGCTGTGACAGGTATACGATAGCACCCTGTGAGATGGCGGATTTCAGATATTCTTCTTTAAAAGAAGCACCCTTGCACACAAAGAATGTGCCCGGAACAACATCCTTGGAATTGATGGTTATATGTGTAGGTGAGATATCTTTGCAATCTTCTGAGTAATCTGTCACCAGCTTCTGCTGATCTAAGATATCCAATAAAGTTGTTAATTGTAAATTTTCTTTCATGGTTTTTCCCCTTGGAATAATTTCTTTAATAATTTCTTTTCAAAAATTCTTTTTAAAATCTCTTTTTAAAATTGCTTTTTAACAATATTTTAAAATGTCAATTTTTGATATTATGCTTTCAATAAGTCGTTATGTCAAATGTTTTATTAAGCATATAAGATGAATCGGCTGGAACCGCGTGGTAGTCAGAGGTTCTTTTTCTTTCATATTTATCCCCATTTTTATTTTCATCTACACACTGATCCTGAAATTTAATGACAGCTCATATTATAACATGTATTGACAAAATATCACCATAAATTTGTGTTGCAAAATTACAGTTATATGTGGATAAAATGCAATAATTTTTGATAACTTTGTGATGCTTGTTGATAACTTGTATCATGTGTGTGGACTTGTGTTGACAAAGGCTTGCCGTTAAATTAAATTGTAAATGCAATTTGCGACATGATTTATGGATCGATATGAAAAAAATTTGCAATTTTTTTTCTAAATATATTTTAAATATATTTAAGTCGGAAATGTGCACAGGATTAAAAAAATGAATATGTATAAAATAAGGGATATTACATATTATAAAGAGGTGATTGAATGGCTGAATTTGTAACATTATTTATACCATTTGCCGGAACGACCCTTGGAGCGGCTATGGTATTTCTTATGAAAGAAAAAATATCTCCGATGGTGGAGAAGGCACTGCTGGGATTTGCGGCGGGAGTCATGATTGCGGCATCCATATGGTCGCTGCTCATGCCGTCCATAGACATGGCGGAGGCACAGGGAAGGATTGCATGGGTGCCTGCGCTTATCGGATTTGTCCTTGGAATAGTGTTTCTGCTGGTCCTTGATACTTTGATACCGCATCTGCATTTGGAGAGTGATAAGCCAGAGGGAGTTAAAGCAAAATTGCAGAAGACCACGATGATGATATTTGCGGTCACACTCCACAACATCCCTGAGGGAATGGCGGTGGGGGTTGTGTATGCCGGAGCAGCCATGGGCGATGTGGGAGTTTCGATCACTGGAGCATTTGCGCTCTCGATAGGAATCGCCATACAGAACTTTCCTGAGGGAGCGATCGTGTCCATGCCACTTGTGGGTGAAGGAATGAGCAAAAAGAAGGCATTTCTGTATGGAACACTGTCAGGTGCGGTAGAGCCACTTGGAGGATTCCTCACGGCACTTCTGGCGGTGCAGATTACGCCGTTTCTTCCGTACTTTCTTGCATTTGCGGCGGGAGCCATGCTCTATGTTGTCATCGAGGAGCTCATACCCGAATCTCAGGCGGGGAATCACAGCAACATAGGAACCATCGGAGCTGCGGTTGGCTTTGCACTGATGATGGTGCTGGACGTAGCCCTTGGCTAACTAAAAAATCTTCACATTGGCAAAGGGGACAGGTACCTCCGTCCCCGGCTATCAAAATGGGGACAGGTACCTCCGTCCCCCCGGCTATTGCGTTAAATGATAAAATATCCACAATTACAAATGTTGATTTTATAGGCTGGTTAGATTAAACTAACACCGTAAATCATGTGAGCTTATGTACCCTCTGCAGTCTGCTGAATCGGAGGGACAGCAGGGGGCGATACAAGGAAAGAGGAGGTGCCATGTGCCCTGTGGGCACATATCGGAATGCACCGACGAACTGCCGCCGACCATAAGGGAGGGGGCGATACAAGGAAAGGAGAAATATAAAAATGATGAATTATCTTGAGATCGAAAAGGTAATAGGAAGAGAGATCCTTGATTCAAGAGGAAATCCAACAGTTGAGGCAGAGGTATATCTGGCGGATGGGACAGTAGGCCGCGGTGCTGCACCAAGTGGAGCATCAACAGGTGAGTTTGAGGCACTTGAGCTTCGTGACGGAGACAAGTCAAGATATCTCGGCAAGGGAGTCCAGAAGGCAGTAGAGAATATAAATACAACAATCAACGACGTACTTACAGGAATGGATGCGTCTGACATATATGCAGTAGATGCAGCAATGATCAAGGCAGATGGAACAAAGGACAAGTCAAAACTCGGAGCAAATGCTATCCTTGCAGTTTCAATCGCAGCGGCAAGAGCGGCTTCAATCTCACTTGACATTCCTCTTTACAGATTCCTCGGCGGAATCTCAGGAAACAAGCTTCCAGTTCCGATGATGAACATTGTAAATGGGGGATGCCATGCTCTGTCATCAGGACTTGACGTTCAGGAGTTCATGATCATGCCGGTTGGCGCTCCTTCATTTAAGGAGTGTCTGAGATGGTGTGCAGAGGTATTCCATGCACTTGCAGGGATCCTCAAGGAGAGAGG
Source organism: uncultured Coprococcus sp. (assembly GCA_902461735.1). GTDB lineage: Bacteria > Bacillota > Clostridia > Lachnospirales > Lachnospiraceae > Coprococcus. Next base: position 12,589 of record CABPYV010000008.1, read on the forward strand.
TCTTGCCACATCAGTAGGTGATGAGGGTGGATTTGCTCCGGCACTCAAGTCTGACGAGGAGGCTATCGAGACAATCCTCGAGGCTGTAAAGAAGGCTGGATATGAGCCGGGCAAGGACTTCAAGATCGCTATGGACGCTGCTTCATCAGAGTGGAAGAGCGAGAAGGGCAAGGGCTGGTACAAGCTTCCAAAGGCTGGAACAGAGTACACAGCAGAGCAGCTCATCGAGCACTGGGCAAAGCTTGTTGAGAAGTATCCTATCATCTCAATCGAGGACGGTCTCGATGAGGAGGATTGGGAAGGCTGGCAGAAGCTCACAGCAAGACTTGGAGACAAGGTTCAGCTTGTTGGTGATGATCTGTTTGTTACAAATACAGAGAGACTTGCAAAGGGTATCGAGATGGGATGTGCAAATTGTATCCTTATCAAGCTCAACCAGATCGGTTCAGTATCAGAGACACTTGAGGCTATCAAGATGGCTCATAAGGCTGGATACACAGCAATATCATCACACAGATCAGGTGAGACAGCAGATACAACTATCGCAGATCTCGCAGTAGCACTCAATACATGCCAGATCAAGACAGGCGCTCCTTCTAGATCAGAGAGAGTTGCAAAGTACAACCAGCTCCTTAGAATCGAAGAACAGCTTGGCGACTGCGCAGTATATCCTGGAATCAAGGCTTTCAACGTAAAGCAGTAGGATAATATAAGTAAAATGAATGTTATACAGAATATGTTGCAAGAAAGCAGCACATTCTGCATATAACATATATGGTATTAGCCATACGAAGGCATCTCCGCTGACGGAATGAATCAAATATCGGTGGAGGTGCTTTTTTGCGTGCAACGTGCCAAAGACGGTGTTTGCACGTGACTTTGCCGCTTGCAGGGATAATTTGTAAACTTCGGAAATCTACATGGCATATTACAGCTGGTCAATTAGTTATCAATTATATAAAAATGCCTAAAAAATTTCATAATATATGTGCTTATTTTGACATTAAAAATGTGGAATCACTTGACAGATAGTGTTAAACTATACATAGGCTTATCGGGAGGTAGGAATCATGGCTTCAAAAAGAGATTATTATGAAGTTCTCGGCGTCAAGAAGACAGCCACAGATGCTGAGATAAAAAGAGCATATAGAACCCTGGCGAAGAAATACCACCCGGACACGAATCCTGGCGATGCGTCAGCTGCAGAGAAGTTTAAAGAGGCTTCTGAGGCCTACGCGGTACTGTCTGATGCTGAGAAGAGGAAGATGTATGATCAATTTGGAATGGCTGCTTTTGATGGCTCAGGTGGAGCTGCAGGAGGAGATCCATTTGGTGGCGGAGGATTCCACTTTGAAGGTGGAGACTTCGGAGATATGTTTGGCGATATATTTGGCTCGTTCTTTGGCGGAGGAGGAGGTCGTTCACAGAGAGGCGGTTTCGGCGGCTTTAGCGGTAACTTCAATGCCAGAGGCAGAGATATGGAGGCAAGTGTCACGATAGACTTTGACGAGGCTGTCTATGGATGTGATAAGACATTGTCATTCAACGATGGACGCGGTGGAAGTTCACAGTTTAAAGTGCACATACCGGCAGGTATAGACAATGGCGGTGTGATAAGACTTGCCGGCAAGGGTTATCCCGGAACAGGCAAAGGACAGCCAGGCGATCTGCTCCTGCAGGTAAATATCCGGGACAAGGCCGGGTATGAGAGAAAAGGATTGGATATCTACACAACAGCCCTTGTACCGTTTGATGTGGCTGTTCTCGGAGGAGAACTTCTCGTCCACACGATGTTTGGAGATGTAAAGTGTAAGATAGCTCCGGGAACACAGTCGGGCAGCAAGATAAGGCTTCGTGGCAAAGGTGTTCAGGCGAGAGGCGGTAATACCCATGGAGACCATTATGTGACAGTCAGAATTGCAGTTCCAAGGAATATTTCACCGGAGGCTCAGGAAGCACTTAAGAAGTTCACAGAATTAGTGAATAATGGCTGATAGAGATATTGCCGGAATCTGGTACTGATTTAATGAATTTAGGTGATATGGGATAATATATGTTTTAAGAAATCAGGGCAGTGAGCTCACTTTAAAAGTTCATTGCCTTGATTTTTTATATAACACAAAATAACATATGAAAGTTACTTAAAGCAATTGATTTTATGCAGCTTTCATATGTAATATAACTATGATCGTTATAAAAAAATTAATTTAGTGATGATATAGAAAAAATGATGGCCTTTGTATATATAAACCAGGACAAAGGTTTAGAGGAAAAAGATGTTATTAGATAAGGATATACGAGAACCACTGTTTGAATTTCTTGAGGAGAGGTACGGCAAGGTGCGTATTCTTGAGGAGAAGACTGTGGGAAGTTCCCGTGCGGATGTGGTAATGGTCATCCCGGACAAGATAGTTGGAATCGAGATAAAGAGTGACGCGGATACATACACACGGCTTGAGAGACAGGTTGCGGATTATGATCTGTATTTTGATCAGAATATCGTCGTGGTGGGAAGCACACACGCAAGTCATGTGGCTGAGCATGTGCCGGACTACTGGGGGATCATATCTGTTGAAGAATATGATACAGGCAGCAAGTCAGATACAGACGAAAATACAGATGTGAATATGGGTGGCAAAGCAACCGGTGGAGGCACAACTGATCCATCTGATAAAGTGACGCATAAGATAGACTTCTATGTAGTGCGAGAGATGCAGCCCAATCCAAAAGCGGATATTCTGCGCACCATCCGAATACTTTGGAGACCGGAGCTTGCGCATATTCAGGAGACCTACAGCCTTCCGATGTATAAGGGCAAGAGCAAGGATTTTGTGAGAACCCTCATAGTTGACAGACTTCCGGCGGAGATCGTGCATCATGAGATAAGTGAGATCTTGTTCGAGAGGGACTATGCGTCCATGATCAAGCAGATACAGGAATTTCGCAAAGCCCAGGCGGCAAAGCGCGGCAAGACGGTTCGGAAGAAGAAAAAGAGATACAGAAGGAAGAAGAGAGATGCATAGAGGTGACAGCATGATAAGGAAGTATACATACGGAAAGCCATTTCAGACAGAATCAGTAGTGGTAGATATCGCAGCAGAAAAAGGACAGCCAGATCACGGCAATATAGACTTAACAGCCGGATTTTCGTACACATTTGGTCTTGAGGACAGTGATATAGTGTATGGCCTTGGCGAGGCGAACAGAGGAATCAACAAGAGAGGCTACAAGTACATAAGCAACAATGCAGACAATCCGCATCATCACGAGGATGTATACTCACTGTATGCATCACACAACTTTATTATAGTTTCAGGTGCGCAGACATTTGGCCTGTATTTTGACTATCCATCCACGATCACATTTGACGTGGGATATACGAAGTGCGATGAGCTGCATATTTTCTGTGACAGCGCAGATCTGGATATCTATGTGATAACAGGTGACAGCCCATATGATATCACGAAGCAGTTTAGGAAGATGATCGGAAGAAGTTATATCCCGCCAAAGTTTGCATTTGGCTTTGGACAGAGCCGCTGGGGATACAAGACACCGGAGGACTTTGAGACGGTGGCGAGAAAATACAGAGAGAACCACATCCCGATCGATATGGTCTACATGGATATAGATTACATGGACAGCTATAAGGATTTCACCATAAATGACGACTTTGGCGATTTTTCGGAGTATGTGGAGAATTTGAAAAAGGATAATATACGCCTGATCCCGATTATCGATGCCGGAGTAAAGATTGAGGAAGGTTACGATGTGTATGAGGAGGGCGTGGCAAATAACTACTTCTGTAAGAGAGCAGATGGAAGTGATTTCGTTGCGGCGGTATGGCCGGGATATACGCATTTCCCTGATGTGCTGAACCCTGAGGCGAGACGCTGGTTCGGTGCAAAATATAAGATCCTCACGGATGCAGGTATAGAGGGCTTCTGGAATGACATGAATGAGCCGGCGATCTTCTTCACCCCGGAGGGCGTGAGCGAGCTGAAGAAAGCTATGAAGAAGTTCATTGAGAAGGACGAGACTGTGGACGATGTCTGGGGCATCTCGGGTATGGCGGCAGGTGTTGGCAACAATCCGAAGGATTACGCATCTATGTATCACAATGTGGATGGTGAGATGGTGCGTCATGACAAGGTTCACAACCTCTTTGGATATAACATGACAAGGGCAGCAGGCGAGGCCCTTCGGGAGATCTCACCGGATGAGAGACGACTTTTGTTTTCACGCTCCTCATATATCGGAATGCATCGTTATGGTGGTGTCTGGATGGGTGACAACAAATCGTGGTGGTCACACATCCTGCTCAACATCAAGATGCTTCCGTCCATGAATATGTGCGGTTTCCTGTATACGGGCGCGGATCTCGGCGGATTTGGCTGTGATACTTCAAGGGATCTTCTTCTCAGATGGCTCGCACTCGGTGTGTTCACTCCGCTCATGCGTGACCATTCTTGTGAGGGTACAAGAAATCAGGAGTGCTATCAGTTTGAGCATATAGAAGATTTCAGGAATGTGATCGGTGTCCGTTACCGATTGCTTCCATATATATACAGCGAGTACATGAAGGCTGCCTTGACGGACGACATGATGTTCAAGCCACTGGCATTTGAATATCCAAATGATAGGATCGCGGTTCATGTTGAGGATCAGCTCATGCTTGGAAATGAGATCATGATCGCACCGGTTTACACGCAGAATGCCATCGGAAGATATGTGTATCTGCCAGAGAATATGTTGCTTGTAAGATTTACGGCAGACGGAGTAGTTGAGCAGACGGAGATGCCTGCGGGACATCACTTTGTTGAGGTACCTTTGAATGAAGTCATCCTTTTTGTAAGAAACGGCAAATGTATACCTGTCGTGGATGTGGCGGAGTGCGTTGCTGATATTGACAAGACTACAATGCAGCTGATCGGTTATAAGAACAGCAGTTATATGCTGTACGATGATGACGGTTATACAAGGGAGTATGATCTGGAGAAGAACAGTGCGCTCTTATTTAAATAGGATGCATGGCAAGGGATAAGCTGGCAGAGCACGGTTAATATATAATATTACTGATAGACATCAGAAAATATAACACCAGAAAATATAACACTAGAGAGTATAACATCAGAGAATATAACATTGGAGAATTTATAAGGAAGAGAAGTCATGAAGAACGTAAAATTAATAGCATCCGACATGGATCATACACTGCTTATGGAGAATGGAAAACTCCCGGATGGTTTCTTTGATTACATTGACAGGCTGGATGAGAAGGGGATTCGTTTTGTTGTAGCCAGCGGAAGACCGATGTACACCCTGAGGGACATGTTCGGAGACAAGATGGATAAGATGGTGGTCATCGGGGATAACGGTGCGGCTATCTCCAACTGCGGCAAGATCATATACAAGAGTCTGATGGATGTGGAAGAGTACCAGAGTATGATACGCTTTGTGGAGGACGAGACGGATGGTGTTGCTGTACTGTGTGCTCTATCCGGAGCATATGTCCTGAAAAAATATGAGAAGTATGCGAAGTTTTTCAAAGCATTTCTCAGTAATCTTGAGTTTGTTGATGATATGAGAAGCCTTGACGTCGAGGCCAATAAGTTTACGATATTTGCTCCAGATAAGGATGCTGCCGTGAAGTACAAAGAGATCTATACGCCACGTTTTGGAGATAACTTCTCAGTCACTGTGGGCGGAAGAGAATGGATCGACATCATGAATAAAGGTATCAATAAAGGGATGGCCATGAGAAAGATCGGAGAACTTCTTGGTATCGATACCAGCGAGATGATGGCATTCGGCGACAACTTCAACGATGCGGAGATGCTGAAGACGGTATATTACAGCTATATCGTGGCAAATGCGCAGCCTGGCATGGAGAAGTTTGCAAGATTCCGCGCCCCATCCAATGAGGAGCGGGGAGTGCTGCAGGTTATGGAGCAGGTGCTGGCAGCCAACTTGTAGGCGGAGTATAGAAACAGACATAAATAACGGATAGAAATCAAAGGCTCAGTCTCTTATTAACAGTGGCTGGGTCTTTTAATATATTGATAATGTAAGCAGTGACCACTAAATCTTAATATTAAACGTAATAAGATTGTAAGATGTGGATGTTAGAATAAAACCATCAAGTAGATCAGACAAAGAAATGGCAGAAAATGAAAAAGGAATGAAAAGGAAGAGGTATCATGAATATATTATCAACCCACAATCTTACAAAGACATACGGAACAGGAGACAATGTCGTGCATGCGCTTACAGATGTGTCACTTGATATTGAAGAGGGAAAATTTGTATCTATCATAGGCAGTTCGGGAAGCGGAAAGTCAACACTTCTAAATCTCTTAGGAGGTCTCGACAGGCCAACATCAGGAGATGTTATACTGGACGGCAAAGCTATTTTTGAAATGGACGATGAGGCACTTACGATATTCAGAAGACGAAAGATAGGATTTGTTTTCCAGAATTACAATCTGGTGCCGATATTAAATGTGTACGAGAATATAGTGCTTCCGATCGAGCTGGATGGAACGAAGATAGACACTGCGTATGTAGATAAAATTATGGATGTGCTCGGCTTATCGGAAAAGAAATTTTCCATGCCTAACCAGTTGTCAGGAGGCCAGCAGCAGAGGGTTGCGATAGCCAGAGCGCTGGCAGCAAAACCTTCTATCATATTGGCTGATGAGCCGACAGGCAATCTGGACAGCAAGACCAGCATGGATGTCATTGCACTGTTAAAGCTGACTGGTAAAGAGTTTGCACAGACGATAGTGATGATTACTCATAATGAAGAGATCGCAACCATGGCAGACCAGATGATACGGATCGAAGATGGCAGGATCTTCTCAGCAGGAGTACCAGATGGGGGTGAGAAGGATGCTTAGAAACAATAACCAGGCGGCGGTGAGCAGGATATATCATCGAATGTTGAAGCAGAATAAAGTGCGAAATGTAATTGTTATTCTGGCGATCGTTCTCACAACATTTATGTTCACGGCTGTATTTACATTGGGATTTTCCATAGCTAAAAATCTTAACCAGATGCAGCTCAGACTTCAGGGAACAAGATCTTATATATATATGGAGCATCCATCTGAAGGTCAGATAAATGATATAAAGTCCTGTCCGTCACTTCTTGCGGCGGGAATACAGATCGATGCACAGACGGTAAGCACGGAATCAGGCAAGTACAGTTATATGCTTCAGTATGATGATGATACGGAATTTAATGAGAATCTGAAACCTGCCATAACCGATATAAAAGGCAGTTATCCGAAGGATGAGAATGAGATAATGCTCACAAAGCAGATACTTGACAATATGGGTATCACGTCGCCAAAGGTAGGTCAGAACGTTACTTTGGTGATGGATGGTGAGAGGAAAAATTTTGTGCTCTCAGGCTGGTACACAGGATTTGCCAAGAGCAGCGTATGCCTGGTGTCAAAGAAATATGTGGATTCCCAGGGAATAGATATGCAGAAGGATGGACGTGTCAGTATCTCCGCAAAGGAGGGCAAGGGTGATAAACTCCAAGATGAACTTGAGAAGAATGTTACTTTGAGGCAGGGCCAGAAGTTTGACGTGAAATATGATGTTCAGTCTGAAAATGGTTCAAACCGTGTTTTTATAGCTATAAGTATAGGCATTATAGCTCTTATGATACTCCTTAGTGGATATCTTCTTATATATAATGTAATGTATATATCTGTTACAAAGGATATAAGATTCTATGGAATGTTGAAAACCATCGGAGCCACGATGTCTCAGATACAGAAGATAGTGAAAAAACAGGCACTATATCTGGCTTGTATAGGAATTCCGATAGGTGTATTCCTTGGAACGGCGGTGTCATTTGGCGTTGTTCCTCTTGCTATGAACATGCTGTCGGTAGACAGGGAAGCTGCACTTTCATCGGCGGTCAGTTTCAATCCGGGAATATATGTATTTTCCGTGGTATTTGCATTTGCAACTGTATTTATAAGTGCAAGGAAACCGGCAAAATATGCCGGGAAGATATCTGCAATCGATGCTATGAAATATGCTGGAAATATATCGGGAACAAGATATAAGTCCACCAGTGGAGGAAGGCCCTGGAAGATGGCATGGAGGAATGTGTTTCGTGAAAAAAAGAGAAGTATACTTGTGTTCGCATCAATATTCATGGGTTCAGTTACATTTCTGTGTGTGAATACATTTATATCATGCATGGATGCGGACAGTTATATAGAGCACTATATTCACAATGATTATGTGCTATATGGCGACGGAGAATCAGATAACTCTAAGCCTCAGGCGACCATGGCAGATATCGCGGATCAGATGCGAAACATTCCGGGTATGGGTACTGTAGAGGTGGACAGAAGCGCAAATGTAAGACTGCCATTTGATGCTGAACTTTATGCACCGTTTATTGAGACCGAGGATGACCCGGAATCTCTTGCGACATTTTATGAGACAACGACCAACAGTGAGGCACAGTATGGGGCACCGCTGATATCGGTCAATTCAGATATGATAAAGCTCTACAACAAAACTGCCAGACAGAAGATTGATATAGATGCATTCGAAAAAGGAGAGGTATGTCTGATAGGTTATGTAGATTCCATATCAGCGTCGGAGCGGATGACGGATAAGACTCTGACACTTGTAAATGACCAGACGGGCAGGAAGAGACAGATCTCAGTCGGTGCAGCCATGATGAGAACAGAGCAGTCAGCAATCACCGCCGGATATTACTGGGTACTTGGTGGAGCTCCGGAGGCGATATTTGTGAGTGATGCGGTGATGGATGATCTGTTTCCTGATGCGGCGATCTCATGCATCATAGCAGATGCGGAGAAAGGAAAAGGATCAGAAGTGACACCATATGTACAGCGCATCGTAAAGGAAAATCCAGTCATAGCCGGGAGTGATATCAAGTCGGTGGAGGGCTCGGAATTCAAGAAGTCTATGCTGTCGCTTGAGGTGATAGGTGGTGGAATGTCGATCATATTGATACTTATCGGAGTGGTGAATTATATCAATGTCATGATCACCGGTGTATATACGAGAAAACTGGAACTGGCAGTGCTTGAGAGCGTTGGAATGACAAAGAGGCAGATACGTAATATGCTTATGTACGAGGGCATGTTTTATGGTATTATAACAACAGTACTTATTGTGACACTTGGAAGCCTTATGATGTATGGAGCTGGCCGGCTAAGTGTGAATATAGCCGATTATGCAGTATTTCATTATCCGTATGCACTTGTTGCCGGAGTCGTTGTTGTGCTGTTTGCTATATGCATTGTGGTTCCGGCGATGGTGTTCAGACTTGTGACAAAAAATACGGTGACAAGCCGGCTGAGAGAGGCATCATAGATATTGGGCAGACCGGGAGTCGTGAAAATGATATGGAATCAGCATGTAATTTGATAGACCGGGAGTCATGAAAATGATATGGGATCAGCATGTAATTGATAGGAGAAAGTATGAAACGTATTTTGGTTGTGGAGGATGATGTGATCATATGTGGAGGTGTGAAGCTATTCCTTGAAAAGAGGGGATACGAAGTTGAAACTGCGTACTCATGCAAGGAGGCGGATGGCTGTCTGGAACATGGCTTCGATCTGATATTGCTTGACAGAAACCTTCCCGATGGAAGGGGCCTTGACTATTGCAGAGAACTGAGAAAAAGTACAAAGGTCCCGATCATCTTCCTCACGGCAAGAGATACGGAGGCTGATATGATAGAGGGGTTTTTGGCCGGCTGCGACGACTATATAGCGAAGCCGTTTTCCGTGGAACTTCTGTATCAGCGGATAGAGGCAGTCCTTCGAAGAAGTGAAAATGCACCGGATGGGGTAAAGCGCGAACGTTTTCATTATGGGGATATGCGTGTTGACTTTGAACGGATGCAGGTGTACATATCGGATGAACCGATAAAGCTGTCCGTTACGGAATACAGGATACTGGAACTGCTGATAAAAAATAAGGGGCGCGTTCTCACAAGGGATATGATCATACAGAAGATTTGGGATGACAATGAAAATTATGTGGATGAGAACACGCTGAACGTGCATATCAGAAGACTGCGTCAGAAGATAGAAAAGGATGCCGGCAATCCGGAGTACGTGATCACGGTGTTTGGAATTGGATATACATTTGGCGAGACATAGGCAGGGGTAGATAACAGAGATAATATGGATAAATATATTGAAAACTATGGTAAATATACGAAGAGAGTGAGGATGCTGTATGTATGCTCACTTCTTTTGTTTGTGTTTTTAGCAGTATTTGAGTATGTATGTTCAGGGAAAATACTTGCGGCCATAGGCGCACTGGCATGTGGTGTAGTTATGTATGTTGTCATAAAGTTGCTGCAGAAGGCAGATGATGACTTTATTTCGGAGGTCGTGGCAGCTATGTCGGATCTTCTGGACAATCTCTCTGAGCTGAAACGGCAGCAGGTATTTCCGGAAAATGAGAACTCGCTGGTATCAAGGCTGCAGAGCAAGGTTGACAAGATAATCGATGCACTGAAACTTCAGAATTCTAGAGAGAGGCTGGAGCATGAGAATATTAAGGGGCTGGTATCGGATCTTTCCCATCAACTGAAGACACCAATATCGAACCTGAGGATGTACACGGATTTTCTGAAAAATCCGGATATAAGTGATGATGAGCGTACTAGGTACTTGCAAGTCCTTGAACTGGCGGTGGATCGCTTGTCATTTCTCTCGGAGAGTATGATAAAGGTATCCAGACTGGAAAGCGGACTTATCAATCTCGATGTGAAAAGTCAGAGTATAAATGACACTGTGCTGCAGGCAGTGAAAGATGTATATGTGAGTGCGAAAAATGCCGGTATAACTATCAGATATGATGAACAGGTGAAATGTGATATACAGCATGACAGAAGATGGACTGCGGAAGCGTGTTTCAATCTTTTGGATAATGCGATAAAATACGGAAAAACTGGAAGTGAGATAGTCCTGTCGGTCAGAAAACTAGGGCTCACGGTTGAAATCAGTGTGACAGATGAGAATGAACCAATAGGAGAGGATGAGCGTACACATATATTTGAGAGATTTTACCGTGGCAGAAATTCCGGTGACAAGGATGGTGTTGGAATAGGCCTTTATCTGTCAAGGGAGATCATAGAAAAGCAGGGCGGAATGTTAAGTGTTATTCCCCAAAAGGACGGTAACAAGTTCGTGATCGTGCTGCAGAGCCGATGAATGGAATAATGGAATGATTATATATAAAGGAGTACATATGATTTACACATACCCGGATTATTATAAGAAATTCAGCTGCATAGCGGACAAATGCCCGGATACATGCTGCGGCAAATGGCAGATAGTGATAGATGACGATTCTCTTGAAAGGTATCAGGAGTACGATGGAGATTACAGACCGGAGCTTCACAGGAAAGTGAACTGGAAAGAGGGCGTTTTCAGGCATGGCAGAAGTGGAAAGTGTGCATTTTTGCGAGATGACATGCTGTGTGATCTGTATATACATATGGGTAAGGAAAGCCTTTGTACCACCTGCAGGGAATATCCGAGACATACGGAAGAATTCGAGAATGTGCGCGAGGTTTCGTTATCACTTTCATGTCCTGAGGTGGCACGTATACTGATGAACATCACGGATAAGGTAACATTTGTGACTGAGGAAGATGACGAGGACGAGATGTTCGATGACTTTGATTATTTCCTTTATTCCAATCTGGAGGATATCCGGGAGGCGATACTGAATGTCATTCAGGACAGAAGTGTGGACATACGGAGCAGAATAGAGCGGGTGATTCAGATCGGTGCGTCGGCTCAGAGACACTATGACGAGGGCGATCTGGTCATGTGGGATGAGTGTGAGGAGCAGGATAAGCCGGAGATTTGCAGGAAATTAGAATTTGATCCAGAGCATTCTAATACGGAGATCAATAATGAAATCTTTTTAGATGATGAATATGTCCTGTTACAGAGACAGTTTGGTTTTCTGCTTGACGAGCTGGAGCTTTTGTACGACGACTGGGAGGATGTGCTCGTAGAGTCGCATAAGCTTTTGTTCGGGGATGGCGTAGAAACATTTGCGGAGAACAGGAGAAGGTTTGAGTCATGGTGGAGAGACAACTGCGAGGTTACAGGATGCCATCCTGGACAGGAATCGGATACTGCTGAGAGTGTTGTGACTGAGGACAATGTGATTGCGGATGGGCTTCACATGACGATGGACATATTCCTTGAACAGATCATAGTCTACTTCATCTCGATATATCTTCTCGGCGCAGTGTACGACGATAATATATCCGGCAAGGTAAACGCATGCGTCGGACATGCGGTTGAACTCTATATGCTGCTCATGGCTAGATGGCTCAGAAATGGTGAGACTTTGTCGGCGGATGATCTCATAGAGCTCTCTTACAGATATTCCAGGGAGATAGAGCATTCGGACGAGAATCTTGAACAGGTTGAGGTGCTTGACTGGTTTGATCTGTAGTTATATCTTCTCAAGATCCTTATACTGCTCCAGTGCAGGACTCTCGTCGCCGACATACCAGTAGTCGCAGCAATCCCCGCCAAGAGCCTCGATCTGTGTACGGATCAGGCGGGCGTGCATGACCTCCGCAAGGTAGTGGTCAGTCCTGCACAGATAAGGGAGCAGGTCCGCATAGCCGTGCTCCTTTGCATGCTTCGCTATAGGACATCCAATCAGATGGAAGCAGAACCCTTCAGTCCTTCCATCCGGGTTGATCTCAACCTTCCAACTATCCATCCATTCGCCTTTTGCCTGGTGTTCTTTTTGCATCTTGTTGAATTTAACATAAGTCTTTTCAAATAGCTTGTATGGCCAGTTGCTCCTGTTGCCATTCACTATTTTTCCAAGGAATTTCATCTTTTCAGCGGCATCCCGTTTGATGGTGAGAAGAACCTCGCCGTCAAGCCTGTGGCCGCTTGCCTCATAGAATGATACAATGGTAAACCAGTCATACATGTTGGTCGCCATCATGTTCTTGCCGAGATCCGGCATGTCCTTGCGCATGAATTCCCTGTAATATTCATCAGCCTTTTTGAATATACCATCCGCCTCGGACGAAAGATTCTCTTTGCAGTATTTTTTATAGAGCTTTGCATAGCTCGATACTGAATATGCCCGTTTCATCTTATTTACCTCCCATAACCTGATGGCAGCCCATCAGAATCCGCGGTGATGGGGCTGACAGATCCAACCAAACTATTTGGTTAGAGCATACTAACTGAGTAAATTTTATCATATATATGGTGGAAGCACAATTCTTGAATATTATCTATAGCAATAATATAATTTATAAAATGTGATATTAGATCCAAATAGAAATATTATAGAATAATTATCAGACATCTTATGATGATTAATGTTGTTTAGGGATTGATCGACAATGATATAAAGGGGTATGGAGAAGATAGAAAATATGGGAAATATAGAAAATATCCATATTGCTGTATGTGATGATGAAGAGCTGACTCACAGAGAAGTTGAGGAGAAATTAATAGAATATAGGGAATCCAGAAAATGTGTATATAAGCTGTCACATTATGATTCTGCACAGATGCTGCTTAATGAGACAGAAGAGATACATATATTATTATTGGATATAGACATGCCTGTTATGGATGGGATAGAGGCTGCCGCTGCGCTGAAAAAGAGCGGAAGACAATGCAATATTATAATGCTCACGAGTAAAAGGGAGCGTTTTAAAGATGCATTTAAGATAGGTGCGACGAGATTTGTGACAAAACCCATCGAGAAAGATGAGCTGTTTGAGGCGCTGGACAGCGCAGTGGCGTCACTCGCTGGGTATGGCACAGTCACAGTAAAATATAATGGGGAAGATTGCACCGTTCGCCAGAGAGATATCTATATGGTGGAGGCGAAAAGAGATTATGTAAAAATATATCTGAAAGATAAGGTCTGTGAGAGCAATCATTCATTAAAAGATTTGGCGGAAAATCTGGATGATAGATTGTTTATATATGTTCATCGAAGCTACCTTGTGAATATGTTATATGTCAGCGATATAAAGAATGGATATGTGGAATTATCCGGAGGGAAAAAGGTATCTGTAGCAAGGAGAAAAAGTAAAGAAGTACATCAAAAGATCATAGAGTTTGACGTGAACTGCAGATAAGGGGGAGAAGAAAATATGTTGTATGGCATATTATTTTTGCTGATCAATATAGAATATGTATCATTTTACTATGTATTTTGGGGGAAACGGGCCAATATAAAGTATGACTGGAAAATGCTTGTGACTTTGTGCATCAGTGTGCTGTTATTAGTTTTGTCTATAAGAATAGGGAATCTGGACATTCTCTGCGTTCCTGCGATCATAAGTGGCGTGCTGATCAACTCACAAATATATCGTCTAAGAGTATCAGAGACCATAAAGCTGGCGCTTGTAAGTTTCCCATTGCTGTCAATACTTGAAAGCATTTTTGAATTCATATTGATGTATGGCGTTAAGCTGGATCCGGAATATGTAAACATCGTTTATACAGTGGTTGTAGTGGCAATTATATGGATCTATTACTGGACTATAGGAAGAAGAATTGACAAGGATGCGTTTCTTTTGCCCGGAAAAATGAGTCTTGTGGTGGCTGCTGCACTGTTTGCGATAGAGGCTATGATCTCATATTTTACATTTGTTTTGGTGGATGTTTTGCAAATAGATGGAGAAATGATAGGGCTGGGGATTGTTATAGCCGGTGGTGTAGTTATAGTTGTACTGATCCTCCTGATGATATATTACTTTAATGTTCAGAACAAATATCAGATTGAAAATTCAATCTTGGAAAGCTTCAATGAGCAGCAAAGAGAATATTTTGAACAGCTGCTGGAAAAGGAACAGAGAACGAGGCAGTTCCGCCATGATATTATTGCAGAATTGATCCAGATGAAGAATTATGAAGACAGGAAAGAATATAAGAAACTGGGCAGTTATCTGGACGAGATGCTGAGTGACATATCATCCATCAGTAAATATGATTATGATGTAGGCAACGAGATAGTCAATACGATACTGAACTATTATTTATTGCCGATCAAGGATAAATGTAAAATTGATGTGAAAGGATATATTTCTGATTCACTGGATATAGCGAGGAGAGATTTGTGTATTCTTGTGTCAAATCTTGTGAAAAATGCGGTGGAGGCGGTTGAGCAAGTGCCGGATAAAGAAAAATACATATTTTTTGAGATAAAGAGCGGAAATATCTTTCTACAGATCAATATGAGAAACACATGTACTGAACACACTGGTATTACAAAGGCTGGAAAAATATATACGACAAAAGGGGATAAGAAAAATCACGGATTGGGGATAAAAAACATAGAAAATACGCTTCGAAGATATAATGGATATGCTGAGTATAAGAAAGAAGATAATTGTTTTGTGTCACAAATTAGAGTAAAAAGTAACTGTTCGTCGAGTATTTAAACCGTTTGCAGAAAAATGCTGGAAATACTGAATTTGCAGGGGTAATCTACCAAACGAAGGACAAACAGAAAATGGAGTTTGCCTTTTAGGGAGGGTCTATAAAAAATACCACTATCTAATAATTGGAGATGTAGGTATAAATGAAAAGGATAATATGTATATTGATGGTTGCATTATGATTTTGATAAAACCAACCGCAGCAATGGCAGAAACGAATGAAAAAACACAGCAACAAAATTTTTATAAACAGGAATATTTAATAAAACAGTATGTAAGAAATAGTGATGTTCGTTTGATAGAAACTATAGATATAGGTAAGTACAACATGGCAAGAAGTTCTACGCGGGTGAGTGATAAAACGTATAAAGTTTCTTATAAGAAAATTGCTGCTCTTTCAGGGGATGCATCATCAGGTTTAGGACTTGCCTTTTTGATTTTAGAGAAATGTGCTATAACTGTTTCAAATCCGTTAGTAGCAGCGGTAACGATATGTGGTGCAGTGTCATCAGTATTAGGACACACTGCATCTAACAAACATGGTATAACAATTAAAGTGAGGACGAAAAAATATTATAGGACACGTTTAGGTAGAAGACAGATTTATAAAACGACGCGATACATAGTAAAGGTAGGTAGGTATTGATATGAAGATAGTTCAGATATTAGAGACTATGGTTATAATAGCCTTATTGGTATTGGAGATACTGCATGATTTTAAACTTGTTCCATTTAATATGGGAATAAATGTGGTGTCACTTATTTGTGCAGGATCATTGCTTATTTTATGCATAATATTGGCGGCTAAAAAGAAATCAAGCTGGGGAAGCATATGTCTGGCGTGTATGTTTGTGATCAGATGGGTATGTGAGATGATATATTAAAAAGTAACTGAAGAAAACTATTAAAAGAGGAATACAAAGTCATCCGGATAAAGTCCGGATGACTTTTTGTGTCTGACCAGACATTTACTCAGAATTTACTTTCAGATGGTGTTGACATTTACAGAAATAAGACTAGTATATGTTCGATATGAAGTATGATATGGGAGGACAAATATGGGCAGTTATGTAATATCGGACATTCACGGATGCTATGACGAGCTGATCCGGATGCTTGAGAAGATAAATTTAGAAGACAGTGACACTCTGATATGTGCCGGGGATTATGTAGATAAGGGACCAAAGAACGCTGAGGTGCTGGAATGGATAATGAATGTTCCGCCAAATGTCATTCTGCTACGAGGCAATCACGATGAGGATTTTGCACAGAATATAGAGGCGATGAGGATCATCAGCTACAAAATGGATCTTGACAGGGATAGCCTGCAGAACACGAAAACTCTGTACCGGTCGATGAAAAAGCTTGCGAAAAAAGATGCCAGCGTAAAGTTTGACCGCTGTGAGACGGTATATGAGCTGATAGAATCCGGATATACTTTCTCGCGGTTATGTGCATGGGCAGATCGGATAAAGAACATGCCGTATCTGTATGAAACGGAAGCGCCTGGCAGGAAATGCATAGTAGTTCATGCCGGATACATCAGGAGACTTGATACGCCGGAACTTAAGGCCAGGTATAGCTCAAGGGAAGAGTTCTATATGAATGCCAGGGGTGATGGATTTACAGATGGCGGCATCATGCACGGCATGGTTGTGGCGGGGCATACTCCTACGACCAAAGAGGAAGAATTTGCGTATAACGATGGACGGGTATTTCGAAGGTATGATGAGGAACGGGACTTTTTGTTCTATGACATTGACTGTGGATGCTGGATGAGATATACAGGGAAAAAGAACGCAAGACTTGCTTGTCTAAGGCTTGAGGATGAAAAGGTATTTTATGTGTGAGTTCGTGAATACGACAATAGACGAAAGTCGCTAAGTCATCTGGGGGCAAGATGATATGCCCAGATGGCTATTTTTTTTGATCTTTTTAGGCATAGGATGACGGAGATATCATTACTCGAAACAAAACTCCAAAAACTCCGTAAAAAAAATACGGATAGTCTTGAGCTTTTTTGCGGATAATCATATAATAAAGAAAAAGAACTGGAAGGTGATTCTCATGTTAAAGAAATTCAGTGTCACAAATTTTAAAGGATTCAAGGATAAAATCACATTAGATATAGGAACACCTAGTAATTACAGCTTTAATTCTGAAATAATAGAGAATGGCTGTATAACAAAGGGAATTATTTATGGTATCAATGGATGCGGAAAGTCGAATCTTGGTTTGGCTATCTTTGATATTATTACTCATATAACTGAAAAGCAAAAACTTTTGGAAAGCTACGACTTTTATCTAAATATGAGTGGAAGAAAATCTTTTGCAGAGTTTGAGTATACATTCATGTTTGATGGGCATGAAGTCATATATAAGTACAGCAAAATGGATGTGAATTCTTTAAAGGATGAAAGTTTGTCTATTGATGGAAAAGAGGTAATCTTCTTTGACTTCCAGACAAGAGATGGATTTACTTTGCTTGAGGGATCCGATACTTTAAATGTTTCAATCAGAAATGAAAGTCCGATTTCGAGAGTAAAGTATGTGAATAGTAATTCGATTCTTGTAGATAATCAGCAAAATCAGGTGTTTAAGAAGTTCGTAGATTTTGTAGAGCGTATGCTTTTGTTTTATTCGTTGGATAGCCGTGGATATGAAGGTTTTATGAATGGATTAGGGCGTATTGCAGAAGGAATTATTGATAGTGGTAAGCTTAAAGACTTTCAGGAGTTCTTAAAAGAAAATGATATTGAATACGAATTATATGGATGTGAGGTTGATGGAAGAAAAGCGATATATTGTCATTTCGACAATAAAGATGCTGATTTCTTTAAAATCGCTTCAACAGGAACCAGATCACTTGCTTTATTCTATTATTGGTATATCCGTATGGCAAAAGCATCATTTGTATTCATTGATGAGTTTGATGCATTTTACCATTATGAATTGTCAGAGTCAGTTCAGAAGATGCTTAGAAGAATTACCGGTGTGCAGGTATTTACAACTACACATAACACAGATCTTATGAGCAATGATCTACTCAGACCGGATTGCTATTTCATTCTTGAAAATAATAGTATAAAAGCGATTTCAGAGCTGACAGAAAAGGAACTTCGTCAGGCTCATAATCTTCAGAAAATGTATAAGGCAGGTGCATTTAATGCCAGATAACGACTACAAGGCATTTATAGTTGAAGGAGAGGCCAGAGAACCACAGGTTATTGATAATATTTCAAGAGTGTTCTTCAATCGTGGAAATTTTAAGATTATTACGCTTCCGGCCGGAGAGAATATCTATATGCTTTGGAAGAAACTCAAAGATGATGACTTTGATACAGACATCATTGAGGTTTTAAGGGAGAGTAATAAGAAAATCAGAGAACAATTGGAAGGATTATCAAGAGATGATTTTTCGGAGGTATTTCTTTTCTTTGATTATGATGCACATCAGACAAATTTGGGAAAGACAGATGATGGGGATGTAATAAATCAGATGCTTGAAAGTTTCGACAATGAGACTGAGAATGGGAAGTTGTATATCAGTTATCCTATGGTTGAGGCATTGCGAGATTTTGAAGCAGGAAAATGTGGGAACGGAGATAACTGTTTTGTAGAAATTAGTGATCTTGCAGAATATAAGAATATATCTTCAAGGAACTCACTGAATCCACATTTTAGGGATTACGATATAGATGTATGGAAAGAAATCATTGATGTCTTTTCAATGAGAATCTCATGCTTGTTAGGAAATGCGCAAGTTATATCTTACGATAAGTATTTAGATACAGCAAGACCAAATGACATCTTTATGTATGAACAGGCATTAGCAGATGAGAATAAAGTGTTTATTATCAGTGCTTTTCCAGAGTTCCTTGTGGATTACTTTGGAATAAAACTATGGAGAACATGTGTGAAACGTACAAAGAATCAGAGGGGTATTTATAATTGCAACTTAAAAGAGGAATATATCGCAGGTAGAGTCTGAAATGGATAAGACAATTAATATATGTGAAGCCCTGATTTATAGGGCTTCACAATTTTTTCACAAAATTTATTAGCACTCAGTATTGACGAGTGCTAACAGAAGTGGTATAACATAATCAGTCAAAGGAAAGAGCTTCTAAATAGAAATTAACGATAAGCCTTGAAGCGATCCTTTGAAAAGGAAACGAAATTATTAACATGTATATACCTGATGCGATAAAGGCAGAGGGGATAGATATTGGAAGGAGAGATGACTTATGTTAATGCCTAGTATTATTGGAGATAGCTTTTTAGATGATTTCTTTGGATATCCTGAGAGGACTTATGTAGCACCAAAGCAGACTCAGATGAATGGATTTATGCAGGCTGATGTAGCCGAGAGCGAGGATGCCTACACAGTTGAGATGAATCTTCCAGGAGTTAAGAAAGAGAATGTGAAGATTGAGCTCAAGGATGGATACCTTATCGTGAACGCTTCTACAAAGAGTGAGACCACAGATGAAGATAAGAAGACAAAGTATATCCGCAAGGAGCGTTACAGCGGCTCAGGCAGCAGAACTTTCTATGTAGGTAAGGATCTGACACAGGAGGATATCAAGGCTAAGTTTGAGGATGGTGTTCTTAAGCTCACAGTTCCAAAGGTTGAGAAGAAACCTGAGGAGCCAAAGTCAAAGTATATAACAATTGAATAATATTTCACAAAGCATGTAGACGCCGCGCGAAGCGCATATAATGCGTCTGCCTAGTAAATAAAATACATTTCGTAGTGTTGATGACCGGCGCAGGAACCTCCCTCCTGCGCCGGTTTTTTGCATAAAAATGTCAGATTGACGATATCTTATTTGGTGTATATAATTACACTTGGTTGGATTACAGCATGTAATAGTAAAAATATACAAAATTAAATATTGAGGAAAAGAATGAAGATAATTCTATGTGACGATGAGCGTCAGATACATGAGGACATAAGAGCATATGCAGCTCAATATACTCAGAAAAAATCGGTAGTAATACAGTTGGAAGACTGTTATTCTGCCGAAGAGCTTATAGAGCTGGGAGAACACGGGGATGCGGTACTTCTTGATATTGATATGCCTGGAATGGATGGAATAGAGGCGGCAAGAATATTGAGAAAAGAAAACAGAAAACTCACGATTGTTATGTTGACAGGGAAAAGAGAACGGTTTAAGGAAGCCTTTATGATAGGGGCTGTCAGATTTGTGACAAAACCTGTTGAAGAGGATGAATTGTTTGAAGCACTGGATTATGTGACATTATCGTCCGTGGGACAGGAGCTTCTTAAGGTCAGATATAATGGTTCAGAGTGTGAGATAATGCAGAGGGATATTTGTGTTATAGAGGCAAAGTCAGATTATCTGGCAATATATACCAAGTACAGGCGATATGAAAGCAGAGAGAGACTTGGAAATATCTTGGGTGAACTCGATGAGAAATTGTTTATTGAGATACATAAAAGCTATATTATAAATATGCAGCATGTCAAAGGTATTGCAAAGTATCGTATTGTAATGGATGATGATACGAAACTGCCTATAGCAAGGCGCAGATATAAAGATGTATTACAGAAAATGGTTGATTATGACCGGATGATGGGGTGAAGAAAATGGGGTGGTATGCTTATAACGTAATGGTTACATTGCTGATCGTGATAGAGTATATTGTGTATTTTTATGTACTGGGAGGGCAGCGTTTTAGGATAAGATGCAACAAGCTAAGAGGAGCATTGCTTGTTGCCGGAACAGTGCTGTGCGCACTGACGGTGATTTTGGATTCGCAGCTTATCATCAATTTGATGGCGGCGGTATATGCATTTATATTGGCAGTGGTTTTGTACGGCATGTCTTTCAGAAGTGCGGTAAATATAATGATTGTGGCATCTCCGGTGTTGGAAATGTTTGAAGGAATAGTCAGACTTGCCATAAAGTACAAGGTTATGCCAGACGAGAGGAGCCTTGTTGCTATGGGCATAGCAGCAACCATACTTATCATGTTGATATACTACTTTTTGCTGGGGCGCAGATTAGGGAAAGATGCATTCCTTCTTCCGATGCGTATAAGTGTCATGGTATCTGCTGCGGTATTTGCAGTTATGATGATGACAACGTTCTTTGATTCTTTTATAGGTCTTGAGGAAAGTCCGAAAGTGGAAACTGCTGGATTTGTGGTGACTACAGTGGGGAGCATAGTTATATTTATCATAATATTTGGAATGATATATTACTTTAATGTCAAGACAGAGTATCAGATAGAGAATGAAGGTCTGGAGCGTTACAATGAACAGCAGAGAGAGTATTTTGAGAATTTACTGGAAAGGGAGAATGCTACCAGGCAGTTCAGGCATGATATCATATCTGAGCTTACAGAGATAAGAGGCTTTTGCAGCCGCGGTGAATACGATGCGCTGGATAAGTATGTGAGTGAAATGATGCATGACATATCAGACATAAGCAAGAGAAGCTATGATGTTGGAAATGAGATTGTCAATACTATGCTCAACTACTATCTGTATCCTGTGAGAGAGTTTTGTGATATCCGGGTGACAGGGTATGTGACAGATAAGCTTTCAATTGGCGACAGAGATCTGTGTATCTTGGTGTCAAATCTCTTGAAAAATGCAGTGGAGGCAGTGGACAGACAGGAGAGCGGAGATAAAAGCATTGTATTCGATATCCATCAGGGGAAAATGAACACGTATATAAGTGTCTGCAACAGCTTCAGTGATGATAAGCTGTCATGGAGTGATGGCAGGCTGGAGACAACGAAAGATGATAAGCATAATCATGGATATGGAATTAAAAATGTGGAAAATATCGTAAACCGTTATGATGGCGATATAAGTTACAAAATAGAGGGCAGTAAATTTATTGCAGATATAATGATAAAGAAGTAATAGAAAAACATGCAGTCTTAAACGATTGCATGTTTTTTGCTGAAAAATTGACCGTTCACCGTGTTTTATGACCGTTCACTGAATAGGTTTTGTAAATGGGGAAGTTTCGTAATACAGTCTGAGGTGGCAGAGGCATGGTGGGTTTTGTGGATTTATTAAAAACTGCATAATTGAGACATTTGTCTGCAAGATAGCGAAAAAGGGGGGGAAAGCACATGTTGTATGAAGGATATGTTGATTGGTTGTGGTGGCTGCTTCGTAAGGTATAATCTTAAGTTAGTTGTAAGATGTTGTAACTTTAACTGCAAACGTAATAGTAGTATATTAAAAGGAGAGTAAATTAGGTGAAGAATCAAAGAAGCAGAATAAAGATGGCTTTTGTTATATTATTAATTGTTAGTGTAGGAACATTTGGAGTAAGTACATATGTAAGTGCTGCTGGAAAGGCGAAGACTAGTTGTACTAATAGAGTAACATTTTCAAATGTTTCGCTTCCAGACAGAAGTGTTAATGTAACATTGGCATCAGCAATAAAGGAAAATAATAGAAGTTATGGACAGTTTAGAGTCACTAAATATACTAAATGTGAGAAAATAGACTTCTGGATGAGGACTTATTACAATGGAGGTTGGCATTATTGGACAGACTACTTTGTGAATGATATATCAGATAAGGCTGTTCACAAGGTAAAATATTGTGACAAGCAGAAGGAGTACTATCAAAAAGGGGTTCGTGCAAATCTGAGAGCAGAAAATGCAAAATCGACAGTAAGCATATTCAAAAACAGAATCAAGGTATCAGGAGTGGTACGTTTTAATTAGAAGAGGAATACAATTATGTTTGCAAGAGAGTTAAAAAAAGTAATTGAGAGATGGCAGTTCTGGGGAACTGCCATCTTTATGGTGGCAGCAGTTATCGTAAATCAGCTTATAACATGTGCACAGTGGTGGGGAAAAGAGGTGACATATATAAGAGGTGCATATAGTTACACAGCCATTCACAATGTGTGCTCCAACATAACTCAGCTTATATTCTCAGATTTTCTGCCTATATTGGCGTGTCTGCTGGTAGCGGACATATTCTATGAAGAACGAAGCTGTGGTTTATCCAACGTGATATTTACAAGGGAGAGTAAAAAGAAAAATATAATATGCAAAGCTGCAACAGTTGCATCTGTGGCATTTGCCGTGGTTACTTTGACATTGCTTGTAAGCCTTGCAATAAGCCTGGTGACTTTTGATGCGAGAGGTCGTGCCGGGGGAAATGCAATATATATCACACTCCTTCCGCCGGAGCCGGATAGGGAGTTTGGTTCACTATATGCGTATCATCCGTATGTCAATGTAATAGTTTATATATTGATAAGAGGCGGATTAGCGGCTTTATATGCGCTATTTGCATTTGCATTGTCGACAGCGTTTGGTGCAAACCGATATGTGATACTCATATCTGCTTTTGTATACAATATACTCTGGTCAG
This sequence comes from uncultured Coprococcus sp., assembly GCA_902461735.1. Taxonomy (GTDB): domain Bacteria; phylum Bacillota; class Clostridia; order Lachnospirales; family Lachnospiraceae; genus Coprococcus. The sequence goes on from CABPYV010000008.1 coordinate 36,438, forward strand.
GTGTAACGGCTCTGGCAGACAGTGATGTTATCGGTACAGATATTATGAGCATGAATCCATATGGAAGTGGGTGGTCAATTGTGATATTTGCAGTTGTGACATTGATTATTAGTGCGTGTATGATAGGTGTGGGCTGTAGAAAGGATTGTCTTTGATGAAGATTAGTGTAAGGCATAATAGAAAGCTTATATGGTGCGCATATTTGTGTATATACCTTATCATATTTCTTGTTATGAGATGTAGTCAGAGAAAAGAGCTGGGTCTGGAACAGATGTATACAGATCTTTATCTGGAGGGAAATGTGATAGGATTATATGCGTTGGTGTTCTGTCTTTTTCTTATTCCGTTATGCAGCATGTGGCACATGGATATAGTGGCGGTCAGATGCAGTTCAGTCACCAGCCATATGTGGCTGATCATCAGACAGATTTTGTTCGGAAGCGTGTCTTTCAGCCTGGTTTTGAGTATTGGGTCATATCTCATAATAGGTACATCAGCGCCTGGCTGGTGGGAAAAGGAAAATGTCAGATATATTTTGATTCAGACACTGCTTCAGGGTATTGGATGGATAGAAATAGGAATGCTGTTTGTACTTATATTTTCATATACGTGTAATGCTGTGTGGACATTCCTGCTGGATTACATTGTATTCGTGTTGTTTAACAGTTCTGTATTTGTTCCAAGAATGGAAAATGTTGCTCATTACACCAGACTTTATTATATGATGTTTCATATAGATGTGCTATCGTCTGTGGCGGAGATTGTCAGCGTGACGGCTATGAATATTGTGATTATTCTGATTATGATGGCTGTTTTATATAGGAAGGCTGCAACGATGCAATATCTTCCAAAAATGAAATAAGGGGATGCTTATGAAGAAGAATACAGCAAGGTGCGGAGTTGCGCTACTCATATATATATTGATATTTGTCAGAGCTTATGGGTGCAGTGATGTGGGGACGGCATTTTATATGGCATACTGGCCGCTTGATTTCATGGATGTGAACAGGATGTTCTTATCTTATACTATGCTGGTACTCTCGCAGCTTCCATTATATATATTATGGGGAGATTATTTTTGCGAAAATCTGTATAGAAATGCGTCGGTTATATTCACGCGGACAAAGGGAACAATGAGCCTTATGTTCAGGTATTCACTTAAAATGTGCATAGAAATCATAGCATTGACTGGACTTTCAGCTATATGTATGGCTGTAGTTCCGCTTATCAAAGGTGAAGCTGTGCCGGGTGATCTTGCTGATATGGGCATATATGCATTATATATGTGTGTGCTGCTCCTTGCAGCGAACATTTTGGCATTGATCGGAAAGCCTGTGATAGGCATTGCTGCGGTAATACTGTTCCAGGCTGTCCAGCTTATACCCTTGTGCGGTATACCAGAGAAGGTGGGCAAGGGGCTCAGGTTATTGCCTGGATATTTTATGTGGGGAATCCAAAATGGGATTGAATGGTCTGGCAGAGCCTTGAGTGCATGTGTGATGCTTGGGCTTATGCTGGTATTTATATGCTGTCAGGGGATAGTTGCCAGAAAGACAGAGTGGAGGTAAGCAGGATAATGAAAGTTCGAATTGAAAATGTGACCAAGAAGATAAAGGGCGTAACAATTCTTGATAATGTAAGCTGTGAATTTGAAGGTGGAAAGATATATGGTATCACTGGGGCAAATGGCTCTGGCAAGACAATGCTGTTAAGGCTTATTGCTGGGCTGATAAAGGCAGACAGTGGATGTGTCTATATAGATGACAAGATATTAAAGAAGGATATAGATCATCCGGAGAACATAGGTGTTCTGATAGAAAATCCTAATTTCTGGAAACGCTATACAGGAATGGAGACACTAAAGCTGCTTGCAGACATACGAAAACAGGCGACAGAAGATGATATAAAGAATGCTCTTGTCAGGGTTGGACTTGAACCTTCGGATAAAAGAGTGGTGAGGAAGTATTCACTGGGAATGAGACAGAAGCTTGGAATAGCTCAGGCGATAATGGAAAAACCGGATATCCTGCTTCTGGATGAGCCTACGAATGCTCTTGATAAAAAGAGTGTGAAACAGGTGCGAAAAATTATCCATGAGGAAGCGGAAAGAGGCGCCATTGTAATAATTGCAAGCCATAACCCGCAGGACATTGAAGGCTGCTCAGCTATCTTGGAAATGGCGGAAGGTCGGGTGTGCGATGAATAAGATTGCAGTAAAAGGAATGCTAGCAGTGCTGTTACTCGTAGTGCTGGGAATAGCAGCAGGTATGATTACACGGAGAACATTTGTAGATAATACTGACCTGAAGGCGTTCATTGATACAAATCCGGTTGTTGAATATTGTGACATTAATTATGCCGATGATGTTTCTATGGGCATGGTGGATGGCGATAGTGTAGAGTCTGTGTCAGATCTTATGGCAGATGGTGAACTGGTTGTAAGGGTGCATCTTGACGAGACGTGGAACAGGGAATTGTACCAGGAGTGTGTGTTTTCCAAGGCTGAAGTAGACCATGTGTATCAGGGAAATGCAGAACCTGGAGAAGAAATATATATATTTGAGCCTGTTGACTGCGTGGGCGATTTCATGGATTGTACGTGTGGATATACGCTTATGCAGGAAGAAACCGAATATGTGTTATTCCTCAAGAAACTGAAAAACGCAGGATATGGTGATGCTGAATATGTGTACATGCCGCAGTGTACGACATATGGAAAGTATACATATGGCGATAGTGTTCCGGCAAAGTATATTGATTCCCAGGATAGTGACAAACTGCCGGCATACAGCGATATCAGAGATGCTGAGGTGATTGTACTTGATGATGAGCAATATGACAAGTATTGCAGATTGAAGAAAGAAGTTATGGCACTCAGATGATATTTCATATTTTGTAAAAATACGAAATGATTCCAATGACTGGTGTTCAGTTTGAAAGGTTATTTAATATGATAAAAAGACAACGTATAGTGAAAGAAACGAAGAGAAAGATAGAGATATTATTTATTATGGCATGCGCGTTTTCGTGTATAACGGCGTGTCAGAATAATTCATCAAATCAGGAGACTGTGCAGACGGTGAGTTATGACAGCGCTTCTGTTGGCGGAAATCTGGGAACTGCAGCTTCGTGTGAAGGGGTTCTTGAGAAGATGATAAATGATTCCTGCGTTAAGGTGACAGGCGCAAGTGCGTCGGCAGAAGATGTGATTTACACCTTGGATAGTTATTATTACAATCCAGATGAGAACATAGTGGCATATGGAATTAAAGTTACAGATTTAGAGGGGAATAGGCTGTCTACAGAAAAGAAAGCAGAAATTGAAAAGAATATGTCAAAGGATACTATGACTATTTCATTTGGTTCGTACAATGAAATATCCATGTATGAGTCAATATCTGATGACAGTGATTTTTATATCAGCGGTGCAAATCTGCTGGCTGACGAAGGAAAAGCTGCACAGGATAAGCTTGATTCTATGACTATTAACGATGGTGATCACGAATACACTCTGAGTCTGCCTGATTATAGTGTGAAGAGCAAAAGCGTAAATTACAAGGTTTTTACATCTGAGGAATTAGAGAAATGTGTAACCGGGGAAAAAACCTTGACGTTGGTTTTTGACACTAAGTATGAGCAGAGTGAGCTGGATGATGAGCTGGAGCAAAAGAAGAAAGCACTTGGAGATGCATTCAATGAGGAAGACTATGGATATATAATGTATAGCAGCATACAGCTTAAGATGAATGATGGTAGTCTGGTTGGTATCTTAAATGATAAGGAAGTGGGGACTCATGTAAAGAAACAGCTTTCAGGGATATCCGTGAGTTTGGGATTGGAAAGTTATCAGGTTGTATTGGATGACAGTGTGGATCTGTATAAGGTTAGCAGTGTTCTGGTAGATGGAGTAGAGCATACAGTGGACAAAACAGAATAAAGCTGGGGAAGTGGAGTTTAGGCTGGAAGTCCTAGTCCTGTAATCAGATATTTGTAAAAATGATAGAAAAGGTTATCTAAGGATGGCAGATTTGAGCGCTGCCATCTTTATTTTTTTGTCGATTGACAATGAAAGACCACTGTTTATAATGAAGTTAGCGAAAAAAGAATGTTGAAGGAGATGTATGGCATGAGATACAAGGCAGCGATATTTGATATGGATGGAACAATACTCAATACTCTGGAGGACCTGACAGACAGTACAAACTATGCACTTGCTCATCATGGATTCCCTGAGAGAACTATAGATGAGGTTAGAAGATTTGTTGGGAATGGCATACGAAAGCTCATTGAGAGAGCTGTGCCGGCGGGAACTGATGTGGCAACGATAGATAAGGTGTTTGATACATTTGCTTCTTATTATAAGGAGCACAGTGCCATCAAGACCAGACCATATGACGGAATACATGATGCCATCGCAAAGCTCAGGGCAGCAGGTGTGAAGACTGCGGTTGTGTCCAACAAGGCGGATTTCGCAGTCCAGGATCTGTGTGTTGACTATTTCCCGGGAATGTTTGATTTCGCACTTGGTGAGAAGTCTGGCATAGCAAAGAAGCCGGCACCTGACATGGTGGAGGAGTGCCTCAGAACGCTTGGTCTTGAGAAGAAGGATGTTGTATATATAGGTGACTCTGATGTGGATCTTGCCACAGCAAGAAATTCTGGAACGGATGTCATCATGGTTGGCTGGGGTTTCAGGGATGAGGAGTTCATCATGAGCCTTGGAGCACCATTTGTCATTCATGAACCACAGAAGATAGTTGACATAATACTGGGAGAGTAGCGGATGCTGACTTATTCATTTGATGACAGGGGGATGGATTTCCTCTATGAACATTTGTACAAAGAGATAAAAAATGACATATTAATGGGAAATCTTAAAGCCCATGAGAAGCTGCCGTCAAAGAGGGCACTTGCAGCTCATCTGAATGTGAGCGTGGTCACTGTGGAGAATGCCTACAGCCAGCTTCTTGCGGAGGGGTATATTTATTCCAAGCCGAAGAGCGGGTTCTATGTGTGTGACGTGAAGGCCGAGGATGCGGATGTTGTGGGAGTGCGCAATGCCTACTATGCCAGTGAATATAAGGGTGGTACAGAAGGTTCCGTAATGAAAGATAATGCAAGGCAGAACATGACCTCAGATGAATCGGACGTTGCATACTTGCGCGGAATACGATCGGAAGACCATGTGACAGAGCATTCTCATGTGATCAGGGAACACGCAGAATCCCCTGGCCAGAACAGGTTCTTTGCCGACTTTGTAAACAATTCCACCCTCAGTGAGAACTTCCCATTTTCGACATGGACGAAACTCATGAGGGAGACGATGATGGATGACCGGGAAAAGCTTATGAAGAGATCACCGTCTGGTGGTATATTTGAACTCAGAAAGGCCATTGCGGATTATCTCTATCAGTTCAGGGGGATGTCTGTAAGCCCGAACCAGATCATAGTCGGCGCGGGAACGGAATATCTGTATGGTCTTATCATACAGCTTCTCGGCAGGGACAGCGTATACGGTGTGGAGAATCCGGGATATCAGAAGATACAGCACATATACGATGCATATCAAGTGAAATGCTGTTATATAGACATGGATGAGAGCGGTGTCAACATAGATTCGCTAGAGCGGTCCGGGGCTGATGTGGTGCATATATCACCGTCACACCATTTCCCTACGGGAACTGTCACTCCGGCGAGCAGGAGATATGAACTGCTGGGCTGGGCGGCAAAGCAGGAGGGCAGATATATCATAGAGGATGAATATGACAGTGAATTCCGTCTGGTTGGAAATCCAATCCCGGCGCTTCAGAGTATAGACGCATCTGATAAAGTCATTTACATGAATACATTTTCAAAAAGTTTGTCATCAACCATACGAATAAGCTACATGGTATTGCCAATACCGCTCATGGTAAGGTATAATCATGTACTAAGCTTTTATGCGTGTACGGTGTCGAATTTTGATCAGTATACACTCACAAGGTTTATCCAGGAGGGGTATCTGGAAAAGCACATCAACAGGATGAGAAAGTTTTACAGGAACAGCAGGGACAGGATACTCGGTTGTATCAGGAGTCACAGGCTGTATCCACAGGTAACGATAAAGGAAGAGAATGCAGGTCTTCATTTCCTTATGGAGATCGACACGTCATACACGGACAGAGAGATGGTGGACAGGGCTGCCGCGGCAGGAATCAACATATCCAGCCTCAGCCAGTACTGCCACGGAAAAGAGCAGGAGGACAGCCACACACTGGTTATCAATTATTCGGGCATAGAAGAAGACATAATAGAGGAAGCCTGTGACAGACTTCTTGAGAGTGTGGTGTGCTTGACGACATAGCATGCAGACGCCGCGCGGAGCGCATTTCATGCGTTTGCAGGAATTTTTCGTAAGGAGGACAACGGATGAAGATATCATTTGATTCACTTGAGGAGCAGAATATTCAGAACTTTAAGGGCGGCGAAGGCGTATTCAAGCCACGCATGCACGTAGGCAATTACAACAAGATCATGAGGGCAACACTTCCAGCCGGAAGTTCTATAGGACTTCACACACATGACACCAACAGCGAGATCATATTTATCATCTCAGGAGTTGGGACCATGGAGTATGACGATACCATGGAGATACTCAATCCGGGCGACTGCCATTATTGCCCACCGGGACACAGCCATAGTCTGAAGAACAACGGCGATGAGGATCTGGTGTTCTATGCTGTAGTGCCAGAGCACAATTAGAAGAGAATAATATAAGAAAATAAAAAAAGAGGTTCTCCCAATCAATGTAACTGGAATATATCTGGAATTCCGGGTGCGCATCAGAATATGGAGATCTCTTTTTTATTTGTTATCAAGTGATTAACTTGATATATATGCGCTAATTCATGTCACATCTAGAAAAGCCTCTGATAAATGTAACAGTTTTAGTGAAGATTTCAGATACTTTTAATGTTTCGATAGATCAGTTGATACTTGGCAGAAACAGAGAGGTGGGGGCCTTGGATAGTAAACATGTAAGAGAGGGAGAACAGTGTAAAGAAGCAATAATTCATAGAATGCTAAAATTAAATTATTTTGATGGTGAAAAAAAGATAAGAAAGGTGCTAACTTTATAATACTATCACTGGATAGACTGTTTTAATGTAGTTTACATAAATTTTACGTGCCTGCATATTGAAAAATACGATACAAAATGCTAGTATAATAGCAAATTTATGGTGATGAAATTTAAGCCAGTAGATACACATGAAGTGTGTCTGCTGGCTTTTCTTGCTTTTTACATAGATTTTACATTTCGTTTACTGCATGTGGATAGCGGCCATTTCCTTATGTGGATATGCTTGTTTAAGATGAGATTTACATAAGGAGGAAAAAAACACAGTGGATGAAAGAGTTAAGATAGTATTTGGATTGCTGGGAGGACTTGCAATGTTCCTATATGGAATGAATAGCATGAGCGATGCACTCCAGAAGGCAGCAGGAGAGAAGATGAAGAGGATATTGGGATTCCTTACCAAGAATCCTTTGATGGGAGCTTTGGCGGGAGCACTTGTAACCGCAGTTCTCCAGAGTAGTTCGGCGACTACGGTCATGGTTATCGGATTTGTAAGTGCAGGACTCATGAGCCTGCCACAGGCTATATCAGTAATATTTGGAGCAAATATAGGAACGACCATGACGGCACAGCTTATGGCGTTCAAGATCAGTAATTACATATATCCGATCATATTTATAGGTTTCATTATGAACTTTGTGTTCAAGAAGGAAAAGATCAGAAATGTTGGTATGGTCATATTCTCATTTGGACTTCTATTTGAAGGTATCGAGGTCATGGGCGGTGTTATGAAACCACTTGCCAGCAGTGCGATATTTGTGGACCTGATGGGAAAGGTGTCAGAGATACCGGTTCTCGGAGTTGTACTTGGTGCAGTTATGACCCTGGTTGTACAGAGCAGTTCGGCGACCATTGCGGTACTTCAGAACTTTGCGTCACAGTCTGGACCTGACGGAATACACAGTGTCATAGGTCTGGCAGGGGCGATACCTATCCTTTTTGGAGATAACATTGGAACAACGATCACAGCGCTTCTGGCATCCATAGGACAGTCCAAGAATGCCAAGAGAACAGCAATCGCGCACAGTACATTCAATATCACAGGAACCATACTTTTCATGTTCCTTATAAGACCGCTGGCTGCATTTGTGCAGTGGATATCACCAAAGGGGGATGAACTTGACATCATATCAAGGCAGATAGCAAATGCGCATACCACGTTCAATGTCGCATGTACACTTATCTGGCTGCCTCTGATACCTGTTATGGTAAAGATAGTTAAGTTCATCATCAGGGGTGAGGACAAGAAAAATTCAGAGGGCTTTGTAGCCAAATACCTCGATGATAAAGCTATGTCACAGCCAGCGGCAGCTATCTACATGGCTGCAAAGGAGATATCAAGACTGTCGGCTCATGCGGGCAAGATGATAGAGGCTATGAAAAATGCTATAGAGAAGAGAAATATTACAGATATCCGAGACAAATATGTGGATGAACATGATAAGGTCAAGGAACTTCAGAATATAATAGTTGATTTCATCACAAAGCTGATATCAAGCGGTAACCTTACTGAGAAACAGGCAGAGCAGGCGGCAGGACTCATGGTAGTCAGCAACAATATAGAGCGTATAGCAGACAGGTGCGATGAGGTGGATGGTCTGTATAAAAAGATCCTGGACAATGGACAACTGCTGTCGGATGCTGCGATAGCTGACCTGACAGCATGTATGGATATGACAGAGAAACTTTTCAGTGAGTCAATGAATGCGATAATTACGGGAGACAGCGAAACTCCTGACAAGGTTGCTGCAGACAAGAAGAAGATAAGAAAGCTCCAGAGACAGGCAGGTAAGGCTCATCTCGCAAGAGTCAAGAAAAACACCTGCGTGAGAAGCCTGACAGCGGATTATTCAGCACTGCTTTACAGCATGGACCGTATGGCGGACAACTGTATATCCATTGCGGAAGAGGCAATCGACGATTTCACATTTGACAAACTTGATATAGAGAATATGGATAGTGACAGTGGAGCTCTTGAGAAGGCAGGTGCTCAGGCATGACAAAATACAAATGTGAAAGAACGTATATTGACAGGCATATAGACAGAAACTGCAAAAGAGCTGGATACTGGAAAATGGTGGGCAGATTTCTTACAATGGCTGCACTGGGTTCTCTGCTGCTTACAGGATGTGGCACCAAAGTGGACGTTCCGGATATGTCATCCATGGGTACAATAAACGTGGTTTCCAGAGAGGAAGGTTCCGGTACTAAGACGGAATTTGATAATCTTGTAGACACCGATGCTACGGGAACAAACACTGTTGCAGATTCCACAGATAAGGTCATATCGGAAGTTGCTTCTGACAAAAATGCGATAGGTTATATAGCTTACAGTGCGGAAAATAACAGTGGTGTAAAGGTGCTGGATGTCGATGGGACAGCTCCGGATGCGGCATCCATAGAAAAGGATAAATATCCCCTGTGCAGGGATTATATATTGGTGTACAATGGAGAGCTGTCGGCCGTGGCACAGGACTTTATGGCTTATGTGAAGTCAGCGGGGCAGGCAGTGGTTGCAGACTACTGTGTTCCAGTAAAGAAAAGCGAGACATTTCTGTCAGACAAGTCTGGTGGTACGGTGGAGATACATGGTTCCACATCGGCAGCTCCGATCGTATCTAAGCTGGCAGAGGAATACATGAAGATCAATCCGGCAGCGAAGATCTTGGTCACAGAGTCGGATTCGACACAGGGACTCAATGATGCGCTTCAGGGCAGATGTGACCTTGGAATGTCATCCAGAAGCCTTCAGCCGTACGAGAGCGAGCTGCTCACGTCATATGTATTTGGACGTGATGCGATTGCTGTGATCGTAAACAGTGAGAATACGCTATCTGACATATCGGTGGATATGCTGAAGAAGATATATGATAAGAAGTATACTGCCTGGAGCGATTTGAGATGATTACCACAATAAGGAACAGCAACTCACATGGGTGCATATAATGAGTCTGCTCCTATGATGAGAGGGATAGTCATATGGCTATCCGTCTTGTTGTGTATGTATAGAATAAAACAGATAGAAAGAGGACAGGCAATTGGTAAACTGGCTGATCAGATTGATAAGAAAGATAAAGAACAGAAAAGGAGAATATGAAGAGATGGCACAGGAGACAAATATAAGTACAATAAAGGGTGTATACGTCAACAGAGAGATTTCATGGCTCAAGTTTAATGAGCGTGTGTTGGAGGAGGCGCAGAATGAGAATTCACCGCTTTGCGAGAAGTTGTCATTTCTGGCAATATACCAGTCAAATCTTGACGAATTCTTCATGGTGAGAGTTGGTTCTCTGGAGGATCAGAAACTTTTGACCGGAGATCAGAGGGAGAACAAGACAAAGCTCAGCCCACAGGAACAGATTGATGCGATCCTTGAGAATGTCACAAAGCTCAATGCGATCAAAGACAACATATATGAGAATCTCATGAAAGATGTTGAGCCGGAGGGCTTTAGACTGGTACGATATGCAGACCTGTCAAAGGCTGACGCAAAGTATCTTGACAGTTATTTTGCGCAGGAGATACTTCCACTGCTTTCAGTGATGATCGTTGGAAGAAAACAGCCGTTTCCATTTCTCAAGAACAGAGAGATATATGCCCTTGCCATACTTGAAAGAAAGGGCAAGAAGAAACTTGGCATCATACCGTGTGAGAGTGGCATGCTTCCAAGGCTTGTGGCACTTCCGGGCGTGCCGGGAACCTATATACTTTTGGAGGAACTTATCCTTCACTATGCTCCAGGGCTTTTCAAGGGCTATAAGGTTCAGGAGAAGACCCTCATGAGGATTACCAGAAATGCAGATATTGATGTGAGCAAGGTGTATGATGAGGATCTCAACTACAGAGATCAGATGGAACAGGTGGTTAAGCTCAGAAAGAAACTTGCTCCGGTCAGAATAGAATTTACAAGAGATATATCTCAGAAGATGGTTGGGGAGGTGTGCGATTACTGCGAGCTTGACGAGAAACATGTATTTTATTCAAAATCCCCGCTGGATCTGTCGTTTGTATTCCAGATACAGGATAAGCTCAGGGACAGACAGGAGCTGTTCTTTGAGAAGAGAGTGTCACAGCAGTCGCCGGATCTTGATGTGATGAAACCGCTCATACCTCAGATACTCGAAAAGGATGTACTCTTATCATATCCGTATGAGAGCATCAGACCGTTCCTGAATCTTCTTCAAGAGGCAGCAAGAGATCCGAAGGTAAATGCAATCAGGATGACACTTTACCGTCTGGCAAAGAACTCCAAGGTGGTGGAGGCACTTGTTGAAGCTGCTGAGAATGGTAAGCAGGTTGAGGTACTTGTGGAACTCAAGGCAAGATTTGATGAGGAAAATAATATAGAGTGGAGCCGTACCCTTGAGGACGCGGGCTGCCATGTTGTGTATGGCGTTGACGGTCTCAAGGTTCATTCAAAGCTCTGCCTTATAACCAGAAAGGATGGAGGCAGGATCCAGTACATAACACAGATAGGAACGGGAAATTACAATGAGAAGACATCGAGACTCTACACAGATCTGTCACTTATGACTGCAAATGAGGCTATTGGTAAGGATGCTATGAAAGTGTTTCAGTCAATCCTCATTGGCAATACAGTCAGCCATGCTGATCACTTGCTTGTGGCTCCTGAATGCCTGCAGGCTCCGGTTCTCAAGATGATAGATGATGAGATTGCCATAGCAAAGGACGGTCAGCCTGCTTATATCGGAGTTAAGATCAATTCTCTCACTGACAAAAAGATCATCGACAAGCTGGTTGATGCATCAAAGGCGGGAGTGAAGGTTGAACTTATAGTCAGAGGAATATGCTGTCTGCTGGCAGGGATTCCTGGTGAGACGGAGAATATACATATAAGAAGTATCGTTGGACGTTTCCTTGAGCACTCAAGAATATACATCTTCGGAACACCTGACAGAGACAAGATATATATAGCTTCGGCGGATTTTATGACGCGTAACACTCTCCGCCGTGTGGAGGTTGCTACACCTATATATGATGATAAGATCAAGCAGCGTATCAGAGATATGTTTGGACTTATGATGAAGGATAACATGCAGGCTCGCATACAGCAGCCTGACGGCACCTACTTGAAACAGAACCGTGATGTTGAGGAGATAAACTCACAGGAACAGCAGTATGCAGATGCCTATGAGAGGGCACGTCAGTAGGCACATTGCATAGTGAGACTGCGCAAAAGTAGCAAAGGCATTTGCTTTCTGCGGTCAGATATGTTAGAATCTGTAAAAATCAAAGATAAAAATAACGTGCAGATTACGGACCGAAAAGGATAACGACTGTGCATGCTTTGGCATGCCGGCTGTTATCCTTTTTGTGTTTTATAGTGATTGCGGATAAGGAGAAGTGCATGTATCTGATGATAGACAATTTTGATTCATTTGTATATAACTTGAAGGCGTATTTCGAAGAGATGGGAAGATGTGTGACCGTGAAGAGGTGCGATCGGATATCTCTGCAGGATGTGGAAGATCTGGAGCCGGAGGGCATAATACTTTCACCGGGACCTGGGCGGCCATGGGAGGCAAAAATGTGTGTGGATGTTGTGAACATGTATAAGGGAAAGATTCCGATACTTGGAGTCTGCCTTGGACATCAGATACTTGGGTATTGTGCGGGCGCCATTGTTGAAAAAGGAAAGATGCCAATGCATGGAAAGGTGACAGAGATACATACCTGTGGAACAGGTCTGTTTGCGCGGCTGCCAGAAAGCTTTCATGTCACAAGATACCACTCGTTGGTAATAAATGGCAGCAGTCTGCCGGATGATTACCAGGTGGATGCGATATCCGAGGATGGTGCAGTTATGGGAATATCACACAGAAGGCTGCCGTTGTACGGTGTGCAGTTTCACCCGGAAGCGGTACTTACGGAGTATGGTCATGATATATTGTATAATTTTTGTATAGCGGCGGAGAAATTTAATTGCAGATAAGGAGTCATATATGAGCAGTATGAGGCGAGTGCTAAAAAAACTTGACAGATATGTGAGTGCAGCTGATGTTTTTGGAATATATGAGGATGAGACAGGAATAGCATTCCTTGACTCATCCCTTGTGAATAATCTGGGACACTATTCGATCATTGGGAGATGCCCGTATCTCAGGCTTGTTAAGAATGGGGATGCATTTGAGGTTAATGGAGATTCTGAAAAGGATATAACATTTGAAGAATATATGAGACAGTATCTTGTACAGCATATGGATAAGAGTTCGGAGGATTTGCCAATCGTATCAGGAGCGATAGGGTATGTATCCTACGATTATGGAATGGATAGGATGGGGCTTGATTCCATCAATGAAGATCTTGTGTCTGTTCCAGAGGCAGTCATGACATTCTATGACTGTTTTGTTGTTGAAGATTGCCTAAAAAAAGAGACATATCTTGTGGCAAATGGGATGACAGGTGATGCACAGTCAAATATTGATGTAATGGAGAATGATATAGAGAAGTATTGCGGCAGGGATGATCGGGAAAATGAGAATATAATTGACAGGACAAGTGAAGATGTACAAAAGAGAAAGAAGTATAACTTGAATGTGTACGAAGAATGCAGCAGGGAAGAGTATGAGGACTCTATAAGAAGGCTGAAGGATTATATAACCGAGGGGGATGTATATGTTGCAAATATGACAAGGCATATAGTTGTCGACAGCGAAAAAAAGCCTCTGGACGTGTTCCGCGATCTGCGAGTTTGTAATCCGTCGCCATTTGGTGGATATCTTGATCTGGGAGATTATCAGATAGTGAGCGCATCTCCTGAAAGGTTCATGCAGATAAAGGATCGTCGTGTGTACACCCGGCCGATAAAGGGAACGAGGAGACGAGGAGAGACTGACAGGGAGGATGAGGCGCTCAGGGGTGAGCTTGAGAAATCACAGAAGGAAAAGAGCGAACTTCTGATGATTGTAGATCTTGAGAGGAATGACCTGAACCGTGTGTGCAGACCGGGAAGCGTAAAAGTGACTGAACTGTTTTCGATAGAAGAGTATGCAACTGTTTTTCATCAGGTGGCAAATGTTGAAGGCATGCTGCAGGATGGGGAAGATGTGATGTCTCTTCTTACTGCGACATTTCCGGGTGGTTCTGTTACAGGGGCGCCGAAACGCAGGGCTATGGAGATTACAGATGAACTTGAATGTGGGAAGAGAAATATTTACACCGGCTCTATTGGTTATATTACATTGGATGGAAAATGTGATTTTAATATAGTGATAAGAACTGTATTGTACAGAAATGGCAGGTATTATCTTGGCGTTGGAGGCGGTATTACTGCCGATTCAGATCCTGGTGCAGAGTATGAAGAGACACGGGATAAGGCAAAAGCAATACTCAGTGCATTGCAGTAGCATTTGAAAATGATGAAAATGGGAGAAATGTAAAATGAATGTAAAAATGGATGATTGCTTTCAATTTGGTCTTGGAGCATTTGAAACTATAAGTGTGGTTGACGGCAGGCCGATATTTCTTGACAGGCATCTGAGACGCCTGGAAGATGCTGCAAGATTCCTGGATCTTGGCATGCCAGCAGAACGGGGCATAGACAGGATAGCTGTGCTGGAATATCTGAGAAAGTGGATGAGTGAGCATGATTACAGAGATCGATCAGGTCATATGAGGCGATGTGCGTTAAAGATCATGCTGACTCAGGAAAATGTGATTTTTTCAATGAGAGATAATCCTTACACCCCGGATATATACGAACGGGGGTTTGCAATGGACATAAGTAATGTTAGAAGAAATGAGACGTCGCCGTTCGTACATCATAAAACCATGAATTACGGAGACTGCATTCTTGAAAAAAGGCGGTCTGGCAAAGCTGGAATGGATGAACGGATCTTCCTGAATACAAAGGGACAGATATGCGAGGGTACGGTGAGCAATATATTTTTTGTGAGAGATGGCAGGATATACACACCCGCGATAGACTCAGGTCTTCTGCCTGGAACAGTAAGGGAGTATATCTGTGAATCAGAGGCGGTCACGCAGACGGTGATATTCCCTGATGAACTGTCATCATATCAGGAATGCTTTGTGACCAATTCCTTGATGGGGGTCATGCCGGTGAAACTACTGGGAAATATCAGCTTTGAGGAGAGGAGTGTCACTGTCAGGATGATGAGAAAATATCATAATTTTTCAGCTTTATGCCGGTAAAATGCCTTTTTGTATCATTGTGATCCGGGCTCAGCCACTTCGCATATGGTAAGAGTGTCACCAGATATGGTAAACCTGATATCGTATCCGCCGTACAGCATTCCATAGCGTCTGCCAGGTTCATCCTGATAGCCAGGCCTTGGATCCTGCGCAAGTATCTCTTTCAGGGCCTCGATCTGTGCACTTGAAAATATAGTTTCAAGTTTGGCGGCGATATCGTCGGAGAAACACACAGACAGTTCTGGAATATCAAGGGAGTCTGTCCAGCCCCCGGTCGCCTCCGGATGGCTGTCGGTGTATGGCAGATAAGGCTTGATGTCGTACACCGGTGTTCCGTCCAGTATATCGGCACCCGACACCACAAGTCCGTGTACACAGCCGTTTTCTTCATTATATATAATATCCAGAAGCCTCACCGATGACAGACCGATGTTGTTCGGCCTGAATGGTGATCTGGTGGCAAAAACCCCCATCCGCTGGTTACCGCCCAGCTTTGGGGGTTTTACTGTTGCGGTAAAACCGTTCTTATGAGCTTTGGAGAAGTCCCACAGAAGCCATAAGTGGGAGAATTCGTCAAGCCCTCTGAAAGCCTCTGCCTGATTGTATGGTGGAAGCATCTCTATAAAAGCGGTGGCGCAGCCTGTCAGACCGCTCTGCCTTGGAATTCCGAACTTCTCTTTGTAGTCACATCTCACATATCCTATCACTTCTAAACTGGTATTTATCATGTATTTTTATCCCACTTTCTGGTTGTAATTTATAAGCCATGACAGATTGTTTGCAGTACATTCAGCATGCATTGATTAACGCCGACTTTACATTCTATTTACATTGCGCTGGTTATGTATTTTACTTATGCCATTTATCATAGTGCAAAGAAAAGAACGAAAGGCGCGCGAGTTCTTTTCTGGGACATAAGCAAAGAATGATATGTCCCAATAATACAATATTTGCAAAGACCGGTTCAAGAGATAACCGGCAGAATAAGGTTAAGTTAAGGAGAAAAAGAAAATGGTTAAATTAAAGAAAGTATTGGCAGTAACACTTGGAGCAGCACTTATGATAGGAAGTCTTGCTGGCTGTGGAAATAATTCATCAAAGAGCGCAGATGGCGGATTCGATGCAACACAGGATATATCAGTAGTATCAAGAGAGGAAGGCTCAGGAACGAGAGGAGCATTCGTAGAGCTCACAGGAGTTGAGGAGAAGGATGCAGATGGCAATAAGGTCGACAACACAACAACAAATGCCATCACATGCAACAGCACAGAGGTCGTACTCACAACAGTAGCAGGGGATGATTATGCAATCGGTTACATATCACTCGGAGCACTCAACGATACAGTAAAGGCACTCAAGATCGGTGGAATTGAGGCAAGTGAGGAGAACATCAACAATGGTTCATACACACTTTCAAGACCTTTCAACATCGTTACAAAGGATGGCATCAGTGATGTTGCACAGGATTTCATCAACTACATCATGAGCGAGGATGGACAGAAGATCATCTCAGCAAATAAGTACATCGAGGTTGCGAACAGCGGAGCATTTACTTCAACAAATCCAAAGGGCAAGATTGTTGTTGCAGGTTCATCTTCAGTAACACCAGTTATGGAGAAGCTTATCGAGGCATACAAGGCGATCAACACAAATGCTGATATCGAGCTTCAGGAGAGTGATTCAACAACAGGTATCACATCAACATCAGATGGAACATGCGATATAGGTATGGCATCACGTGAACTCAAGGATACAGAGACATCACTTGGACTTAAGGCAACAGTAATAGCAATGGACGGAATTGCAGTTATAGTAAATAACAACAACCCTGCTGATGACTACACAGTAGATCAGGTCAAGAACATATTCACAGGTTCAGCAGCAAAGTGGGAGGACGTAAAGTAATCAGCTTATGCATAAACTTAAAGAAACAATTATGCATGTAGTATTCCTGATAGCGGCACTGGTATCCATCGCGGCGGTAGCACTCATATGTGTGTTCCTGTTTGTGAATGGAATACCGGCCATTAAAGAGATAGGCTTCGGGGATTTCACCCTTGGTGAGATCTGGAAGCCTACAAATGGATACTACGGCATTCTTCCTTTCATATTAGGAAGTATATATGTGACGGCCGGAGCACTGATAATAGGAGTTCCGATAGGACTTCTGACAGCGATATATCTGGCAAAGTTTTGTCCCGACAGATTATATAAAGTTATAAAGCCATTTATCAATCTGATGGCAGGAATACCTTCGGTAGTATATGGATTCTTTGGAATGTGTGTGCTTGTACCGATGGTGAGAAGCATATTTGGAGTAAATGGAAATACGATGCTCACGGCATCAGTACTTCTTGGAATGATGATACTTCCAACTATCATTAGTGTATCAGAGACCTCAATAAGAGCGGTACCTGACAAGTATTATCAGGGAGCTTTGGCACTTGGAGCAACACATGAGCGAAGCGTGTTCAAGACTGTTGTCCCTGCAGCAAAGTCAGGAGTTATGGCAGCGATTATCCTGGGTGTTGGCCGTGCAGTTGGAGAGACTATGGCGGTCATCATGGTCGCTGGAAATCAGGTCCATATGCCTGACGGAATACTGAGAGGTGTCAGAACACTCACCACAAATATAGTAATGGAGATGGGATATGCGACGGATCTGCACAGACAGGCTCTGATAGCAACGGGCGTTGTACTGTTCGTATTCATACTCATTATCAACCTCCTGTTCTCCATCATAAAGAGAAAGACGGTGGCATAGATGGCAGAGAGAGTAGAAGGAATAAAGACAGTTGTCGCATGTGGCGATGACAGAACAAAAAATACAATAATCAGCACGAAAAAGACGGCACCTGAGGATGATCCTTCATCCATAGTTGATGTGGACAGCATAGAGGCTATAAACAAGAGAACATGGTCTGAGAAATGGGCTGAGTACAGAAAGAAACCGGGATCATTCATAATGTTTATCCTTGTACATCTGGCAACACTCATAACTGTGCTTTCTATAGGATTTTTGTTGGTGTATGTACTGGTAAAGGGAATCCCAAATCTTAATGCAGATATATTCAGCTGGGAATATACATCGGACAATTGTTCGCTGGTGCCAGCACTTATAAATACGGTTTACATGACGTTGCTGTCCCTCCTGATAGCAGGTCCGATAGGAATATTTGCAGCGATATATCTTGTTGAATATGCAAAGACTGGCAATAAGCTGGTGGGGGTAGTGAGGATCACAGCGGAGACACTTACAGGAATACCTTCAATTGTATACGGACTATTTGGAATGCTGTTTTTCACAAATGCGTGTGGACTTAGATTATCACTCATATCAGGTGCGTTAACCCTGGCGATAATGGTTCTTCCGGTCATAATGAGAACCACAGAGGAGGCACTCATGGCAGTGCCTAAGTCTTATAGAGAAGGAAGTTTTGGACTGGGAGCCGGAAAGCTCAGAACAGTATTCAAGGTAGTGCTTCCAAGTGCCGTTCCTGGAATACTGTCAGGAATCATACTTGCGACAGGACGTATCGTGGGCGAAACGGCAGCACTCATATACACAGCAGGATCGGTTGCAAAGATGGCAACAAAGCTTACCGATTCAACAAGAACCCTGGCAGTTCATATGTATCTTCTGTCTAAGGAAGGACTTCACACGGATCAGGGTTATGCGACAGCGGTTGTACTCTTGGTGCTCGTGGTGCTTATAAACTTTGCATCAGACAAGATCGCAGGAAAGGTTGCCGCAGATAAGGCCAATTAACATGTGTCAGGGCTTTGGAATCAGAGTCTTGGCAGGTGTCCACAATATCCGGCAGAAGCGATTAAGCTTCTGCAATAAAAAAGAAGATAATTCTGAGCACGAAAAAGATGGTGCAACGCTTTGTTTCGTGCTTGATGTTAAGAATGGAGAAAAATAGATGAATAATAACGTTAAGTTCAGCGTTAAAAATCTTAACCTCTATTATGGAAAGTTCCATGCCCTTAAGGGTATTGATATGGATATTCCGTCAAATGAGGTTACAGCATTTATTGGACCATCAGGTTGTGGAAAGTCAACATTTCTCAAGTCACTCAACAGAATGAATGATCTGGTAGAGGGCTGTAAGATAACAGGTGATGTGAGGCTTGATGGAGAGGACATATACAGCGGAATGGATATTAACCTTTTGAGAAAAAGAGTTGGAATGGTATTCCAGCAGCCAAATCCATTTCCGATGAGCGTGTATGACAATATAGCATATGGCCCAAGAACCCATGGAATAAGAAACCGTGCAAAGCTTGATGAGATAGTTGAGAGATCTCTCAGACAGGCAGCCATATGGGATGAGCTCAAGGACAGACTGAAGAAATCAGCCCTGGGTCTTTCTGGTGGTCAGCAGCAGAGGCTCTGTATAGCCAGAGCACTGGCAGTGGAGCCTGAGGTACTTCTCATGGATGAGCCTACATCGGCCCTTGATCCTATATCGACATCCAAGATAGAGGACCTGGTACTTGAACTGAAGGACAATTACACCATTATCATGGTTACGCATAACATGCAGCAGGCAACCAGAGTTGCGGACAACACAGCGTTCTTCCTTCTCGGAGAGGTTGTTGAGTACGCAGAGACAGAAAAGATGTTCAGCAAGCCGGCTGATAAGCGTACAGAGGATTACATCACCGGTAGATTTGGTTAGGAGGGACATGATGAGAGACAAATATGAGATGCAGCTTAGAAAGCTTCACGCAGAGATGATAGAGATGGGAACTATGATCGAGCAGGCAATCGAGACAGCGATCAAGGCTCTCGTGGCCCAGGACACAGAGCTCGCAAAGAAGGCGATCGAGGCGGATGATGCCATTGACCATCAGGAGAGAGAGATTGAGAATCTGTGCCTCAAGCTGTTCCTTACCCAGCAGCCGGTTGCCGGGGATATGAGAAATATATCCGCAGCACTCAAGATGATAACGGATATGGAGAGGATCGGAGATCACGCCTCAGATATATCAGAACTCACACTGTGCATGGCAGGGACCCCGTATATCAAGAAGCTTGAGCACGTCCAGCAGATGGCAAAGGAGACGATCGTCATGCTGGTGTCAAGCATAGAGGCATATGTGAATGCTGATGAGAAGAAAGCAAAAAGTGTAATTGCACACGACGATGTAGTTGATGACCTTTTCGATACGATCAAGAATGAACTGATCGCTATGATACATGATAATTCTGACGATGGAGAGCAGGCTTGTGACCTTCTGATGGTTGCCAAGTATCTTGAGAGAATAGGTGATCACGCGACAAATATATCAGAATGGGTGCTCTTCTCCATAACTGGAGAACATGTAGACTGAAGATGAGGACTATACAAGTAACACATGCGGATGATTCTGAATATGCTAGATATATATCAAAGCATTATGTTTTGATGCAGGTAACTTGTCGATTTAATGATCAAGTCATGGACGAAAAGAGGTGATTTCCATGAAGTGGGTATGTACAAAAATAAATGAACTGTCACACAGAACCGGTATAGGTAATATTAAGCTATTCATAGCAAGCGGTATGGTGATATGCGGACTTGCAGGGTGTGTTCTGGCATTACTGCTCCACATGATCCCTGCGCTGGAAATGTTTTCCGTTGCTAAGCTGATATTTATATGCGGCGGTTATGGTATGTTTCTGGTTGGGATGATTGGAAGTGCTGTATATCTGCTCATAAAAGAGCCTCTGGGAAACAAATGAATTGAAGACACCGAACAGTAAACACATAAAATGCAGATGTAAATTTGCTGAAATTTTACATGGATTTTAAATTTACACAAATTTTACATACGCCTATCACGTATTTTACATATCCCTTTTACAATAGATTCTGGTAAAACAGACGCTGTAAAAGGGATATTGTGTATACATGTCCTTATGCAGGAGTAACCTGGGCCTAACATGTGTCTACAATAAGATGTATGTAATACATGGCAAGATGGCCAGAATGTAATAAGGAGACGAAAGATATGGATATTTTTAATGTGTTATCCCTTTTGGGCGGACTTGCAATGTTCCTGTATGGAATGAACGTCATGGGAGATGGACTTGCCAAGACGGCGGGCGGCAAGCTGGAGAAGATACTGGAGAAGCTGACTTCCACACCGATAAGAGGAGTTTTGCTGGGAGCTGCGGTGACAGGTGTTATTCAGTCGTCATCAGCGACAACGGTCATGGTGGTTGGACTTGTCAATTCCGGCATCATGAAACTTAGACAGGCTGTGGGCATCATCATGGGTGCAAATATAGGAACCACAGTAACATCATGGATACTCAGTCTTACAGGAATACAGAGTGACAATATATTTATTAATATGTTGAAACCCTCATCATTTTCACCTATACTCGCAGTAATAGGGATAATATTCCTCATGTTCACAAAGTCAGAGAAGAAGCATGATATCGGTGCTATACTCCTTGGATTTACAGTGCTCATGTTCGGTATGGAGATGATGAGCGGAGCAGTGGAACCACTCAAGGATGTACCTGAATTTACAAGCATACTCACCATGTTCTCCAATCCATTCCTCGGAATGCTTGTGGGAATGCTTATAACAGCCATTATACAGAGTTCTTCGGCCTCTGTCGGTATACTTCAGGCGTTATGTGCGACCGGGGCTGTCTCATTTGGAACAGCAATACCAATTATCATGGGTCAAAACATAGGAACCTGTGTAACAGCACTTATATCATGTATTGGAACAAAGAAGAATGCCAAGAGAGCGGCATTTGTACATCTGTACTTCAACATTATAGGAACAGTTGTGTTCATGGTGGTGTTCTATACGGTCAATTCATTTGTACACTTCCGGTTCCTGACTGATTCGGCAAATGCAGCCGGTATAGCTGTCGTACACAGTGTGTTCAATGTGGCAGCGACACTCCTTCTGCTTCCATTTTCAGGTGGACTTGAGAAGCTTGCTACACTCACTGTCAGAGATAAGGAGGAAACTGAGAATAATTCACCTGCGGAGTTGGAGATGCTGAAGCGTCTGGATGCCAGATTCCTTGAAAAGCCAGCATTTGCAGTTGGACATTGCATAGAGGTCGTGAAGTACATGGCACAGCTCGCAAAAAATAGCGTAGATACGGCACTGTCTTTGGTGGATAGCTATGATGAAACAGTTAGAGGTAAGGTTGAGGAGCTTGAGGGAATTATAGATATCTACGAAGATGAGGTGGGATCTTACATGGTTAAGCTCAGCAGCAAGGAGCTATCACATGAGGACAGTCAGAAGGTATCAATCGGACTCCACGTTATAGGCGATCTTGAGAGAATGTCTGATCATGCCATAACCATAGCTGATATATGTAAGAAGATGAACGAGACAGGAGCGGTATTCTCGGAAAAGGCAAAGTCAGAGCTGAGTGTATATAAGGATGCCGTTCAGAATATAGTGAACATGACGGTAGAGGCATATGATAAGGAAGACCTTCAGGAGGCATCGCATGTGGAGCCACTTGAGGAAGCCATCAATGAACTCAACAGCGCGGTTAAGAAGCAGCATATCAAGAGACTTCAGAAGGGCAAATGTACCATTGAGCTCGGAATATCACTGGAGAATCTTATCAACAACTATGAGAGAGTTGCAGACCACTGTTCCAACGTGGCGGTGGCAATGCTTCAGCTGAAATCGGACAACTTCGATACACATGAGTATCTAGATAATATGAAGAAGGATTCCAACATAGATTTTCAGAGTATGTACACTTATTACAGAGAGATGTACAAGTTGAAATGATATATGTTTCATAATTAAAACTAAAAAAATACAATGCGCAGGGTAATAATAAACCGGGTGTTGCAATGCTTAGGGAAAGGAGATAGAAATGGCAGTACATATTTATATAGTAGAAGATGATAAGAATATAAGAGAGATAGAAATGTTCGCGCTCAAGAACAGTGGGTATGCGGTGGAGGAGTTTGAGAATGCAAAATCGTTCTTTTCAAGAATCACTGAGAAGGTTCCTGATCTGGTCCTCCTTGACATCATGCTCCCGGACATGGATGGTCTGGAGATAGTGAAGAAGCTCAGAAGCAGGCCGGACACGGTGAGAGTCCCAATTATATTGGTGACAGCAAAAACCACGGAACTTGATAAGGTTAAGGGGCTGGATATAGGCGCTGATGATTATCTCACCAAGCCATTTGGCGTGATGGAACTCATATCAAGAGTAAAGGCATTGCTTAGAAGAAGCAGGGCACTTCAGGACGACAAGCAGTTGGTTCTTGGGGGCATTACTCTTGATTCCGAGAGACGAGAGGTGCATGTTGATGGTGAACTGTGTGAGCTTACTTTCAAAGAGTTTGAGCTTTTGAAGCTTCTCATGGTGAATGCGGGAATAGTCCTTCATAGAGATACGATCATGTCTGATGTGTGGGGGACAGATTATGAGGGGGAGTCCAGAACCCTCGATATGCATATCAAGACGCTGAGACAGAAGCTTGGTGAAGCTGGTAATATGATAAAGACAGTCAGAAATGTAGGATACAAGATGGAGTAAACTGATATGAAAAAAAACAATGATATCAGACTGAAGAGGGTTATAAATTTCGAATTTATTACTTTTACACTTGTGGCAATTGTGGTCACAATGACACTTTCCACCATGATTTTTTATGAGGTATATAAATCTGAGATTATAAGAGACCTTCAGAATTATGCCAGGGTGCTGAAGAGTACCGGAGAATTTGACAGTGATGACATCTCGCAGTATAAGGATACAAACAATAAAGACATTAGGCTTACGCTTATAAATGAGGACGGAAGCGTTTTGTATGACAGTTGTGCTGATGAGACGACTATGCAGAATCATCTGAACAGACCTGAGATAGCGAAGGCCTTTGATTCGGGAGAGGGACAGGAGATACGAAGGTCCGAAACCTTGAATAAAAGTACTTATTATTATGCTATACGTCTGAATTCAGGCAGGGTGCTGAGGATTGCCAGAGAATCAAACAATGTCCTCAGCATGTTCCTTGCAGCAGTACCTGCGATGCTGATAGTTGTGGTCCTTTTGGTGACGGTTACCATCATTGTCACCCATTATCTGACAAGAAATATTATAAAACCTATTGAACAGATGGCAAATAACCTGGATGATGATGCACATATAGTTGCATACAAGGAGATGCGGCCATTCGTTGACATGATACAGAAGCAGCATGCAGATATAGTGAAGAGTTCCCAGATGAGACAGGAGTTTACGGCAAATGTGTCGCATGAGCTCAAAACTCCGCTAACATCAATATCTGGTTACTCAGAACTCATAGAGACTGGTATGGCGACCGAGGCGGATGTGCACCATTTTGCTACGGAGATACACAAGAATTCCAATAGACTTCTGACACTCATAAATGATATAATCAGACTCTCAGAGCTTGATGTATCAGAGGACACTCCGGTGATGGAGAAGATAGATCTTGCGGTAATAGCACGGACAGCCACGGACATGCTGGCGATAAACGCGGAAAAGAATAGTGTGAAACTAAGCTATGAGGGTAGCCACGGATATATATATGCAAACAAGATGATGATGGAGGAGCTTGTATATAATCTTACGGATAATGCCATCAGGTATAATAATAAAAATGGAAGTGTCAGTGTCAGGGTGAATACTGATGATGGAAAAGTTGTTCTCAGGGTTAAAGATACAGGAATAGGAATACCTAAGGAACATCAGGAGAGAATATTTGAGAGGTTCTACAGAGTCGACAAGAGTCGATCCAAATCAACAGGAGGTACGGGACTCGGACTTGCCATAGTGAAGCATATAGTCGCGCGCAACAATGCACAGCTAGACATGTTCAGCGAGCCGGGTAAAGGTACTGATATAACAGTGACATTTGATGAATATAGGAAAGATGGAGAATAATATAGGTGAAATCAATGAATATAGGATTTTGCTGATGTCAAAGAATAAAATAGATGTTATGATAAAAAGGAGCCTGGTGGAAGTGTATTAGCCAGACTCCTTAATATATTGGTATTCACACACACCGACATTAAGTTCGAAAATATGTGAAATGTTCTGAATTTATTATTATAATACAGTATGTTACGAAGAAAATCAAGAGCTAATTATGCAAAGCTGACAATGATGGTTGTGTATAATTGACAAAAAGACATCGGGATAGACTGGAAAGTTAGATATATTACCAAAGAGATTTATGAAATGGTGGAATATAGCACATTGCCATAAGTAGATCTTGGTTAACAAAGCCTTGAATATTGAATTTTATAGTATTACTATATGGTCTTGAAATAAGGAGAGTGATAATATGTCAGCAAACGAATATTTAAAAGCTCAGAAGCTTGGTGAGAAGAGATATCAGGCAGCAGTGGCAAAAAATGAATATCCATATCTTCCGGTCCTGGATGAGATAATATCACCATCAGATACAGTGGGTGAAGTGAATCTCGGACTCCAGACAATATCACTAGACAGAGTGGTAGGTACTGCGACTGCGGCAAGAACGACGGCGTTTGCAAGTAATTTTATGCCTATTTTGGATTATCACACAGAGTTTGGAATGAAATGGGCAGCCCTGTGTGAGTCACATATAGAGGAAGGTATTCATGATCCTATAAAGGTGTATGAGTACATGAATAAATTTTATGTAGTAGAAGGCAATAAGAGAGTGAGCGTGCTCAAGTACTTTGGTGCGGATTCTGTCCCAGCCATGGTGACGAGAAAGATTCCTAGAAAGACCGACTCTCTTGAAAATAAGATATATTTTGAATTTGTAGATTTCCATAAGCAGACAGGGATCAATTATGTCTATTTCTCACAGCTTGGCGGATATGATAAGCTGAGGGAACGTATAGGCATCACAAAGGATTCCAATTTTACAGAGGATGAAAGGCTTGATTTCAACTCGGCGCATCTTGCATTTGAGAAGGCATATCTGGCAAAGAAGGGCAGTGAAGATCTGACGATCACTGTCGATGATGCCATGCTTGTATTTCTCAATGTTTATGGTTACGAGAGCTTGAAACAGATGTCAGCAGCTCAGGTAAAGGATAGTGTTGACAAGATATGGAACGAGATTATCCTGGTAAACACCAAAAAAGATCAGACTGTTCTGCCTAAGCTTGATCCTGTTGAACCTAAGAAATCAATCCTGGATATGGTTATCAGACCATCAGGTCCGTCCAATCTGAAGGTGGCATTTGTATATGACAAAACCCCGGCTAACTCGGTATGGACATACAGCCATGAACTGGGTAGAATGGATATGGAAAATAAGCTTGGTGATTCTGTGGACAGCAGAACTTTCTGCAATGTGGATACACAGACAAAGCTTGTGGAGTGCCTGAACAGACTGGTCGATGAGAAGTATGATGTCATATTTACTACAGGTCCGGAGATGCTGCCTGAAGCACTTAAAGTAGCAGTACTTCATCCTGAGATAAAGATACTCAATTGTTCACTGAGTCTTGCAAACAGCCATGTCAGAACATATTATGCCAGAATGTACGAGGTTAAGTTCCTGACAGGAATGATCGCAGGAAGTCTGTGCGCAGATGGACAGATAGGCTATGTGGCTGATTATCCGATATTTGGAACTACAGCGAATATCAATGCATTTGCCATAGGTGCCAGAATGGTTAATCCGAGAGCAAAGATATATCTGCAGTGGACAAAAGTCAAGGACGCGGATCCACAGAAATTTTTCGAGAAAAATGGAATAACATATATTTCCGATAGAGATATGATCATGCCAGATGATGCATCACGTAATTTTGGATTGTATCATTATGATCAGAATGGAGAAGTTGTGAATTTAGCCATGCCTTTTTATAACTGGGGAGCGTTCTACGAGAGAATCCTCAGGTCGATATTGGAAGGCAATTGGAAACAGGAAGAGAAGAACGAGACAGCCAATGCAGTCAGCTATTGGTGGGGAATGTCAGCAGGGATTGTTGATGTTATATGTTCAAAGCATCTTCCGTCAGGAACGAAGAAGCTTATATCCATGATGAGTGAGCTTATAAGAGAGGGGGCTGTCACTCCGTTTAGTGGCAAGCTTACATCTCAGAATGGTATTGTCAGGAATGAGGATGATGGAGCGATGCTTCATGAGGATATACTCAAAATGGATTGGCTGGCAGAGAATGTAGTCGGAATGCTGCCGGGTGATGATGATCTGGTTGATGATGCTAAGAATGTTGTGGCTCTTCAGGGTGTAGATACACCAGAGAGCCTGGAACTCAAGTCGGTTCCAGATGTAAAGTAGGGTTTTATAGCGCAGGGGTAAAATTACGTGAAGATATTATTGTTGGCGGATGAAGAGTCGAAGTACTTATATGATTTTTTTGATAAGAGTAAGCTTGAGGGGATAGACCTGATAATTTCGTGTGGCGATCTGTCACCGAATTATCTGTCATTCCTCGCAACATTCAGCCGTGTGCCGATACTGTACGTGCATGGAAATCATGATGTGTGTTATAAGGACACGCCTCCAGGGGGGTGCACCTGTATAGATGGGAAATTATATGAATACAAGGGTGTTCGGATCCTGGGACTTGGCGGATCCATGGAGTACAAATATGGCGGCGCTGACCATCAATATTCAGAACGCGCTATGAGAAAAAGAATAAGAAAACTGGGACCAAAGATAAAGTGGAAAAAAGGTTTTGATATTCTGGTAACGCATTCCCCTGCATACAAGATAAATGATTCTGAAGATATACCACATACAGGTTTCAAATGCTTCAGGACTCTCATGGAAAAGTATAAGCCGAAGTATTTTGTACACGGACATGTCCATATCAATTATGGCAGAGACTTTGTGAGGGAGTCAAAGTATCATGACACGACCATCATCAATGCCTATGAGAGATATATCATAGAGATATAGGACGTGTATAGGTATGGAAATAAAGTAGAAAAAGTAGAATTAGTAGAATTAGTGGAATTAGAAAAAAGAATATCTTTGCAGAAAAGACAGTAATAAATCAATTTTATTGCTGTCTTTCTTGCGAAAACGGAGTTTTTTTGGTAAACTGTGTGAAGTTAGCAAATTTGTATATAAAAGTATATAGAATAAGAAGGGAGACATGAGGTTTGGAGAAGAATAGCGAGGAATATAACAGAATACTTGGTGAGCTTGCGGGTTATTGCAATGAATCCGGCAAGATAGACCAGAACCTCTATGTCAACTATGACGTAAAGAGAGGACTCAGAGATTCTACAGGAAAGGGAGTCCTTACAGGTTTGACGGAGATATCAGATGTCATAGGCTATGATGTTGTGGATGGTGAGAGAGTACCAACTGACGGACGCCTGTATTATCAGGGATACAATGTGGAAGACCTTGAAAGAGGCTTTCATGGCAGCAAGTTCGGATTTGAGGAGACTATTTACCTGCTTTTATTCGGTAAACTGCCAAATGAACAGCAGTTTAAAAGATTTGTAGAGCTGATGGAATGCTATAGAGAGCTTCCTAGAAAGTTTACAAGAGATGTGATACTCAAGGCGCCTAGTAAGAACATGATGAATGTTCTTCAGCGATGTGTACTTACGTTGTACTCATACGATGACAATCCGGACGACATAAAGATAGAGAATGTACTTCGCCAGTGCATGGAACTTATAGCGCAGTTCCCAATCATAGCTGCATACGGTTATCAGGGCTATAAGCACTATTTCCATGATATGAGTCTTGTAATACACAATCCAAAGCCGGGGCTTTCTACTGCGGAAAACTTTCTCAGACTTATAAGAACAGACAAGAAGTATACTGAGCTTGAGGCTCAGGTTCTTGATATATGTCTTGTTATACACGCGGAGCACGGTGGCGGAAATAACTCGACATTTACGACACACGTTGTATCATCCACGGGTACAGACACATATTCGGCTGTTGCCAGCTCGCTTGGATCTTTAAAGGGCCCAAAGCACGGCGGTGCTAACCTCAAGGTACAGCAGATGTTTGATGACCTCAAGACACATGTGAAGAACTGGGAAGATGAAGCTGAGCTTGAAGAGTATCTCACAGGACTTCTCGACAAGAAGGGATTCGATCATTCCGGACTTATCTATGGAATGGGACATGCGGTGTATACGAACTCTGATCCACGTGCCAGAATACTCAAGGGATATGCCGAGAGACTTGCAAAGGAAAAAGGAAGAACAAAGGAATTTGAGCTGTACAGATCAGTTGAACAGATATCAGGAAGACTGTTGGCTGCCAGAAGACGAAGCGGCAAACCTATATCTGCCAATGTAGATTTTTATAGTGGATTTGTGTACAGTATGCTTGGAATACCTATCGAGCTGTTCACACCTATATTTGCAATTGCGCGTATAGCTGGATGGTCAGCCCACAGAATAGAGGAGCTTGTGAATGCGGGCAAGATCATCAGACCTGCATATAAGTACGTGGGAACACACAGAGAATATCTGCCGATGGAAGATAGATAAGGTAAGTTAAAGATCAAACACGCGTGATACAAAAGATTATGAGCCGCGGAACGTGATAGACAGAGGCAAATAAAAGATGGATAGATTTGGATTCTGAAACAGAGATAGGATAAAGAATAGAATAAAGTTAGAAATTGTGCAGCGCTTCAACTGTCGGCTGGCAGGTTGGGGCGCTGTGTGTATTTAAATATAAATGACAGCAGCGTGTGCCGGATGCATTATAAGCCGCAGAAGATAAAGTGGCTCTAAAACTACAATCGGCGGATATACAAGGAGATGACAATATATCATGAAGGATAAGAAGAGTGCAAAGACACAGGAAAAGACGAACGTCATGCGTATACTCAACAGCAAGAAGATAAAATATAATCATTATTGCTATGTTGAAACGGGCGAGACAAATGGCGAGAAGGTTGCAGCCATACTCGGACAGGATCCTGCATATGTGTACAAGACGCTTGTGACGGTCGCAAAGTCCGGGGCAAATTATGTATTTGTAATTCCGGTGAAAGAAGAACTTGATCTAAAGAAGGCAGCGAAAGCCGTTGGGGAGAAGTCGATAGATATGTTAAAGTCGAAGGATCTTCTTCCACTTACAGGCTATATACATGGCGGCTGTTCACCAATTGGTATGAAGAAATTCTTCAGAACCACGATAGATGCAAGTGCACAGAAGCTTGATAAGATGTATGTGAGCGCGGGCAAGGTTGGGTATCAGATAGAGATAGCGCCGAAGGATCTTGAGAAGGTGATTCGTCTAGAGTATTCGGATGTGACGGTATAATATAAAAATGAAGCTACATAAACGCGGGTATACATGACAACAGAAATATTTCTGTTGTCATGTATACCCGCGTTTGCATTTTGTATATTGTGTTAAGCATATGATCTAAAAACAAGCCTGCTCAGATCCTTTTGGATATTAATAGTCTGCTATTCCTGCTACTTCTGCCATCTACCCGCGGCACCGCAAGGAAGAACAAGACCAGTCTCGGTCACGGGAAGTCCGATCTCGTCGGAGATCACATGTCCGCCGAATTTGCTCTTAACCTCTGTGGATATCATATATGTCAGTACAGCAGGTGCGAGACCTGTTGTATATGAATTCACAAGGAAGAAAAGCGGTTTGTCGCAGAGCAGCTGGCTACAGAGCTTTATGAATGGGTGTATCTTCTCCTCGATCTTCCATATCTCACCCTTTGGCCCTCTGCCATATGAAGGAGGATCCATGATGATCGCATCGTATTTGTTGCCTCGGCGGATCTCTCTCTCTACAAACTTCACACAGTCGTCTACTATCCATCTGATAGGTGCATCTGCGAGCCCTGATGATGCGGCGTTCTCCTTTGCCCAGGTTACCATGCCCTTTGAGGCATCGACATGGGTGACTGCGGCGCCAGCCTTTGCGGCTGCACATGTTGCTCCGCCGGTATAGGCGAACAGGTTGAGGACCTTAATGTCTTTCTTTGGAGAATTCTTTATCAATTCGCTGAACCAGTCCCAGTTTGCCGCCTGCTCAGGGAAGAGACCGGTGTGCTTGAAACTGAATGGCTTCAGGTTGAATGTGAGCTCTTTGTAATTTATGGTCCACTGCTTTGGCAGACTGAAGAATTCCCATTCTCCGCCACCTTTGTTGCTTCTGTGATAGTGACCGTTGAGTTTATTCCATGACGGATTTTTCTTAGGAGTGCTCCACAGAACCTGCGGATCCGGCCTGAGCAGGGTATATTTGCCCCAGCGCTCCAGCTTTTCTCCGTCCGAACAGTCTATAACTTCATAATCCTTCCACCCATCAGCTATCCACATATGTGTAATCCTTTCTATACTATGTTTCAATTAAAGTATCTGCAAAAGCATTGATTAAAGTATTCGATAAAAGTATTTGACGCAAATGCCATTTTACATAATTGGCAAAATAACTTCAAAAAATGTATCTTATAGATTATACTGATATATTAGAATAGCGTCAAGGTGCTTTTGCCCTTCTACAGTATGATGCGGCATGATATACTCGGCTATGAACAGATTTCGAGTGGCAGCGGATATTATGATCGAGAAAAGAGCAACTGAAGAAAAGAACGACTGAAGAAAGTGAAGAGACAGATAAAGTGGTGGAAAAGATGAATGACGAGATAAAAGAAGTTATAAAACAAATAAATGAGCTGGCGCCGTATAAGATAGTTTTAAGCGGAGGACGCGGTGAGTATAGGAAAGTTGTTTTGGAACGTAAGATTATCAAGGGACAGCGGTGTTATCAGATAGAGCGGTATACAGACAAGCAGGTGTTCCATGAGAATTCAGGGGAAAATGACCTGGTTGGTTCACTGATACATCTTGGAGTGGAGTTATACAGACAGATAAATGTATTTGCGGCTGGTGAAGAGTGGGACATAAAGGTGTCGAAAAAAGGTAAGCTGTCGGTAAATAAAAGAAAGACGGAAACAAAGACAATAACGATATCGGGAAATAACCGTAAGAAGAAATATATACTTGAAGAAGGGATGGATATCCCGGTATTTGTACATCTTGGAATATTTACAAAGGATGGCAAAGTGGTTCATTCGATGTATGACAAATTCAAACAGATCAATAGATTTGCTGAGATCGTGGATGATGTGATGAAAACTTACAATAAATCTTCTATTAATATAGTAGACTTTGGGTGCGGCAAATCGTATCTTACATTTATCGTGTACTATTATCTGCATGAGATCAAAGGTCTGGATGTCCACATAACTGGTTTGGATTTGAAAGAACAGGTGATAAAAGACTGCAATGATCTTGCTGAGAAATTTGGATATACGGGATTGAAATTTGAACTTGGGGATATACATGGATACAAATCCGACATGGATGTGGATATGGTCATGACTCTCCATGCATGTGATGTTGCAACTGATTATGCACTATACAATGCGATATGCTGGGATGCACAGTATATATTGTCGGTGCCGTGCTGCCAGCATGAGCTGAACAAGCAGATGCACACGGAGAAACTGGCGGCGCTTACGAAATATGGAATCATAAAAGAGAGAATTGCTGCGCTGGCAACAGATTCAATACGAGGTCTCATGCTGGAGGCGTGCGGATACAAGACGGATATAATGGAGTTTATAGATATAGCACACTCACCTAAGAATCTGCTCATAAGGGCGGTGAAGAAAAATGTGTCCCAGGATAAGAGAAAAAGGGCTGTGGTGGATGCTGAAAATCTCTGCCGCGAATTTGGAGTGAGACAGACGCTGATGGACATGCTGAAGGAAGATGACAGAGTGTGATAAAACTATAGGTTCATTGTAAAATTTACATGTATCTGTTAATTATAGTGGATGTGCCAGGGTGTACGCTTAATTTTAGGAGGAATATATGAGATCTGCTTTATATATCGACTGCAGAAGCGTGACTGCGGAGGATATACCATATATATATGAAGAAATTCGGAAAAACGATGAGATTGTTGTGAGCAAGATGTTTGCTGACGCGGATATCGGGGAGGCTTATGAGAAAACTGCCTGCAGGTACAGGATACAGAGCGTCAGGTGTGGAGATGAGAGGAAAAGTATTCCACTTCTGGATATGGCAGTTGAAGTGATGGCTGATGCCTGTATGGGAAATGTGCTCAAGATGTATATAGTGACAGATGACTATGCGGTTGTGACACTTCTTGAAAAACTCAGGCTGATGGAAGTTGATGCCGTGGTGATAGGGCCGTGTAAAGCTGATCGCGCCCTGATTGAGAAGACTGACAGATATATTTATCTTGAGATATTGAATGGTGGACAGTGCACGGCGGATATCCCGACAGCAGAAGAGATTGCCCATCAGATCTGCTTAGTTTCTTCTAATTACAATGGCAGGGGCAAAAATGCCACGTTGGAGCAGATATACAGCAGCCTTATCAGAAAGTATCCGGATTTTGACATAAGAAATTATGGATATACACATTTGTCCAAGTTTGTTGAAAAGAATGTGACTGGTGCACAGGTTGTAAATGACGATGGTGGTGACGCGTATATAAAAATCATAGATGATAGAAAACAAATAGATGCTTTTGCCTATGATTATGTAGCTGGAAAAGGATATGCTTTGGATGATATGACCGAATTACTTGACGCACTGGCAGAGAAGTTTCCGGGGTTTGCAATGGAGAATTACGGTTATCGCACAGATTATGGATTTATACTGAGCTTTTCCAGATTCCGGATATGGGAGAACAAAGGGATAAAGATGAAAAGAACATTTAAGCTCAGTCCCAAAATGGAGGAAGAATAAAATCAGAATAATTCAAAAATCAGTCAAAAATCTATAAAAATATTAAAAAAACCTCTTGATTTAAAGTATCCTCTAGTATATAATCATTCTTGCTGTGACATGATAGCTGTGAAGCGGAGGTTGCTGCGTACATATATCGCAGGTTTTTCGTGGAGCGAATGTCAATTTACAAAACTGGCGACAAGTCACTGTACAATATAACCGTCTATCAAAAGATAGAAACGACGTGTAAGTTCCGGTCTTTGACATAGGACACACACGGGAGAGTGTACAGTCACCACTTGTTGTACTAAGATTAAGTGCGAAAAGGAGGCGGCTTTTTTTATGGCAAATCAGATTATGAGAATTACACTTAAGGCTTATGACCACAAACTTATCGACAAGGCAGCAGCACAGATTGTTGATACAGTTAAGAAGACTGGTGCAAAGGTAAGCGGACCAGTTCCAATGCCTACTAAGATTGAGAAGATCACAATCTTAAGAGCAGTTCATAAGTATAAGGACTCAAGAGAGCAGTTTGAGCAGAGAACTCATAAGAGACTTATCGATGTAGTTGCACCAACTCAGAAGACAATTGATGCATTACAGAAGATCGATCTGTCAGCTGGTGTATTCATCGACGTAAAGATGAAGTAATTTAATTATTACGGAACATCAGAAATTAAACAAGTAACCCAATTAGATACGGACTAATTTAAAATAAACCGTGAAAACAATTAAATAACAGTACCTAATGCATCTTCGGATGTAATTTAGTATGATTGCAAAAGCAATCCGCTGTGAATTAAATTAGGAGGAAACAGAAATGAAGAAAGCTATATTAGCTAAGAAAGTCGGAATGACACAGATCTTCGACGAGAACGGTGTATTAACACCAGTTACAGTATTAGAGGCTGGTCCATGTGTTGTAACCCAGATCAAAACAGTTGAGAACGACGGTTACGATGCAATTCAGGTAGGATTCGGCGAGAAGAAAGAAAGAGTAACAACAAAGGACGTATCAGGAAAGAAAGTTATCAGAAATCCACATGGTGCTGGTAAGGCAGAGGTTGGTCATGCTAAGAAGGCAGGAACAACTCCAAAGGCTTTCTATAGAGAGTTCAGACTTGAGAACACTGCTGAGTACGAGCTTGGCGCAGAAATCAAGGCAGACGTATTTGCTGCTGGCGACAAGATTGATGTTACTGCTAAGTCAAAGGGTAAGGGATACGCAGGCGGTCTTAAGAGACACGGCCTCAAGTCAGGTCCTTCAGGACATGGTTCAAAGTATCACAGACATGCAGGTTCAAATGGTTCTGCAACTACTCCAGGTAGAGTATTCAAGGGCAAGAAGATGCCTGGACATATGGGTAGCGTAAGAGTTACAATCCAGAACCTTGAGGTAGTTAAAATAGATGTTGAGAACAATGTAATCTTGGTTAAGGGTGCTGTACCAGGACCAAAGAAGTCATTGGTTATGATTAAAGATACAGTAAAGTCTGGTAAGTAAGGCTTTGGAAAGGAGAGACAACAATGGCAACAGTTAAGATTTATGACATCGAAGGCAGTGAAGTTGGCACATTAGAGCTCAACGATGCAGTATTCGGTGTAGAAATAAATGAGCATATAATGCATAAGGCTGTAGTTGGTCAGTTAGCCAACAACCGTCAGGGAACACAGAGCGCTAAGACACGTTCAGAAGTTTCTGGTGGTGGAAGAAAGCCTTGGAGACAGAAGGGAACCGGTCATGCTAGACAGGGTTCAACAAGATCTCCACAGTGGACAGGCGGCGGAGTTGTATTCGCACCAAAGCCAAGAGATTATTCAGTTAAGATGAATAAGAAAGAGAAGCAGCTTGCTATGAAGTCAGCACTTTCATCAAAGGTTGCTGAGAACAAGCTTGTAGTAGTAGATAAGCTTGAGCTCCAGGAGGCTAAGACAAGCGTATTTGCAAAGATTCTTGCAAAGCTTTCAGCTCCTAAGGCTCTCGTAGTAACAAAGGATAAGAACAATAACGTTGTTCTTTCAGCAAACAACATTCCAACAGTTAAGACAACAGTTGCTAATTCACTTAGCGTATACGATATTCTCAAGTATGAGAAGCTTGTTCTTACAAAGGAAGCTGTTGCAGCAATTGAGGAGGTGTACGCATAATGGCAGATATCAAATATTATGACGTTATACTTAAGCCAGTGATCACAGAGAAGAGCATGAACGCTATGGCAGAGAAGAAATACACATTTCTTGTTCATCCAGATGCAAACAAGTCACAGGTTAAGGAAGCTGTAGAGAAGATGTTCGAGGGAACAAAGGTTGCTAAGGTTAACACAATGAACAATGACGGTAAGGTCAAGAGACGTGGAATGACACTTGGTAACACAGCAAAGTATAAGAAGGCTATTGTTCAGCTTACAGCTGACAGCAAGGACATCGAGATATTCGAGGGACTTTAAGATATAGCAGTGGGTGGCTGCACATTATAGCTGCTCATCATTACAGATGTATACGCAATCAAAGCGTGAGAATAAATTGAACCGAAAGGAGAACAACAATGGGAATTAAGACATATAACCCATATACACCTTCCAGAAGAAATATGACTGGCCTTGATTTCTCAGAGATCACAAAGAGCGCTCCAGAGAAGTCACTTGTTGTTTCAACAAGCAAGACCGCTGGTCGTAACAATCAGGGAAAAATAACAGTAAGACATCACGGCGGTGGTGCTAAGAGAAAGTACAGAATCATAGATTTCAAGAGAAACGATAAAGATGGTATACCAGCAACAGTAGCATCAATCGAGTATGATCCAAACAGATCAGCAAACATTGCACTTCTGTTCTATGCAGATGGTGAGAAGAGATACATCCTTGCTCCATTCAAGCTTGCAGTTGGCGATGTTCTTATGAACGGTGCTGAGGCTGAGATTAAGGTTGGTAACTGTCTTCCACTTCAGAATATTCCAGTTGGTACTCAGATACACAACATCGAGCTTTACCCAGGCAAGGGCGGACAGCTTGTTCGTTCAGCAGGTAATGCAGCACAGCTTATGGCTAAGGAAGGTAAGTATGCAACACTCAGACTTCCTTCAGGCGAGATGAGAATGGTTCCAATCATCTGTAGAGCAACAGTTGGACAGGTAGGAAACATCGAGCATGGCCTTGTTAACATTGGTAAAGCCGGACGTAAGCGTCATATGGGCGTTAGACCAACAGTTCGTGGTTCAGTCATGAACCCTAATGACCATCCACATGGTGGTGGAGAAGGTAGAGCACCAATCGGTCGTCCAGGTCCTTCTACTCCATGGGGTAAGCCAGCAATGGGTCTCAAGACAAGAAAGAAGAACAAGCAGTCTAATAAGATGATCGTAAGACGTAGAGACGGTAAGAATGTTAAATAGTTAAGGAGGAAGAAATATGGCTCGTTCATTAAAAAAAGGACCATTCGCAGACGCACATCTGCTTAAGAAGGTAGATGCATTAAACGCTGCTAGCAAGACAGAAGTTATAAAGACCTGGTCAAGACGTTCAACAATCTTCCCATCATTCGTTGGCCACACATTTGCCGTTCATGATGGAAGAAAGCACGTACCAGTATACGTAACAGAAGATATGGTAGGACATAAGCTTGGCGAGTTCGTTGTTACCAGAACATACAGAGGTCACGGTAAGGACGAAAAGAAGGGTAGAAAATAATATTAGGAATATTTGAAAGGAGGACTTTTCAAAATGGCTAAAGGACATAGATCCCATGACAAGAGACTCAGAAATGAGAATAAAGATACTAGACCATCAGCTAAGGTTTCATACGCAAGAGTATCAGTAACTAAGGCATGTTTTGTACTTGACGCTATCAGAGGTAAGGATGTTCAGACAGCGCTTGCTATCGTTGAATACAACCCAAGATATGGCTCAAGTGTTATAGAGAAGCTTTTGAAGTCAGCAATTGCTAATGCTGAGAACAACAATGGCATGAAGAAGGAGGACCTTTACGTAGCAGAGTGTTACGCTAACAAGGGACCTACAATGAAGAGAGTTCATCCAAGAGCACAGGGTAGAGCATATAGAATCGAGAAGAGAACAAGCCACATCACAATCGTGCTTGACGAGAAATAGGAGGTAAAATATGGGACAGAAAGTTAATCCTCATGGTTTAAGAGTCGGCATTATCAAAGATTGGGATTCAAACTGGTATGCTGACAAGAGAAATGACGAGTTTGCTAAGAATTTAGCAGAGGATCAGATCCTTAGAAAATACTTAAAGACAACTCTTTACAAGTCAAATATCTCAAAGATCGAGATCGAGAGATCAGCTAAGAATGTAAAGATCGTATTATATACAGCTAAGCCTGGAGTAGTAATCGGAAAGGGCGGAGCTGGAATCGAGAAGATTAAGGCAGAGGCTCAGAAGTTAACAGACAAGAAGCTCTTCATCGACGTTAAGGAGATCAAGAGACCTGATGCAGATGCACAGCTTGTTGCTGAGAACATCGCAGCACAGCTTGAGAACCGTATCGCATTCAGAAAGGCTATGAAGTCTTGCATGGGCAGAACAATGAAGTCTGGCGCACAGGGTATCAAGTGTGCATGTTCAGGACGTCTTGGCGGTGCTGATATGGCTAGAACAGAGTTCTACAGCGAGGGAACAATTCCTCTTCAGACACTC
This sequence comes from uncultured Coprococcus sp., assembly GCA_902461735.1. Taxonomy (GTDB): domain Bacteria; phylum Bacillota; class Clostridia; order Lachnospirales; family Lachnospiraceae; genus Coprococcus. The sequence goes on from CABPYV010000008.1 coordinate 75,104, forward strand.
CGTGCAGATATCGATTATGGATTTGCTGAGGCAGATACAACATACGGTAAGGTCGGCGTAAAGACATGGATTTACCATGGTGAAGTACTTCCAACAAAGACAGTAAATAAGGAAGGGGGAAATAAATAATGTTAATGCCAAAGAGAGTAAAGCGTCGTAAGCAGTTCAGAGGAACTATGGCTGGTAAGGCACTTAGAGGCAATAAGATTACAAACGGCGAGTATGGTCTCGTTGCTATGGAGCCAGCTTGGATCAAGTCAAATCAGATCGAGGCAGCCAGAATTGCGATGACAAGATATATGAAGCGTAGTGGTAAGGTATTTATCAAGATTTTCCCTGACAAGCCGGTTACAGCTAAGCCAGCTGAGACTCGAATGGGTTCAGGAAAGGGAGCACTTGAGTACTGGGTAGCAGTAGTTAAGCCAGGCAGAGTAATGTTTGAGGTTCAGGGAGTACCTGAGGATGTAGCTAAAGAGGCTCTCAGACTTGCAATGCACAAGCTTCCACTTAAGTGTAAGATCGCATCAAAGGAAGAGTTAGAGGAGGTAGCAGGCAGTGAAAACTAAGGATTTTATGAACGAATTAAATAGCAAGTCCGTTGACGAACTCCAGAACGACTTAGTAGCTGCAAAGAAGGAATTATTCAACCTTAGATTCCAGAATGCTACTAATCAGCTTGACAATACAAGCAGAATCAAGGACGTTAGAAAGAATATAGCAAGAATACAGACAGTTATAGCCCAGAAGGCTAATGCTTAATTATCTTGGAAGGAGGAATTATTGTGGAAAGAAATCTGAGAAAAACACGTGTTGGTATAGTTACAAGTGACAAGATGGATAAGACAATCGTTGTTTCTATCGTAGATAATGTTAAGCATCCTCTTTATGGTAAGATTGTAAAGAGAACAGTAAAGCTGAAGGCACATGACGAGAATAACGAGTGCAGAATCGGCGATAGAGTAAAGGTTATGGAGACAAGACCATTATCAAAGGATAAGAGATGGAGACTTGTTGAGATCATCGAGAAGGCAAAGTAAGGAGGCAAATTAAATGGTTCAGCAGGAAACAAGACTTAAAGTTGCTGATAACACAGGTGCAAAAGAGTTACTTTGTATCAGAGTGTTAGGCGGATCAGTTAGAAGATATGCAAATATCGGCGATATCATCGTTGCCTCTGTTAAAGATGCAACACCAGGCGGAGTTGTAAAGAAGGGCGATGTAGTTAAGGCCGTTGTAGTTAGAACAAAGCATGGCGCTCGTCGTAAGGATGGATCATACATCAAGTTCGATGAGAACGCTGCTGTAATTATAAAAGACGATATGAATCCAAAGGGTACACGTATCTTTGGACCAGTTGCAAGAGAGCTCCGTGATAAGAAGTTCATGAAGATCGTATCACTTGCACCTGAAGTATTATAAGGAGGTGTGACTATGGCAACGATGAAGATTAAGAAAGATGATATGGTACAGGTTATCGCTGGTAAGGACAAGGGCAAGAGCGGAAAGGTCGTTTCAGTAGATAAGAAGAATGGTACTGTAGTAGTTGAAGGAATCAACAAAGTATTTAAGCATAGCAAGCCAAGTATGGCTAACCAGCAGGGTGGAATCATCGAGAAGGAAGCCCCACTTGACATCTCTAATGTAATGTATCTTTACAAGGGCAAGCCAGTTAGAGTTGGTTTTGAGGGAACTGGTAAGGATAAGGTTCGTGTAGCCAAAGTTGATGGCAAGACAGAGAAGATAGATTAATTGGAAGGAGGTCGTCTTAGGTGAGTAGACTTAAAGAAAAGTATGACGCAGAGATCAAAAGCGCCATGGTTGAGAAATTCGGATATAAGAATGTAATGCAGATACCAAAGCTCGATAAGATTGTTATCAACATGGGCGTTGGTGAAGCTAGAGAGAATGCTAAGGTTCTCGATGCTGCTATCAAGGATCTTGAGACTATCACAGGTCAGAAAGCAGTAGTAACAAGAGCAAAGAAGTCAGTAGCTAACTTCAAGCTGAGAGAGGGAATGCCTATCGGATGTAAGGTAACTCTTCGTGGCGAGAAGATGTATGAGTTCCTTGATCGTCTTGTAAATCTTGCACTTCCACGTGTACGTGACTTCAGAGGTATCAATCCAAACGGATTCGATGGAAGAGGTAACTATGCATTTGGTATTAAGGAGCAGCTTATCTTCCCTGAGATCGAGTACGATAAGGTAGATAAGGTTAGAGGTATGGATATAATTTGCGTAACAACAGCACAGACTGACGAGGAAGCTCGTGAGTTACTTACACTGTTCGGCATGCCTTATAGCAAATAATAAAGGAGGAGATTCGAGAAATGGCTAAGACATCAATGAAAGTTAAGCAGCAGCGCAAGCAGAAGTTCTCAACAAGAGAGTACACACGTTGCAGCATTTGTGGACGTCCACATTCAGTATTAAAGAAGTATGGAATTTGTAGAATCTGCTTCCGTGAGTTAGCATATAAGGGACAGATTCCAGGCGTTAAGAAGTCAAGCTGGTAAGAGTAAGAAGGAGGAAATATATTATGTCATTTAGCGATCCAATTGCAGATATGCTTACAAGAATTCGTAATGCTAATACAGCAAAGCATGATACAGTAGAAATCCCTGCTTCAAAGATGAAGAAAGCTATTGCCGACATACTTTTATCAGAAGGATATGTTAAGGCTGTAGATATCGTTGAGGACGGAAAGTTCGAGACAATTAAGATCACATTGAAGTATGGTGCAGATAAGAACGAGAAGGTTATCACAGGTCTTAAGAGAATTTCTAAGCCTGGTCTTCGAGTATACGCAAGCAAGGATGAGCTTCCAAGAGTACTTGGTGGTCTTGGAACTGCTATCATTTCCACAAACAAGGGCGTATTAACAGATAAGGAAGCTAGAAAACAGAACGTAGGTGGAGAAGTACTTGCGTTTATTTGGTAAAAGGAGGACGGCAAAATGTCACGAATTGGAAGAATGCCTATCGCTGTACCTGCAGGCGTTACTGTAGATATAGCAGAAAATAATAAAGTGACTGTTAAAGGACCAAAGGGAACTCTTGAGAGAGTTCTCCCTGCGGAAATGGATATAAAGTTAGACGGCGATACACTCACTGTATCAAGACCTAACGACTTAAAAAAGATGAAATCACTTCACGGACTTACAAGAACACTTCTTCACAACATGGTTGTAGGTGTTACTGAAGGTTACAAGAAGGAGCTTGAGGTTAACGGTGTAGGTTACAGAGCTCAGAAGCAGGGTAATAAGCTTGTCCTTGCTCTTGGTTATTCACACCCAGTTGAGATGGTTGATCCAGATGGTATCGAGACATCAGTTGATGGAAACAAGATCATAGTAAGCGGAATCAGCAAGGAGAAGGTTGGTCAGTACGCTGCTGAGATCAGAGAGAAGAGAGCACCAGAGCCATATAAGGGCAAGGGTATCAAGTATATGGATGAGACTATCAGACGTAAAGTTGGTAAGACTGGTAAGAAATAATAAAGGAGTGAGATAAGATGATTAATAAAGAATCAAGAAGCGCAATTCGTGTAAAGAAACATATGCGTGTTCGTAATCGTTTAGCTGGAACAACAGAGAGACCACGTTTAGCTGTATTCAGAAGTAATAATCATATGTACGCTCAGATTATTGATGATTCAGTTGGTAAGACATTAGTAGCAGCATCTACTACAGAGAAGGCTATTAAGGATGAGCTTGAGAAGACAGATGATGTTGATGCAGCAGCTTACGTTGGTAAGGTTATTGCTGAAAGAGCACTTGAGAAGGGTATCAAGACTGTTATCTATGACAGAGGCGGTTTCGTATACCACGGTAAGGTTCAGGCATTAGCAGATGCAGCGAGAGAAGCTGGTCTGGAATTCTAGTAAGGAGGAAAAACAACATATGAAGCGTGAAATAATTGATGCAAGTAAGTTAGAGTTAGAAGATAAAGTTGTTGCTATCAAGCGTGTAACAAAGGTTGTTAAGGGTGGACGTAATTCTAGAGTTGCAGCTCTCGTAGTTGTAGGTGATAGAAACGGTCACGTCGGCGTTGGTGTTGGCAAGGCAGTTGAGACTCCGGAAGCTATCCGTAAGGGTAAGGAGGATGCTGCAAAGCATTTGGTTACAGTTCCTGTAAATGAAGTTGGTAGTATCCCTTACGACTGGAATGGACAGTTCGGCAGTGCTTCAGTTCTCCTGAAGACAGCTCCAGAAGGTACTGGTATCATCGCTGGTGGTCCTGCTCGTAGCGTACTTGAGCTTGCAGGATACAAGAACATCCGTACAAAGTCCTTAGGATCAAACAACAAGCAGAACGTAGTTCTTGCAACGATCAAGGGTCTTACAGAGATCAAGAACCCGGAGAGTATAGCAAAACTTCGTGGAAAATCTGTTGATGAGATACTTAACTAAGGAGGTATTAGAAGATGGCAGATAAGTTAAAGGTAACTTTGGTAAAGTCCCCTATCGGTGCTGTACCAAAGCATAGAAAGACAGTAGAGGCTCTTGGACTTAAGAAGGTTAACAAGTCAGTTGAGCTCCCAAATAACGCTGCAACACTTGGAATGGTTAAGCAGGTTAGTTATATGGTAAAGGTTGAGGAAGTATAAGAGAAGGAGGATACGCAGATCATGGATTTATCTACATTAAAGCCAGCTGAAGGCTCAAAGCACAGTGCTAATTTCCGTGTAGGCCGTGGACATGGTTCAGGAAATGGCAAGACTGCAGGTAAGGGACATAAGGGTCAGAAGGCACGTTCTGGATCACCAAGACCAGGTTTCGAAGGTGGACAGATGCCATTATATAGACGTCTTCCTAAGAGAGGCTTTAATTGCATCAATCACAAAGAGATCGTTGCAATCAATGTATCAGCTCTTGAGAGATTCGAGGATGGCTCAGACGTAACTGTTGAGACATTAGTAGAGGCAGGTATCATTAAGAATCCTCGTGATGGAGTTAAGATTCTTGGAAATGGAGAGTTAACTAAAAAGCTCAATGTAAAGGCTAATGCTTTTTCAAAGTCAGCAGCTGAGAAAATTGAAGCTCTTGGCGGAAAAGCAGAGGTGATGTAATATGTTCAAAACCTTAATCAATGCATTTAAGGTACAGGATATACGAAGAAGACTTTTATATACGTTCTTCATTCTCGTGGTGATCAGACTTGGTAGTCTGATTACCGTTCCGGGAATAAGTGCGGATGCAATAAGAGAATATATGCAGAATGCTCTTGGTGATTCACTGAATATCTTCAGTTCATTCACCGGAGGTTCATTCGAGCAGATGTCAATTTTTGCTTTGTCAGTTACACCATACATTACGGCTTCCATTATCATACAGCTTCTCACAATCGCCATACCGGCACTTGAGGAGATGCAGAAGGATGGAGAGGATGGCCGAAAGAAGATCACAGCGATCACAAGATACATGACAGTAGGCCTTGCAATACTTGAGAGTTCTGGTCTTGTTGTAGGATTTGGAAACAAGGGTGTAATTGATAATTATAATTTCTGGACAGTACTTACTATAGTAGTAATCTTGACAGCTGGAAGTGCTATCGTAATGTGGCTTGGTGAGCGTGCAACTGAAAAGGGTGTTGGTAATGGTATATCAGTAATCCTGTTGATCAACATCGTATCAACAATGCCAAATGACCTCAAGAACTTGTACACACAGTTCATGAAGGGAAAAGATTTTGTAAGATTTACACTTGTAGGTCTTCTGATCATTGCAGTAGTAATACTTACAGTAGTATTTGTATGTGCGCTTCAGGGTGCTGAGAGAAAGATACCTGTTCAGTATGCCAAGACAGTAAGAGGAAGAAAGACGATGGGCGGACAGTCCTCACATATTCCTCTCAAGGTTAATACAGCAGGTGTTATCCCAGTTATCTTTGCATCATCTATCCTTTCTGTTCCACAGATTATTGTTAATCTGTTCAACATTAAGTCATCAGGTGCTGGAGCAAAGGTTATGCAGGTATTGAGCCAGAGCTATTGGTTTAACAGAACTTATCCTTGGGCATCGATTGGTTTGATAGTATATATATTACTTGTATTCTTCTTTGCTTATTTTTACACAGCAATCACATTCAATCCAATGGAGATTGCAAATAACATGAAGAAAAGTGGTGGCTTTATACCAGGTATCAGACCAGGACAGCCTACTCAGGATTATTTAAATAAAATTTTGAACTACATCATATTTATAGGTGCTGTAGGTCTTATCATAGTAGCATGTATACCAATGTTCTTCAGCGGTTTCTTTGGAGCAAATGTTTCATTTGGAGGAACATCACTTATCATCGTTGTAGGTGTTGTTATAGAGACAATAAAGAATATTGAGTCGCGTATGCTGGTAAGAAACTATCAGGGATTCCTTTTAGACTAATATGACGTGGCTGAAAGCATGAATGGGAATGTGCAATATAGGATCAATATAGTATTTATATATTTATTCATATAGTACATTCCTATTTGTGCCATATAACGCATGAGGGACCGCCGGTGGCAGTCCCTATGCGTGTAGTTAGAGGGAAGTATCTTATGTTTTCGTCCTCAGACGGGAAAAGGGTTGGACAGTATTAGAAAGTACCAAAACATTATATAGAGAAAACAAATCAGACTTTGGAGGTTAAATATATGAAGATAATCATGTTAGGAGCACCAGGCGCAGGAAAAGGTACTCAGGCGAAGATGATCGCTGCAAAGTATGGTGTGCCACATATCTCAACAGGAGATATATTCAGAGCGAACATAAAGAATGGCACAGAGCTTGGAGCAAAGGCAAAGGAGTACATGGATAAGGGACTTCTTGTGCCGGATGAGCTTGTCGTTGATTTAGTTATAGATAGATTCAAGGCGGATGACTGTGCAAAGGGATATATTCTTGATGGATTCCCAAGAACGATTCCACAGGCAGAGGCGCTTGACAAGGCACTCTCAGCAATTGGAGATTCAGTTGACTATGCAATAAATGTTGAGGTTCCAGATGAGAATATCATTGAGAGAATGTCAGGCAGACGTGCATGTGTAGGATGTGGTGCTACATACCATATCGTATATAATCCTACAAAAGTTGAAGGTAAGTGCGATACATGTGGAGCAGACCTCATCCTCAGAGATGACGACAAGCCTGAGACAGTAAAGAAGAGACTTGATGTATATCATGAGCAGACACAGCCTCTCATCGATTACTATAAGGCAAAGGGAATTCTCAAGGAAGTAGACGGAACAGTGGATATGAAGGATGTATTTGCTGCCATCACTGATATATTAGGTGAGTAAATATGAAAGGTATTTCCATAAAATCCCAGGAAGAGATTGAACTTATGAGGGAGGCGGGAAGAATTCTAGCCATAACTCATGAGGAACTGCGAAAAGCACTGAAACCGGGCATGTCGACATATGACATCGACAGGCTAGGTGAGGAGGTTATACGGAGTTATGGCTGCGAGCCATCGTTTCTTAATTATCAGGGGTATCCGGCATCGATATGTGTATCAGTAAATGAGGAGGTCGTTCATGGAATACCTTCAAAAGACAGAATACTGAAGGATGGAGATATCGTAAGTCTGGATGCTGGAGTTATATATAAGGGATATCATTCAGATTCAGCCAGAACATATGGCATTGGTGAGACAACGGATCTTGCAAAGTATCTTATGGAAGCGACAAAGCAGTGCTTCTTCGAGGGGATGCAGGCTGCAAGAGCTGGAAATCATGTGCGCGATATAGGGATTGCGATAGAGTCATATGCCGATGAGTGCGGGCTTGGAGTTGTGATAGATCTGGTAGGACATGGAGTTGGGAAGAATCTGCACGAAGAACCGGAGGTTCCAAACTTTGCGACCAGAAGACGCGGACCAAAGCTTAAAGCTGGCATGACAATAGCGATAGAGCCGATGATCACATTGGGGGATTATGATGTGAGATGGCTGGATGATGGCTGGACAGTTGTGACTGCCGATAGATCACTGGCAGCACACTACGAGAATACAATACTTATAACTGATTCGGATCCCGAGATATTATCAAGGGCGGATGGAATAGAGTTATAGTTGTTATATAGAACTCATAAGTTGATTTAGTATAATAGGAGGATTTTAGAAAATGTCAAAGGCAGATGTAATCGAAGTAGAAGGAACAGTAGTTGAGAAACTTCCAAACGCAATGTTTCAGGTAGAACTTGAGAATGGACACAAAGTTCTTGCTCATATAAGTGGAAAGCTCAGAATGAATTATATAAAGATTCTTCCTGGCGATAAAGTTACCATAGAGTTATCACCATATGATCTCACAAAGGGCAGAATCGTATGGAGAGATAAATAAACACTATATATTTGAGAAATAAACAAGAGAAATAATAAAAAAAGTAAAATTTGCTATTGCATTTTATCACTTAAAATGATAGAATGCTAATTCGTAGCGGACTTTTTTTGAAAGGAGAGTTTCTAATGAAGGTTAGAGCATCAGTAAAACCTATCTGCGATAAGTGCAAAGTTATCAAGAGAAAGGGAATCGTTAGAGTTATCTGCGAGAATCCAAAGCACAAGCAGCGTCAGGGTTAATCAAAAAAGGAAAAGAAGTATATGGATGATAGCCCATCCCGTATTGAAAATTAATGAAAGATATGTAAGATATACTTATTTTCGTGCGTCAGTACATACATCTAATGTACTGTATTATTTAAAAGCGGCTGTGGCATATAACAATTTATGCCGATACAATTATAGAATTATACAACTTAGTTGAAGGCGACAGTGTATGCATTTCACCCCATAGCAATGTGTTATGGGATACATTTGTGAATTCAGCTTAAAAGAAGATTTTACGGAGGTTATTATAATGGCTCGTATTTCAGGTGTTGATTTACCAAGAGAGAAACGTGTTGAAATTGGTCTTACTTATATCTATGGTATAGGACTTCCTTCATCACAGCGTATTCTTAAGGAAGCAAACGTTAATCCTGACACACGTTGCGCAGATTTGACTGACGATGAGGTTAGAAGACTCAGCGAAGTTATCAAGGCAACACAGGTAGTAGAGGGAGATTTACGTAGAGAGATAGGCTTCAATATTAAGCGTTTACAGGAGATCGCTTGCTATCGTGGTAAGCGTCATAGACAGGGACTTCCTGTTCGTGGACAGAAGACTAAGACTAACGCTAGAACTCGTAAGGGTCCTAAGAAGACTGTTGCTAATAAGAAGAAGTAATATTTTATAGAATATATTTGTAAAAAACCATAGGAGGTTTAGGCTAATGGCTAAGCAGGCAACTAAAAAAGTGGCTAAGAAGCGTGTCAGAAAGAGCGTACAGCACGGACAGGCTCATATTCAGTCATCTTTCAATAATACAATTGTTACATTAACAGACGCTGAAGGCAATGCGCTTTCATGGGCAAGCGCTGGTGGATTAGGATTCAAGGGTTCTAAGAAGTCAACTCCATATGCTGCTCAGATGGCTGCAGAGACAGCTGCAAAGGCTGCTGCACCTTACGGACTCAAGACAATCGATGTATTTGTTAAGGGACCAGGTTCAGGAAGAGAGGCTGCAATTCGTGCACTCTCAGCATGTGGTATAGATGTAGTAAGTATCAAGGATGTTACTCCGGTTCCACATAACGGATGTCGTCCACCAAAGAGAAGAAGAGTTTAATTTTAGGAGGTACAAACAAGATGGCAGTAGATAGAACCCCAGTTCTTAAGAGATGCAGATCTTTAGGCATGGAGCCAATGTATCTCGGAATAGATAAGAAGTCAAACAGAAAACCAAACAGATCAAATAGAAAGCAGAGCGAGTATGGTCTCCAGCTCCGCGAGAAGCAGAAGGCAAAGTTCATTTATGGCGTGCTTGAGAAGCCTTTCCGTAACCTTTATGCAAAGGCAGAGCAGCAGAAGGGATTAACAGGTCCTAACCTCATGACATTACTTGAGCTTAGACTTGATAACATCATCTTCAGATTAGGTTTTGCCAGAACAAGAAGAGAGGCAAGACAGATCGTAGATCATAAGCACGTACTTGTAAATGGCAAGTGTGTAAACATCCCTTCATATTCAGTTAAGCCAGGCGATAAGATTGAGATCAGAGAGAAGAGCAAGTCTCTTCAGAGATACAAGGATATTATGGCTGCAACAGAGGGAGTTCTTGTACCAGGTTGGTTAACAGCAGATAGAGATAACCTCACAGGTGAAGTTGTAGAGAAGCCAAGCAGAGAGCAGATCGATGTTCCTGTAAATGAGACTCTCATCGTCGAGTTATATTCTAAGTAAGATTTGTTCTTTATTTATACATTTTGTAACTTGGAGTGTAGCATTTTAAAACCCGTAAAGGAGGGGCTTAGATGTTTGAGTTTGAAAAACCAAAAATCGAGATCGTTGAGACTTCAGATGACAACAAGTATGGCAAGTTTGTAATCGAGCCTTTAGAGAGAGGTTACGGTATAACACTTGGTAACTCACTTAGAAGAATAATGCTTTCTTCATTGCCAGGTACTGCTGTAAGCCACGTAAAGATAAAAGGTGTTTTACATGAGTTCAGCTCAATACCAGGTGTAAAAGAGGATGTTACTGAGATCATAATGAACATCAAGAATGTCGTTATCAAGAATAACTCAGATACATTCGAGCCAAAGCAGGCATATATCGATGTTGTTGGAGAGCGTGTTGTTAAGGCGGGAGATATCAATGTTGACGGAGATATCGAGATTGTTAATCCGGATCTTGTTATTGCAAATCTCAGTGGTCCTGATGCAAAGCTCGAGATGGAGCTTACAATTGCCAATGGACGTGGATATGTGAGCCTTGACAAGAACAAGGAAGTGGATTCACCAATTGATGTTATCGCTATTGACTCAATCTTCACCCCTGTTGAAAGAGTAAACCTTACAGTTCAGAATACACGTGTTGGTCAGGTTACTGACTATGATAAGTTAACTCTTGATGTATATACAAACGGAGCTCTTGCTCCAGATGAGGCAGTGAGTCTTGCTGCAAATCTTCTGGTAGAGCACTTGAAGCTGTTCGTAGATTTATCAGAGAACGCACGTCTTGTAGATGTTATGGTTGAGAGCACAACAGACGAGAAGGAAAAGGTTCTTGAGATGAATATCGATGAGCTTGAGCTGTCAGTTCGTTCATACAACTGTCTCAAGAGAGCTGGTATCAATACAGTTCAGGAACTTATCAATAAGACTCCAGAGGATATGATGAAGGTTCGTAACCTTGGTCGCAAGTCACTGGATGAAGTTTTAGCTAAGCTTAAGGAGTTAGGCTTAGCGCTTAATCAGAACGAGGACTAGTATATTAGTTTTCGTATACCACTCAAGCTGAATAATAGTAAGCACAGTGAAGACCCGCAAAGGGTATAGGAGGATAATTAAAATGGCAAAGTATAGAAAGCTTGGAAAAGCAAGCGCACAGAGAAACGCATTACTTCGTAACCAGGTAACTCAGTTACTGTATCATGGAAAGATCAAGACAACAGAGGCTAGAGCTAAGGAAGTTGTTAAGATTGCAGAGAAGCTCATCACACTGGCAGTTGCTGAGAAGGACAACTACGATGAGGTTACAGTTCAGGCTAAGGTTGCTAAGAAGGATAAAGATGGCAAGAGAATCAAGGAAGTTGTAGATGGTAAGAAGATTACTGCATACGACACAGTTGAGAAGAAGGTAAAGAAGGATCAGCCTTCAAGACTTCATGCCAGAAGAGAGATGCTCAAGGTTTTATATCCAGTTGTTGAAGTTCCTACAGATGCTGCTGGTAAGAAGGCCGGTACAAAGAAGATCGATTTAACACAGAAGTTATTCGACGAGTACGGTACAAAGTACGCAGGACGTAAGGGTGGTTACACAAGAATCATCAAGATTGGCCAGCGTAAGGGTGATCAGGCTCTCGAGGTTATTCTCGAGTTAGTATAATCAATTGGATTTATACAGATAAATAAACAGGGCTGCGGTACATAGACGTATTGGTATACGTTTTGTGTATGGCAGCTCTTTTTTTATAACAAGAAAATTATAATGTAATATATTGAAATGTATGGTAGCTATATACAAGGAAATGGTATGAGTTTTATAAATATAAAAGGATTGTCTCATAAATTTAATATAAAGGATAAGGATGGCAATAAGGTTGGGGAGAACTGGGCCGTGAAGGATATTGATTTCCTGGCTGATAAAGGTGAGATGATAGCCATCCTTGGACGAAATGGCTCTGGAAAATCAACATTTGCCAGACATCTGAATGGTCTTCTTGCGCCACATGAGGGAACAGTTATAATAGGCGGACGGGATCTGACCAAGGTGAGCGGGTTGACTGCTATCAGAAGACAGGTGGGAATGGTATTTCAGAATCCGGATAATCAGATAGTTGGAAATACCCTTGCTGAGGACATAGGATTTGGCCTTGAGAATCTGGGAATCGAAAGTCATGATATATGGGACAAGATCGATGAGATGCTTGAACTTACGGGCCTTGCGGCATACAAATACAGCAACACTTCAAGGATAAGCGGAGGTCAGAAACAGAGGCTTGCGATAGCATCAGCCATGGCTATGTCCCCCGAATGTATAGTACTTGACGAGGCGACATCTATGCTTGATCCACAGGGAGCAAAAGATATGCTAAACCTTGTGCTGAAATTAAATAGAGAAAAGAAAATAACCGTCATCATGGTGACTCATAAGATATCCGAGGCGCTGATGACGGATAGAGTATATATACTGGATAACAGCAGAATCGTGGCACACGGGGTTCCTGGGGATGTACTTTCCGACGTGGAAAGACTTAAAACATATGGCCTTGAGATCCCGGTAAGGATGAAAAACGAAGCAGGAATACCTATAGATATCTGTAGTGAGTATAAGAAAAAACAATTGCAGATATGTCAAAAAGTGGGACCGGCGGCGGATCATGTAATAGACCATGGCAATACACTAAAAGATTTGAAGAAATGTATAGTTGAACTTCAGAAAGTATCATATTCGTATGTAAATGGAAATGAAACATTTAAGGCGCTCTCCAATATAGATCTAAAAATATATGAGGGGCAGGTGCTGGCTGTAATTGGACAGACTGGTTCGGGAAAGAGCACATTGCTGCAGATGATAAATAAGCTTATTGTGCCACAGAGCGGGAAAGTTTATCTGTATGAAACAGATGTGCAGAGCGTAAGAAATATAAAAGAGATCAGAAGACGTATAGGGTATGTGTTCCAATTCCCGGAATCACAATTATTTGAGAGTACGGTACTTAAAGATGTCATGTATGGTCCAATCAACTTTGGAATGTCAAAGAGTGAGGCAGAGCAGTCGGCAAGAAATGCACTGAAGTTGGTTGGAGTTCCGGAGAAATACGAAGATTATTCTCCATTTGAACTGTCAGGAGGTTTAAAGAAAAGGGTTGCCATAGCGGGAATATTGGCATATGAACCAGACATTCTTATTCTGGATGAACCTGCTTGTGGACTTGATGGGGAAAGCAAAGAGCAGTTGTGGAATCTTATACGAAAGCTCAACAGAGAAAAAAATGTGACCATCATACTGGTATCCCACGATATGGAAGATGTATATGAGATGTCAGAGCGAGTTCTGCTTATGGATCATGGTAAAGTCGTGTATGATGGGGAAACCGAAGGCTTCTTTGATGATAGAGAGTTGCTTGAGAGGTATGGAATAGAGATACCTGATGGTGTCAAAATGCGGCAAAATTTTAAAAAAGAGGTTAAGTAATAATATATGAACGGATGATCAAAAACAAATGGTCAAATAGGAGATTTAGGATGATTCGAGATATTACAATAGGACAATATTACAGCGGAGATTCTGTAGTTCATAAAATGGATCCGAGAACCAAGCTCGCAATTACATTTGTATATGCTATATCACTTTTCCTCTGTAAAGATTGGGTAATGATATTGGCTGCAACAATATTTCTCTGTATATATGTAGCGGTTAGCAGGGTTCCCCTGTCATATATATGCAAAGGCCTCAAGGTTATATGGATGTTTATTTTCTTTACAGCAATATTCAGCGTGTTCAATGGCGATGGAAACGTGATCTGGAGTTGGCACAAGCTGCGGATCACAGATGCCAGTGTGATGACTACTGTGCTTGTGGTTGTGCGATTGGTTTATCTTATAATAGGTTCATCAGTCATGACATATACCACAAGACCCATGAATCTGGCAAATGGTCTTGAGAGCAGTCTTGGATTTTTGAAGAAAGTAAAAGTTCCTGTGGCGGAGATGGCTATGATGCTCATGATCGCACTGCGGTTTATTCCAATCTTTATGGAAGAACTGGACAAGATAATGAAGGCACAGCTTTCCAGAGGTGCGGATTTTGAGAGTGGAAATATTTTCAAAAGGATAAAGAGTTATGTGCCGGTATTTGTACCGCTCTTTGTGTCAGCGATAAGGCGGGCTACAGATCTGGCTCAGGCCATGGATGCCAGATGCTTTGATGGCAGTGAGGGCAGAAGCCGTATGAATCCTCTAAAATATAGTAGAACAGACTATATAAGTTATGCTATAGTGTTGGTGTATCTGGGCTGCATGATAGTGTACAGATGTGTGATGTAGAAAATACTGCAATCTTATTTCAGGATACATGCGTGCTTCAGGATCAAAAGCCGTTTGTATATAGACTTGCTCTAAACATTACAGGGTCAATGACGATCGGGCTTGATTAAGAATTGCGCTGTATATATACTTGCCTGAGAATGTACTAGAGCTTGATAAACAGGAGAGTAACTCAGATACATTGATAATTATAGAAAAGGATGTGGATGTGTCAGATACATTGATAATATAGAAAAGGGTATAAATGTGTCGGATATATCTTTAATATGAATATGAAAAGAGTAAAATTGATTGTTGCCTACGATGGAACAAATTATTGCGGATGGCAGGTCCAGATAAATGGAATAACTGTGGAGGAGGTCCTGAACAAGACTCTCAGCGAACTCTGCCACGAGGATATAAAGGTGATTGGAGCTAGTAGGACGGATTCCGGAGTGCACGCCCTTGGAAATGTGGCGGTATTTGACACAGAGTCAGGGATACCCGGAGAAAAGTTTTCATTTGCGCTTAATCAGCGGCTCCCGGAAGATATAAGGATACAGGAGTCCTGCCAGGTTGCGGACGACTTTCATCCGAGATACTGCGATACCGTTAAGACGTATGAATACAAGATACTAAACAGAAGATTTGATGTGCCAACAGAGCGTCTTTACTCGACATTTGTTTATTATCCGCTTGATATAGATAAGATGAAACGAGCTGCGGCTGTTCTGGTAGGAGAGCACGATTTCAAGAGCTTCTGTTCAACAAGATCGCAGGTAGAGAATACAGTCCGTACAATAACAGATATAACCATAGATAAAGTTGGTGATATGATACATATAAGGATAAGTGGAAATGGTTTCCTGTACAATATGGTCCGTATCATAGTGGGAACTTTGATGAAGATAGGTCTTGGAATCTGGCCAGAGGACTGTATGGAGTCAATACTTGCGGCGAAGGATAGGACGAAAGCAGGGCCGAAAGCCGAAGCAAAGGGGCTTACTCTTGTGGAGATAAAATATCTGTAAACGTAAACGGCTGCAGACGCATAATATCTGCCGGGATAAGATAAAATTGCTGATAATGTGTTGGCAGTTCACAAAACAGCGTGGTTATATTCTGTATATTATAACTTGGAAAAGTGGACTTGATATAATCTAGAAACAAGAATAAAAGTGGACTTGGTATAATCTAGAAATAAGAATGAAAAGTGGAAAACATCTAGCAAAACAGTGAAAAATAAATGAAAAACATTGTGTGAAATGCACAAAAAATAATGAAAATAAGAGCCAATCATGTTATAATTACATTGAAATGCTGCTACATGACGGATATGTCAGGAATTGTTTCGAAGTGTTCGGAATATTTCAAGGTGTTTCAATGAAGATAACATGATTGGCTTTTTTATTTTGATTTTAGGAGGGCAAACGATGGCAAGATTTACATTACCAAGAGATTTATATCACGGAAAAGGTGCTTTGGAGGCACTCAAGACATTCAAGGGTAAGAGAGCAATGGTCTGTGTCGGAGGCGGATCTATGAAGAGATTTGGATTCCTTGACAGGGCGGTTCAGTACCTTGAGGAAGCAGGAATGGAAGTTAAATTATTTGAGGGAATCGAGCCGGATCCTTCGGTAGAGACGGTTATGAAGGGAGCTGCAGCTATGCTTGAGTTTGAGCCGGACTGGATAGTTGCAATCGGCGGCGGTTCACCTATAGATGCAGCAAAGGCTATGTGGATAAAGTATGAATATCCTGATGCTACATTTGAGGATATGTGTAAGGTGTTTGGCATACCTGAGCTCAGAAAGAAGGCTCATTTCTGTGCTATTTCTTCAACATCGGGAACTGCAACAGAGGTTACAGCGTTCTCGATCATCACAGATTACGAGAAGGGAATCAAGTATCCTATTGCAGATTTCGAGATTACACCAGATGTTGCGATCGTTGATCCTGAGCTCGCAGAGACCATGCCACAGAAACTGGTTGCACATACCGGTATGGATGCCATGACACATGCAATCGAGGCTTATGTATCGACAGCAAACTGCGATTTTACTGATCCTCTTGCACTTCATGCCATCAAGATGATACAGAATGATCTGGTTGGATCATATAACGGAGACATGGAGAAGCGTGACGCAATGCACAATGCACAGTGCCTTGCAGGCATGGCATTTTCAAATGCACTGCTTGGAATCGTACATTCAATGGCACACAAGACAGGAGCAGCATTTGCCGATTATGGTGCACATATCATCCACGGAGCAGCAAATGCGATGTATCTCCCGAAGGTTATCGCTTTCAATGCAAAGGATGAGACAGCAAAGATTCGTTACGGCGAGATAGCAGACTTCATGGGCCTTGGCGGAGAGACACTCGACGAGAAGGTAGCTCTTCTCATAGCATACCTGCGAAAGATGAATGATGAGCTGAACATACCTCACTGTATCAAGAATTACGGATCTGACAGCTATCCATGTGAGCAGGGCTTTGTTCCGGAGGACGTATTCCTTGAGAGACTTCCTGAGATCGCTGCAAATGCGATACTTGATGCATGTACAGGATCGAACCCAAGACAGCCAAGCCAGGAGGAGATGGAGAAATTGCTGAAGTGCTGTTACTATGATACAGAGGTGGATTTCTAAATAAAAGATAGTATTTACAGACAAAAGAATGAATGATAATATGGTATCCGGCGGTGCACATGTATCGCCGGATATTTTTGTTGGAAAAAATAGTTGACAACAAAATGTAATTATAATATACTTGCAAAGTATGCGAAGTTTATAAGTGTGTTTCGAACCAATGCCCCGGTAAGAGATGTGCTGAATATACATTAGTAAAGAAGATTATAAAAGAATAATTTAGGAGGTACCACGATGAAGAGCTTTATGGCAAGCCCATCAACAATAGAGAGAAAGTGGTATGTAGTTGACGCTACAGGACATACTTTAGGTCGTCTTGCATCAGAGATCGCAAGCATTTTAAGAGGAAAGAACAAGCCAACATATACACCACACATTGATACAGGTGATTATGTAATAGTAGTAAACGCTGACAAGATCCAGGTAACTGGTAAGAAGTTAGATCAGAAGGTATACTACAACCACTCAGATTATGTAGGTGGTATGAAAGAGACAACTCTTCGTGAGAAGATGGCTAAGAAGCCAGAGGATGTTATCTACCTTGCAGTTAAGGGAATGCTTCCAAAGGGACCACTTGGCAGAGAGATGATCACAAAGCTTCATGTATACGCTGGTGCAGATCACAAGCATCAGGCACAGAAGCCAGAAGTATTAGAGATTAAGTACTAAGAAGGAGGAGATAACAGATGGCTAAGACAACAAAGTTCTATGGAACAGGAAGAAGAAAAAGCAGTATCGCCAGAGTTTACATCACTCCAGGTACTGGTAAGATCGTTATAAACAAGAAGGATATGGATGAGTACTTTGGTCTTGATACACTCAAGGTTATCGTAAAGCAGCCACTCGTTGCTACAGGCACAGAGGGTAAGTACGATGTACTCGTTAACGTATGTGGTGGTGGTTTCACAGGTCAGGCTGGAGCTATCAGACATGGTATTTCAAGAGCACTCCTTGAGGTTGATGCTGAGTACAGACCAATCCTTAAGAAGGCTGGATACCTTACAAGAGATCCAAGAATGAAGGAGAGAAAGAAGTACGGTCTCAAAGCCGCTCGTCGTGCTCCACAGTTCTCAAAGAGATAATTATATCATTTCAGATATATCAAGAACCCACAGAAGTCCAACGCTTTTGTGGGTTCTTTTTTTCAGAACTTTTGAGATTCAGATTAGGAGGAACAAAAGATATGGTGACATTATTGTCGAAACTATGGATCAGATCAGATAATTATAAGGATAGCAAGGTGAGGGAGAAATATGGTGTTCTTTGCGGAGCTGTTGGTATACTTTTGAATGTATTATTGTTTCTGGGAAAATTCTTTGCTGGATTACTTTCGGGTGCCATCTCGATCACGGCGGATGCGTTCAACAATTTATCAGATGCAGGAAGCTCATTTATATCTATGATAGGCTTTAAGTTATCTGGCAGAAAACCGGACCCGGATCATCCGTTTGGACATGGAAGAATAGAGTATATATCAGGCTTATTTGTAGCAGTCATGATCATATTGATGGCCTACGAGCTTATTAAAGATTCAATCGGGAAGATCCTACATCCGGAACTTCCCAAATTCAGCAGTCTAGTTGCCGTTATACTCGTTGTTTCAATTGGAGTAAAGATATATATGTATTTCTACAACAGGAGTATAGGTACAAAGATAGAGAGTGCGACCATGATAGCGACGGCAAAAGACAGTTTATCTGATACATTTTCCACAATAGTTGTTCTTGCATCTGCATTTGCTGCTCATTTCTGGAAAATACCTATAGATGGATATTGTGGATTATTGGTGGGCGTAATGATACTCATAGCTGGCATCACTGCAATGAAGGATACGGTCAGCCCATTGCTTGGTCAGGCACCGGAACCAGAACTTGTGGATGAGATCGAGAAGATCGTGAGGTGTGATAAAAGGATCCTTGGTATTCATGATCTTGTGGTCCATGATTATGGACCTGGCAGACTTATGGTCAGCCTGCACGCAGAAGTTCCTTATAAGGAAGATATTCTTGAACTGCATGATCTGATCGATCAGGTAGAATTCTCTCTCAGAAAAGAATTAAATTGTGAGCCTGTCATTCACATGGATCCGATAGTAGATGACGATGAGGAGACAAATGCTGTGAAAGCGCGGATCACTGAAATTATAGAATCACTTAATAAGGATAGCAGAAAAAATGAAAATGTTCAGTTTCACGACTTTAGAATGGTAAAGGGTTCAACACATTCCAATCTGATTTTTGATGTGGTTTTGCCACATGGATATCAAATGTCAGAAGAACAGATAATATCTTATATCAAGGAAAAAGTTAGTGAGTACAATAAAAATTACTATTGCGTGATACATATTGACAGAGCGTATGTAAAATAATTCCAGATGGTGAGCATCCTAACCACAGAAGAGTAAGACCTTCTGTGGTTATTATTATTACATAATATATTTACATGTATTTTCATAATCTTAGATTTGACTTTACCATGATAAACTGTTACTATGTTACCGTGTTGTGCCCTAATAGGGCTGTATATCATGCAGATGCCCGGTGTAGTGTGTTTCATGCATCTGCCAAGTATATTTAAGTATATTTCAGGAGGAAAAAAGGTATGAAAAAGTTATTATCACTGCTCTTAGTGGCAGCAATGGGACTTTCACTGGTTGGATGTGGCGGATCTGATAACGGATCAAAGAGTGAGTCAAAGAGTGATCTGGAGTATGTAAAGGATAAGGGAACTCTCGTTGTCGGCGTTACAGACTTTGCACCGATGGATTACAAGGATGAGTCAGGCAACTGGATCGGATTTGACGCAGATATGGCATCAGCATTTGCAGAGAGCCTTGGGGTAAAGGCAGAGTTCGTAGAGATAGACTGGGACAACAAGATCATGGAGCTTGACGGCAAGACCATCGACTGTGTATGGAATGGTATGACACTTACAGATGAGGTTACAAGCTCAATGGCATGTTCAGATGCATACTGCAACAATGCGCAGGTAGTTATCGTGCCAAAAGATAAGGCAGACAAGTATCAGACAGTAGACAGCATCAAGGAGCTTACATTTGCTGTAGAGGCAGGAAGCGCAGGCGAGGATCAGGCCAAGGCGCTTGGTCTCAACTATACAGCGGTAAAGGCACAGGCAGATGCACTCATGGAAGTTGCAGCTGGAACATCGGATGCAGCAATCATTGATTCACTCATGGCAGCAGCTATGGTTGGTGAGGGAACAGGTTATGACAAGCTCACATATACCGTAGGTCTCAACAGCGAGGAGTATGGCGTTGGCTTCAGAAAGGACTCAGATCTTGTAGCTGAGCTCAACAAGTTCTTTGCAGACAGTAAGGCTGACGGTTCAATGGAGAAGTGTGCTGAGACATATAAGGTACAGGCTGCACTTGCAAAGTAATAGATAAGATATAATTAGTATTTTTACCATCACTTAGAGAGAAAAATTATTATGGATTTGTTTTTTGAACAGCTCCCGGTCGTACTTGGAGCTCTTAATACAGGATTTATACAGACATTAAAATTGTTCTTCGTGACATTGCTCGGTGCATTTCCACTTGGACTTCTTATAGCACTCGGTTCCATGTCAAAGTTTAAACCGCTCAGCTATCTTATGAAGTTCATCGTATGGATAGTGAGAGGTACACCACTTATGATACAGCTGCTCATCATATATTATTTTCCGGGACTTGTATTTCACAATCCGGTGTGGGGCGGCGGCGAAGGCGGAAGATTTGTTGCGGCATCGGTGTCATTCATAGTGAACTATGCCTGCTATTTCTCAGAGATTTACCGTGGAGGTATCCAGGGTATTCCTGTAGGACAGGAGGAAGCCGGACTCGTGCTCGGCATGACTCCAAAGCAGATATTCTTCAAGGTCAAGCTTTTGCAGATGATAAAGAAGATAGTTCCGGCGATGTCCAACGAAATCATAACTCTGGTCAAGGATACGTCCCTTGCCCGTATCATCGCACTTCAGGAGATCATTTGGGCAGGACAGGCATTCATGAAAGGTTCACAGGGAATCTCAGGTGCGATATGGCCACTCTTTTTCTGCGCATTCTACTATCTAATATGGAATGGCGTACTCACAGTTTTACTTGGCAAATTAGAGAAGAAACTTGATTTCTTTAGATAGGAGGAGCCGCAATGAACGCAGTTCATACTCGGGATCGGCTCCGACGACCTGCCCCGCTGCGGAGCAGAGGGGCGATACAGATTTTAGGAGGAACCGCAAATGGCTATATTAGAGGTTGAACATATAAAAAAGAAGTTTGGCAAGACAGATGTGCTCAAGGATATAAGCTTTTCTCTGGAGCAGGGCGAGGTCCTTTCTATCATAGGATCATCAGGAAGTGGAAAGACAACACTTCTTCGCTGTCTGAACTTTCTGGAGATGCCGGACAATGGAGTTATCCGTGTAAATGATGAGATCCTGCTTGACACTGATAAGCCGGAGACACTCAAGGAGTCGGAGGTGCGCAAGAAGAGACTGCATTTTGGACTTGTGTTCCAGTCGTTTAATCTCTTTCCACAGTACACTGCGCTTCAGAACGTAATGCTCGCAAGAGAGCTTCTTGCAAAGGAGAGACCGGATTTCAAAGTAAACAAGAAGAATATACTCGACGAGATAAGAGTCCAGGCAGAGGAACTTCTACGCCAGATGGGACTTGAGGACAGAATGAACAACTATCCTCACCAGCTTTCAGGCGGACAGTGCCAGCGAGTTGCCATAGCAAGGGCGCTTGCGTTGCAGCCGGACATCCTGTGTTTCGATGAGCCTACATCGGCTCTTGATCCGGAGCTCACAGGAGAGGTACTTAAGGTTCTCAGAAACCTTGCAGACAAAAAGACGACCATGATAATTGTTACTCATGAGATGGCATTTGCAAAGGATGTTGCAAGCCAGGTCATATTCATGGATGATGGATATATACTTGAGCAGGGAAGACCTGACCAGGTATTTGACAATCCGAAGATGGAGAGGACAAAACAGTTCCTTTCATCGTATTCATAAAAGATGTATAAGATCCCGGTGTATCGAAAAAATGATGCACCGGGATTTTCTGTTTATATAAAAAATAATCACTAAAAATCTGAAAAACTGTCTGAAACTATACTATACAAAATTCACAATATAAAGACAAGAAACAAGGCAGCAATTCTCCCCCATATACAAATGAAATAAGAAACATAGGCAGGGCAGATAGGGCAGCCATCTACCCAATGCACAAAAAAATCAAGAAAAAGACATATCAGAGGTCTCCCCAGAGGGATAAAAAAATCACCCTAGAAGTTGAGTTAAAAAAGGTTAGTGTGTACCATTGGATATACCGTACGGAATACAAAGCATGACATTATAAATTTGTTTTATAGGAGGATAACAATATGCCATTAATAAGAAAAACAACAGGGGTAGAAAAACAAAAAGAGAAACAGGAAGTGTTGATAAGGTCAGAATAAATGATAACCGTGTACAGGTACTGACCAGCGAGGGTAAAATATATGTTTTTGATAAACGAGATGTATGCACTGTTACAAATATATCACTCAATGTAAATGACAGACCGGCAAATGTCAGCTTTGAGAATTCAGAGTATGGAGCATCGACCAATGCTATCCGTTTTCAGAAGTATCCGATAGTGGAATTTGTCAATCTTGCACCGGAAACGGTGAAGAACTATATGAAGTCAATATTGATGGAGTCCGTCCTGGATCTGTCTGACGTTAAGGTGATACATTCATATAAGTGGGTGGACAATGCGCCGTATCTCTATATGTCAGATGATTGGGACGATGGAAGAATATATGCTAAACTGAGCGATGAAGATGCAGACAAAGTCGATGAATATGACATAGACTATGTGGAAGACGGATATGAGGGCGATTGGTATTATGAAGATGAGGATGAGAATGAGTAGGAGAAATGTGATCTCATGATTGAAATGTGATACAGTTTTTTCATTGCAGTGATGACACAGAGAAAACAATAAAGTATAGTAGTAGCAGCAAAGACACTAAATGTCGCTTGCCCAATGTCAGACGGGCAGGCAGCATTTGGTGTCTTTTTTTGAAGAGGACAGAAGAATGCCTAAGACAACGGGACAATAAATCCGGCAATGCGTTCTACTTCATGTCGCAGGAAAAGATACTAGCAATCCATTCCCATAGCCCTGGCTTTGGTGGCCTGTGTCTCTCCCCTGGGATGATGTGGTGGGGCATAGATGGATGAGAGCTTCAGTGGATTATTGCCGATGTTGATGATGTTGTGCCATGTGCCGGCTGGTATACAGATGCATTCTCCTGCACAAAGATTCTGACGGAAACACAGTTCGTTTGGGCAGCAGCCCATTCTGACTGAACACTGTCCCTGTTCGATTCTGATGATCTGATCGGTATTATCATGGATTTCCAAACCTACATCTGAGCAGGCAGGTATACACATGACTGTCATCTGCATGAAACAGCCGGTCCACACGGTTTCGCGGTAATTGTGGTTCTGTAACGCTTTCTCCCGGAGGTCTATAGTGTAGATGTTGTCACGACAGTCAGGTCTGTTCGGAGAACAATGGTTGTTGTATTTCATAGGATAGTCCTTTCAGATTCAATAGTTCTATTTATAGTATTCAGAAAGGATAGAATATGACAAAAATTATACATTTTTATGTAGCCTGGATGGTGAGCTATGTGAAAAAATGCAAAAAGTGATAAAAAAATTGAAATTAGTATTGACATTTTGTACATAAACAACTAATATAAGATATATCAAATGGAAACGGTTCCAAAAACGTTTCCGAAAAAACAAAGTAACCATTAAGCAGCTCGTATAAGAGATGACTGAAGGAAAAATTTTTATTATTTTATGGGAGGAACAAATATGAACAAGAAAGGTATTGCGGCACTTGGATTGTCACTTATGATGGCAGGTACCATGTTGACAGGATGTGGCTCAGGAGATTCAGATGGAGCAGGAAAGAAGGCAGATGCAAAGGGATCTGTATATTATCTGAACTTCAAGCCGGAGCAGGATACACAGTGGCAGGAGCTTGCTAAGGTGTACACAGAAGAGACTGGCGTTGATGTGACGGTAGTTACAGCAGCTGCTGGTCAGTATGAGACTACTCTTAAGAGTGAGATGGGTAAGTCAGAATCACCTACCCTGTTCCAGGTAAATGGACCGGTTGGTCTTGCTTCCTGGAAGGACTATTGTTATGATCTTGGATCATCACAGGTGTATAAAGAACTCACATCTGAGGACTTTGCACTTAAGGATGGCGATAAGGTCGCAGGAATCGGATATGTTATAGAGTCATACGGAATCATTTACAACAAAGAGCTTTTAAGCAAAGCTGGATACACAGAGGATGATATCAATTCATTTGCAGACCTCAAGAAGGTGGCAGAGGATATAACAGCCAAGTCAGACAAATTAGGATTCTCAGCATTCACATCAGCCGGAATGGATGGCTCATCAGACTGGAGATTCAAGACACATCTTGCAAATCTTCCAATCTACTATGAATACAAGGCTGATGGAATCGATACTACAGATGCGATCAAGGGTACATATCTTGATAATTACAAAAATGTATGGGATCTGTACATCAACAACTCAACAACCGATCCAAAGCAGCTCAGCACAAAGACTGGTGATGATGCGGTTGCAGAGTTTGTTTCAGGACAGGCAGTATTTTATCAGAATGGTACATGGGCATACTCAGATGTATCATCAATTGGCGATGACAACCTCGGAATGCTCCCTATCTATATAGGAGCAGATGGTGAGGAGAATCAGGGACTCTGTACAGGAAGTGAGAATTACTGGTGTGTAAATGCTAAAGCTTCAGAGGAAGATATCCAGGCAACTCTTGACTTCATGGAGTGGTGTGCTACAAATGACACCGCACTTAAGGCAATCTGTGGTTCAAAGGGCGCTATGCCATCAGGAGCCGATGGAATGGGATTTGTAACACCATTCAAGAAGAACCTTGAGTCAACAAACCTTCTTGTAAACATTGCAAATGAGTATGTAGCAGAGGGCAAGACACCTGTAAGCTGGAACTTCACAACAATGCCATCAGAGCAGTGGAAGAACGACCTTGGATCAGCACTTACAACATATGCGGCAGATCAGACAGATGCCAACTGGGATCTTGTAAAGAGCGCATTTGTAGATGGATGGGCTAAAGAGGCTGCTGCAGCAAAGTCAAAATAAAACATATTAACAAATAAACAATAGTATACAACCCCAAAAATAAAAAAAACATCACAAAATAAAACCAACTTAAAATATGAATAAAGTCCTGCAAGATGCAGGACACCAGGAAGGCTAACAGCTTTGCAAAGGCAGCTCATACCCAGAGGTGTCAGACTAGAGATGGATATGTATTCATATGCAAATATGTCTACATATCCATTTTTAGACTCATAAGATATTGGAAAGAAAATTGATATGCAACAGAGTGGAGGTTATCAAAAAAATTATGGAGAAAACGATAAAAAGATATTGGCCGGTGTTTCTGATACCGACAATGGCTGCGTTTCTTATAGGATTTATCGTGCCATTTGCCGAGGGAATATATCTGTCCTTCTGTAAGTTCACGACCATAAGGGACGCTGAATTTGTAGGATTTCAGAATTATATAGACGCATTCAAGGACTCAACATTCCCGGATGCATTTAAGTTTACAACATTATTTGCGATTGTCACACTTGTGCTTATAAATGTTCTTGCATTTCTTGTGGCACTGGCACTTACACAGAAGATCAAAGGAACTAATATATTCAGAACGGTATTCTTTATGCCGAATCTTATAGGTGGTATCGTACTTGGATATGTATGGCAGCTTATATTTGATGCCATATTCTCAAAGTTTGATACAGCCCTGAAACTCAATGAAGTTCTCGGTTTCTGGGGATTGGTTATACTGGTGTGCTGGCAGCAGATAGGATATATGATGATCGTTTATATTGCAGGACTTCAGGCAATTCCTGAAGATATTCAGGAAGCAGCCATGATTGATGGTGCAAATAGAACACAGAGACTTTTCAGGGTTACGATCCCGAACATGATGCCATCCATAACTATATGTACATTCCTCACAATAACCAACTCATTCAAACTGTTTGACCAGAACCTGGCACTCACAGGAGGCGAGCCACTCCATAAGACAGAGATGCTAGCGCTCAATATATATGAGACGTTTTATGGAAGAGTAGGATATGAGGGAGTAGGTCAGGCCAAGGCAGTCGTATTCTTCATTCTGGTAGTAGCGATAGGACTCATACAGCTTAAGATTACAAGATCAAAGGAGGTGCAGCAGTAATGGCGAAGATACAGAAAACAGTAAATACAGCGGATAAAAAGCCTGTATACAGAGTGAAAGAAAAACCAACGTTGACGGGAATTCTGGCTACTTTATTCTTTACCATTATTTCCATAATATTTGTTTCACCTATAATAATCGTAATTATAAACTCGCTGAAAGCCAAGACGTTTATCAGTCTGGAGACATTTGAACTGCCAAATGAGCACAGCTACATAGGCTTGGACAATTATAAAACGGCTATAACACAGTATGATTTCATTAAGGCAGTGGGCTGGACAGTTGTGATAACGGTTCTCTCAGTAGCGGCAATTCTGCTGTTCTGCTCTATGACAGCCTGGTATATAACCAGAGTCAAGAATATAGCGACAAAGATCATATATCTGCTCTGCGTGTTCTCTATGGTAATACCTTTCCAGATGGTTATGTTTACTTTGGCTGGAACTGCGGATGCACTTCACCTTAATACTCCATGGGGAATCGTGATCGTGTATCTTGGATTTGGAACAGGTCTTGCAGTATTCATGTTCTGCGGATTTATCAAGTCCATTCCTTTGGAGGTCGAGGAGGCTGCGATGATAGATGGATGTACGCCGCTCAAGACATTTTTCAGGGTTGTTATCCCTATCATGAAACCTACTTACATATCTGTAGGAATACTTGAGGCTATGTGGATATGGAATGATTTCCTTCTGCCATATCTGGTACTCGACATCAAGAAATACAAGACGATATCTATAGTTGTCCAGTATATGAAGGGCAGCTACGGAAGAGTAGATATGGGAGCGATCATGGCGTGCCTTGTTATGGCTATCATTCCGGTTGTTGTATTCTACCTCTGTGCACAGAAGTACATCATCAAGGGTGTTGCAGCTGGTGCTGTAAAGGGATAGTAATATAATATTATTAAATGTAAAAAACAGGCGGTTGTGAGATTCGCAGCCGCCTGAAATTGGTTAAAAGGAGAGATTTCAGATGGAAAGATCAGCAGGAATACTGCTTGCTATATCAAGCCTCCCGTCAAAGTATGGAATTGGCAGCTTTTCAAAAGAGGCATATCGTTTCGTTGACTGGCTTAGGTCTGCACACCAGAGCTACTGGCAGATACTTCCCATGGGTCCCACCGGGTATGGAGATTCGCCGTATCAGTTATTTTCGACATTTGCGGGCAATCCATATTTTATAGATCTTGATGCACTAGTGGATCAGAGACTGCTCACAGACAGTGAGTGCAGTGAGATGGACTGGGGTGAGGATGACAGATACGTTGACTACAGCAAAATATATAATGGAAGATACAGTCTTCTCAGGAAAGCCTATGAAAGATGGAAAATGACTGATAGCATGGAGTTTTCCTTATTCATGGACGAGAACAGTGATTGGATATATGATTATTCATTGTTCATGGCGATTAAGGATTCATATGGTGGGATTCCGTGGACAGAGTGGCCACAGGATATAAGAAACAGACAGCCTGATGCAGTGCAGCAGATGCAGGTTACGCTTGCGGATGAGATACATTTTCAGCAGTACATGCAGTATTTGTTTTATACTCAGTGGAATGCGCTAAAGAGCTATGCCAACAAGAACCATATAAGGATCATAGGAGATATTCCAATCTATGTAGCGATGGACAGTGCAGATGTATGGGCACACCCGGAGCTTTTCAGGCTGGATGAGGACAGGCGTCCATACGAGGTTGCCGGATGTCCGCCTGATGGGTTTTCGGAGACCGGACAGCTGTGGGGAAACCCAATATATGACTGGGAGCTGAACAGGCAGACCGGTTACAGCTGGTGGATAGCCAGAATGAGACATAGCTATAAGCTTTATGATGTAGTCCGGATTGATCATTTCAGAGGCTTTGATGAATATTATGCCATTCCATATGGTGAGGAAACAGCTGCGAATGGCAAGTGGAAAAAGGGCCCTGGGATGGATCTGTTCAGGAATATAGAAAAAGCTCTGGGTAAGAGAGATGTCATTGCCGAGGACCTTGGTTTTGTGACTGATTCGGTCAGAAAACTTGTGCATGATTCCGGATTCCCGGGAATGAAGGTTGTGGAGTTTGCCTTTGATGTGAGAGACACTGGGGCGGCATCTGACTATCTTCCACATAATTATATACGAAATTGTGTTGTATATACGGGAACCCATGACAATGAGACACTTATTGGCTGGTGGAGCAGTATAGATCAGAGAGCCAGAGATATGGCGCGGGATTATATGGCAGCTCATTATACACCGGACCGTCTGATCAATGTCCCATTTATCACGCTTGCTATGAGAAGTATTGCAGATCTCTGTATTATACCGATGCAGGATTATTTGGGGCTTGATAACCGCTCAAGGATGAATAAGCCATCCACAGTTGGCGATAACTGGAGGTGGAGAACGATATCCGATGATACGGATGATGATCTTGCAGAGGAAATAGGCAGACTTACACTGATGACCGGGAGAAGCAAGATGTGAAAAAGTACTCTCTAATAAAATATTTATCGGAAAAATGATGAGTTGAGTATTTTCTTGACCTCCACATATCGGGATAATATAATTATTGGGAATAAAAGAGAAAAGTGGGATACAGCTTATGACAATAAAGGATATTGCACGTATATCAGGTTATGGTATCGGAACCGTGTCCAGGGTGATCAACAATCAGACCGGAGTCAGCGATGCAGCCAGAGAGAAGATACTCAGGGTTATAGAGGAAAACGACTTTGAACCGAACGTCAACGCAAAGCTCCTCAAAATGTCAGCGAAATCGGCGGTGGTTGTCATCATAAAAGGAAACCAGAATATGCTGTTTGCGGATATAGTAGAGCGCATACAGAGCCAGCTTGCAGGATATGATGAGGACGTCGTAGTGGAGTACATAGATGAGGATGGCGATGAGATTGAGTATGCCATCAAACTTACTCATAGCGTGAATCCGAAGGGAATCATGTTTTTGGGTGCCAATCTTGCACTTTTTGATGAGCGGGTGAAAGAGCTTGAGATTCCGGGGGTCATAATCACGACCGGCGGAGAGATTCTTGCAAATGACAACATATCCTCCATAACGATAGATGACATGGCAGCGACATACGATATGACAAGGTATATTCTTGAAAAAGGCCACAGGCACATCGGAGTCATCGGAGGGCAGGTGTCCGAGAAACAGATAAGTTTCAACAGATATAAAGGCTGCAAGAGGGCTATAGATGAGTGGCAGCATGATGACCGGGCGGAGTTTACATATATTCCGTGCAGGTATTCTATGAAGGCAGGTTATGAGGCCGCGAAGCGTCTCTTGGAGGAACAGCCCGAGGTTACAGCAATCATGGCTCTCAGTGATACGATAGCAATCGGCGTCATGAGAGCGGCTGCTGATCTGGGCAAACATATTCCGGAGGAGCTGTCAGTTAGTGGATTTGATGGAATAGAGCTGGCAGGATACTGTGTACCAAGACTTACGACAATAAAACAGAATACAGAGATCATGGCATCGAGAAGTGTTGACATCATGCTCAAGCATATAAATTATGCAGCAGTTGGTGAACATGAGATAGTGCCATATTCCCTGATAGAGGGAGAAAGCGTTAAGAGCATCGGCTAGGATTCAGGGAAAATCTTTTTAATTAAGTTTGAATTCGTCCTATACTGGTATATTATATATCAGTATAGGGCGATTTTTTTATGAGATAAAAGTACGGCAAGGCTCTGAGATTCATATAGAGTATTTATCACAGTTTGGAGATGAGAAGATGGATTACATAGACAATATTGAGCTGATTACAAGACTTGTGAAATCAGGATTTTTCGGTATAGTGGGAATATTCTTTATCGGACTTGCAATTTGGATAAAGAAAAATGAGGACCGTTGGAATTTTAA
This sequence comes from uncultured Coprococcus sp., assembly GCA_902461735.1. Classification (GTDB taxonomy): domain Bacteria; phylum Bacillota; class Clostridia; order Lachnospirales; family Lachnospiraceae; genus Coprococcus. Next base: position 105,511 of record CABPYV010000008.1, read on the forward strand.
GAATATCGGAATAGGACTTCTGGCTGGTGGCGTGGCACTTTTGCTTATCGGTGTATCTATGGCAGTAGATAGTCTGCAGGATGGCGGGGTAATAGCTATAGATAGGAATGATCCTGTATGGTTGATCATGGATGCGATCAAGATGCTGGCATGTGTACTGATATTTGTGATAGCAGGCTATGCTGTGAGATCAAAACGAATAAAAGAAAATGATATGTTCGATATGGAGATTGTGGGAAAGATAATAGGATATGACACCGTGACCGGCAGAACTAACATTCCGGGATACGCACATCCCACGGTGGGGTACATTGATCCATACAGCGGTGAGCCGGATTCTTATGTGGTGAATCAGGATATAAACAGAAAGAAGCATCCGATCGGCAGTGAGTATAAACTGTTGTACTCCAGGGAAGAGAGAAAGGCATTTGAGAAAAAGTCAAACAAGGTGTACAGGGAGATGGAGGTTTGCTTTTTCGGACTGGTTGTGCTGATCTTCATTGCGGGGATAGTGAAATTGATAATGAATGTGTTATAAAATTTATGTAAATATGGACTGGTTGCCGATTACTAATAAATATATTGTAATCATCGCTAGTCCTATGCTAATATAGATATGTTTGCGAAAATGACAAATTTTTATCACTTCAGGAGGAAAACAATGGGTGGATTTTTTGGAGTAGCGGCAAAAGATGACTGTGTGTTTGATCTATTCTTTGGAATAGACTATCATTCACATCTTGGAACAAGGCGCGGAGGCATGACAGTGTATGGAGATAAGGGATTTGACAGATCCATACACAATATCGAGAATGCTCCATTTAGAACAAAGTTCGACAAAGATATGCAGAACATGAAGGGTTATTTTGGAATAGGATGTATATCCGATTATGAGCCACAGCCACTCATAGTGCGTTCACATCACGGAACATATGCCCTGACAACTGTCAGCAAGATCAACAACGTTGACGAGATATCCAAGGAGATATTTGATCAGGGACATTCACATTTCCTTGAGATGAGCGGAGGGGATATCAACAGCACAGAGCTTGTGGCAGCCCTCATCAACCAGAAGGATAATCTGATAGACGGAATAAGATATGCGCTGGAGAAGATAGACGGTTCGCTGTCACTCCTGCTCATGAACCAGAATGGAATATATGCAGCCAGGGATATGCATGGAAGAACTCCTGTGGTTATAGGCAAGAAGGATGGTGCATTCTGTGCGTCATTTGAGAACTTTGCCTACAAGAACCTTGGCTACCATGACTATAAAGAACTCGGTCCTGGTGAGGTTGTCGTACTCACGCCGTCCAACTGTGTGACGCTTGTGCAGCCGGGCAAGGACATGAAGATATGTACCTTCCTGTGGGTATACTATGGTTACCCTGCAAGTTCATACGAGGGTATGAGTGTAGAGCAGATGAGATACAACTGCGGAGCCAGCATGGCAAAGAGAGATAACGTTAAGCCTGATATTGTAGCCGGAGTTCCGGATTCAGGAACAGCGCATGCAGTAGGCTATGCCAATGAGTCAGGAATACCTTTCTCAAGACCATTCATTAAGTACACACCGACATGGCCACGTTCATTTATGCCGACCATACAGAGCCAGCGTAATCTCATAGCCAAGATGAAGCTTCTGGCAGTTGAGGATCTTATCAAGGACAAGAGCCTTCTGCTTATAGACGATTCTATCGTGCGTGGAACACAGCTCAGAGAGACGACAGAGTATCTGTTTGACAGCGGTGCCAAGGAGGTACATATCAGACCTGCGTGTCCACCACTTGTATACGGATGCAAATACCTTAACTTCTCAAGATCATCATCAGAGATGGATCTGATAACAAGAAGAGTTATCGAGAGACTTGAGAATGGAAATGTGACAGATGAGGTACTTCAGGAGTACACAGATCCTGATTCAGAGAAGTATGAAAAGATGGTTGACGAGATCTGTAAGGAACTGCATTTCACATCACTCAGATTCAATAGACTTGATGATATGCTTGAGGCGTGCGGAGTTGAGAAGTGCAAGCTCTGTACATACTGCTGGGATGGCAAGGAGTAAGCTGCGGATGACGGCGATGCCATATGCGGCAGACAGTATCATATATAAAATAATCTATTTGTATTAGCGAGAAAAATGGTGACAGGGATATGGCATTAGAAAACACGGATAATATCACTGAAGTTGTAGCCGACAATTCAGGTGATGTGACTGGAGAGGTCACAAAAGAAATTATAAAAGAAATTACAATAGAAGAGATACAGGAACTGGATAAGAATTCGTATCTGATGGTTGACATCAGGGATGAAGTTGAGATATCCCACGGAGCCATTCCGGGGGCGATGGCAGTTCCTGCGGACAGTCTGATGCCGGAGCATCTGGCGGTGACCGCAGGTGAACTGTTCCCTGCAGAGAAATATATTTCTAGGGACAATTCAAAAGGGAAAAAACTCATAATCTGCTGCACCCACGGAACCAACAGCATTCCGCTGGCGGAGAGACTTACAGCGCTGGGATACGATGCAGTGAGCCTAAAAGGTGGCTATATATCATGGCTGCTCTATACCATGGGAAAGCAGGAGCAGACTGACATATGTGCCGATGTGGAGAAGAGTCTCCGCAAGAAGTTCCACAAGAAGATATGGTGCAACTTCACAAAGGCTATCAACAGGTATGAGCTGGTGAAGGAAGGCGACAGGATAGCCGTGTGTATATCTGGCGGCAAGGATTCTTTCCTCATGGCGAAGTGCTTTCAGGAGCTGAAGAGACACAATAAGTTCCCGTTTGAACTTAAGTTTATAGTCATGGATCCGGGGTACAGTCCGGCAAACCGCAAGGTCATAGAGGATAATGCCAGGATGCTTAACATTCCTATCCAGATATTTGAGTCAGATATATTTGACTCGGTGTACAACGTTGAGAAGTCACCGTGCTACCTCTGTGCCAGGATGAGACGAGGTCATCTGTACAGCTATGCAAAAGAGCTTGGCTGTAACAAGATAGCTCTTGGACATCATTATGACGATGTCATAGAGACCATACTCATGGGTATGCTCTACGGGGCGCAGATGCAGACCATGATGCCGAAACTTCACAGCACCAACTTTGAGGGCATGGAGCTCATCAGACCTCTTTATATGGTGAGGGAGGACGACATCAAAGCGTGGAGGGATTATAATGAACTTCATTTTATACAGTGTGCATGTAAGTTCACGGACACATGTACCACCTGCAACAATGAGGAGACAAAGTCCAAGCGCCAGGAGATCAAGCAGCTCATAGCAACACTCAAGAAGACCAACCCATTTGTGGAGGGCAACATATTCAAGAGTGTGGAGAATGTCAATATTGATACCCTTATAGAGTACAAGCAAGGGGGAGAGAGACACAGCTTCCTTGATACCTACGATAGAGACAGAAGATAAAAAGGTATACCTATATAGAGTATTCTGTAAATACTAATATTGTAAAAGCACTTATCTTGATGCTTATATATCAGCTGGAACATACAGGCTGGTGTATTACTCGGCATGGCATCAGGAATAAGTGCTTTTTTATGTTTTCGTGCCATGGGAGCGCAAACATAAAAAAGAATAATTATTTTGTATTGACATATAATTAAATATATGCTTAAATGTTCATGGATTCAACGAGTACAATGCTTGTTTGCTTGAATATGTCAGTCAATATATGACAGAAAAATCATTGTTAAAAACGAATAACAAATATAAAGAAAAGGAGATCATGATTATGAAGAAGTACAAGATCGAAGTTGATTGTGCAAACTGCGCAGCAAAGATGGAGGATGCAACAAAGAAGGTTGCAGGCGTTAAAGATGCGGCCGTGGCATTCATGGCTCAGAAGATGAGTGTAGAGTTCGAGGACGGAGCAGACGAGGCAGAGGTTATGAAGAACGTTCTTAAGGCATGTAAGAAGGTAGAGCCTGACTGTGAGATATTCATGTAATCACGATTCGTCATGTGTAAAGATGATTGTCATTTTACAATAGCACGGTGATTTATAGAGAAACATACAGGGTCTTGCAAAGCAGGTTTGGAAATGTGTTGTATTCCTATTCCTGCTTTGTTTCATATATGAGAACAATTTAGCTATAATTTGCCGTGTATGTGATGGAAACTGTTAGAGGTTTATAGATGATCGAAATTATATAAGACAGGAGGACGTTATGACAAAGAAACAGAAAAAGGTCCTTATAAGGATCATAGTATCGGCGGTTCTTCTCGTTGCTATGGCTGTCACATTCATAGTGCTTGACAAGACCGGGATGGTGAATCTTGAGAATCCGTCAGTTATGTGGCGGTGCTTAGAGATCGTGGCTTACCTGATTCCATATCTCATCATCGGCTACGATATACTTAAGAAGGCTTTTCTTGGAATTATACATGGTGAGGTATTTGATGAGAATTTCCTTATGGCTATTGCAACGGTCGGCGCCATGGTGCTCGGTGAGTACAAGGAGGCATCAGCGGTTATGCTGTTTTACCAGGTTGGTGAGTTATTCCAGAGTTATGCCGTGGGCAAGAGCAGAAAGAATATCACAGCACTTATGGATATCCGCCCTGACTATGCGAACATAGAGAAGGATGGCAAGCTGGAACAGGTGGATCCGGATGACGTTCAGATCGGAACAGTCATAGTCGTACAGCCGGGCGAGAAGGTGCCTATCGATGGTAAGGTTGTGGAGGGCTCATCCTCACTCAACACAAGTGCTCTCACAGGAGAGAGTGTCCCTAGAGAGGTTCATGTGGGTGATGAGATCATCAGTGGATGCGTCAACCTCAACGGACTTATAAAGATCGAGACAACCAAGGAGTTTGGAGAGTCAACCGTATCCAAGATACTTGATCTCGTCGAGAACTCAAGTATGAAGAAGTCAAGATCAGAAAACTTCATCACGAGATTTGCAAAGTATTACACGCCGGCTGTATGTATCGCGGCGCTTGCACTTGCAGTTCTTCCGCCGTTGGTAAACATTGTCATGGGTACCCCGGCTGCATGGTCCAAGTGGATCATCAGAGCTCTGACAACACTTGTTATAAGCTGCCCATGTGCACTGGTAATATCCATCCCACTGAGTTTCTTCGGTGGAATCGGAGGAGCATCGGCAAAGGGTATCCTTGTAAAAGGTTCCAACTACCTTGAGGCTCTTTCATATACGAAATACGTTGTGTGTGACAAGACAGGAACATTGACAAAGGGTGTGTTCCAGGTTACAGAGATACATCCGGTTTCCGGTATGAGCGAGGCTGATCTGCTTGAGAAGGCAGCATTTGTCGAGAGCTATTCAAACCATCCTATCAGCAAGAGTTTGAAGGAGGCGTACGGCAAGGAGATTGACAACAACAGAGTAACAGACGCAAAAGAAATCAGTGGACACGGCGTATCAGCAGTCGTGGATGGACATGAGGTCGCAGCGGGAAATGTCAAACTAATGAAGAAGATGAACATAGAGGCAGCGGTTCCCGCGTCAGTTGGAACAGAGATACATGTGGCAGTGGATGGGAAATATGCCGGATACATTCTGATATCTGATGTTGTAAAGCAAAATGCAAAGGAGGCTATAAGTGGGCTCAAGGCAGCAGGCGTGGAGAAGGTCGTCATGCTCACCGGAGATGCCAGGAAGGTTGCTGACGCAGTGGGAAGAGAACTTGGCGTGGATGAGGTCAGAAGTGAACTTCTTCCGGGTGATAAGGTAGACGAGGTTGAGAAGCTCATAGCAGCCAAGGGCGAAAAAGAAAAGCTTGCATTTGTGGGTGATGGAATAAATGACGCTCCTGTGCTTTCAAGAGCAGATATAGGAATTGCCATGGGAGCCCTTGGTTCGGATGCAGCCATAGAGGCTGCTGATATAGTCCTCATGGATGACGATCCGGCAAAGATAGCCACAGCCATGAAGATATCCAAGAAGACACTCAGGATAGTTCATCAGAATATCGTGTTTGCACTTGTGATCAAGTTTGCGTGCCTTGCACTTGGAGCGGTTGGATTTGTTAATATGTGGTGGGCGATATTCGCTGATGTTGGAGTTATGATCCTTGCGGTGTTAAATGCAACAAGAGCACTCAGTTTCAAAGAATAATGAAGATCGGGAATTGAAACTATCTATATACGATCATTACATGGATGCAGTATCAATTCCTATATATATGAAAGATGAGGAATATACATGGGAGAAATTCATCTGCCTCATTGTCACTGCGACAATGAGAACAAAATCATAAATTGCATGCCGTCTGCTGATGACTGCAGTGGTATGGCAGATATATTCAAGCAGCTCAGCGACGGCAGCAGACTCAGGATACTCTGGATGCTGTGCCATCTGGAGGAATGTGTGAGCAACATAGCTGCCGCCATGGAGATGAGTGATCCGGCTGTATCACATCACCTGAAACAGCTCAAAAGCAGTGGGCTTATCGTGAGCCGAAGAGATGGCAAGGAGGTATACTACAAGCTGGCAGACACGGAGACCGCCAGACTTGTCCACAAGGTATGTGAGGAGATGTTTCAGATAACATGTCCGCTTGAAAAATAGAATAATATGACGGATAGATCCCCGTCGGTACTGAACAGATCGGTGCCGGCGGGGATTTTTGTGAAAGTGGATATACTGAGTATCTTCGTTTGGCGGTTCGGTATCGTGGCAGAGGATTTTTTTTGTGCGGATAATGAGAAAATATATAGTTCTATGTCGCAAAACAAAATAACAGTTGACATGCACCTGTACATAGTGTATATATAACATATAAACAGTTGAGGGGGGTATGTATATGAGGCTTTCTCAGAATTCAGGAGTGCCCATATATCAGCAGATAGCGGACAGTTTCAAGTCGGATATATTGGCCGGCAAGTATGCCCAGGGTGAGTATCTGCCGTCCATCAGAGGACTGGCGCGGGATCTGAAGATAAGTGTTATCACAACCATGAAAGCATATGAGCTGTTAGAACAGGAAGGGCTGGTCACGGCTGAACAGGGCAAGGGCTTTTATGTGAATGCACAGGACAGTGAGATGCTGATAGAGCAGCATCTTCGAAAGGTCGAGGCATCTTTGACGGAGGCCATAGCTGCGGCACGTATTGCAGGTTTGACGGACGATGAACTAAAGAATATGCTTGATGCCCTGCTTATGGTACAGGACTGACGATCTGACAGGCAGGGAACAAAACAGACAGAGAACAAAGCAGGCAGAGAACAAAGCAGGCAGAGAATAGGGAAAAAGAAAGACATGAAGAGAGTTTAAGGTTTAATGGAGGATTGAATGATGAATTATGACTGCGCTGTAAAAGGGGAGAATATTTCCAAAAAGTTTAAGACATTTACACTGGATATACCTGATTTGAGGGTGCCGAAGGGATTTGCGACAGCACTCATCGGTGAAAATGGAGCGGGAAAGACGACACTTCTCAATATGCTTTCAGGAATAAGGCTTGATTACAAAGGTGAGCTGACTTTCTTTGACAAGTATTCATCGGAGGAGAAGGAGAGAAGGGCGGATGTAAAGAACAGGATAGGCTATACGGGAACAGGCAGATATTACCTTCCACAGTGGACTGTATCTGATGTGGAGGAGATAAGCAGTCTGCTCTTTGACAATTTTGACAGGGACGAGTTCGAAAGATATTGCCGAGAACTTGCGATATTTCCTGATTCCCCGGACGGTGTTGCTCTGAAGAAAAAGTGTTCAGCACTCTCTGATGGAACCAGAACTAAGCTGATGCTTGCCGGGGTTATGGCGAGGGATACAGACCTGCTACTGCTCGATGAGCCGGCATCGCCTCTTGATCCGCTTATGCGAGACAAGCTGTGCCAGATGATCGGCGATTATATAAGCGACGGAGCGGGGGAGAAGAGTGTATTGTTCTCAACACACAATATATCCGATATGGAGAGTATCACTGATTATGCGATCATCATGGAACATGGAAATGTGGTCGAGTGCGGATTTGTGGAGGACCTGAAGGAGAAATACATACTGATAAAGGGAGATGCCCAGGATGCAGAGGCGGCATCAAAGATCCTTTATACCATGACTAAGAATCCTTATGGCTTTGAGGGAATCTGTCTTGCAGAGAATCTGGACAAGCTTGCAGGCATGAATGTGAGCAAGGAGATACCATCGCTGTTTCAGATAAGTGTGGCGGTCATGAAGAATAATACAAAAATGGTATTAAAGTAAAAACAGCTTAGAGTGTTTCACGTATTTATAGGAGCGTAATTATGAGGATGATAAAGGATTACAGAGCCATTACGAATGGAAAATACCGGCTAGTGTGTAATGTGTTGATACCGATCATACTGGGGGTGATACTGGCATTGATCGATATAGGAGTGAGAAAATATTATGTAACAGCGGTCATGCTCGGTGTGGGCGCGGCGCTCATGACTGCGATCGAGGTTATGGCTGATTATTGGGGGTTCGGTGCAATATGTGCGAAGGGCTGCCTTGGAATGGATTATCTGAAGACGTCAACAAAGGGGAAAGCCATGTTACGGAATGCGCTTACGGCGGATCTGCTTGTCCGACCGGTGAGGATCGCGATATGCATGGTGATAGTGGCCGTGCCATATGGAATTATGGTGGGTAACCCGGTAAGGCTGCTTTGCCTGTCGATACTGCTCACAGCAGATATTTCCGTGTGGGCGCTGAACATTACCAGATATGTCCAGAATGTTCAGGTCATGAGTCTGCTGTCCATGCTGTCATCAGGAGCATCGGGAGCTGCGGTTATATATATAACGATATCTTCGGGATTGCAGAAGTTTACATGGCTCATAGTTGCAGCACTGGCGGTATTGCTGCCGGTTGGAATATATGTGACGCGCAGACATATGTACCGCAAGGTTGAGGCGTCTTATCTGGATATGGATTAACAGATTGTTGTTCAAGGCTGGAAACGGCTTAGACTATCCGCCTCGCCTGCCGGTGGGAGGAATGATATATATCAGACAAGGAGGATTAAGGGATGAAAGATTTGATACTTGGTTTTAAACTTCTCAGATATGGATATAGGTTAAAGACAAATGTGATGATGCTGGGGTTATTCACTGCAATAGGTTTATTGATTGAAATATCATCACATGGAACGAATATTCTGGGCGGTTTCTACTTTATGCTTACTGGAATGTTTGCCTATCAGATGATAATATACATGAATGCATCGGATTATGTGCAGTCAAGCGCGATGAAGAGAAAACTGGAGGTGGGAATGCCCGTGATCGTGAGTACTGTTGTATATCTTGTAATGCTTACGATACTGATTGCGGAGAAATATATACTTATCAGGATGTACCCGGAGAATACAGAAAACTATCAGGATACATTGTTTATGATCATATTTATATTGTTCGGAGCTATGATATTCTGTGGTGTATGTTACAAATATTTTGTGGCAAGCTTTATCGTGTTTATGCTGGTGATAATAACCTGCATGTCAATAATCAGTTCCTGGCTGTGTAACCATCATATATCAGAGGTTATAAGCCTTGGACTTGTAAAACTTGCTGTCCTTGGATATGCGGCCATCCTTTTGGGTGGTGTTATAGAGTATTTGATCAGTTCACTTCTCTACAGAAAACAGTTGTCAGAGTATGCAATGAGCGGACTCAGCAAGGGCATGAAGTAAATGAAAATACAACTAAACTTAATAAAATAGACGGAACAGAGCCGGTTGCGGATTGTGCAGGATTGCCGAAGAGAGGGCGGTCACAGCAGAAGATTTGTAACTGGCTCTATTGCTATTATCAGGTGAGTGGAATATAATATTTAAGAATGTGTGTGCTGGAAAAATCCGGCAGCAGCGCATAAGAGTAATGTATAAAATGCAGAATCATAACGACAAACACTGATAAGTCAGCATATGAATTTGAAAAGAAAGATAAAAGAAAGATATAAGGAATTTATATGGTACAGAACATATTGTTTGATCTGGATGAGACACTGCTGGACTTCAAGCGTAGCGAGAGCAGAGCGCTCTCCAATATGCTTAAGCATATAGGGGTGGAGCCTACAGAAAAGGTCATATCCAGATACAGCGAGATTAACAAATCGAGATGGAAACTGCTTGAACAGGGACTGCTCACAAGGCAGCAGGTTAAGGAGAGCAGATACGAGATACTTTTTGCAGAGCTGGGAGCTGACTACTCTGCTGCGGAGGCGACAGCCTACTATGAGGATCAGCTCAGCCAGAAGGGATTTGTATTCCCTGATACGATAAAGCTGCTTGAAACCTTGCACGGAAGATACAGAATGTACATTGTGTCAAATGGCGGCTCAAATGTACAGAGCGGACGACTTGCGGACAGCGGTATAGGCAAGTATTTTGAGGATATATTCATATCTGAGGATGCCGGAGCGGAGAAACCGTCCAGAGAATTCTTTGACTATTGCTTTGGCAGGAGACCAGAGATAAAGGCAGATGAGACTGTGATCATAGGAGACAGTCTGACATCAGATATACAGGGCGGAATAAATGCTGGGATAAGGACGATATGGTTCAATCCGGATGGGCAGCATGCGGCGGATATACATCCGGACTATGAGGTGAAAACACTTATGGAGATACCGGCGCTGCTTGAAGAGCTGTAAGCAAAAAAGCAAAATTATTTATCGGGATCGGATACAAATGAGTCCGGATATAAATGAGTCCAGATTGAAATAAACAAGAATAGACAAATATACAGAGGTAGTACATGAAGATAAGAGATTTGATCACACAGGATAAGGCGACACTCTCATTTGAGGTGTTCCCACCAAAGAAAGATACTGACTTTGCGGATGTTGAGGCTGCCGCACTTGGCATAGCGGCGTTAAAGCCTGACTATATGAGTGTAACCTACGGCGCTGGCGGAAGTACAAAGGGTCACACCATACAGCTTGCGCGGGAGATACAGGAGAAGTACGATGTTCCGACTATAGCACATCTCACATGCGTGTGTGCCAGCAGAGACGGAATAAAGAATGCGCTTGTGGAGATGAAGAACGCAGGGATAGAGAATATACTTGCCCTTCGCGGAGATATACCGAAGAACTATGATGGACAGGTGTTTACTGAGTTTTCGCACGCATCCGAGCTGGTGGAGCTCATCAAGGAGTCGGGTGACTTCTGTGTGGGGGGTGCCTGCTATCCTGAGGTACATCCGGATTCTGCAAATAAGCATGATGACATAGCCGGGCTTAAGAAGAAGGTCGATGCCGGATGCGATTACCTGACTACACAGATGTTTTTTGATAACAACATTTTCTTTAATTTTATGTACAGAGTCAGAGAGGCTGGAATAAACGTCCCGATCATACCGGGAATCATGCCAATCACAAAGCGTGTCCAGGTCAAGAATGCTGTGAAGCTTTCAGGCTGTAATGTGCCTGAGAGATTCAAGAGCATAGTGGATGCATTTGGCGATACAGAGGCGGCCATGAGGCAGGCGGGAATCGCATATGCAACAGACCAGATCATCGATCTCATGGCAAATGGAGTAAAGCATATACATGTGTACTCCATGAATAAGCCGGAGGTCGCAGCCGGAATACAGAAGAATCTCAGTGAGATACTTAAAGTCTGATAATATACAGATGTATATATTAAACTGGCAGTTGGTAGAAATTTGTAAGACAGGTGTGTATGATGATATCATCCTGTAAGTTGAATTCCTACATAAATAAAAAGACAAATTATTATATAAAATAAGTGATATCAAATAAAATATACCAAATAAAAGATACCAAATAAAAGAAAGAAGGAATAAAAAATGACACTCGAAGTTTTACAGAAGGACATGATAGCAGCAATGAAGGCAAGAGATAAGGAGAGAAAGGACAGCATATCATCTCTCGTATCGGCAGTTAAAAAAGTTGGTATAGACAACGGCTGCAGAGACAATATACCGGAGGATATAGTTGACAGCGTTATCCTCAAGGAGATCAAGTCTGTGAAGGAGCAGATCGACACATGTCCTGCAGACAGAACAGATCTGCTTGAGCAGTACAAGGCAAGATATGATGTGTTCAACGAGTATGCGCCAAAGCTTTTGTCAGAGGATGAGGTCAGAGAGATACTCACCACAAAGTTTGCTGATGTGATCGCAACCAAGAACAAGGGACAGATCATGAAGACAGTCATGGCAGAGCTCAAGGGCAAGGCTGACGGCAAGGTTATCAATCAGGTTGTTGCAGAGCTTTGCAAATAATATTTTCTGACAGAAATCAAATCTGCGAATTAGTGAACGGAATTAGTGGAGAAAAATATGAAGTTTGTAGGAATTGAGAAGAAGGAACAGGGCAAGTTCATCACAAGGTATGATGTGAAGTATGAGACAGTAGATGGCATACTGAAAAATTATGAGATGATAAGCAGAAACGGCGATATCACAGATTTTGAGGGACTTCACGGCAAGGCTGCGGATGCAGTTGTCATCATAGCCACCGATGAGAATGGTGAGAAGATCCTGATAGACAGAGAATACAGAATGGCTCCTGGCGAGTGGGTATATAATTTCCCTGCCGGACTGATAGATCCGGGCGAGACACCTGAGGTCAGCGCAAAGCGTGAACTCATGGAGGAGACGGGACTTGAGCTGTACGAGATCACGGATACAATAGGAACAAGCTACAGCGCTGTCGGATTTTCAAATGAGACAAATATGTGTGTGGTGGGCAAGGCGAGAGGCGAGTTTAAGCCGAGCACATCAACTCTGGAGGAGATCACACCCGGCTGGTACACAAAGGCTGAGGTCAGAGAGCTGCTAAAGACTGAGAAGTTCGCAGCCAGAACCCAGGCATTTTGCTATGTTTGGAGCAGAAAGTAGAAGGAGTATGTGTATGGAGAAATTACCAGGAAAGGGTATGGTTACGGTGTCATCTGTCATCATGCTCATATGGGGACTTGTAAATGCAGGATATTATGATGTGGCAAAGCTTGTGCTTGCGGATGATCCATCATCTAAGGCTATCGCGTGTGGTGTTGTGGTTGGAATTGCGTCACTTGCAGCGGTCATAGGCGGAATATTTGGAATAGCTGGAAGCAACAAGGTGGCAAAGGCATCTGCGATAGTTGTGTGGGCAGCATTCCTGCTCATATTTGCCATTGTGAGTGGAATAGTAGCACTTGTGGCAGGAGACAGCAAGGCTATTGGAGTTGTCATGATGATAGTTGGGATCATTGTTCCATTTATCATGTTCATGGGAGCATCGAAGAACAGGGCCAAATAATTTATGAGAAGTAACAGTTATAGGTTTTTTCAGAACAGGGAATGTGAATTTTTCCCATGCCATGAGGTACAGGATGAAGATGATTTTAACTGTCTGTTCTGTTATTGCCCTTTATATCTCGATGACAACTGTATAGGATCCCCGGAATATATCATAACCGGACGGGGACAGCGGATAAAGGACTGCAGCTCGTGTCTGGTGGTCCACAGTCCGGAGATGTACGATAAAGTTATTGCACATCTGCGCAGACAGGACGAAATCCTGCGTGTGGATCTGCGCAAAATGAAAAGTCTGTTGATGGACAGACTTTTTAAGATCACTCACATAAATGATATGGACGAGGATATGCGCGCGGAACATAGACAGGTGGCTGACCGGGTGGTGGATAAGATCATGACTGGATCCTTGTCAAAAGCTTTGGATTCCATGGAAGTGTCTGTTCTGCTGCAGCCATTTGCGGGAGAATGTGTCCACAAGGGATACTTGGAATTTGGAAATAAAAAGATAGAGTGCAATGTACTTGAACAGATTGACACAGCCGGTGTTGAAAAAGGTTACTTATATGCAGTTCATGCGCCGGATGTTGACCTGGAGAGTGCAGGGGCGGTTCTTGAACAGTATTACATGGAGACATTTCAGGTGGCATGCATGGATGTCATAAGAGGGTGGCTACAGGGATATCTTGAGAGAAAGAACAGTGTATATGAGAAGAAGTATTGCAGTCCGTCATTCGGCCCGGGATATTATGGAATGGGCATGGATGCTGTACCTGAGCTGCTTGGACTTATGGATGCATCACAGGTAGGCGTGTCATGGAACGGAGAATGCATGTCGCCGAAGATGAGTCTTGTTGGAACATATCTGATCGCGGGTGAAGATGTGTTTGCAGTGGATTCTGATTGCAGAGACTGTATTGGACAGCGTGGTGGCTGTGAATTTTGTATAAAGCACTGAATTTATACCAAGTAGGAGCAGGAGTGTTCTGCTCCTACTTAGAATTATAGTTATTAGTCCAAATCGAAACTAAAGACCGCTTTGTCGAAATTGCGGTTCTTTAAATCTTCATCTGAAATGATCCAAAAGATATTCCATAGACAACCAACGTTGTAACCATATTGAAACAGCAGATGAGTTTTTGTGTTTACATCCGGTATATTACCACCCGTAGGATAACCGAATAATTTGTTTCCGTCATACGAAAGATATTCGATATCATAATCTGGAGCAACTTCTTCAAGACGGTCAAATAGGTCACAGTCAAGCACATCTCCCAGTGGCTGATAATCTGTGGTGAGTTCAAACTCGACAGCCTTTTCCTCAAAAGTTTCTGTAAAATACTTTGAATAATATGGAACAGGCGGCTCAGTTCTCTTTAAATTTGCCAGGTCGCCGTTGTACCAGATCACCTTGTGATAAGCCGAATTTTCGGGGTCGTCAGCAACGCTTTCAACCCATTTGTTGGTCTGGTGAATTGAGTCGATTTCTCCGCTCCAGAAAAAATATAAAATACCCGTGTGTGGAAGCTTGTTTTCAATATCCAAGTCGGCAATGTCCGCAAGATTGATTTGAGCAACAAGCTGCATTGCTGATTTTTCGTACCGCTCAGTGTCATCTCCGCGCTTGCAGGAATAGCCCGACATTGTGGGATATGGAATTTCGGGCGGAAGATCGGGAAAGCCACCGATTTTACTTGTGCCTTTTGCGATTACATTTTCCACATTCTTCACACACATTTTAATAGTATTTTTTCGGTAGTCTTTAATACTTTCTGCAATATCAGTGTGTCCTTCTTTAATAAGGAATTCAATCAAATCCATTTCGTGCATTTTCATTTTATACCCCCTAATCCCTATTTGTTAAAGTCAACACATCCATTATACCTTATATCGCCTAATCTGCATACACGTATAATGGCTACCCTACCTTCGGGATTCCCACGCCAGAAATACCAGACTGACGGTAAGTGTCACAGCCTCGGTCACAGGTGCAGCAAACCACAAGCTGTTGCCACCGATCAAAACCGGGAACGTCAGTATACATACGCTGCTGAGTATGATGTTTCGGAGCAGTGATATACACAGAGACTGCCCGGATTTCAGTATGGCCTGAAGATAGTAGGAGGTCATCAGGTTGATCCCAAATGGCACAAATGCAAAGAAGTACGTTCTGACACCAAGATTGGCAATGACACCAAGTCCTGCATTCATATCTATAAACACACTGCAGAGCACCCTTGGAAAAAGTATTCCAAGAAGTGAGAACAGCACACCCATGATCAGGATGGTTGTGTAAGCCATTCTTTTTATGGTTTTTATTCTGCCTATGTTATTTGCTCCGTAGTTGGTCGAGATCACAGGCTGCACAGACTGACCAACTCCTGTGAACAGAGAATTGAACAGGATGACGCAGTTGGAGATGACGCTGTATATGGACAGGGCATTCTCACTGCAGTACTTCAATATCTGTATGTTAAACAGCAGCACTATAAATCCATTTGCAAATTCATTGAAGAAACTCGGGATACCGGCTGTCACGATATTCTTCATGCTGTTCAGGATCCTGTGTGGCATTATGAAACGCAGCGCGTTTTTCTTGCTGAGAAAATGCGATGAGGTGACAAGTACCTGGATCAGCATACCGACAACAGAGGCAAGCGCGGCTCCGCCGATTCCCTGTTTTAGCGGGAATACCAGTACGATGTCCATCACGATATTGAACACTCCGCCCAGCAGTACGCCTGCCATGGCGCGGTTTGGATCATTGTCAGCCCTCACAAATATAGCTACGAAGTTGGAAAATACTGCAACCGGCAGGAACATATTTATATAGTGCATGTATGACATGGCATATGGGTATAGAGCGTCATTTGTGCCCATGAGTCTAAGCAGTGATGGCATACATGTTCCGTATAGTATCCATAGCAGTGCGGTGATTGCCGCGATCATCATGAATGACACAGTGAAGTAACGGTTAGATTTCACTGCGTTGCCACTTCCTCTGTGCACGCTCATCTGTACCGAGCCACCTACGCCAAAGAGAATTCCAGTTGACATAAGTATGCACAGCAGTGGCGTTGTGATGCTCAGAGCGGCCAGGGCATCAGCTCCAACACCTTTGCCGATGACGATGGCATCAGTCAGGGTGTATATGGACATGACCATGGCACTTCCTAGGGAAGGAATGAGGAATTTGAAGTAAAGCTTTTTCAGATCGTCTCTTAACAGGTCCATTTGTAAATCTCCTTAACAAAAATAGTTTATAATTGAAAATCGGAAAAGCACATGATCGCGGGGACACATTAACATGCTAGCCGCATAAAAAAAGAGCCAGATAAGATAAAGTATCTTATCTGGCTCATGAAAATTCTGATATATTTTTATCGCGATTCATGTTCCATCCGGGAATCCTGCATCTGCAGAACACCTTGCAAGGTATATTAATATTCAACATACCGTCCGACTTGTGTTATTATAACAGGAGGCATAAAAATGTCAAGGATTAATAAGGGGGTATTATGGAGTATAGAGTGACAGATGCAAATGATATAGATATGCTGATGGATGTCAGATTGTCCATGCTTAGAATAGTCAATGATCTTCCTGCTGATTACATATTTGATGATGAATTGGTGGTGAGCAGCAGAAGGTATTTTCTTGAGGGTGATCAGACAACAGTTGTAGCTGTCGATGACGGAAGATGTGTGGCGTGTGCCAGTATGTCTTATATTGAAATAATGCCAACATTTTCTCACTCATCAGGAAAGAGAGCACATCTCATGAATGTATATACAGAAGAGCACTATCGGAGAAGAGGAATCGCCAGGCATCTTGTGAATATGCTTATAGAGGACGCGTGTGTACATGGTGCCACGGAGATAAGCCTTGATGCCACGGAAAGCGGTAGGCCGCTGTATGAATCAGTGGGATTTAAGGCATCTGAGGAGTGCATGGTTATAGATATACAGCAATTATGATACTTTTGATAATAGACAGTTTACATACATATATTTACGGAGACAGACATAGCTATGGAGGTAAGAGATAGCATAGAAAAAAGACTCAGTATTAGAAAGTTTAAAGATATCCAGTGGAGCCGGCGATTATAAGACAGCTTATCGAGGCGCGGCGATCCAGAACCTGTTGCAGAGAATCCGGAGATGCGGCCTGGAAAGAAAATGGATGAAGTGCTGGAATACAGATAATTACAACAAGGAGGACGTACAGCCATGTCACTGGAAAAGGCAGAAAAGTTTCTTGAAGATAAAGGATATGGAGACAGGATCATACTTATGGACGCTCCGACGGCAACTGTTGCCATGGCGGCGGAGGCGCTTGGAGTTGAGCCGGGCATGATCGCTAAGACCATGGCGTTCATACAGGATGACAAGATAGTACTCATACTCACCGAGGGCATAGCCAGAGTTGACAATAGGAAATATAGAGACAGATTCCACGTCAAGGCGAAGATGGTGCCATTTGATAGCGTGGAGGAGCTTGTCGGACATGCACCGGGCGGAGTGTGTCCATTTGGCATAAATCTGGGGATAGATGTATACCTTGATGAAAGCCTAAAGAGATACGAGAGGGTTTTCCCTGCGGCGGGCAATAACCACAGTGCAGTGAATCTCACCATCTCTGAGCTTGAGGATGCATCTGGGGCTGCCGGCTGGGTTGATGTGTGCAAGGAGCCGGAGAAGTAAGCTGTTAATCAGGTTAATATGAGTCTGCGGATGGTGCTTATTATACGAATTAAGTATTTGGGAAGGAAGAATGGGTGTATGGACATAACGATGCTTGGAACAGGAAGTGCACTTGTGACAGAGTGTTATAATACATGCTTTGTGCTGTCAGATGGAGACGAACATTTTCTAGTGGATGGCGGCGGTGGTAACGGCATACTGTCACAGCTTAAGAAAGCGGGTTTTAACTGGCAGGACATGAGGACAATATTTGTGACGCATAAACATGTAGATCATATACTCGGCGCGGTGTGGATGATCCGCATGATATGCCAGCATATGAAAAAAGGTTCGTATGAAGGCGAAGCCGTTATATACGGACATGACGAGGTCATCGCTTTACTTAGGGAGATGGCAATGCAACTTCTTAATAAGAAGGAGACAGTATATATTGGTGACAGACTTCATATGGTTGAGGTGAATGACGGCGATACGAAAGAGATAATGGGCAGAGCGGTCACATTTTTTGATACTGGTTCAACTAAGACAAAGCAATTTGGATTCTGTATGGATATGGGTGATGGCGCGAAAATTACGTGCTGCGGAGACGAGCCTTACAATGATTGTGAGGAGAAGTATGCGAGAGGCAGCAAATGGCTGCTCCATGAGGCATTCTGCCTGTATTCCGAGGCGGATATATTTGATCCATACGAGAAACATCACTCAACAGTCAAGGATGCCTGTGAACTTGCAGAAAAGCTTGAAGTTCAGAATCTGTTGCTATATCATACAGAGGATAAAAATATAACACATAGAAAAGAATTGTACGTGGCAGAGGGCAAAAGGTATTACAGCGGCAACCTGCATGTGCCAGATGATTTGGAGAAAATAAGACTTTAGAGATGGGCAGGAAAGAATATAGTCAAAATCTGAGAGAAATTAGAAGATGAATGACTTTTTTGAACGATAGAATTGTTTGAAAATTCAGGCAACTAGAAAAGAATTTGCTAAAGATAGGCGATAAAAAGGAGAGATCGAAATGTACAATCCAATAAAAGAACTGACTAAGCGGGAATGGCTTATCTGGCTGAGTTCCCTGGCTATAGTGCTGGTATCGAATCTTCTCACTGCAGATCTGGATATCCTCACACTGGTGGCGGCACTCATAGGCGTGACATCACTTATATTTGCGGCAAAAGGAAATGTGTGGGCGCAGATATTGATGGTCGTATTCAGCATATTATACGGTATAATATCATTCAGGTTCCGCTACTGGGGTGAGATGATAACCTACCTCGGGATGACGATGCCGATGGCGGTGTGGTCCGCCATAACGTGGTTCAAGAATCCGTCGGAGGGCAACAGCAGTGAGGTTGCCATACAGAAACTGACAAGAAGACATGTGATATGGCTCACTGTCAGCACAGTGCTTGTAACGGTTGTATTCTACTATATACTCATGATACTTGACACGCCGAATATAGTGTTCAGCACAATATCCATAGTCACAAGTTTCCTGGCGGCTGCGCTCACCATGCTGAGATCGTCATACTATGCGGTGGGATATGCGGCAAATGATGTGATCCTGATAGTTTTGTGGGTTCTCGCGTCACTTGAGAATCCGGCATATATTCCTGTAGTTGTAAACTTCGTCATATTCTTTGCGAATGATATGTATGGCTTTGTGAGCTGGAAAAAGAGGGAAGTGAGGCAGGCTGTGGATTTGTAGGAGATAATTGTAATATCACACTGAACTGCTTTATATGTTCACAGTGAGCAGGCAGACAGAATGATAAAAGAATAAATAGAATATAAGTGAATCTTATAATAATAGGAGGACGCACAGATGAAGATCAACATAAGAGAGTACACGACAGAAGATGCGGTCGCTGCGTCAGAAATTTGGAACCAGGTTGTGGATGACGGAGTGGCATTTCCACAGGAGGAAGACTTGTCTCCGAAAGAGGGAGATGCTTTTTTCAAGGAGCAGACATATACCGGTATTGCCGAGAACACAGAGAATGGTGAGGTGGTAGGACTCTACATACTTCATCCGAACAACGTGGGAAGATGCGGACATATATGCAATGCCAGCTATGCCGTGAGACGTGACATCCGCGGTGAGCACATAGGAGAAAAGCTTGTGCTTGACTGTATCTCCGTGGCAAAGAAGAAAGGTTTTGGAGTGCTCCAGTTCAATGCCGTAGTAGCATCAAATGTACATGCACTCCATCTGTATAAGAGGATTGGATTTACTCCGCTGGGAGTCATACCGGGAGGATTTAGAATGCCTGACGGACATTATGAAGACATAATTCCTCATTACTATGATCTCAGAAAACAGACAGATAAATAATTGACAGGGGAGAAAACACCGCAAATATATTAAAATTTATGTTGATGTTACAGAAAGGCAGCGTTATACTTGTTGACAGAGAATTGGATATAAGTATGGGGAGCTGGCGATGCAGCCGGCTGAGAGGGAGCTGAGCGTTCCGACCCACAACCTGATGCGGGTAATGCCGCCGTAGGGATACGTTTTGTAGGCTTTTTATAAGAGAGACAGAGGCGCATCCTGCGTCTCTTTTTATTTATTTATTTTCATAAGGAGGGACCCACGTAAGTGGGGGGATTCCTTGTGAAGCACGCAGACGCCGCGCGTAAGCGCCTTTCATGCGTCTGCTCCTTTATAAGGAGGGATATTCCTAAAGTGGCTGATTGGGGGCACCACCTTCCGCCACTATAAAAGTGTAAGAAAAACAAATATTAGATCTGGCACAGATTTATAAAGCCGGATCAGATTGGAGGAACAGATGAGAAATTACACAACACAGATGGACGCTGCAAGAAAAGGTATAGTGACACCTGAGATCGAGAAGGTTGCAGAGAAAGAGCATATGTCCACTGAGGCGCTGATGAAACTGGTAGGAGAGGGCAAGGTTGCAATACCAGCCAACAAAAAGCATACATGCTTAAACCCAGAGGGAGTTGGAAGCATGCTGAGGACCAAGATCAATGTCAACCTCGGTGTGTCAAGAGACTGCAAGGATTATGGTATCGAGATGCAGAAGGTTATGAGTGCTGTCGAGATGGGAGCAGAGGCGATCATGGATCTGTCAAGCCACGGCAATACACAGCCGTTCAGACAGAAACTCACTTCAGAGTGTCCGGCTATGATAGGAACTGTGCCGGTATATGACAGCGTTATTCATTATCAGAGAGATCTCGCAACTCTTACTGCACAGGATTTCATCGATGTGGTTCGTCTTCATGCGGAGGATGGAGTTGATTTTGTGACTCTCCACTGCGGAATAACAAGAAAGACGATCGAACAGATCAAGAAACATAAGAGAAAGATGAATATAGTCAGCCGTGGCGGCAGTCTTGTATTTGCATGGATGACCATGACAGGCAATGAGAATCCGTTTTATGAGTATTTTGACGAGATACTTGACATTTGTGAGGAATACGATGTGACAGTATCACTTGGAGATGCATGTCGTCCGGGATGTCTTGCGGACGCAACGGATGTATGTCAGATAGAGGAGCTTGTAAGACTTGGAGAGCTGACAAAGCGCGCGTGGGATCATAATGTACAGGTTATGGTTGAGGGCCCTGGTCATGTGCCACTCAATCAGATCGCAGCCAACATGGAAGTTCAGAAGACACTCTGTATGGGCGCACCATTCTACGTACTTGGACCTCTTGTCACAGATATCGCACCGGGATATGATCACATCACAAGCGCGATAGGTGGAGCAGTTGCAGCCATGAACGGAGCAGCATTCCTCTGTTACGTCACACCAGCAGAGCATCTTGCCCTGCCAAATGTTGATGATGTCAAGCAGGGAATCGTCGCATCAAAGATAGCAGCCCATGCGGCAGATATAGCAAAGGGTATACCTGGAGCGAGGGATATAGATGACAAGATGGCGGATGCGAGAAGAGTCCTCGACTGGGATGCACAGTTTGCATGTGCCATAGATCCTGAGACCGCAAAGGAGATCAGAGACAGCAGAAAGCCGGATGACGAGTACAGCGATACATGCAGTATGTGCGGCAAATTCTGTGCAGTGAGATCAATGAACAAGGCACTGTCAGGAGAGTACATAGACATACTTTAGTCATGATCTGATGAAACACGCTGAGGCGAGCGCAGGTCATAGCGCTCACGCACAACGACATATGATATATTGAAGTGCGTTGTCAGCATGCAGATATGTTTCTGTATATAATAAATACATTGGAAAGAGACAGGTTTAGTTATGATATGTGTCAAGATTTTGACGTCATGTCAGTAAAGGAAGCTTGTCTCTTTTTATAATAAAATTACTAAAAAAGTCCGTGGATATGGCAGATGTTTGGGGTTTTGTCTATTGTAATAACAATGATGGAAGTATAGAATAAAAACGAAAATTAAGAAAATTTAGAAAAGAAGGAATAAAGGTGAATAAAGATCTTACTATTGGAAAACCGGAGTCTGTATTATGGAGATTCTGTCTCCCGCTTTTTGGAAGTGTAATATTTCAGCAGTTGTACAATATTGCGGACAGTTTTGTTGCGGGAAGATTCATAGGAGAAAATGCTCTGGCTGCGGTTGGAAACAGCTATGAGATAACCTTGATATTCATAGCATTTGCATTTGGTTGTAATATAGGATGTTCGGTCATAGTGTCTCAGCTGTTCGGTGCAAAGAAGTATGGCGAGATGAAGACTGCTGTGTGGACCACATTCATATCCAGTGCTGTGCTTGTTGCTGTGCTTATGATAGTTGGATTTATACTTGGCGAGAGACTTTTGGCTCTCATAGATACGCCGGATGAGTTGATGAAAGACTCTCTAACATATCTGAATATATACATACTGGGTGTGCCATTTTTATTTTTCTACAACATAGCCACTGGAATATTTTCAGCTCTAGGGGATTCGAGGACACCTTTTATATTTCTGGCAATATCATCGGTATCTAATATAGCCGTTGATATATTGTTTGTAAAGACATTTTGCATGGGGGTAAATGGCGTTGCATGGGCAACGTTTCTGTGTCAGGGTGTGAGTGCAGTTCTGGCTGTTATAGTTGTTTTTAGACGTTTGGCAGCGATACATACAGATGAGAAGCCCTGCGCATTTTCAAGCAGTGTGCTGGGGAAGATAGCGGTTATAGCCATACCGAGCATACTTCAGCAGAGTTTTATATCAGTTGGAAATATAATCATACAGAGCGTGATAAATGGTTTTGGAGCGTCAGTTATAGCTGGATATGCTGCGGCGGTCAAGCTGAACAATCTTGTAATAACTTCATTTACAACTCTGGGAAATGGAATCTCCAATTATACGGCGCAGAATCTTGGCGCCGGGAAACTTGACAGGATAGCACAGGGACTTAAAGCGGGAATAAAACTAATATGGGGACTTTGTATACCATTTGCTGTGCTTTATTTCTTCTTTGGAAGATACGGTATGTATCCGTTCATGGAGAACAGAACAGGACTTGCCATAGACACAGGCGTGACATATTTGAGGATACTGGCACCATTTTATTTTGTCGTGTCGGCGAAGCTTGTAGCTGATGGAATACTCAGAGGCACGGGTATGATGGGAAGATTTATGACATCGACATTTACGGATCTGATACTCAGGGTAGTATTGGCGATGGTGCTCTCAAGGGTTATAGGTTCTGCCATGGGAATATGGCTTGCATGGCCGATAGGCTGGAGTATAGCCACTGTTATGTCACTGGTATTCTGCGTGAGAGGAATAAAACAACTTAAGAACAGGAGGGATTATGGGGAAGAATAAAAAAGAAAAATGTGAAGTACACGGTTATATTTGGAGATTGCTGTTGTTAGTGATCGGGGTGCTTGGAATGCTGGTATTCATATATCCGGTGTTCAGAGGAAGCCGTGTGAATATAGGAACAATACTGGGAATGGGCGTATTTGGCCTGATTACTTTGTATGTGGTATTTAAGAAAAAGATTGATGGACTTTTCAGGCGTATATGGAAACGGAAGGTTGGGAAGATATGCCTGACAGCCGTGATGGTGATAGCGGCGGGAGGGTTGGCTCTGGTTACCGTCATCACCTGCAATATGGTATACGCAGCAAATGAGGCTCCACGCAGTGATGCCACGGTCGTAGTGCTCGGATGTGCAGTGAGAGGCGGCGGTCCAAGCCTTATGCTGAGAGAGAGACTTATAGCAGCACAGGATTATCTTGAGGAGAACCCGGAGGCTGTATGCGTTGTGTCAGGTGGACAGGGAGCAGATGAGAGCATCTCTGAGGCTCAGTGTATGTACGAATACCTGACAGAGCATGGAATATCGCCTGAGAGGATATATATGGAAGATAAGTCCACATCCACAAGGGAGAACGTAAAGTTTTCCGCCGAGGTCATCAGAGCAAATGGGCTCCCCGACAAGATGAACATAGTCACAAATGAGTTCCATGAGTATAGGGCAAAGAGAATAGCTGACAGACAGGGCATAGAGACCGGATCGATATCGGGCAGTACAGCTTGGTGGCTGCTTCCCACATACTATGTCAGAGAGATGGCAGGAATATTGTATGAGTGGATAAGTGGGTGATATGTGTACAGACTATTTTATATCATGCAAAACATGTACTCTGAGGTGCTGTCAGACATTCGACAGTAGGCGTTTGGTCGATATGCACAGATAACCTTGAAAAAGACTTGCAATATTTCTTGAAAAATGCATGTAAAATCGTACTACTAATTGAAAGAAATTATGTTATAATGACTCTGTATGATACAAATACAGTATCCAGTTAAAAGGAGAACGAGATGAACAAATTAGAACTTCAGAAAAAAGCTGTAGAAGTTCGCAAGGGCATTGTCACAGGCGTATACAATGCCAAGAGCGGACATCCAGGCGGCTCATTATCAGCAGCGGACCTGTTTACTTATCTTTATTTCGAGGAGATGAATGTGGATCCAAAGAACCCAGAGGACGAGAATCGTGACCGATTTGTCCTTTCAAAGGGACACACAGCTCCAGGCTACTACGCAGCACTTGCGTTAAAAGGCTTTTTCCCAATTGAAGATTTGAAGACACTCAGACATGTGGGATCTTACCTTCAGGGACATCCGGACAAGAAACACACACCAGGTGTGGACATGTCATCAGGCTCCCTTGGACAGGGACTCTCAGTGGCAGTCGGTATGGCACTTGCAGCAAAGATGCAGGGCAAGGATTACCGCACATACTGTCTCTGCGGTGACGGAGAGATCCAGGAGGGACAGATATGGGAGGCTGCTATGTTCGCAGGACATAGAAAGCTTGACAATCTGTGCGTCATAGTGGACAACAACAATCTTCAGATCGATGGAACAGTTGAAGATGTATGTTCACCATATCCGATAGATGAGAAGTTTAAGGCATTCAATTTTCATGTTGTCAACATCAATGGCAATGATTTTGACGAGATCGACAAGGCATTTGCTGAGGCACGTGCCCACAAGGGTGAGCCTACAGCCATCATCGCCCACACAGTAAAGGGCAAGGGCGTGTCATTCATGGAGGACAAGGCTGGCTGGCATGGAAAGGCTCCGAATGAGGAAGAGTACAAGATCGCCATGGCAGAACTTGAGGAACTTGAGAAGGAGGCTGCAGCATTATGATAGAGAATAAAGCAATCGCAACCAGAGAGAGCTACGGCAATGCCTTAGTGGAGATAGCAAAGGAACATGATGATCTTGTTGTATTAGATGCGGATCTTGCAGAGGCAACCAAGACAGCTATTTTTAAGAAAGCATATCCGGAGCGTCACGTTGACTGTGGTATCGCAGAGGCGAATATGGCAGGCATAGCTGCCGGAATGTCGACATGCGGATACGTTCCATTTATGAGTTCATTTGCAATGTTTGCTGCAGGACGTGCATTTGAGCAGGTTAGAAACACGATCGGTTACCCACACCTGAATGTGAAGATCGGTGCTACACATGCAGGAATTTCGGTTGGTGAAGACGGAGCTACACATCAGTGCTGCGAGGATCTTGCACTTATGAGAGAGATACCTGGCATGGTGGTCATCAATCCATGTGATGATGTTGAGGCAAGAGCAGCGGTTAAGGCAGCATATGAGTATGTCGGCCCTGTATATCTCAGATTTGGAAGACTGGCAGTTCCAGTCATCAATGATGAGAGCACATATAAGTTTGAGATCGGCAAGGGAGTAAAGCTTAAGGATGGCAAGGATATATCGATCGTGGCAACAGGACTCTGTGTATCTGAGGCTGTGAAGGCTGTGGATATGCTTGCTGCTGATGGTATAGATGCAGAACTTATCAATATTCACACGATCAAGCCTATAGATGAGGACATCATCGTGGAGACAGCACAGAAGACTGGAAAGGTGTTCACGGTTGAGGAACACTCTATCATAGGCGGTCTTGGAAGTGCTGTTGCAGAGGTACTTTCAGAGAAGTGCCCTACAAAGCTTACCAGAATAGGCGTGAGGGACAGATTTGGTGAGTCAGGTCCGGCAAAGGAACTGCTTCACAAGTATGAGCTTGACGCTGAGGGTATATACAAGCAGATCAAGGCTGCACTGTAATCTCGATGTTATCATTGGGTATACATGACGGATATATAAGCTAAAATAACTGAGACGAAATATCTTAGACTAAATATTTGTGAAAGATATAGAGAGCTATATACAGATGGGGAGCCTGCCAGTGGCAGGCTCTTTCCATATATTCATATGTACTGCGTGATGCCAGAGTATACATGGGGATGGCATCAGCGGATACAGCAATTTATTATACACAAGGGCTGAAGATCAGAGAAAAGAGGTAATATCTATGGGCAGGGAATATGTTGAGAGACTAAAGAACCGTGTGCTCAGTGGAGGTGCGGATATCACATATGATGAGGCACTGCAGCTTGCACAGGAGGATCTGGATATACTTGCATCTTCGGCAAATGAGATAAGAAAGCATTTCTGTGGAGACAGATGTGATGTGTGTTCCGTGATAAGTGTAAAAGAGGGTAGATGCACAGAAAACTGCAAATACTGTGCGCAGTCGAGAGTGGCACAAAAGGAGATTCCGGAGATTGATCTGCTGGGGGATCCGGCTGTGACTGAGGGCGCGGCTGTGGATCAGGATAAGGGAAGTTTCAGGTACTGCCTGGTGGCTGAAGGCAGGAGACTTTCAAAACGTGAAGTATCCCGCGCGGAGCAGACAGTCAGGGATATACACGACAAGCTGGATATAAATATATGCGCGTCATTTGGCTTGCTGGATCAGGATGACTTTGAGATATTAAAGAGCGCAGGACTCACCATGATACATAACAACCTGGAGACATCACCTGCGTATTTCCCAGAGGTGTGTACCAGTCATACCCAGGAGCAGAAGAAAGCAACCATACGTGCAGCCAAGGCTGCGGGACTTATGGTGTGCAGCGGAAGTCTGTTTGGAATGGGAGAGACACTTGAGGACAGAGTGGCGCTTGCGTTTGAGCTCAGGGATCTCGGCGTGGATTCTGTTCCGATGAATCTGCTCAATCCAAGAGAAGGCACGCCATTCTATGATAAGACGCCTCTCACGGAGGAGGAATATGCCAGAACCATAGCTGTGTACAGATTTGTGATGCCGAGGGTCATGATAAGACTGGCAGCTGGCAGAGGAAGATATGATGACAACGGAGAGGCAGCGCTTGCAGCGGGGGCAAATGCGGTCATAAGTGGAGATTTTCTAACCACCGATGGCACTTCATTTGATCTTGATTTTGACATGATACAGAGAAAAGGATTCACCACTGACAGAGCACATGTGAAGGAGTGACATGTCTGTGACATGACTCAACAGTATGAGTAAATTGGCATATTTGTGACACGTAACGTCAGGAAATTGTAGTTACAGATGGAAAAGGAGAAGATATTGTATGAAGATTTATGACAGAATAATGGGACTTGGAACAAAGATGACAGATATGGATGCATCCACATATCAGGGAGCATTTATAGGCAAGATATCATATACGGTGGATAGAGAGAAGGCTGAGGCCGCTGACAGCATCACATACGAGTACGGTGAAGTCAAGGAGAATGCATTCATGTACATATTGTCCATACTCGGTAAGACAGAGGGCGATGAGAGTCCGGTTGAGAAGATGACGATCACACTGGTTAAGGCATCTGATAAGGAGAAGGACATAAAAAGAGTCGAGAAGACAGAGTATGAGAACGAGAGACCTTTCCATACATTTACAAAGGATGAGGTATACACATTCAGCAAGGAGACAGGGGATGAGAACAAGATACATCTCACAGATCATCCGGTGGTTCAGGGAATGCTCCTGCTCCGCACAGCAGCATGTGTAAATGAGGACCTTAAGAGACTTGATGTAAAGTTCGTTGAGCCGTCATATGCTGAGGAAGAACTTATGTGGGGAGACAACGGAAGAGAGCTTGTGCTCTATGCAGATGGATATGTAAAGGCATCGTTTAAGGTTGTGAAGTGATTGGATCGTCAGATAGGATAGTATTTGATAATACATGGTAAATAGATTACATACAACAAACCCCTGATTCAGGATTAGTGCCGATCAATTGTTAGATTTTTTAATCTGACTTTTGAGCGGTACATCTGAATCAGGGGTTTTGTTTTTATTGTATCAGGTTGTGTTACTGGATCTTGATGTAAGCTGAATGCATATAACCGGTTATTCTGGAAGATCCCTTCTTGAAGGATACCTTGTACCATGTTTCACCATTACGTTTTACTCCTCCGATTATAGCAACTTTCTGTCCGTAGTAAAGCTCGGTTATGATACTGTTATTGGTTGATGGGCCTCTGCGGACTCTTACCGCTGTATCTGAGACAACTCCGATTATATTGAGTGTTCCGGATACAGGAAGCTTTGATAAGGCTCCGTAGTATGTATGCCCATTGTATGTGATGTAGGTCCGCACAACATATGTATAGTATCTGGCGTCGACTTCTTTTCCTATGTAAGATGTTGATGATTCTCCAGCCAGTTTTTTGACAGCTGCAAATTTCTTTGATCTCTTGTCATATTTGTATACGACATATCCCGATGCTCCGCTTACCTTAGACCATCTGGTACATCTGTGTCCGCCGAGAGATGTGTATTTTACAGTGGATGGAGCGGCAGGTGTGGTTACGGTTTTCAAAACCTTATATGCGCTTCCACCGGACACGCCGTCCTTCTGTACATATGCTCTCACAGCAAAGATATATGGTGTTGTGGCTTTAAGCTTGGTTGCTGTATATGTGCAAGAGGTGTTGTCTGTTGTCTTTTTCAAAAGTACATATGCCTTTTTGACGTTATCATATTGATATATGAGATATCCGGTCGCTGCTGGAACCCTGCTCCATGAGAAATCCAATGAGTTTTCACTTCTGGTTTTAGTAACTATCTTTGATGGAGCAGCAGGTCCTGAATATACGCTTATGGCGCTGCACAGGTCTGTATATCTCATGGAGCCGTTCTTCTGATAGTAGGCTCGCACAGAGTAACTGTATTGTGTTGAGGATTTAAGCTTTGTATGTGTGTATGTCGTCTCATCCCCGCCTTTTACGTTTGCAAGCTTTGTCCATGTGGCGGTCTGTTTATCCCATGTGTATACGAGATAACCGCTGACGTTCTTTTCTTTGTTCCATTTGATACTGATTGAATCAGATGTGGACAACTTAACTTTAAGTCCGCTGACAAGTCCTGGTGTTGTTGTTCCGGTAACCTTGTCGGAGACAACGTGCCATATCGTTCCTGATTCAGTGGTTGTGTATGCTCGGATCTTATAACTATAGTCAGTACCTGAGTTGAGGTTTGAATCAGTGTAGCTTGTAATGGTAGAACTGCTGAGCGTTCTGACAGACTCATACTTTCCTGTTGAATTGTTGAGTCTGTATATTCTGTATCCTGTGGCAGCTGTGATCGGACTCCATGACAGCTTTATAGCTTGGTCGGAGACTGCGGCGACTTTGAAATTCTCAATGTTGTCTGCGATTGTTACACCTGTACACGCATCGGTGTAAGCGCCGTATACATTACCCGAATTAAGTTTATAGTAGCCTCTTACTTTATATGTATATCTTTTACCGTCCCGCAGATTTTTGTCGGTAAATGTCAGAGTATTTGCGCCTTTTGTGGTTCCGACGGATACGTATTTGTTCTGGCTTTCGTCGTAACGTACGATCTGATAACCGTATACTTCCGGAACCTTAGTCCATTTGAGTGTTATGGAAGAATCTGTGGAATTCTGCTGGATAACAGTGGCAGGTGCCACAGGTGCCTTTATATAGCGGAAGTTCATATCCGTTGCCTTGGGTATCCCAGCCACTGTGCCATTGTCAGAATACTGCCAGTATGAGTGTTTTGCAGTGAGGGTATCTGTGTCAGTGTCACTGTAAAGAGCACTCCATACAGGATAGTGTTTTGAGATGGAGGACACATTCATATCATCTGTCAGCACAGTTTTACTTGCGTATAACATACCGACATATCCTCTGGCCTCTACAGTTGCACAGAATGTGTTGATGACCTTTGTGGCTGCACTTTTTGAGAGATGAGCGTCGTAAAGCCTTCCTGTAAGCCCGTCTTCCCACGCGTATTCATAATCCATAACTATAGGAAGATTTATGTTAAAGCCGGATATGAGATTCATTGTGTAGGCTGCCTCTGTTCTGGCTTCCGTAACACTTATGGCCTGTGAGTAGAAGTAGACACCAACATCCAGTCCCGCTGCTATGGCACCCTTGAGATTCTCACGGTAGTTTTCGTCTATATAGTATTTACCTGAACCGTAGTAACGGCCACCTACACGAATAAAAGCAAATGTCACCCCTGATGCTTTTACTTTTTTCCAGTTGATGGGACCGTTCCATTGAGATACATCAATTCCCTTTTGGATCTTGGCGCCCTTGAACTGAGCAGCATGTGTATATTTCGATGGAGAAACAGGTAGATTATTTGTCGAATTGAAAGAAGCGGCAGATATAAAATCCTGCGAGTCATCAGCAGTCTGTGAAACGCTGACCATTGACTGAATTGTGTCAGTTCCGGCTGCATATGAGGTTTTGCTTGGAATAGCCACTGCAGAAAGCAGTGCTAAGCTGACAGCCCCTCCGAGCATTGTTCTGATTAGTTTTTTGCGAAACATGTAAGCCCTCCGAATAAATATTAATAGTTGTTAACATAATAGTTCTTTTAGCGTAAATTGTCAATAAAATGACGAGAAATGTTACGGAATTATTACGGAAAAATTTAAAAACGGTAAAAAATGGGTAAATATTTGTTCAAATAGAAGAAACCATAATGTTTTTCATATGAATTGAACATGTTGTATGTTATACTGTAATCAATTTTGCGATGGTAAAATTAAAATCAGATGAATAATATAGAGTCACATAATATCAAGGAGAAGCGATGTGAAAGAAAAAATAGGTTTTGTGGGTTCTCTCAAAAATATGTTCGTGGGAGTGGTAAAGCCTGAAGCGTACATGAAAAACGGACAGCATGGTAAGACTTGGCCGGCAGTAATAATAGTGTTTGTGATGAGCATATTATTATATCTGTTTACATTCTGGCTGCCGTACAATAAACTGTTTGGAGGTGGAAGACTGGCAAGAACGGTTGATGATGCGGTTGAGGACTTCGCACTTACTAATGATGGCTTTTATTATGCAGACAGGTATCAGTGGTCAGATGGGGAGGATCTCACTTATATATTGATAGATACAAGTTTGAAAGATTCTTCAGCAGCGGAGATAGAGTCACTCAGAAAAGAGGGCGTATACAGAAGTATATATGTTGTGACATCATCAGAGATTGTGACCATAGAGAATGGCCGGGTGAATTCTCTGAGTACAAAAGATATGTATAATTACTTGAATGATATATATCATGCCAGATCATTTGGCAAGCAGGATATATTGAATATTATCAACAAGTGGGATACACCGGTTCTGGTGGCACTTTATATAGGAAATGTTCTGGCTGGTGTGATAAAGATATTCTTTATGTCACTTATGTTGGCGATAGTGGGGCTCATAATCGCTTCGGCGCTGAAGGTTAAAGTCTCACTTGGATCTGTATACAAAATGGCTATATACATAAGAACAATCTGGTATTCGATCATGTTGCTCATTGCGACATATGTGTGGCCGGCTAAGCGGACAGCGATGTCAATGGCATTGCTGGTATGTGCGGCATATATGTTTATGGCTATTTACAGATATAAGTCCCAGTATCCTGATGAATTCAGGGAACAGATGCCGGTTTAACAGTTAAAAAATTAATACAAAAATATATTATAAACAATAGGAGGAGTATCACAATGAATCTGAGAAAAACGAAGATTATCTGTACACTTGGACCTGCAACAGATGACGATGAGGTGCTTAGAAAACTTATGCTTGAGGGAATGGATGTCGCCAGGTTTAATTTTTCTCATGGAGATCATGCTCAGCACAGAAAGAATAAAGACAGAATAGAAAAACTCAGGGATGAGTTGGGAATACCGGTGGCTACATTGCTTGATACAAAAGGACCTGAAATCCGTGTTGGAGATTTCAAGGAAGGTAAGGTTGAGCTTGTTGAGGGACAGACATTTACGCTCACAACAGAGGATATACTTGGAGATCAGGCAAAGGTATCCATCACGTACAAGAACCTTGTAAATGATGTAAAACCGGGTGATACCATACTGATAGATGACGGACTTATTAATATGAAGATAGAGAAAGTGACAGGAACGGAGATCGTGTGCCGTGTTGAGAATGGCGGACCTGTATCCAATCACAAGGGAGTCAACGTTCCAAGGGTCAATCTCACCATGCCGTATATCAGTGATGTGGACAGAGATGACATAATCTTTGGAATCAAAAATGATTTTGATTTTATAGCGGCATCATTTGTCAGATCTGCAGATGATATTCTTGAGATAAGAAAGATACTTGATGAGTATGAGTGCGACAATATCAACATCATAGCGAAGATTGAGAATATGCAGGGCGTTGATAACATAGATGAGATAATAAGGGTGTCGGATGGTATCATGGTTGCCAGAGGAGATATGGGAGTAGAGATACCTCTTGAGGATGTACCTATTATTCAGAAGATGATCATAAAGAAAGTTTACAACGCGGACAAGCAGGTAATAACTGCTACACAGATGCTGGATTCCATGATGGTACACCCAAGACCGACAAGAGCTGAGGCAACAGATGTTGCAAATGCCATATATGATGGAACCAGTGCCATCATGCTTTCAGGTGAGACTGCAGCAGGAAAATATCCTGTTGAGGCACTTCATACCATGAAGACGATTGCTGAGAGAGCAGAGAGGGATATAGATTACAATAAGAGGTTCTTTAACAGAGATGCTGTTCAGAATCCGGATATCACAAGTGCTATATCACATGCAACATGTACAACTGCGATAGATCTTGCAGCAGCGGCTATTATCACAGTTACAAAGTCTGGTAAGACTGCCAGAATGTTGTCAAAATACAGACCAAAATGTCCAATCATTGGATGTACTCCGGTTCCTAAGGTTGCCCGTCAGATAAATCTGTCATGGGGAGTTACACCTCTCTTGATCGGGGAAGAGAATAATACAGATGATCTTTTTGAACATGCAGTTGATGCTGCCAGTAAACATGGATATGTCAAGGATGGAGAGGTTGTTGTAATAACAGCAGGAGTACCTCTTGGAGTCACAGGTACTACCAACCTTATAAAGGTTCATGTTGTAGGACATATACTTGTTAAAGGGTATTCAATTAATGAAAGATCCGCAACAGCACCTCTATGCGTGTGTGATTCGGAGGACGAATTGATTGCAAACTATAAAGACGGAGATATCATTGTAATAAGTGAGACCAGCAACAGAGTTATGGAACAGCTTAAGACAGCGTCTGCTATAGTGTGTGAGAAGAATGGTGGCAATTCACATGCGGCGATAGTTGGACTTAGCAGGGATATACCGGTTATTCTTGGAGCTCAGAATGCTACAAAGATTTTGAAGTCAGGTTCAATAGTTACGGTAAATGGTGAAGATGGAGTAGTTATATCAAACTGATCACACAGTAGTGGATGCTAAAAAATATAGTCGCTATCCAACTAAAAGCCAGGCATTGCATAGATTAAAAAATACTCTATGCATGTAACATATATTTAATATAATATAAATAGAAATGTATAAAAATAGACCTCCCGTGTTGACAAAAGTAATAATTGTTGCTATACTACAATGGATTTGTAACAGAAATGTAATAATTGTTACGATGCGAAAAAGCATAGGAGGTTTTATTATGTACAAGTCAAAGACAATAAAGAAATCCATCGTTGTAGCTGCTGCAGCTGGAATGATCATAACGACATCGCTCGGAACGGTCAGCGCAAGTCAGCTCTTGAATGACTCAACGGTTGGTATTTCATCTGCATTTGACAAATATGCGAACACCCTTGCGGGCAATAAAGACAAAAATGCAGACGGCGTTGAAGAGAAGACTGGGGAAAATGCAACTTCATCGGATGCTCCAAAAGGAACAGGCATAGATCCTTCAACAGCTGCGAATGAGACGGCAGGAAAGAACGCCTCAGATAGTACAAAGAAAGAAAAAAACCAAAAAACAGAAAAGGTGATAAAGTACCCTCAGTTCGAGAATAAATGTATAGCGGTCACGGATGATTATGTGAATATCAGATCTGAGGCGGGAACAGATTCTGATGTGGTAGGCATAATAGGTAATGCCGGTGTTGCGGACGTTTTAGAGAAGGGCAAAGAGTGGACCAAGGTTACATCAGGAAGCTGTACAGGCTATATCAGGAATGATCTGCTGCTTTATGGCGACGATGCAGGAGAGTATGCCGAGGCTAATTGTTCCAAGCAGGCAACGGTTAATACTGAAACATTGAATGTGCGTGAACAGGCTGATGCCGATGCAGACTGTATAACACAGGTGGGACAAGGACAGAGCTTTGACATCATTTCACAGGACGACAAGTGGATTCAGATTGCACTTGATGATTCGACAAGCGGATATGTAAGCGCAGAGTTTATAGAGTACACATACAATACGGATGAAGCTAAGTCGATAGAGGAAATTCAGGCTGAGATTCAGGCTGAAGAAGATAGCAAAGATGAGACAGCGGATGATTCTGATGATGCAATGGCAGATGACAGTCAGGAAACAACAGACGATGATGAGACAGATGCAGATCAGGATTCTTCAGATAACCAAAGCGGATATGATGATGAGAATGCAGATGATAGTTCTGATCAGTCAGACAATGGAGACACAGATGATCAGGGCACAGATGATACGCAGGACTCATCGGATGACTCTAGCACAGACGATAGCGATGATTCGGATGGCGATAGTTCGGATGGAGATAATTCAGATGGAGATGATTCAGATGAAGATAATTCAGAGGATGACAGTGATTCAACAGTGGCACCTAGTGGACAGACAGGAATAGACCTGGCAAATTACGCAACTCAGTTTGTGGGAAATCCGTATGTATATGGTGGATCAAGTCTGACTGATGGAGCAGATTGTTCGGGATTTGTAATGGCTGTATACGCACAATTCGGTTATTCACTTCCTCATTCCGCCGGAGCGCAGTCGGGATATGGAACCAGAGTTGACACATCAAGTCTTGAACCGGGAGATATAGTATTCTACGGATATGACGGGTCTATAGAGCACTGTGCGATTTATATAGGCAATGGCATGATCGTACATGCAAGTACTGAGGAAACTGGAATAAAGATTTCATCAGCGTATTATTCAGACCCAATCTGTGCGGTCAGACTCATTGGACAATAATTCGCTGTAAAAGTGTAGATATATTGTGTTGAATAAGATATATACATAAATATATGGCATATATAATAGTATTTATTTCAGAATTCTGCCGGCTGGACAGACAGCCGGTGCTGATATATAATAAAAAAGACGCAGGTATTGCAGACGTGATATCTGCGCCTTTTTGTTGAAAATGGCGAAAACCACACATTATTCATAAAAAAAGTGAACAATGTGCACATTTAATTCTGCCAAATATATTGAAAAATAGACGTATTATGTTATAATAGATACATCAATTTGGATTCTATCCAAAAAAGAAGGAGTTGGGCATCATGAATTACATAATAAGTGGTAAGAACATTGAAGTTACAGAAGGACTTAGGAACGCAGTACATGACAAACTTTCAAAGCTTGAAAAGTATTTTGCAGATGGTACAAGCGCTCAGGTCACATTCAGCGTTGAGAAAGATAGACAGAAGATAGAAGTAACGATTCCTATGAAGGGACATATCATCAGAGCGGAACAGGTGAGTGATGATATGTATGTTTCAATAGACCTTGTTGTAGAGGTTATAGAGAGACAGGTTACAAAGCACCGCAGAAAGCTCATAGACAAAGAGCAGAATGTGGCATATCTCAATGAAGCTTTCGTAGACGAGGATGCTGATGACGATGACGATGTTAAAATCGTAAGAACCAAGAAGTTTGCAGTAAAGCCTATGTACCCTGAGGATGCTTGTATTCAGATGGATCTTCTGGGACATAATTTCTATGTATTCAGAAACGCAGAAACTGATGAAGTGAATGTTGTGTATAAGAGAAAGGGCAACACATACGGACTTATCGAGCCGGAGTTTTAAATATAATTCGATAGCTAACGGACAACTAACAGACAACTAAAAATAATAAATAAACAATAAATATGTAGTAAATAAGGGGACTTTCCTGTATGGAAGGTCTCCTTTTTGCTTGATATAAATTACATATGATGTTAGAATGTACCCTGAATAATGATAGCTAGGAGGTCAAAACCGATATGGGTTTGTTTGAAAAGATATTTGGAACGCACAGCGAGAAGGAACTCAAAAAGATAGGACCGATCGTTGATGCGATAGAGGCACTTGATGAGAAGATGCAGGCACTTTCAGATGAAGAGCTGAAGGCAAAGACACAGGAATTTAAGGATAGACTTGCTGCCGGTGAGACACTGGATGATATATTGGTGGAAGCATTTGCGGTTGTAAGAGAAGCGGCTTACCGTGTACTTGGAATGAAGCATTACAGAGTTCAGCTTATAGGTGGAATAGTTCTTCATCAGGGAAGAATAGCCGAGATGAGAACCGGTGAAGGAAAGACACTCGTATCAACACTTCCAGCTTATTTGAATGCCCTTGAGGGAAAAGGCGTTCATGTCGTAACAGTCAATGACTATCTGGCAAAGCGAGATGCAGAGTGGATGGGACAGGTTCATGAGTTCCTTGGACTCACAGTTGGCATAATACTGAACAGTTCCACTACAGACGAGAGACGTGATGCTTATAATTGCGATATTACATATGTGACAAATAACGAACTTGGATTTGATTATCTGAGGGATAATATGGTTATTTATAAAGAAAAGCTTGTCCTCAGAGATTTGCATTATTGTGTAATTGATGAGGTTGACTCGGTTCTCATTGATGAGGCACGTACACCTCTGATCATATCTGGACAGAGCGGCAAGTCTACAGAGCTTTATAAGATGTGTGATTACCTTGCAAGACAGATGAAACGGGGCGAGGGCGATGGCGAGATATCCAAGATGGATATGCTTATGAAGACAGAGATTGAAGAGGATGGAGATTTCCTTGTTAATGAGAAGGACAAATATGTCATGCTCACTGCCAATGGAGTCAAGATGGTTGAGCAGTTCTTCCATATTGACAATCTGTCAGATCCTGAAAATATGGAGATACAGCACAACATCATTCTGGCTCTCCGTGCGCATAATCTTATGTTTAGAGATAGAGATTATGTTGTAAAAGATGATGAGGTTCTCATTGTAGATGAGTTTACGGGACGTATCATGCCGGGTCGTCGTTTTTCAGATGGATTGCATCAGGCTATAGAGGCTAAAGAGAATGTAAAGGTTAAGAGAGAGAGTAAGACTCTGGCAACCATAACATTCCAGAACTTCTTCAATATGTTTGACAAGAAGGCTGGTATGACGGGTACTGCGCAGACAGAGGAGGAAGAGTTCAGAGAGATCTATGGTATGGATGTTGTTGTTATCCCAACCAACAGACCTATCCAGAGAATAGATCAGCCGGATTCGATATTTAAGACAAAGAAAGAGAAACTCAACGCAATAGTTGAACAGATCAACATAAGTTATAGAAAGGGTCAGCCGGTTCTGGTTGGTACAATCAACATTGATGCATCTGAGGAGCTGAGCCACATGCTTACCAAGAAAAAGATACCTCATAAGGTCTTGAATGCAAAGTTCCATGAGCTTGAGGCGGAGATAGTAGCGGACGCAGGACAGAAGAATGCAGTTACTATTGCGACAAATATGGCAGGACGTGGAACTGATATAAAGCTTGGCGAGGGTGTTGCTGAACTAGGCGGACTCAGAATCATAGGTACAGAGAGACATGAGTCAAGACGAATAGATAACCAGCTCCGTGGACGTTCAGGACGTCAGGGAGATCCGGGAGAATCAAAGTTCTACCTTTCGCTTGAAGATGATCTTATGAGACTTTTCGGTTCCGAAAGAGTTATGAGCGTATATGACACCCTTAAGATTCCTGAGGGTGAAGAGATAGAGCATAAGACTATATCAAACTTTGTCGAGAAAGCTCAGAAGAAGATAGAGGGTAACAACTTTGCAATCAGAAAGAATCTGCTTGAGTACGACAGAGTGAATAATGAGCAGAGAGAAATCATTTACAAGGAGCGTAGAAGAGTTCTTGATGGAGAGAACATGCATGAAGTTATTGTCAAGATGATCAAGGATGATATAAGTGCTGCTGTTGATCAGGTGTGCTCATCAGAGGTATCTCCAGAGGAGTGGAATCAGGTAGAACTTGATGATATGATAAGAAATATCGTTCCGTTTGAGGAACCTGTGACCCTCACTGAAGAAGAGATAAGAAAGGCAGACATAAAGGAACTTAAGGAGAGACTAAACAATGAGGCTCTTGAGCTTTACGCTGAGAAGGAGAAAGAAATAGACGATCCTGACCAGATGAGAGAGATAGAGAGAGTTATTCTGCTTAAGACTATAGATAGAAAATGGACAGATCACATTGATGACATGGATAACCTGAGACAGGGTATTGGCCTTAGATCTCTGGGACAGAGAGATCCTGTAGTAGAGTATAAGTTTGCCGGATATGATATGTTCAATGATATGACAGCTGCTATTCGAGAGGAGACAGTCAAACTTCTGTATAGAATAAAGGTTGAGCAGAAGATAGAGCGAGAAGAGGTCAATAAGGTGACAGGAACAAACAAAGATGATACTGTCGCAAAGGGACCAGTGAGAAAAGCTAAGAAGATAGGCAGAAATGACCTCTGCCCTTGCGGAAGTGGACTGAAGTACAAGAATTGCTGCGGCAAGAATGACTGATCAGGTTTTACAGGAGAATTTGAGTGATAGAGATAGATGAGTTCAGGGCGGCGATGGCATCCTACAGGGAGCCATTGGAGGAGGTCAAGTCGTCCCTTGATATTGAAAACAAGACAGACAGAATAGCAAAACTTAATTACGAGATGGAACAGCCGGGATTCTGGGATGATGTTGATAAGTCGAGAGAAGTGTCCCGAGAACTTAAGGGGCTGCAGGATCTTGTGGATAACTACAGAAAACTAGAGAATGATTATGCTGACATTGACACGCTTATATTGATGGCAGAAGAGGAGCATGATTCGAGTCTGATTCCGGAGATAGGAGAACAGATAGATTTATTCAGGAAAGAGTTTGAGGAATATAGGATCAGTCTACTTTTTACGGATGAGTTCGATGACTGTGATGCGGTTCTCACACTTCATTCAGGAGAGGGCGGAACTGAGTCATGTGACTGGGCAGGCATGTTGTATAGAATGTACACCAGATGGGCGGAAAAACATGACATGAGCGTTGAAGTTCTGGATTATCTTGAGGGTGACGAGGCTGGAATAAAGTCGGTGACTATACAGATAAGCGGAGCACATGCGTATGGTTTTTTGAAGTCAGAAAAGGGTGTTCACAGATTGGTGAGAATTTCACCGTTTAACTCGGCTGGAAAGAGAATGACATCATTTGCGTCATGTGATGTGATCCCGGATATAGAACAGGATCTGGAAGTTGAAATACGTGATGAGGATATCAGGATAGATACGTATAGATCAAGTGGTGCAGGAGGACAGCATATAAATAAGACTTCGTCGGCAGTTAGAATAACTCATTTTCCAACAGGAATTGTTGTCCAGTGTCAGAATGAGAGATCACAGCTCATGAATAAGAATAAGGCTATGCAGATGCTGAAATCTAAGCTTTATCTCATAAAGAAACAGGAGAACCTTGAGAAGATATCGGATATCCGCGGCGAGATCACAGACAATGGATTTGGAAGTCAGATAAGATCCTATGTACTCCAACCGTATACTATGGTGAAGGATAAGCGTACCGGATATGAGAATTCCAATGTGTCAGCGGTTTTAGATGGGGATCTGGATGGTTTTATGACTGCCTATCTCAAGTGGATAAACAAGGTTGAAGTTTAATAGAAAAATTAAGCTTTGACAATAACGCTTTATACTGATAAAGTAATGACGTACTAAAATCAAATGAACACATATCATATTTAAGTTATGCATCTGCATACAGCTGGGTAAAGAAGTCCGGATATACAGTACGATAGCAGATTAAAGATCAAAAGAGGAAGAAAAGAGAAGGAGAATAAGGGACATGGTGAATATAGCAGTATTAGGTTATGGTACAGTTGGATCGGGAGTTGTGGAAGTGATAAACACCAACCATGATATTGTTAATAAGAGAGCGGGACAGGTGATAAATGTAAAGAGGGTGCTTGACCTCAGAACATTCCCAGGTGATCCTGTTGAGAATATTCTTACTCATGATTTTGAAGATATTTTGAATGATGACGAGATCAGTGTAGTAGTAGAGGTGATGGGAGGCGTCGAGCCTGCTTATACATTTGTGAAGAAATGTCTGCTTGCGGGCAAGAGCGTTGCTACTTCTAACAAGGAGCTTGTTGCTGTACATGGTCCGGAACTTCTCAAGATTGCCAGAGAGGGCGATATCAATTTCTTCTTTGAGGCATCAGCTGGCGGCGGAATACCTGTTATAAGACCACTCAACACATCTATCACAGCGGATGACGTGACAGAGATCACAGGAATACTTAACGGTACGACCAATTATATTCTCACTAAGATGGATAAAGAAGGTGCGGACTATGCAACTGTGTTAAAACAGGCGCAGGAACTCGGCTATGCAGAACGCAATCCGGTGGCGGACGTTGAAGGCGGCGATGCGTGCAGAAAGATAGCAATACTTACATCTCTTGTATATGGAAAGAATCTGGACTACAACAGAATCCATATGGAGGGAATAACAAAGATAACGACAGATGATTTCAAGTATGCAGATAAGATGGGATATTCCGTAAAGCTTGTCGGTACGACAAGAAAAATCGATGGCAAGCTTTACTCATATGTGGCACCTGTCATGCTGCCACATGACAATCCTCTGGCAAAGATAGATGATGTATATAATGGTATATTGGTGCATGGAAATGCTCTTGATGATGTCATGTTCTATGGAAAGGGTGCAGGAAAGCTTCCTACAGCGTCTGCAGTTGTATCAGATGTTATAGATGCAGTCAGAAATATGGGAAGAAATGTTCCTATCATCTGGGATGATGAGGAACTTGAGATGGGAGCATTCGAGGACTCAGCAAGTAGATTTTTCATAAGAACTGAGGAACAGGATGAGAATGCTATAAAGGCAGCATTTGGTGAAGTTGAGTATGTCGATTCTGATCTGAATGAAAAAGCATTTGTGACAGCGGTGATTACAGAAGGTGAATTTGAGGCATGTTGCGATAAGATTGGTATTAAGAGTGCGCTCAGAGTGCTCGATTAGTACAATATTATCCAAAGGTCTTGAAATCCTTGTGGAATTGAGTTATTTTACAAAAGGCTTATTTCTTTTTGCGGATATGATCTTCATATGAGCAGAAATAAAATATACAAATTTTCAAATGAGCGATCAGGAGGACAATATGTTAATAGTAAAGAAGTTTGGTGGTACTTCCGTTGGAAATACCGAAAGAATCTTTAACGTGGCCAAAAGATGTATTGAGGACTGGCAGAAGGGCAATGACGTTGTTGTAGTACTGTCTGCTATGGGTAAATACACAGATGAGCTGATAGATATGGCTAAGCAGGTAAATGAAAATCCGCCTAAGAGAGAGATGGATATGCTTTTCACAATAGGAGAGCAGATGTCCGTATCACTCATGGCTATGGCTATGAATTCATTGAAGGTTCCGGCAATCTCGCTCAATGCATTCCAGGTGGCAATGCATACAACTTCAGTATATGGCAATGCACGTTTGAAGAGAATTGATGTTGAGAGAATAAGACATGAACTTGAGCAGAGAAAGATAGTTATAGTTACAGGATTCCAGGGAATCAACAAGTACGATGATTACACAACTCTTGGTCGTGGTGGTTCAGATACAACAGCTGTTGCACTTGCAGCGGCACTTAACGCTGATGCGTGTGAGATTTACACAGATGTAGATGGTGTATACACAGCAGATCCACGTAAGGTAAAGACAGCACGTAAGCTGGATATGATAACATATGATGAGATGCTTGAGCTTGCTACACTTGGTGCAGGCGTTCTGCACAACCGTTCAGTAGAACTTGCCAAGAAGTTTGGTGTTCAGCTGGTTGTTCGTTCAAGTCTCAATTTATCAGAGGGTACAATAGTTAAGGAGGATACTGGAATGGAGAAGATGTTGGTTAGTGGTGTTGCAGCAGATGCAGACTCAGCAAGAGTGGCAGTGGTAGGATTGGAGGATACACCAGGTGTTGCGTTCAAGCTTTTCAATCTGCTTGCAAAGAATGACATCAATATAGATATGATCCTGCAGTCAGTAGGAAGACATGGAACAAAGGATATCACATTTACATGCAGTGATGAGAATGCAGATAGAGCAGAAGAGATCATCAAGAACAACATCGGCAAGTTCGAGAGCATAGATGTCAATAAGGACGTTGCTAAGGTTTCTATCGTTGGTGCAGGAATGCAGTCAAATGCAGGCGTTGCAGCAAAGATGTTCGAGGCACTTTATGATGAGAACATCAACATCAGAATGATTTCAACATCAGAGATCAGAGTTACTGTACTTATAGATGAGCAGTATACAGAGCGCGCCATGAATGCAATCCATGACAAGTTCGCTCTCGGCGATCGTTAATTTTTATAGAACCAATATAGTCCTGCTCATTCAGGAGAGTATATACGCCGGGGGAAACTCCGGCGTATATTATCATGAGGATGAGATAAAGCAGATGCCGCGCGGAGCGCCTTAAAATGCGTCTGCACCCATATGAGGAGGACGTAATGAATTTGGAAAGGAGTTCAGGGGATGAAAAGAGCAGATTATATATCGTGGGATCAATATTTTATGGGAATAGCGATGATGTCCGCGGAGAGAAGTAAAGATCCATCTACGCAGGTTGGAGCATGCATAGTTGACAAGAACAACAGGATCCTGTCGATGGGATACAATGGAATGCCGGCGGGCTGCGATGATGACGTCATGCCATGGGGCAAAGTGGGAGATCCGCTGGATAATAAATACTTCTATGTGTGCCATGCAGAGCTGAATTCCATTCTAAATTATAGAGGCGGAAATCTCAAAGATGCCATTATATATTCGACCCTGTTTCCGTGCAATGAGTGCGCCAAAGCAATCATCCAGTGCGGCATAAAGGAAGTTGTATACATGTCGGATAAGTATGCTTCCACAGACAGCACAATAGCGTCAAAGAAAATGTTTGACATGGCTGGGGTGAAGTATAGACAGTTTGAGTCTAAGGGTAAGAAGATTACCTTGGATCTCTAGAAAGTAGATTGATTTGCAAAAGTGTAACAGACAGGAGATAGAATAGTGGTCATAGAGAGTAATAGCAGAGAAGAAACCTATAAGGTTGGCATACAGTTGGGAAAGGATGCTGTTCCAGGGCAGGTGTACTGCATATACGGTGATCTGGGAGTGGGGAAAACCATCATATCCCAGGGAGTGGCAGCGGGCCTTGGAATAACAGAGGTTGTCAACAGTCCGACATTCACCATAGTTAAAGAGTATGATGAGGGAAGACTGCCTCTGTACCATTTTGATGTATACAGGATCGGCGACGTGGATGAGATGGACGAGATCGGGTACAACGAGATGGTTTACGGAGAAGGCGTATGTCTGATAGAGTGGGCAAATCTCATTGAGGAGATACTGCCGGATGATTACACAAGGATAGATATAGAGAAAGATTTGGAAAAGGGCGTTGACTATAGACGTATTACGATAGAAGAGAGGCATGCTCACTGATGAAAATTTTAGCATTTGACAGCTCTGGACTTGTAGCATCGGTTGCAATAGTCCAGGATGAAAATTTGATCGCAGAATACACGACAAACTACAAAAAGACGCATTCACAGACACTTTTGCCTATGTTGGATGAGATAGTGAGGATGACGGAGACGGATAAAGAAAGCTTTGACGCTCTTGCAGTTGCGGCTGGACCAGGATCGTTCACCGGACTTCGGATAGGTTCAGCGACAGTTAAAGGACTTGCTTTGGCGTGGGATATCCCTGTCATTGCTGTTCCTACACTTGAAGGCTTAGCCTATAATATGTGGGGAAATCATAGCCTTATATGTCCTATAATGGATGCGAGAAGACGACAGGTGTATACTGCACTTTATAAATTTGATGATAGAAATAATCTTGAAACCATCGAGGATCAGACCCCTCTGGATATATTAGAACTCATAAATCT
The DNA here is from genome assembly GCA_902461735.1 of uncultured Coprococcus sp. Taxonomy (GTDB): domain Bacteria; phylum Bacillota; class Clostridia; order Lachnospirales; family Lachnospiraceae; genus Coprococcus. The sequence goes on from CABPYV010000008.1 coordinate 150,284, forward strand.
GTTGAATGACAGAGAAGAGGATGTGATATTTGTTGGAGATGGTATAGATGTGTATGCAGATACGATCAAAGAAAACATAAAAGTGCCATATGTATTTGCCCCGGCGCACATGAACAAACAGAGAGCCGGATCCGTGGCGGCAGCTGCACAGGTGAGATATGCTGCGGGACAGTATCAAAGTGGTGATGAGTTTGCTCCGGAATATCTCAGACAGTCGCAGGCAGAGCGAGAGCGAGCTGAGCGGGAAATGACCGAAAAGAAGACGGAAAAACAAATATAATATTACACAGAAAAGAAAATGGGAAAACAAATATAATATTAAACAGAAAAAACGAAAAATGAATGGAAATCAAAATGAGATAGAAGAAGTAGCATCTCTGGAGAAAACGGTGTTCACGCACCCTTGGACATATGAGATGATACTTGCATCTGTTGAGTCTGAATATGACCGTGTAAAAACGATAACTGTGGAAGGAAGACTCATTGGATATGTCATATACTCAGTGGTATGCGATAGCACAGACCTGCTCAGAGTGGCGGTAGATCCTGATGAACGTCGCCATGGAGTGGGGGCGGAACTGTTGGAGTTTATGTTGAAAGATTGCGCTGATAGAGCTGTTGAAAATATATTCCTTGAAGTTCGCGAGTCAAATTTTCCTGCAATATCCTTATATAAAAAATATGGATTTGTGGAGATCTCACGCAGGAAAAAATATTACACCTCACCAGTTGAGGATGGAATAGTAATGCAAAAAAAATTAAAATAGTCTTAAATACAAAAACGAATATGCTGATTTGGAAGAAATTTCAGGTATATTAAATGAATTCTCTGGCTTATAATCAAACACATAGCACAGGCATAATAGCCGGATAGGAGAAAATTATGAGTGAGATCAGATGTAATATGTGTGGAAAGACTATTGTATTTGGAGAGGGACACGATAAGGAGGACTATGTTCTCATTCAAAAAGAATGGGGATATTTTTCGAACAAAGATGGCAGAAAATATACTCTCAGGATGTGCGAGGACTGCTTTGACAGACTTACATCTGATTGTGTTATCTCTCCGGAGATAGAAAATGTGACAGAATACGCATAAATACAGGAATAGATGTGCAGCGTACAATCTGTCGTGGAAATGGAGAAATAAAAAGAATGATAGATGTATGTCTTTTGGGAACAGGAGGGATGATGCCGTTGCCTTACAGGTCGCTCACATCCCTCGTGGTTAGATATAATGGACATGAGATGATGATCGACTGTGGGGAAGGCACCCAGACATCCATACGCCAGCAGGGGATGATTGGATTTAAACAAATAGATGTTATCTGCTTCACTCACTTTCATGCAGATCATATAAGCGGGCTGCCGGGACTTCTGCTTACAATTGGTAACGCAGAGCGAACGGAACCTTTGCTTATGGTGGGACCAAAACGCCTTGAGAAGGTGGTTGATTCACTCAGAGTGATAGCTCCTGAGCTGCCATTTGATATAGAATTCAAAGAGTTGTCAGAGACGGAAGAGTCATTTGAGTGGCAGGATCTCAGAGTTGATGCTTTTCGGGTAAATCACAATGTGACATGTTATGGATACTCGTTAACATTGCCTAGGACAGGAAAATTCAGCGTAGACAGAGCCAGAGAGAATGAAATACCGATGAAGTATTGGAATGGTCTGCAGAAAGGGAATACTTTCGAGGAGAATGGACATGTGTATACACCGGATATGGTCTTAGGTCCGGATAGGAAGGGACTTAAACTCACATATTGTACGGATACCAGACCGACTCCTCTTATAGAGAAATACGCAGCTGGATCAGATTTATTCATATGTGAGGGGATGTATGGCGAGAAAGAAAAAGCGGTGAAGGCTGTAGAGCATAAACACATGATGATGCAGGAGGCGGCAGCCATAGCGGCACAAGCCGACGTTGGAGAAATGTGGCTGACACATTATAGTCCATCTATGACCAAGCCTGCGGTGTTTATGGATGAGGTGCGTTCTATTTTCCCAAGAGCTATAGCGGCAAAGGATAGAATGACAACAACGCTGAAATTTAATGACGAAGAGTAATATGTAACTGCAAAGGTGAGAATTATGGAAAAAGAAACAAAGATACTGGCTATAGAATCGTCCTGCGATGAGACATCAGCGGCGGTGGTCGTTAATGGAAGAGAAGTACTTTCAAATGTCATATATTCGCAGATAGATATACATACATTGTACGGAGGAGTAGTGCCGGAGATAGCATCGAGAAAACATATAGAAAAGATCACACAGGTTATTCGACAGGCATTAATAGAAGCGGATTGTGCTCTGGATGATATAGATGCGGTTGCGGTCACCTATGGACCGGGACTTGTTGGAGCCCTTCTTGTAGGAGTTGGAGCAGCAAAGGCTATAGCATTTGCCAAAGATATTCCGCTTGTTGGTGTACATCATATAGAGGGGCATATTGCGGCTAATTATATTGAGAATAAAGACCTTGAACCTCCTTTTATGTGCCTGGTGGTGTCTGGTGGTCATACCCATCTTGTTAAAGTGGTGGATTATGGAAAGTTTGAGATCCTGGGTATTACGAGAGACGATGCAGCTGGTGAGGCATTTGATAAGGTAGCACGTGCGATAGGTCTTGGTTATCCTGGGGGACCGAAGATAGATCGCAAGGCTAAAGAAGGCAATCCTGATGCTATAGAATTTCCTAGAGCAAAAGTTGCTGAGTCGGTATATGATTTTAGTTTTAGCGGGCTAAAATCAGCGGTTTTAAATTACATAAATCAGGCTCATATGCATGGGTGTGATATAAATGAAGCGGATGTGGCAGCATCATTCCAGAAGGCGGTAACAGAAGTTTTGACGGAGCATGCAATTGCAGCTGCAAAAGAATTCAAAATGGATAAAATAGCAATTGCAGGAGGAGTAGCGTCCAATTCTGCGCTTAGAGCAAGCATGAAAAATGCGTGCGATAGGGAAGGCTTGAAATTATATCATCCATCTCCTATACTTTGCACAGATAATGCGGCAATGATAGGCGCGGCAGGATATTATGAGTATATCAAGGGAACAAGACATGGATGGGATCTCAATGCTATACCAAACTTGAAATTGGGTGAGAGATGATATATAGATCGTAAGATGAGGAAAACTGGAATGAGAGACGAGAAGAGTCAGTGCAATATTATAAAGATGCTGGAGGAAAACAGCAGTTTAAATGAAAAATGCAAGATGACGGCAATAGTGCTTGCTGCTGGTAAAGGCAGCAGAATGCATAGAGAGATTCCTAAGCAGTTTATAGAGGTAGAGGGTTATCCTGTACTATATTATTCACTCAAAGCGTTTCAGGAAAGCTCTGTTGACGATATAATTCTTGTGACTGGCGAAGACTATGTGGACTATTGCGTAGAAGATATAGTGAACAGGTACAACTTAACCAAAGTGAGATCGGTGATTACCGGAGGCGCAGAACGGTATGACTCTGTATATAGGGGGCTGATTGCTGCTTCAGACTCGGAATATGTTCTTATTCATGACGGTGCGAGACCATGCATAACGCAGAAGATTATAGTGGATTCCATGGAAATGGTGAAAAAATGTGAAGCTTGTACAGTTGGTGTGCCGGTGAAGGATACAATAAAAGTTGTGGACTCAAACCATATGGGAGTGGAGACTCCAGACAGATCTACATTATGGCAGATTCAGACACCACAATGTTTTAATAGAGATTTGTTGCTTTCTTGTTACGATAAGATGAAACAGGATAAGAGTGCGGTTATAACTGATGATACCATGATCGTAGAGCGATATAGCAATGTGCAGGCAAAGGTCATAATGGGGGCGTATGAGAATATAAAAATAACCACTCCAGAGGATCTGAAAATTTCTTCGATTTTTTTGAAAAAAGATGTTGACACTTAGATGGTAAAGTGATAATATGTACAAGTCGCCGGTTGATGGCGATAACAAATAAGACAAAGAAATGGCTTAAAACCTAGCTGTTACAAGTCTTATAACATATGGAGAGATATCGAAGCGGTCATAACGAGGCGGTCTTGAAAACCGTTTGTCCGAAAGGGCGCGAGGGTTCGAATCCCTCTCTCTCCGCTGACTTTCATAGAAGATATGAGAGTTCAAGCGCTTGATACTGGAGAAGTACCCAAGCGGTTGAAGGGGCTCCCCTGGAAAGGGAGTAGGCCGTTAGTAGCGGCGCGAGGGTTCAAATCCCTCCTTCTCCGTTAGACATACTTAGTATCATAGCAATTTACAAAGAACCTTGAAAAATTAACAACATGACAACCCTGAAATTCCAAACAAGAAT
>CABPYV010000009.1:0-127932 GCA_902461735.1 uncultured Coprococcus sp.
AAAGTGAGGTGACCGTACATGCAGAGTGAAGTGAATCAGGAAGAAAATTTGAATAGAATTATTACGGTTCCTAATCTTCTTTCTTTTTTCGGCTTTGTCTGATTCCGGTAATTATATGGAGTTATTGTGTAAAGAAAAATCCTCTGTTAGCTGGTGAAATCTTATTGCTGTCTGGTCTTACGGATCTTGCTGATGGATATATCGCAAGAAGATTCCATAGGATTAGTAATTTAGGTTTATGAACTCGTTAAAAAATATCTTACAGAGGCTGATGAGAATTTTTATGCAACCACAAAATACGAGTTGCCGATTGCATCTGGTATGAAAATAATTGTCAAAAACGAAGAAAACGGATTCGCATTAAAGGATATAACAATAAATGATAAAAATATAGACACAGAAAAAGAATATTCCATTCTTCTTACGGATACGATAAAATCTATTTTGAAAAAAATTAATCCAAAATGTGCTATTGAGCAAATAGGGGATACAACATTATCTAGTGCATGGATTGTGGCTATGTCAAATGGGCAGCGACCGTCAGCACCAGAAGACTATATAGAGGTTGAAAAATAAAGTGCAAATAGAACAAGAGATAATTAAGAGAAAAAAAATAATAATGCCATTGTTTGTCATAATTTTCATTCTTTCAAGTTTTGTTTTTGTAAAGTTTCTGTTGAATAGGATGAATACATATATTGAGGTAAATGGAGAAATCAGTATGGAAGCTGTTGTCGAACAGATTCAACAGACCTATGATATGCAAGTGAGTGGATACTATAGACAGTTACATTTTGTTGAGAGCTATCTGTGTAAAGAGAAGAAAATATCCCTTGAAACAGATAATAACCGAATCTTTTTTGAGGCATGGGAAAAAGAATCTGAGAGTACACTTTTATTTCTACAGGAAAATGGAAAAGCTATAACCTCAGATGGAACAAAACTGAAAGTTGATATGCCTAGTGAGCTTTTGCTGGATTTGAGAAAAGGATCTAATATTGGGAAATTGGTCGCTTTGGAATTTGAACAAGGGAAAAAAGACGGTTATTTGGTAGCAATTCCATGTCAGGAATATACGATTAATGGGGAAACTTATACAGCGATTGGAACAGTGTATGATCATTCGAAATTAGACTCCATGTTAAATCTTGGAGGATATGATGGAAGTGCATATCTCTTCATGTTGGATGATGATGGAAATATTACTTATACGAACCAGAAGGATGACATTTTTTTTCGAAATTATTCACTACTGAAACATTTGAAAAGTGATCATGCTATAACAGAAAAAGAGTTTGATTCTCTGAATAAAAAGATTGCGGGGGGAAAAAAAGGAGTAGAACTTTTTGGGAAAGATGAGCCTTATTATTTGGGATATTGTCCGATAGAAAGCAACAATACGATGTTGATTTGTATTGTAAAAAAAGCGACAGTAGATAATGTGTTGAAAGAATACCAGAAAACGATTGGGCTTACTACAATGCTCATGACAGGATTTATACTCTTGCTTTTTGCTGGATTATTCTACAGTATTTCCAGATTCAGTATTGCAAATCAAAAAGTTAAATTTGAAAAAAGAAACAATGAGCTTCAGGCAATGGCTATAAGCGAAATGGAAGAAGCTAATAAAAATCTTAAAAAGGCTAAGAACATTGCTATTGAGGCTCTACAAACCGCTGAAAATGCAAATAAGGCAAAAACAGATTTTTTATCCAATATGTCGCATGATATTCGCACACCTATGAACGCAATCATTGGTATTATATCATTAATCAGACATAATGCCGGCGACAAAGAAAAAGTTATAGAGTATGCAGATAAAATAGCTATTTCTTCTCAGAATCTATTAGGAATCATTAATGATGTTTTGGATATGAGCAAGATTGAAGCTGGAAAAACAGTTTTCAAATATTCTGATTTTTCTATTCTGGATTCTATAGAAGAACTCAATACAATATTTCATTCACAGGCAAACGAAAAAAATCAGAGTTTTATAATCACAAAAGAAAACCTTAAACATGAGTGGGTAAATGGCGACAAGGTTCATCTGATGCAGATTTTCAGTAATCTGTTGTCTAATGCAATAAAGTACACACAGGAAGGTGGAATAATCCAGTTTATAGCAGAAGAAAGTGAGACAAACTCTTCTACATATGGAAAATATCATTTTATAGTCAGTGACAATGGTATGGGAATGTCTGCTGATTTTAAAGAAACTATCTTTGACGCGTTTACTCGTGCAGAAAGTTCCGTAACAAACAAAATACAGGGAACTGGTCTGGGAATGGCAATCACTAAAAATCTGGTTGAATCGATGGGGGGAACGATTGAGGTTGAAAGCGAACCAAATCGCGGAAGTAGTTTTGAAGTAATCTTAAATCTAAAAATTGTGGAGAACAGAGTAGTTTCTTCGACAGAACAGATAGAAATGCATGAGACAGATAGTGATATTCTGGATGGAATGCACATCCTTTGTGCAGAGGATAATGAGTTGAATGCAGAAATCCTAATGGAATTATTAAAGCTTGAAGGTGCAGAGTGTACTATTTGTGAAAATGGCAAAAGGATTTTGGAAGCATTTGAACAGTCCGTGCCCGGTGAGTATGATATGATCTTGATGGATGTACAAATGCCTGTTATGAATGGTTATGAAGCAACGGAGGCAATCCGTAGAAGTTCACATGAACAGGCAAAGACGATCCCGATTATTGCCATGACTGCCAATGCATTTTCAGAGGATATGCAGCACTCTCTCGCTGCTGGAATGAATGCTCATATTTCAAAACCAGTTGATATGAAGCTGCTGAAGAAAACCATAAGAAATATAAAACTTGGGAGGGAGGAAGTCCAATTTATTGATTAATATGGACATAAACGAATTGGTGGAGCTGATGGTTGAGACCATAGCGGTTAAACAGCCAGTAATCCGTATCAATAAATATGATTTCCCATATGATGTTGTTCGGAGCAGATTGGAGAAGATAGATTTTCATACGATCGAGTATGTGCTGGAATGTCTGCGGAATAATGCTACAAAGGTTCGCAACATACGAAGCTATATGCTCACGACACTGTATAATGCTCCGGTAACATGTAGTAATTACTATAAAGCAGAAGTAAACCATGACTTCTATGGTAAGTAACGATTCATAGCTGCTGGAAACAGCAGTTGACTATATATTTTTCACCTTCCCTTCCTTTTTGAGGGCAGGAGGGCACACCTGCCTTTCGTTTTAAGGAGATTGCTGCAAGCATGATTCTTTGATATAATCAATGCAACAGTTTTACAAATCGGAATTTAGGGAGGTACAAGAATGATAAATTTAGTGGCACTTCCGTGCCTCTGTGTAGATGTTTTTGATGGAACAGATGAATTGCGTGCAGGTGGTGAAGCCCTTAATTTTGCAGTTCATGCATCAAAATTTGAGGAGTTTAATGTTTCAATATTGGGTGCGGTTGGACAGGATTCCTATGCAAAATTTATTATGGATTCTGTTTCTGATAAGAGAATAGATGTAAGCCATGTAAGAGTTGAAGAGGATAAAGTAACTGCAAATAATCGTACATATCTTACGGCTGACGGTGACAGATATTACAAAGATGATTCATGGACGGGTGATATTGTTGATAAAATGATATTGAATCAAGACGAATTGGACTTTATAAAAAAATCAGAGGTTGTATTTATACATTTCTGGGCAGGCTGTTTTGAACAAATTATAGATTTAAAAAAGAATAATAACTTCAGATTGGCTGTGGATTTTGTAGAATATCGTAATTTTAAGGAGATGGAAAAATATGCACCATATATAGATTATTTCCTGATTAGTGGAGAGGAATCAATTCTTCCGATATTTGAAGCATTTTCCAAGAAGTATAAAGGACTATTTAATGCATCTTTAGCTGATAAAGGAAGTGTTACATATTATAATGGTGAAAAGTATTTTGTCCCAGCTGATGAAGCTTTAGAAATAGTTGATACTACTGGTTGCGGAGATAGCTACCATGCAGGCTTTGTGTGTTCTCATATGTTAAATGGTGATATTTACGAGGCTATGAGAGTTGGTACAGAATTTGCAACAGAGACATTGTCTCATTATGGTGGCTTTTAATTCGATTTGTAAGGAGAAACAATATGATAGGGTTTATTATATGGTCACTTTTCGGAGTGTTTATAATTGGATTAGGAATAAAAGATATGTTTTCTAAGAATCCGGTTGTGAAGAAAAGTAAATAAATTCCAGTTTTTCAACTTGCCCTTTGAGAGAGAAAAAATCCTTTTCTCAAAGGGTTTTTCTATTTATACGGATATTCGCAAACTATAAAAGACTCGAGGTGCCAGGTGCAAATGAACCCGTGAAGCAATTCAGAAAAGTTGGATTGACAGACAGCTTCGATTGGAGTTTTAGAATAAAATTGTATAATAACGGTAATAGAGAAAGCGCAAAAGAACAGAGAAGAGGTGTGATTATATGTGGACAATAAAGAGAATAGACGAGGCAGATTTTGGCTGTGAGGAGAGACTTCCGGGTGAACCGCTGATGGTGCTGGTGAGCCTGGAGAGCGATGACGGAAGAGTCATACAGTTTGAGGCTGCGGACAACTGGCTTACAGTTCAGGAACTTTCTGAGGGTGATGAGTGGCCGGAGGACATAGAGACGCCAGATGCGGCTGATGAGAGAACACTCAGGCAGACTCAGTGGATGGAGAACTATTTTGATGCTCTGGAGGAACTGTAACAATAAAATAACATATCGTATCACTTGTCATGCAGGAGCAGATAAGTGCAAATGATGTGAGGACGTGTGTGATGGTTGTCATGCTTTTAATGATTCCTGTGTGGTGGAATGTAATCAGGCAGCTCCTGGATTGTTGAGAAAGATGTTGATTCAGACCAGGTGTAGAATGATAACAGTAGCGGGGAGAGTACAAGATCGGAAAATGCAAGTCAGGAAGGTGTAAGATCAGAAGAGCCGTTGACAAAGAGCGAGGTAAGAACCCTGTATGTGTTTGCGGAGAAGCTCTATGCAGTTGGAAGTGCTATGAAAATAAAGATCAGACTGAAGCTCAGATATGGTATGTAGACAAGATCTGCAGTAACGGATTTAATTATTCATAATAAAATAAAGTTATCCCGCATGATTTCTTAGTTTAGAAAATTGTGCTTAAAATACTAAAAAGATATACTATATGCATAACTATACCGAAAAGGAATGATGGCATATGGATATAAGAGATATGAATTATTTTTTACAGATAGCGGAGTATGAGAACATATCGAAGGCGGCTGAGGAACTGCACATTTCACAGCCGCCGCTCAGCAGGCAGCTCAGAAAGCTGGAGGAGGAACTGGGCGTGGAATTGTTCACGAGGGATAACGGCAGGCTGCAGCTCACGGAGGCCGGGCACTTTTTCAGGGAGAGGGCGCAGGAGGTCATATCGTTGGTGGACAAGACCAGAAGCCAGATGGCGGAGAGGTACAATGGAGCCGGAGGCAAGATAAGGATAGGGACTATAGAGACCTTAAGTGCAGAGAAACTTCCGAAATGGGTGGCAGGATTTCATGAGATTTATCCAGATGTGACTTATCAAATAGTGAACAACAATTCCGAGGAGATCATACGGATGGTGGACAAGGGGCTGCTTGATATGGGAATTGTGAGGGAGCCTGTGAACAGCCAGTATTATGAGAGAGTAAGGCTTCAGGAGGATACATGGATCGCATATATACCTAACAGAAATCCTCTGTCGCAGAAGAACAGGACAACGATAGAGATAGAGCTTGCGGATCTCAGAGACGAACCGCTTATACTTCCGTCGAGGGGAATACACGAGAAGCAGATAAAGACGTGGTTTGAGATGATAGGCGCCGAGCCGAAGGTTGTATGCTGGTATTCGTCTCTGGTAAATGGTGTGTCTCTTGTCAAAAATGGCATAGGGACAATGCTCTGCCCAAAGTCTGCGCAGTCCATTCTAGATTACAGCTGTGCTGCCGTGAAGGAGATTGTGAATCCTACCATGACAACGGGATCGGTAATCGTGTGGAAGAACTTCCACAATCTGTCAGAGTCTGCAAGAAAGTTTATAGATTACGTGAAGTCGAAGGAGATAAAAGAATAACTAAAAGATAGGTAAAATAACAGATGTCATACCTGCAAGGTATACATACGCGGACTGCATATCTGCCAGGGTATAGAAAATTGAAAAATGGTGATTTGACAATCTATACGAGCACTGATATTATGTGCCCAACGAAAACGAAATGCAGTTGATCAGGCAAAGGAGCCACTCTTTAGGGAGAGGCTCCTTTTCTTTATATCTGACAGCCGCTGTATTTTAACAAAGGCAGGAGGAAAGAATATGCATGATATGAGACGATATGTTACAGATCAGATCAAGTGGATAAAACAAATGTCTTATGAAGATATACCAGATGAAATAAAGACTAGGGCGAGATGGATCCTGCTGGATTCCGTGGGCTGTATAGTGAACGGAATGTCGGGGGATAAGCTTCCACCAGATATATATGAGGCGGTGCTGAAAAGTTCGTCAGCTATGGTGTCGACAGAGCTTTATGAGGGAAACAGATTTTCTATAGGGCATCCGGCATGTCACATAGTTCCGCTACTCTTGGTTGAAGCTGGAGAGAGAGCAGATCTTACATATAAAGATGCTTTAAGGATTTTCATTTGTGCATATGAGCTTGCATCAAGGTGGGGGCGTTCGGTTAGATTTACAAATGACATGTTGGGGCACGGAACCATCATGAATGCTGGGGCGGCGGTTGTGGAAGGGCTCATGACTGACATGACTGAGGAGAAATTTGTAAATTACCTTATGACATGCGAAGTGCTCCCGGAGGTATCGACGTGGCAGTCGGTATTTGAGGGAAGTACAATACATGACTATTATCCTGGAATCGCGGCGGTAAATGCCAAGAATGCACTTTACATGTCAAACAACAATGTGAAGAGCAGTGAGGAACTGATAAGAAGCGTGTACGGGAAGATAACAGGAACAAAAGTCATAGAGGACAATCTGGCTGATGACGATGACATAGGCTGGTACATAGCGAAGAATTATTTCAAGGTACATTCAGGATGCAGATTCATACATCCATTTGCGGATGTGATAGAACAAATGATGAAGGAAGGGCTCACCAAGGAGGATGTGAAGGAGATACAGGTATCTACATATAAGAAAGCGGCAATGATCTCAGATCGGCATGTGACAAATGTTCTGGCGGCGAAATTCTCTACGCCGGTATCGTTGGCTATCCAGTTGTCGGAGGGGCGTTTATATCCCGAAGATATAGAGAGGGCGCTGCATAATAAAAGTGACATTCAGGAGCTGGCATCAAAAATTTCTCTAAGGGAGGATGACAGATATAACGAACTGCTTCCGGATGTCCGGGGCGGAATGGTGAGAGTCGTAAAGAATGATGGGCAGGTGATAGAGAGGGAGGTATTCCATGCGCATGGTGATTTTGATGATCCGGCCGGATATACAGAGAGACAGCTCACGGACAAGTTCCGGAGTGTGACGGAGCGGTGCTTAAGCACCACACAGCAGGAAGAGATTATAGAGAGTATATTGAGGGGCAGTGATGAACTTACAGTGCAGGAGATTTTCAGGACATATTTTGAATGTGTCAGATAGGAGGAGATTATGAGCAAGACAGAGTTTCTGTTTTTGTCAGAGGACGACCTTGTGAAAGCAGGGGTACTGAATGCTTCGGAATGTATAGATACCTGCGAGGAGGTATTTGGCATACTGAGTGATGGAGATTACCTTATGGGTGGGCTGAATCACAATGAACACGGACTGTCCATTGTGTTCCCAAAGGAGACAAGATTTCCTGGGATGCCGGTGGCAGGACCGGAGAGAAGATTTATAGCGATGCCGGCATATCTGGGAGGTGATTTTCATGTATGCGGAGAGAAGTGGTACGGATCAAATGTAGAAAATCCGGGACACAGAGGACTTCCGAGATCAGTACTTATGATAACCTTGAATGATCCGGAGAGCTGTGAGCCGATCTCGTATATGTCGGGCAACTTGATAAGTTCCATGAGAACGGGATGCATTCCAGGGGTGTTCCTCAGATATTTCGGAAATAAGGATGCGAGGACAGCGGCACTCATTGGAACCGGACCGGTGCAGAGGGCAACGGTGCTTGCCATACATTCGGTTTTGCCTGGAGTACAGAAAATATACTGCAAGGCGGCACATATAGAGCATGCCGAGAAATTTGCAGAGTGGGTGAAACAGGAGACCGGAATTAATGCGGAGGCTGTTTTATCCATGGAAGAATGCATAGCTGCGGGAGATGTGGTGAGCATAGCAGCTTCACCAAAGGATCCGCTCTATATAAAGAATGAATGGATAAAGGAAGGCGCATGTGTACTGCTGACATCCCCGATAGAAGCGGATGATGATTTCTGGTTGAAAAATGGGCTGTGCTTTGACAACACGAAAATGCACATGGCTTACTACGACGAGGCGCTGGGAGTTGGAAGTATACTCAAGGCGAACAACGGCTGGGGAAAAATGTATAAGCTCATGGAGGACGGTCTTATGCCTGATCTCCGTTCCCAGATAAGTATGGGGGATGTGGTCAGAGGAAAGGCTGATGGCAGGATAGAGCATGACAGAAAAGAGATATTTGTGACAAGCGGGCAGGTGCTGTTTGACCTGGCATGGGGCTATAGGCTCTATCAGAAGGCGCTTGGATCAGGTGAAGGAACAAGATTGAAGATATGGGATGACCCATGTTGGAAATAAATAAAAGATACCAGAGGAAGAATCAAAGAAAAATTCAAAGAATGGGACAGAGAAAGCAGAGAGACAAAAAGAGAAGAAAGAGAGGCGTATTTATTATGAACAAAAAGATTTTTAAGGCGGCAGCGGTGAACATGGATTGTGAACTTGGAAATGTGAAGGCAAATCTTAAGAAGATGGCGGATTTCTGTAAGGAGGCATCGGCCAAGGGCGCACTTGCCATATGTTTTCCTGAACTGGCAACGACAGGATACAGTCCGACAATACTTGGTGAGAAATACTACGAGATATCAGAGCCGATACCGGGACCTTCAACAAACTATCTGTGCAAGGTGGCAAAGGCAACAGGACTCTATATCGTGACAGGTATCTCAGAAAAGAGCAGTGTGCCGGGAAGACTTTACAACTCACAGATAGCGATATCTCCAGAGGGCAAGATCGTCAGCATTTATCGCAAGATACATGTATGGGGACTTGAAAAGCTCACATGGAGAGAGAGCATAACGTGCGAATATGGAACATTTGACATGCCGATGTGCAAGGCTGGACACATGATATGCTATGATACCTCATTCCCGGAGACAGCCAGAGTATTGTCACTCATGGGAAGCAATGTGATATTTGACTCGGCTGCATGGAGAAATCTTGAGGCTGATATATGGGAACTCAACACGAGAGCCCGTGCAGTGGAAAATCATGTGTTCATGATCTGTTCAAACAGATGTGGTGTGGAGGGGGATTCCACTCTCAACGGTGAGAGCAGGATCATAGGACCAAGAGGAAATGTCCTTGCGGCAGCAGGTCATGAGGAGGAGATCATTTACGCAGATATAGATATAGATTCCTGCATCAAGGACAATGCGATGATGCTCTCATATATGAAGGACAGAAGACCAGAGGCATATTCACTTATATCAGATACAAGAAACTTTTAGTAAGACAGAGGTTTCTGGGGAAGCTGAGAAAGGATGTATACATATGGCAAATGATATTTATATAGTGACGATCCAGAGACAGTTTGGAAGTCTTGGACGTCCGATAGCGAAGAAGTTATCTGAGATATTGCAGATTGAATATTACGACAGGGATATTGTGGAGCTTGCCAGTAGAGAGATGAATAAGTCCAGGGAGGAGCTCTCAGATTATGACGAGAAATCCTATTCTAAGATGAAGTATCCGATGGGCATAGGAACTCCAAAGATGCAGAATTATTTGTTCAGCGTTCAGCAGTGCATCATTTCGGAGATCGCGACGTATGACAAGTCTTGCATCATAGTTGGAAGATGTTCTGATTACATACTGAGACACCTGAAAAATACGATCAATATATTTATATATGCCCCATATGAGAAACGACTGAAGAACTGTATAGAGGTTCTCGGTATGAATGAAAATGAGGCGAAGGATATGATAGCAAAGGTTGACAAGGCGAGAGACAATTATCACCAGTATTATACGGGAATGCCAGCGGCAACCATAAATGGCAGACAGATAATGATAGACTCCAGTTTCGTCGGCGTTGAGCACACTGCGGAGATGCTGGCGGATATGATAAAGAAGAGAGTCGCGATGGGTTTTGAAGAATAGTGCGATAACGGGAGGTGGCAACCATGGAAGGTGCACTGGATACCAACAGAAAAAATGCAATTGAGATAAAAGGTCTCGGCAAGAAATATGAAAGTTTCAACGATGGAGAAAGTCAGTATGTTTTGCGGGATATCAATATAGACGTCATGGAGAATGAATTTGTGTGTGTGCTCGGACCATCCGGCTGCGGAAAGTCGACACTGCTCAATCTGATATCCGGTTATATCAAACCTTCTGATGGTGAAATAGATATTTTCGGTGAAAAGGTCACTAAGGCAAGTGGCAGAGCGGGAATGGTATTTCAGGAACACGCTCTAATGCCGTGGCTCACGGTCAAGAAAAATATTATGATGGGACCGAAACTGCATCACAAGAGCAAAGAAGAATGTGAGAAGATCGCAAAGAAATACATAGATATGGTTGGACTTGGCGGTATAGAGGACTACTATCCGAGACAGCTGTCAGGCGGTATGGCGCAGCGAGTTGGAATTGCGAGGGCTCTGGCAAATGAACCAAAGATCATCTTAATGGACGAGCCGCTCGGAGCACTGGATGCCATGACAAGGGAAAATATGAGAAGAGAGCTTCTGAATATATTTCAAAAGACCCAGATCACCATATTCTTTATCACCCACTCCGTGCAGGAGGCTGTGTATCTGGCAGACAGGGTGATCGTGTTGAAGAATGCAGCTGTTGACTGTGATGTAAAGATTGAACTGGACAGACCAAGAGATATGAAATCCCCAGATTTTGCAAAGTATATTGAGTATTTTGAAAAGAGGCTGGGTGACATACCTCTGACGAGTGATTGAGGTGGCAGATATGAAGAAAAAGAAAAGAAATAAAAAAGAACTTATATTGAGTATCACATCACTGATCCTGTTTTTTGCGATATGGCAGATAGTTACACAGATGAACCAGATGCATGAGTGGTTCAATCCAAAGTTCCTTCCGGCTCCCACAGATATCATCAAAAAGGCAGTGGAATATGCTGGTGATGGCACGCTGTGGCTGCACGCTTCCGTATCAATTAGGAGAATACTGCTGGGATTTCTGATAGGCGGAGTTTTGGCGATAACGGTTGGAATTATATTTGCAAATCAGAAACTTGTGGAGGCATGGTTTTCACCGATCATCAATCTGCTCGGACCTATCCCGCCATACGCACTCCTTCCTATCATAATAATATGGTTTGGAATCGGAGAGTCGTCGAAGATAGGACTTATTGCATATTGTACATTTATGACCATGCTGCCATACATAACCGATGGTCTAAAGAATACACCACCGGTTCTGATACGTGCGGCGACTTCCCTGGGGGCAACGCAGTTCCAGATATTTACACGGGTTATGCTTCCAAACGCCATACCGAATATATTTGTCGGAATGAAGGTCACACTGGCAATGACATTCGGAGCACTCATGGTATCAGAGATGCTGGGCGCATCAAAGGGGCTTGGATATATGATCATCAATGCAAAGCAGTGGTTTAAGATGGACGATATGTTCCTGGCGATCATAATGATCGGTCTGATCTACATAATAATGTTCAGTATAATACAGTTTGTCGAGCATATAGTGCTCAAATGGAAGACAGATGTTACAAATGCCATCGAAAAGTAACGGCATTTCTGACATACAAAAGCAGAAGTAGTATAAGTGCTTATCAACAACTGGAAGCTCAGGGCTTTTCAGAAAAGGTCAAAATAAGGAGGATACTATGATGAAAAACAGAAGATTATCGAAGAAAGTCGTAAGTGTACTTACAGTTGCAGCCATGGGAATGGCTCTTCTGGCAGGCTGTGGAGATTCAGGAAAAAGCAGCGGAACAACGGCTGCATCGTCTGATGATGGAGGTCTGATACCGGTCACAATATATGGTGTCACGGATCCACAGGAGGCTGCACAGATAGTAATAGCAAAAGAAAAAGGCTATTTTGAGGAGGAGGGTCTGGATGTCACAAACAAGCTCATCGAGTCTAGTTCGGATCTCCCGGCATATATAGCAAGCGGTGAGGCTCCGGTATCAGCCGAGTCGCAGTATACCTGTACCGAGGTTGCAGCACAGGGCGTTAAGCTTAAGACCTTGATGACGAACAGCAATACTTCAAATACACAGGGACTGATACTTGGTAAAGGTCAGACTATCAAGAGTGCAAAGGATCTTGAGGGCAAAAAATTGGGTATCATGAATGGCGCAGGATTCATGCTGGCAATACAGAATATGTGTGAGGAAATGGGTGTCGACATAAATAAGATAGACATAGTATACTTGTCTCCATCAGAGCAGGTCGCAGCTCTTGAGAATGGTTCGATAGATATGATGGCATGCTGGGAGCCTTATATGAGTCAGGCACTTGATGCCGGAGGAACCTTGCTGTTTACCGGTGTAAAGTCATACTTCCCTGAGAAGACAGGCGACGTAGACTGGTTGAATTTTTACTCAACATTTGAGGTTACAGAAGATTACTACAATGAGAACAGAGACACATGTGTCAAACTTGTCAAGGCAATGACAAAGGCAACTGACTATATCAATGCCAATCTCGACGAGTGCGCGGGAATAATTGCGAAGGAGTTGAACAACGACAAGGATGCCATATATGCGATCATGGCTCAGAATACATACGAAAACATCTTCGATGACACATTTGAAAAGGCTGTAAATGACATGGCCCAGTACATGAAGGATGCCGGAAATATCGATAATGTACCGGATTTTGATAGTTACTGTGACCCATCAGTATTGAAAGAGGTAAAGCCGGAGAATGCGACATACGAACCATCGAAGTAGAAGGCATGCTTTTTAGATAATATTTTATATGGATATACAAGAATAGGCTTTTGCGTCATTTATATAATTGGCGTGAAAGCTTATTTTTATGCAAGTGATGGCAGTGGTAACGATAATAGGACTGGTTCTTTTATCAAAGAAAGCAAATGGGGCTATATTGCTGCTGGTGGCATTGATAGTTATAATCCTTGCGGTTGTGGTCATATTCAGAAATCAGCTTTCAACAATCGTGAAGACTGCCGGTAGCAAGGTTGTGAAGTGGATAAATGCGAATTAGAAAACTATAGAAATTGGAGATAAATTGGAGATAAATTGGAGATAGAAGGTGGCAGTAGAAAGTTAAGCAGATAGTGTCTAAGAGGAGTTGAATAAAGCAATAAATGTAATTATACTTATAATTACCAGAAAATAAAAATGAGGTGGAGGTAACAAGTATGATTACAAGAAGTAACCTTAGTAAGTTGAGCAGTGATTGTGCAAAACTGCTTTTTTACTCTGAAAGATTTGAAAGTGACAATGCGTCCGACATAAGAGAAGACAACAGGACAATAAGACAGGCTTTAAGAAAAATAATAATTGCGAATGAGATATCAGACAGAATGATTATATGCGTGACCGGATTACAGGGCGTGGGAAAGACAACGCTCATAAAAAATTTTTATGGGCTTGATAATGATGATGTTAATATATCTTTGGGGCAGGGAGAACAATTGCCGGTTCTTATTACCGAATCAGATGTCAATCAGGTTGAGATGTATGCCGTAGGTCTTAAAAAAGGCGACAAGAGTTATGAAAAAGAAAAGACAAGAATAAATAAAACTGAGTTTGTCGAGTATTCAAAGGCAGAGGATGAGGATACAACCATAATGTTTTTGGAAATGCTTGTCCCTGCCAAATACTTTGGCAAAAATTCTAATATTTCATTTATGCTGCTCCCGGGATATGAAAGAAACCCAGATAGTTATTGGGAGACGTTGATTGATTTTTCTGTCGAATGTTCAGATACAGCAATATTTGTAATGACTCCAGATAGCGTAGCAAGCGCTGCAAATGCAGATTTAATTGGAAAGATTAAAGATGAATTTGGCAGTAAAGTAATATATGTAATCAGCCACTCGGATGAAAAGAGTGATAATAATGAAAATATAAAGAAGACTTTGATGGAACTGGTTGAGGCTTCAAGTACGGAAGATAGAAGATTTGTGTGTACTGGATCATATATTGATGAAGAGAAGAATGAAGCATGGAGAAATCAGCTGAAAAATGCAATTGAGGAATATTCAGTTGGCCCTGGAACAGTAGATCAGAAAAGTAAAGAGTATGTTTTGGATATAATATCAGAAGATCTACGGCCTGCTGCTATGTCAATCCGTAGACAGGCAAGTGATAATACAAGTGATCTGTTAACTGATTTCCAGCAGTCTGCATGGATAAAGGCATTTGACAATGAAACAGAGAAACTGAGAAAACGGTTAAAGAAGAATTTAAAGGAAAAGATTAAAATATCATATTCTAAAGACAGAGAAAAGCTTATTGTGCTGTTAAAAGAAAGAAGCAAGCTACGGAGTATCAGGAGAACCCTTGTAGGTCAGAATCTGACAGATATACAAAAAGCAAAGGAATTGATTGAAAATGCAATGAAGGATTCAGATGGTACATATAGATATCAGCAGGCATTTGTTCAGTCGATAGAATCTGTAACAGATCAATTATGTCTTCCGGATAAAAGGAAAGATGAAAATAGCCTGGAACTGGAAATTTCCCGGACTGCACCTCTTGAAATTATGAAGAAAAGTGATGAGAAAAAGAGAATCATAGTTCAGGATATGATGGAGATTTTTACTCCCGAGGAAAAAGGCAGCAAACATGAATTGAGGGCAAATCCAGCTGACACAATGAGAGCAATTTCAGAGTGTGCTACACAATATTTTGGACTGGCAATAACAGACGAATTATATGTGAAGCAATATATAAACGCACCGAAATTAGCAAAAAGCGATTTGACAATGGAAAGCATTAAGGAGAGCATAAATAACAGTCAGAAATTTGCCATGACTGTATTGGGCGTTACAGGATTAGATTTACTTGGCGATGGGGTACTTAATTTTATTCCAAAGCTGGCAGAAAGTTTGAAAGTTGCGACTCCTGTGGTAGGAGCATTTACTATGGCTTTTGTAGGGGCTGGTGCCTATGTGGCATTTATGAAAGACTATAATAAGCTACAGCTAGAGGATGAGTATTCATACAGTAAAGCAATAGGAGATGTATATTCAAATCTTGAGAATACATATCTGGATTTTTATGATGATTATATGAATGAGGTAAGGGACAGAATCAATAAATATCTGATACAATGCGTAGGCGTGAATGATGATGTCTTAAATAGGCAGAATGCACTGATTGCTATAAAGAATATCGTAGACAATCTGGACGATGTAAGCAAAGAATTGATGGAGAAGTGGTATGAGCCTACAAAACTTATTAATGGATAATAGGACTATATGGCAGAAGAATACACAACATGTTATCTTGAATAGCATGTTGTGTAAGTCGCACAGATATAAGCTGCTGGGGCAAAATGATGAAAGGCTTGTTATGGTATTTGGAAAATCGCATGCAGGAAAAACTACCATGATACTTACTCTTATGGGAGTGAAAGAAGAACTGCTAAGAGAGGTTTCCATGATACTTCGCGCTGGAATTCCAGAGGGGAAATCATCCACATCAACCGCCGTCATATATCAGAGATCAGATGATGATATGTTTGGACTCAGAGAGGGAGAGCTGAGTGATATAAAATCAGAGGATGATGTTTTAAAATGTTCACAGGAAGAATTTATCAGCAATCTGGCTGGCATACGCAATGATGTTGAGAGGGGAGTCCGTGATATTGCTAGGATTTTGTACATATACATACCAGCTCATTATTTTATGCAGGATAATGATACAAAGTCCGGCATAAATATTCTTGATGTTCCAGGTTTTGAGACGAGTAATACAAAGGAGAAGAATCATACAGATGCATTGTTGAGCAAATATATGACAGTGGCATCGTTATGTATTGTTGTGCGGTCGTTCTATGATATAAATGATTTGCGATATTTTACTGCCCCAAACCGCGATGATGCGAGTAAACTTTTATCTGGCAAATATATTATAGTTACGACCCATTCGTATTCACCAGAAAATATTGCTGCGTATTTTCGCCAGCCCAAGGAGGCACGAACCCTGTCTTTTGAAGAATATATACGGAAAGAGTGTGATGAACAGTTTAGGAGAATATTTCCTAATGGATCGCCTAAGGTTTTTTGCGTCGATTTGGGAGAATCGTTTGATGAGTTAGTAAATAACAAAATAAACGACACTGAAGATAGGGAGATCTTGAGAGAATACAGAAACAACATAATGCAATCTATATATTCCTGTATAATGGAAAAGAAAGGCAATTCTCTGCTTGACTGGTTGAAGGAATTAAAGGAAGATGAAGAGTTTTACAGGGTAAAAGAGTCTGAAAAATATTCTGAGGAGTATGAGAAGAAGAAAAATAAAAAAGATCGCAAAGAAGCAGGTTTGCAGAAAATCAGAAGACAGTTAGAAGCCATCAATGGGGAAATAGACGTTTTTACAGAACAGATAGAACAGCTCAATAATCAAAAAAAAGAAGTGTTGGATATTCTGATGAAAGAAGATTGGAATAGATATGTTGACGAAATTAAAAATAGATGCTTTGACGAAAAATATAAAAGACGAAAGAATATAAAGGCAAGTGATGTGGCAGAAGCATTTGCAGAAACTTTAAAAATGCAGATAGATAAATATCTGGAAGGTATAGAGAATTTAAATACAGAAGTGTTTGCCAGTTTTGAAAAAACAGATTTGTATAAAGATATAATAGATAGGGACCGAGCATTGCGTGAGTCAATACTTAAAAGCATAAATGCCCATCCGGTATTAAAGGCGTTAAATCCTTCTAACAGAGAGAAGATAGGGATAGGGGGAGAGAAACTAAGCAATGCTTTAAATGATATATCAGATGAAATAGAAAAAGAAGTTTTACGTTTCCTTTCTGAAATGATAGCGGAAGAGGGGAATAATCTGCGTTTATTTATCAAATTGAGATCGCGAAATGAAAGGAAGAGTAAAAAATTACAAAAAGAAATTGACAATATATCAGAGAATCTGGCACAGATAGAGAGATGTATAGAAGAAGTAAATTACAGAGCACGAAAAGACCAAGATATAATAAATGAATATAAGGCTATTGCAGCAAGTCAGTTTAGACAGGAAAAAAATCGAATTATAACTATTTTGAATGAAGAGAGAGACTCTGCGGTGAAAATGGATTATATAATTTTGCTGGGGTTGATGAATAAAGATTACGATAAATTGATGATGAGGTGATAATTTGAACGTGAACGCAACACAAGATGAAGTTGTAGATATAGATTCGGGCACAAGAGATGAAATACAGGAGTTGTTTAATGATTTATTGCTAAAACAGATAAAGCAGGATATGAGTGAAATAAACACTCAGGTGGGGAATAATCATGTATTAATCACGGAAAGCATTAAGAAAAGTGAAAAAAGAATAAAAGCCACATGCGGTGAAATAATAGATAGGCTAAAAGATAACTCAGACGTATTAGGAAGTCCGGACGATTGGGATGATGGTAATTTAAAATACAGCATTGATGAAATGTGTGTTTATTTGCAAAAATGTGGTAATGTCCTAAATGATATGTCAAAAGACATGGGTAAGTTAGAGTCTATTTTAGGTAAGGTCAGTTCTGATTCAAATGAAATTAAAAGAATAATGGAACTGTTGGCGCATATTCAGGATGATTTAACAACAATAAAAAATATAAATGTGGATAACGGAAATAAAATTGTTGATATGGATACTGAAAACAGACAGCTTTATAAGGATTTTAATAAAAGAAACAGTGAGTTACAGGAACAGATAAAGGATTATAATGATAACATAGTTGAATTACTAACTGACAGCAAAAAAATATATATGGAAGATCATGCAAAAATGGAAAATAAAATATCTGAAATTTTGAAAGACAATAAAAGAAAGTTTATATTTTTTTATTGCGGAATGGGGATATTGGCAGTGTTAAATATAATAATTATGCTTGTACTGATATTTTAGCAGATTAGGGGGATTTTATGGCGGATACAGATAAAAGAAAACGAACTGTAAAATGGATTAAATTCATATTAGCATTGATATTGTTCGGATTTATTTTCTATAAGAATTATTGTGTTGACAGATATGAGTAAAAATAAACATCTAACATTTGGACAGTATAATCATGCAAAATTGCATTGACTGTTTTTCCTCTTTCCTATAAGATGTGGCTGGTGATTGGAAATAGAAGAATTTATTCGTGTGAAAACGAATAAAACAAAGTCCGGTCACTCATAATATCACCACAAAAATGTATATAAGATGTAGATAAGAACACATAAAACATAATACATAATACAAAAAAGGAAGAGGAATAATATGAAAAGCAGATTGACGAGAAAAGAAATGCTTCCACTTGTGGGAATGACCATTTCGGCGTTCATATTCAACACATCGGAGTTTATGCCGATTGGCTTGTTGACCGACATCGCGAAGTCGTTCAGCATATCGGAGTCTAAGGCGGGAATGCTTATCACGGTGTATTCGTGGATAGTCATGCTGCTGTCCCTGCCACTTATACTTCTGGTGTCGAAGATCGATTTCAGAAAGTTGTTCATGGGAACAATCGCATTGTTTGGAATATGTCAGATCATGTCGGTGATGGCGCCGAGCTACGGGGTGCTCATGGCATCGAGAATAGGAGTAGCGTGTACCCATGCGATATTCTGGTCAATAGCCTCACCGGTTGCAATAAGACTGGTAAATGAGGAGCACAGGTCATTTGCACTCAGCATGGTCGTAACAGGAACCTCCATAGCGACCATAGCAGGACTGCCGCTTGGAAGACTGGTTGGGCAGTATATGGGATGGAGAGTCACATTCCTGATAGTGGGTATTATAGCATTTGCAGTACTTGTGTATATGGCTTTTGTATTCCCGAAGATAGCGAGCGGAGAGCAGTTCCATGTAAAGGATCTTCCGGCACTCCTGAAGAATCCGGTGCTCATCTGCCTGTATGTCCAGACCATACTTTTTGTGCTTGGATATTACACAGTTTACAGTTATATAGAACCATTCATGCAGCAGGTCGCAAAGCTGCAGAACAATGTCATAACCATAGTGCTCCTGATATTTGGTGCCATGGGACTTCTTGGAAGTTATCTGTTTTCAAAGCTGTATGACAGACATAGATTTGCATTTATAGGTACAGTTATGGCTACGCTTCTTGTATGGCTGCTGCTTTTGCTTCCAGCATCAAAGAGCCTGGCAACTATGGTCATTCTCTGTGCATTCTGGGGAATCACGGCCATGGCGTTTAACGTAACTACTCAGTCGGAGGTCATCAGAAGTGTGGATGAGAAGGGGGCTGCTGTGGCGACTGCCATATATTCTGGACTTTTCAACCTTGGCATAGGTGGGGGAAGCTGGGTAGGCGGAATAGTGTGCGACAAGGGCGCGATATCGTATATAGGATTTGTGGGTGCGGTATTTGCGGTTATATCAGTTCTATTCTTTGCATTTGTACTTCTAAGAAAATTGAGACAGAGTGTGAACTGACAGCGTATTTGCATATAATTAAATGTAATTGAAATATAATGGCGCGGCAGTGCTGGCATACAGGTTCGGTTTGGAACATGGCATGTCAGCACTGCCGTTTTTTTAGTAAGTTTCAAATAATAGGTTGACAAATTATCAAAATGATAATATCATGTAAACAACTTGCAGATATTATCAAAATGATAATAATAGTAATAGTGATGACGCATGTAGATGTATTTATATGTTTTATAAGGAATCCGTGCCTTTGTGGGTTTTCTTATGAAAGCAGATAGCAGAAAATTGAAAAATCGAAAATTTATCAATCGAAAATTTGCCAATAGAAAAATTTAAGTTGATAGTTCACTGGAGAAGGAGAAGAATTATGGACAATAACAAGAAAAAGACACTTATAGTAGTTGACATGCAGAATGATTTCATCGATGGAGCACTCGGGACAAAGGAGGCTGTTGCCATCGTGGAGAATGTGAAAGATAAGATAAAAGAGTATGCTGACCGCGGGGATGAGATCATCTTCACAAGGGATACACATTATGAGAACTACATGGAAACCAACGAGGGAAAGCATCTTCCGGTCCCTCACTGTATAGAGGAGACCAAAGGCTGGGAGATCGCAGATGGTCTTGAGGTTCCGGGCGCTATATACATCAACAAGACCAGCTTTGGATATACAGGCTGGGGAGACTTTGATCTTCAGGATGTTGAGATGGTCGGACTCTGCACAGACATTTGTGTTGTGTCCAATGCACTCATCATAAAGGCGCTGTACCCTGAGATAAATGTGAAGGTCGATGCGAGGTGCTGTGCCGGAGTGACGCCGGAGAGTCATGAGGCTGCGCTTGCCACCATGTCGATGTGTCAAGTGGATATAATCAGATAACGACGGAAATGTACAGGAGGATGAAGCAGACTTATGAAGACATATGAGATGAGTGACGAAGAGAAGAAATTCCTAGCCGGATATGATCTGACGAAATATGACAGACCATCTGTTGCCGCGGATGTGGTTGTATTTTCTGTTATGAAGGATGACGAGTGCGATGATGTAAGAAGACTTCAGGAGAAGAAGCTTAAGATACTCCTGATAAGAAGAGGCGGATTTCCATATAAAGGATGCTGGGCTATGCCTGGTGGGTTCTGCAAAAAGGGAGAGGATGTCATAGATTCCGCCAGAAGAGAGCTTTGCGAAGAGACCGGTATAGGAGATGCATATGTAAAGCTTGTCGGAGTGTATGGCGAGCCGGGCAGAGATCCTAGAGGTTGGGTCATATCATCAACTTATATGGCACTTATGAATGCCAGAGCCTGTCATCTGAAGGCAGGGGATGATGCACAGGATGCAAGATGGTTTACAGTTGAACTGACAGATGTTTCAACAGAGGTGACAGAGGCAGCAGAGGTGTCAGGTGCAGGTGAACATTCTGTGAACGAGATGTCAACAAAGGTGTCAGGCACAGGCGTAGAAATTGTGAAAAATGAAGTTGAAGCTTCACATGAAGTCCAAAACGTGAAAAGATACAGGCTGGTTCTCAAGGATGCAGACTCTGATATAAAGCTTACTGCAGTGCTGCGAAGAACAGATATGAGCTCATGCGGACGAAGCTCGGACAGTTATGATATAGAGGAATGTGAAGGACTGGCATTTGACCACGCAAGGATCATAACGGAAGCGGTGCTCGGACTGCGGGAGGATGTCAGGAGGGATATGAAGCTGGCATTTGACCTGCTGCCGGAGAGATTTACACTTACTGAGCTTCAGAATGTGTATGAACAGATATGGGACATGGAACTCACCACGCCTAACTTCAGAAGAAAGATTGCGGAATACGTTGAGGAGACTGATGCATATCAGTCCGGTGAGAGATACAGGCCTGCCAAACTGTTCACACGCAGGAATGATGCAAGGAAGTAGAGCCTATAGTGTAGTGGATTGGTGTTTAAAAGGGGATCATATCGTATAAGGCAAATTAATGGGATCTGGTGCTGTTCCTTGATCCTGATGGAACGGATTTTGTCCAGGACGGAACCCGGAATGATGATATAATGCGGGAGAGAAGGCATTACAGCGATTTGCTCAAGGCGTGGTTTGACAGGCATGGAGTACACTGTGAGACGATATCGGGAGATTATCTTTGCCGGTTTAACACCGCGAAAAAACTCATTGAGGAACGACTTGCGATAACCACTGTATTTTAAATAAAAATGATGATGTATTTAAACATTCACAACATGGTTTTTGAAACAATGTGTTGTGGATGTTTTTGTCTGTTTTTTATCGTATTTATGACTATGAATAAAAAGCCAATGATGATACAATAGTAGATAATATAATAATTATATAGTAGGAAAAGGCTGAAAAAGTAAATGAAATGCAAAATTAAAACGTACAGGTGAAGACAGAACCGTACAAATATATTGGAGAGGTGGACAAACATGGCAAAGTATATCTTGAGCTGCTGCTCAACAGCAGATCTTTCAAAGGAGCATTTTGACAAAATAGACGTAAAATATATATGCTTTCACTACGAGCTTGATGGTGTGGAGCATCCTGATGACCTGGGACAGACCATGCCATTTGAAGAATTTTACAGAAAGATGACAGAGGGGGCGGCTACGAAGACCTCACAGGTGAACTCAGATGAATATTATGATTTCTGGAAACCTTATCTTGAACAGGGGTATGACATACTTCACCTGACATTGTCATCGGGAATAAGCGGATCTATAAACTCTGCAAATATCGCCAGGGAGGATCTGGAGGAAGAATTCCCTGACAGGAAACTCTATGTGGTTGATTCTCTGGGAGCGTCCTCAGGCTATGGGCTCATCATGGACACGCTAGCAGGCATGAGGGATGAAGGCAAGTCCATAGACGAGCTGCATGACTGGATAGAACAGCATAAGCTGGACCTGAACCACTGGTTCTTCTCAACAGATCTCACATTTTATATCAGAGGTGGAAGAATATCCAAGACTGCTGGAACAGTCGGCACAATACTTGGAATATGTCCACTTCTCAACATGGATGACGAGGGCAGGCTGATACCGAGATCAAAGGTAAGAGGCAAAAAGAAGGTTATTCAGGAGATAGTAAAGCGCATGGAGGAGAATGCACAGGATGGGCTTGATTATTCCGGCAAGTGCTATATATCGCAGTCGGCATGTATGGAGGATGCCGAGGCTGTGGCAAGACTTGTCGAGGAGAGATTTCCAAAACTTGACGGCAAGGTGGAGATCAATTATATAGGAACTACCATAGGAAGTCATACAGGACCTGGCACAGTTGCCTTGTTTTTCTGGGGCAAAAGACGCCAGGGGTAGGATAATACATTGTGCATTCATTTCTCCACTGCTATAATGTAAGAAGAGTTTATATTTATTAATTTTTGATGTGCTTGGGTCGATTTTGATATTTAAGACCGGACGATACAGGCTATGTGTTGAAGGCTGGAGGAGAGAGAATGGATAATACAATTGATAAAAGCATACAAATGGACAGCCGGATGAAAGAATTCTTCGAGTGCATAGGCGGGGACGCAGATACACAGCAGCAGAGAATCCAGTGTATAAGGAATGGTCTTGCTGCTATTGCTGACATGCTCAGGCTGGGAAAGGCAGAGATTACTGTCGATATTCCGAAAAACAGGTTTATGCCGCTTGGAGAAAGAAGCAGCGCAGTATTATACGAGGAAGAAGGGGCTGAATTGGGTACCCCCGTTGATATAGAGATGAAGATCAGAACCGGTGGCACTGTGTTTATTAAGGATTACCCATATGGTCCGGGTTATTCAGAAGAGGAGATACAGACACACAGGTTTATATTCAGGGAGATATTTATTCAGTACAACCGGACATTGGCTCAGTGCATGCTTGAAAAGATCATGAATACAGATATCAACACGGGTGTTGCCAATCAGGGTGCCCTGATGTATTATGCGGTCAATCTGATAAAAAACGGACAGATTGATGATTATACAGGCATCTTTTTTAATATCCACAATTTCAAGTATGTGAATAAGGTTTTTGATTATTCGCAGGGAGATGTGATACTTAGAAATTATGCGCAGATGGTGAAGTCATATCTTGACAGCGATGAGGAGATAGCAAGGCTTGGAGGAGATAATTTCGTTGTAATCTGTCGTAATGAGAATGCGTCTGATTTTATAAACAAGATTAAAGATGTCCATATAAGCCATGAGTACAGATCTGTCAAAAGAGAAATCCAGCTGGGTGTTACAGCGGGGATAGCAGGTCTGGAAGGCGTTGCTAAGCCGAGGGAAGTCATGGCCAGAACCAGCATTGCGTATCAGGCTGCCAGAAAAAACGGAGCGGGCTCCATAGTGGTATATACAAAAGAGATTCAGAAGCATCTTATGGATGACCAGGAGATTCTGGCTGCTTTTCCGCAGGCACTTGCTGCGGGTGAGTTTGTAGTATATTATCAGCCCAAGGTGAGGATTGCAGACAAAAGCATATATGGTGCGGAGGCACTTGTACGCTGGGTGAGAGATGGACAGGTGGTCACACCTGCAAGATTTATACCGCAGCTTGAGAGAGAGGGCAGCGTGTGCAGACTTGACTACTATATGCTTGAGCAGGTATGCGGTTTTTTGAAAAGCAGATTGGATAAAGGTCAGAAGATCGTGCCTGTATCAGTCAATTTTTCCAGAAGGCATCTGGAAGAAAGTGATCTGGTAGAACGCATAACCGGTACCATAGACAGATTTGGAATAGACAGAAGTTATATTGAGATAGAGCTCACAGAAAGTGAGGATTATCAGAATTATGAGATTATGTCCAGCGTTATAAGAAGACTCAAGGAACGAGGTATAAGTACATCCATAGATGATTTTGGGACAGGATTTTCTTCACTCAACATGATCAAAAAGGTTGACCTTGATACCATAAAGATAGACAAATCCCTGATACCTTTTGACGATGTAAACAATAATAAGCACCAGGATATAGTAATGTTTTCAAGCATAATAGACCTCATAGGCAGACTCGGAAAGAGGTCGGTTGCGGAGGGAGTTGAGACACTTCAGCAGCTTGACTATTTGAAAAAGCTTGGCTGTGATATAGTACAGGGATATGTGTTTGATAAGCCTCTTTCAAAGGATGAATTTGAGCACAGACTGAAGTCTGGATATAGTTTATGAATGTGCTGATATGCCTTAGTATATTGAAAGAAGGATTTTATCGCATTTTAACGCTTTATCAAAATAAATTCTTGACATATGTCTAGAATAGAATTATTATTCCGAATTTAAAAACGGCAATGGAGCCATATGAACTCCATTGCCGTTTTTTGTGTATGTAGTAAAACGGTAAAATATATATACATGGGGACTTGTTTCTTCACCGGGAAAATGATAAAACTGTTGAGAGGATTGATAAAGAAACACAGCAAAAACTGCTGCTTGAGATGGGGTTCGCCAGGGAAGTTCTCAGTTCAATTCTCAACACCTAAGAGAGTGCCCATATGGTTTTATGCTGTGGCACGGACTAAAAAGAACGAGAGGTTTCAGAGATGAAGAGTAGACAGGTAAGGAATTCACTGCTGCTGGTTTTGACAGCTTTTATATGGGGCGTAGCCTTTGTTGCACAGAGACAGGGAGGAGATGCGGTTGGACCGTTCTCTTTCAACGGAATACGATCGCTGATCGGCGGTGCTGTTCTTATACCGGTCATATTTATAATTGACAGGATAAAACCATCTGATAGGAAACCGCGCAATAGATCAGATAGAAAGAGACTTGTGATTGGAGGTATATGCTGTGGAACTGTTCTGTTCCTGGCAAGCTCTGCTCAGCAGCTTGGTCTTTATATGGGAACACCGGCGGGCAAAGCGGGATTTCTTACAGCGTGTTACATATTGCTGGTTCCAATTCTGAGTCTGTTTTTGAAGAAGAAATGTGGCTGGAATATATGGCTTGGAATAGTTATAGCTGTGGTGGGGCTTTATTTGCTTTGCATGAGTGGCTCACTGTCATTTCAGGGCAGTGATCTCATGGTGCTTGTATGTGCATTGCTTTTTGCAGTACATATACTTGTGATAGACCATTTCTCACCGCTTGTGGATGGAGTCAGAATGTCATGTATACAGTTCTGGGTATGCGGAATTCTCAGCATATTCCCAGCGTTTTTCTCGGAGATGCATCACAGTGTGGCTGGAATTGCGGCATGGGTGCAGCCTCTCGGTACATTGAGTGCGTGGATTCCGATACTCTATGCAGGAGTGTTGTCGTGTGGCGTGGCATATACACTTCAGATAGTTGGACAGAACGGACTAAATCCCACTGTCGCTTCAATGATCATGAGCCTTGAGTCGGTATTTTCTGTTATTGCCGGCTGGATCATCCTTGGAGAACGTATGGGGGTAAGACAGCTTGCAGGATGCGGGCTGATATTTGCCGCAATACTTCTGGCACAGATCCCGGTCGGACGAGGAAAGAAAGAGATGGTATGAACGTCTTGAGAGCCGATGATAAAAATACTTTGTTTTCACAAGAAAAAATATGTCGCAGGCGTACATATATCGCTGAAACACTTGAAAAAAATGCGAGTTTTTATTTACTTGCAAAAATGGGTTGACAATAAAATACTTCAGTGCTAGTTTAGGTACCGAACAAAGAGCAAATGCAAAGAACAGAATACGGTCGTCAAAGATCGC
Organism: uncultured Coprococcus sp.; assembly: GCA_902461735.1. Lineage (GTDB taxonomy): Bacteria > Bacillota > Clostridia > Lachnospirales > Lachnospiraceae > Coprococcus. The sequence goes on from CABPYV010000009.1 coordinate 26,527, forward strand.
ATACTTCAGAGAGCCGCCGGTTGGTGTGAGACGGTGTATGTCCTTGATGATTATCCTCTGCGAGCAGTGCACTGAATTCCCTGGTCATGAGATATCAGGGACACTAGGTGTCACCGGTTTTCTACCGTTACATAGAAGCTTATTTCAATAGACATTGAGTAGTGGTCAGGCGAGATGAGGTTAGAGAGGCCATTAATTTAATTATGATGGCAAATAAAGTGGTAACGCGGAAGTATACAGGCTTTCGTCTTTATGAGAATGCATAGAGACGAAAGCCTTTTTTTAATGTGTTTTTTATGTATAAACTCTTTGTACGAATAAATCATGTATCAGCCAGCTTGAGGTCATTACGGATTCATGAGCAGGCATATACTTAAAAAAGGAGCCGCTGCAAGGCGGGAGAAAGGAGAAAGATATGAATAGTTTAGTTATCATTCTTATCGCAGTAGTAGTTTTAGGTGCTGGTTATCTTGGCTATGGAAGATGGCTTGCAAAGAAGTGGGGTGTAGATCCAAATGCAAAGACCCCGGCAGTTGCAAACGAGGATGGAAAGGATTATGTTCCTTCATCAAAGCTTACAGTATTCGCACATCAGTTTTCATCGATAGCAGGTGCCGGTCCTGTTCAGGGACCTATCATCGCAGCCATGTTCGGATGGGTTCCAGTTTTACTCTGGCTGCTTGTCGGAGGCGTATTCTTCGGTGCAGTTCAGGATTTTGGTGCACTTTACGCGTCAGTTAAAAATGGTGGTAAGTCGATAGGACTTGTCATCGAGAAGTACATAGGAAAGGCTGGAAGAAGATTCTTCTCACTGTTCTGCTGGCTCTTTACTCTTCTTGTTATAGCAGCATTTACATCGATGGTTTCATCGACATTTAACGGTTTCACAGCAGGTGCTGACGGAGCTGTGACAAAGAACTTCAATGGTGCTGCAGCGGCAACAGTTTCAATGTTGTTCATAGTAGTAGCCATGGTATTCGGTGTGGTTATGAAGACATGCAAGAATATGAAGGAGTGGCTCAAAGCTATAGTAGCCATCGTCCTCATCGTTGCAATGTTTGCAGTTGGTATGAAGCTTCCTTGGTACCTGACAGGTGACCAGTGGAATTACGTCATCATGGCTTACCTCTTCCTCGCATCAGTGCTTCCAATGTGGTTACTCATGCAGCCAAGAGATTACATGACAACATTCATGCTCGTAGGCATGCTGATCGGTGCATTTGTCGGTGTCTTGGTCGGACATCCGGACATGAACCTGAATGCTTTCAACGGTTTCTCAGTTGTATCATCAACAGGTGTTAAGAGTTATCTGTTCCCAACACTGTTTGTAACGATCGCATGTGGTGCTGTTTCCGGTTTCCACAGCCTTGTTTCATCAGGAACATCATCAAAGACAGTAAAGAATGAAAAAGATATGCTTTTCGTAGGTTACGGTGCAATGATACTTGAGACACTCCTCGGAGTTATCTCACTTATAGTAGTTGGTGCAGTAGCAGCTGACGGCAAGGCTCCGGAGGGTCTTACACCTTTCCAGATCTTCTCACAGGGTATCGCAGGATTCCTCGAGAAGTTTGGCCTTCCAAACTCAGTTGCAAATGTATTCATGACCATGTGTGTATCAGCCCTTGCCCTTACATCACTTGACTCAGTTGCACGTATCGGACGTATGTCATTCCAGGAGCTCTTCATGGGAGATACAACAGATACATCCAAGATGCCTGCATGGCAGAAGGTGCTCACAAACAAGTATTTTGCAACAGTTATAACACTGTTCTTTGGTTACCTTCTCTGCAAGGGTGGATATTCAAATGTATGGCCACTCTTCGGATCAGCAAACCAGATGCTTGCAGCCCTTGTACTTATAGGTGTAGCAGTATTCCTCAAGGCAACAAACAGAAAGCACGCAATGCTCTACCCACCTATGCTGATAATGCTTGCTGTTACATTCACAGCCATCGTGCTCAATGTAATAGGCAATATTCAGAAGTTCCAGGCTGGTACAGCAACATTCCTTGTAGAGGGACTTCAGCTTATAGTTGCAGTATTCCTCATCGTTCTTGGTATCATAGTGGCTATCACATGTATCAAGAAGCTCGTTCTTATGAAGAAGGAGAATGCTGAGAAGGCAGAGGCTTAAGATCCATAAAAAGCAGTAAGAATAAGATGAAGTATTAGAAGTAATAAAAATCTATTTATAATATGATCATTATAACACTATAATATTATAATAAGGAAGAAATACGAAAAATACATATGCAGATAATGGTGTCAATCTCGGAGATGAGGCTGACACCATTTTTTGTGTACAATTACTTGTAAAGATAATTGCAAAGAAGATGGTAAATATATACAAAAATCATCTGTTATTTATGACATTGACACTAAACAACGTCACGTTGTATTTTAGATGTAAAAGGGCAAGTCTGCACATGGATCGGTTTTGTGACAAAGCGGCAGCAAAATTAGCATATAAAAAGGGGAGAAAATAGAATATGAAGACTTCAAGATTCAGACTCACGATATTCGCAGGAGTGATAGTTCTCATCCTGTCAGTTCTAATGATCAATTCGGCATCTATCAGTGCCAACGCCTCAGCAACAAATGTAAGTAGTGATGGAAAGTGGAAATTCCAGATAATCAACTCGGACAAGGCGACAGCCAGACTTGTATGTTATACAAGAGAAAGCGGAAATAATGTAGCCATTCCGGGAACAGTTACAGGGAAAAATGGCAAGAAATATACTGTGGTTGAGATAGGTATTCCAAGCGAGTGTGTGTTTAGTTATGTGTGTGTGACAAAAACGCTGACCATACCGGCATCTGTGGAGAAGATAAATAGTTATGCGTTTTGGCGTGACAAGATCACCAATGTGAGGTTCGAGAAGAATTCAGAGTGCAAATATATTGGCGAGGCAGCGTTCTCTTCAGCTAGAGTATCCACCGTGAAATTTCCAGCTTCGCTGGAGACTATAGGAGAGGGTGCGTTTTACGGCAATTGTGATACGTTGACCAGTGTGAAATTTGAGGATAAGAGTAAGTGTAAAACTATAGGTGCTTCAGCATTTGGCTTTGCAACGAAGCTGACAAGCATAAATATCCCGAAGTCCGTGACCAGCATAGGGGAAAGTGCTTTTGAACATTGTGAAGCACTCAAAGTGCTGACATTTGAAGGGGGCAGCAGATGCAAGACCATAGGCGGTTCAGCGTTCAGAGGTACAGGAATCACCAGACTTAATCTTCCGGCCAGTATAAAGAGTATAGGAGAAAGTGCTTTTTTGGGATGTACCAGTCTGGTCAATATTGATATAGCATCTGATTCATTGACAATTAACAGTAAAGCATTTGCAACAAATGTTAAAACAAAACTGTTAAGAGATGACAATGGAAGTTTGTACGAGCGGATCATAGGAGAACCATGTCCGTATACAGGGGTAATATATGTTAATAATGTGAATGTAAAACAAGAGTGCTTAGACCCTCAGATTGTAAATTCAGGCAGCGTCATAGTAAGAAATTACAATATAGAAATGTATGTGAAGTCGGGAAGCACATGGGTGAAAAAAGTATCAAAGACAGTGGGTTACAACCAGTCGGTGAAATTGTCGTCCATTACACCAAAGGCACCTACAGGATTCAAATATGAATGGTATAAGGATAGCAGTTTCAGGGATTATGCCGGTGATACTGCATGTAAGGCATCGAAGGATGGGGTCTACAGACTTTATGCCAATACAATAGAACATTTGTATACGATTATCTTTATGGCAAACGATGGAACACAGAACATGACAAAGAAAGAGGATATAAAGTATACAGAGTTTGTAGATCTTCCAGCAGGAAACGGACCTGTCAGAGACGGATTCTGGTTTAAGAGCTGGAATACAAAAGCGGATGGCACGGGAACAGCATACAAAGGAATGGTAAACAGACTTACCACAGAAAATGAGATAACACTGTTTGCCGTTTATGAAAAAGCGTATTCTACTTGTTGGTATTCTTTAAGAAGCGGAATACATGGAAAGCTTGTATATTCATACAATACATTTAGTACAGCGAGGGAAGGATATGAGCAGGTTGTGAATCCTCTAGATCAATATTTGGATGCGGATATTACATATAACTATACTGATCCTGATGGCAATTATAAAGAGATAAAAAAGCATATATCCGACATAGCGACAGGGGATGGATGGATCAGAGTTGATTATTCGTCGGCAAACTATAAACAGATGTATCCTAATATAGACAAGCAGAGCGATTATGCCAGTGGTTCAAAATATGTAGCTTCCGAGGATTGTGGATTCCTGCCTAATCCGGTATATAAAGATCTCACCATCAGATTCGATGGAAGCAGTGCAGAAAATACGATGGGGGATGTGACATGCGTGCGCGGAAAGCTTTACGCAGATAAGCTTTCAAACATGCTGACAAAAGAAGCTTACGAGTTCGCGGGATGGACTGTGGAGCAGCTTGAAGGAACAGATAATCCAACTATTCTGATATCGGATTCAGATATTAGAGAGAACAGAGTAAATGAGTCGAAAATATATGCATTGTATATGTTTGCTGATAAGGATCTGACAGTAACACTTAAGCCGGTCTGGAAAGCTCCAGAGACATATAATGTCCTATTCAAGTCCGGAGGAGGAACCGGTACGATGCAGATGCTCACGTTGGAGTGCGGAAAGGTAAGCCGAATCCCGGATTGTACATATAAAAAGAAAGGTTATTTGTTTGCAGGCTGGGCAATAGACGGTGAGAATACGGTAAAGTATGCGGATGGAGCTAGAATAAATAGAACAGCGCAGGAAGGCGATATAAGATTAAAGGCCATGTGGAAGCAGGTCACATATAAGCTGGTGTACGATGCGAACGGCGGTCAGGGCTTTATGTCATCGGAGAATGTTGCAAGTGCATCCTTGCATAAACTAAAGGACAGTACATATGAGAAGCTGGGTGCGAAGTTCAATGGATGGAATATGGAGAAAGATGGTTCCGGAAAAGCCTACAGAGATGGAGCACAGATACAGTATGAGCCAGAGGATGAAGGGGAGACCATTACCCTGTACGCAGACTGGTCTCCGGCTCCGGTCATAATATCATTTAATGCAAATGGCGGAACGGTTGCCAAGTCACAGAAGACTGTAGAGTTTGGAGAGACATGTGGCGTACTGCCTACGGCAAGAAGAGATGGGTATGATTTCCTTGGCTGGTTTACAAGACGAACAGGCGGAACACAGTACAGCAGTGGAACAGAGGTGGATTCTGACAGTGACATCACCCTGTATGCACATTGGAAAGAACGAAATTATACAGTTACATTCAATACGAATGGTGGTAATGCAGTTCCGAATGGAGTCAGGACTATTATGGCGGGAAAATCTTTGGGAACTCTTCCTACTGCAAAGAAGGACAAGGCAACATTTGCGGGCTGGTATACTTCACCGACGGGTGGTTCTAGAGTGAGTGCGTCATTTAAGGTGAATAAGGATTGTACATTTTATGCACACTGGACAGATCTTACAAGGAAGGTCAGGGTGACATTTAATGTTCAGAAGATAAAGAATACAGCAGGCTATGAGGTACAGTATTCGACATCATCCGGATTCGGCGGAGCCGGAACGGTATACGGCAAGGTAAGCGGAGGCAACGTATATGTAACTCAGGTTGGAGGACTGAAAGCCGGGACCAGATATTATTTTAGAGCGAGATCATATGCTATTAAGAATGGAAGAAAGACATATGGCTCGTGGAGTAGTGTATCGAGTAAGACCACAAGTAAGTAAATCCATTGACTGATTATTGACTAATTTCATGAGGAGGAAAAACATATGAAGGGAATGAAAAAGGTTTCACTGTGGTTATGTTCAGTGCTGGCAATGTTGGTCGTCATAGGGAGTATGACACTCAAAGTCAGTGCAGCCACATATAGCGGAGTGACATCAGATGATAAGAAATGGAAGGTGTGGATAAACACATCTACAGGAAGGTGCTCGATCAAGCCGGCAAAGGCAGGGGTATCCGGTGTCAGTTCGGGGGAGATCATAATACCGGCTAAAATCCAGTATAATAAGAAATCCTATGATGTAACAGGCATTGCACCGAGTGCATATTCAGGCAATACTAAAGTTACGAATGTCAATCTGGGCAAGGCAGTCAATCTTATCGTTATATCATCGAATTCGTTCAAGGGATGTACATCGTTGGAGCACATTAAGCTGATCGAAAACACAAAGCTGACAACGATAGGAGACAGTGCGTTTTACGGCGACAAGAAATTGGTGGGAAACACTAAGAATCAGTTATATCTGCCATCAAGGCTTAGTAAGATAGGCGTTTCGGCATTTGAAGGGTGTTCGAAGATAAATGTGATAAATGCCGAGACATGCTCAGCGATCTCAACTATCGGCTCGAACGCTTTTAAGGGTATAGCATCATCACGTACCACCTATACATACAATGCATCAAAATATAATCTCTTTAAGAATACATATAAAATTGGTGGCACGGTAATTTCAAAAAATTATGTTGTAACATACAATAACAATACCTCACCTGCAGGCAAAACAACGCAGACCTTGAAGTATGGAAGTGAAAACAGCAAATTCCTTGCGAATACAGCATTTAGAAAAAACGGATACGCTATAAGCTCATGGAACACAAAGGCTGACGGAACCGGTACAAAGTATACCCCTGGGGCATCTATAAGCAAGATCACACCAACCGGTGCGATAAATCTTTATGCAAGATGGACTCCGATCACATATAAAGTAAGATTCAATGCGAACGGAGGTCAGGGAAGTCAGCCGGATCAGTCTATGACTTATGACAATCAGAGGGGATTATCAATTAATATATTTACAAAGACCGGATATGTATTCAGCGGATGGTCATTAACCGCAAATGGAAGCAGGACATATAATGATGGCGCTTCTGTAATAAATCTGTCATCGACATCCGGTGCGGTTGTAAATCTATATGCAGTGTGGACACCTATACAGTACAGAATAAATTTCACAAGTACAAGATGCTGGACAAATAAGAATGAAAATATACAAGCGTCAGTGACATATGATAAAACATATGTTACAGCATCCTATGATACAACCGTTACACTGCCACAGAATATAGTAAGGTGTAAGGGGTATGAGTTCAAGGGATGGTACTATAATGGTTCATTAGTGACATCCATCAAAAATGCTACTACGGTAAACAATGGTACAGTTACAGTTCAGGCTAAGATGGAGCCGATCAGATACAAAGTTATTGTTGACGGAAATCATGGTGCGGTGACGAATGGAAATGTGACAGGACCATCGGTTGTCTATGGAGATGTGACATATGCTTCCTCATTTAACCTGTCAGGAATCACATGCAGTAGAGAAGGGTATACATTAGTGGGATGGGCGAAAAGTCCAAATGGGGATGCTGACTATGATATAGATGAGGCTATACTTAACCTTGCAGATGCAAACATAATAGTGAGTCTGTATGCGGTGTGGAAGCCTATAAATTATAATATAAAGTTTGATGCAAATGCGCCGGAGGGAATCGTGGCTGCGGGATATCAGCCGGATGTTCAGTGCGTATATGATAAAGAAAAAAAGCTTGGTTTGTGTAATTTCTCATGCCCTGGATACAGATTCACCGGCTGGAATACCGAGCCAGATGGAAGTGGACAGCAGTATCAGGAGGGAGAACTTGTAAAGAACCTGATTGCAACACCTGAAACATATGTGCTTTATGCTCAGTGGACACCGGTAAAATACACAATAAGATTTGAGGTTGGAGAGGAAGGAGAAGGAACTCCACCAGATAGTATAGAATGTGAATATGGAAAGCCGTTTACGATACCTGAGTTTGATTCATCCAAGATGAACAGGGACGGATATCATTTTGTAAAGTGGTGCACAGAGGTGAATGAAAGTGATACGTCTAAGACATTTGAGGCGGGAGAGACATACGATATATCTCTTGCGACTGAGGATGGCGAGGAAGTTGTGCTATATGGTATATGGGTATGTGGCAAATACATAATACATTTTGAGACTGGAACTCAAAGTACTGTTCGGGATAAAGAACTCACATATAGTGATAATGAGAGATTCAACATTTCGATTCCTGAGCCGGATTTAAGAAGTGGATATTATTTTGATTCATGGAATACAGCTGTTGATGGTTCAGGAAAGAGAGTAGATGACAAGATCAGACCAAAGGCTGATTATCAGGTACTTGCAACCGGAGTTCCAAGCGCAGATGATCCATATGTTACGGTGATCACATTATATGCCCAGTGGAAGCCGAATCAATACAAGGTTATGCTGGATATAGTTACCAAAGAGGGTGTTGCATCACTGCCGGCAAATACAAGACAGGAAATACCAGTGTATTACGGAAGTACTTTCTATTCAAAGCTTCCGACTCCGACGCTTAGAGGATACGATTTCAAGGGATGGAAGACTCCTAGTGGAACAAAGATAACTTCTGAGACAGAATACCGGAAGGCAGGAGATATAACCATCTATCCAATATGGCAGATTAAAAAGTATAATATAACATTCGATTGTAAAGGCGGAACGCTGGGGGGAAAGAGCAGTGTTACAAAAACATACAACTGGAGAACGGAGCTTGGAAATCATGTGCCGGGTCTGTCACAACAACAGAAACGCGATAATAAAATTTTCCTTGGATGGTATTATCAGATTGGAAGCACAAAGCATTATGTGACAGCGACCAGCAGAGTAGACAAGTCGCTAACTTTGTATGCGGATATTAGAAGACCTAACTACAATGTAAAATTTGACCTTGGCTATAGAGACAGAAGCGGCAGAAAGGTTGTCAAGACTGTCTCGTATGCATATAAAAGCACTCTTGGAAGTAAATCTGCAGTCGGTGCATTTGAGAAGAGATCGGGATATTTATTCGATGGATGGTATTACAAGAAAGGAAATAAGATCTATAAAGCAGTCCGCGGTGATAAGATCGTTGGATCACTGACCCTCACAGCACGCTGGAAGAAGCTTAAGGTAGATAAGAATGGATCTACACTTGACAATAGAAATAAAGTTGTGAAAGTGTCATGGAATAATGATGAAAAATTTGTTTCGCTTCAGTACAGATATGCGAAAAATACAGCGGGATTAAAGAGTGCCAGAGTTTATGCTATAACTAAGAAGAGCGGAAAACCGCTCGGACAGGGACTTAAGGTTCCATATTCACTTGGTTATATAGTAGTGCAGGTGCGTGCGAAGTATAAAGATTCAAAGGGACAATACACATATACTGATTGGGCAACGTTCTGTGATGTATGCAACAAGCGAGAGACTGTTACATTTAATCCAAATGGTGGAAAGATAGGTAATAGCACGTCGATCAGGACGGTTGCATTTGTAAAGGGAAAGACACTTAAGACAAGCCCATCATTCTGCAAGGGACAGCTTTATACTCCGAAGAGAAACGGATATAAATTCGACGGCTGGTACTACAAGAAGGCAGGAAGAGAGATAAAGGTGACCATCAGTACAAGACTTGCTGCCGGAACAAGGGTGTACGCAAAGTGGAAGAGATGATAGCCTGTAGACATATAGTATAACTTGAGATGGAGAAAAGAGAATGAATCAGCAGATACAACAGTTAATATTGGAGATAAAAAAGGCAATAAAGGGTAAAGATGAGGTTATATGCAAGGTTATTATGGTTATTCTTGCATCAGGACATATACTGCTTGAAGATAACCCCGGACTTGGTAAAACTACACTTGCCAAGTCACTGGCAAAGGCAATGAGTCTTAATGATGACAGAATACAGTTTACACCGGACACGATGCCAAGTGATATAGTGGGATATTCTATCCTTAACAAAGAGACAAACAAAATGCAGTTTACAAAGGGTCCTGTATTCACAAACCTTCTGCTGGCTGATGAGATCAACAGAACTTCAAGCAAGACACAGGCTGCACTCCTTGAGGCTATGGCAGAGGGAACGGTTACGGCGGAGGGCAGCACATATAAGCTTCCGAATCCGTTTGTAACCATAGCGACTCAGAACCCTATTACATCCGGTGGAACACAGGCACTTCCTGATTCCCAGCTGGATAGATTTATGGTTAAGCTCAGTATGGGATATCCGGATGTTCAGAGCCAGATGGCTATGATCCTTGAAGATCATGGAGGTAATCCGATAGATCAGATAGTTCCTGTTATGAATCTTGAGCAGCTCGTAGCGATAAGAACACAGGTTGCACAGACATATATTTCACAGGAAGTTGCGGAATATATATCTCTTCTTGTTGATGCAACAAGACATCATGACAAGATAGAGTGTGGAATAAGTCCGAGAGGAACAAAGGCATTTGCCAATCTTGCAAAAGCCTGCGCCTACATGAACGGAAGAAATTACATTATTCCAAGTGATGTTTCGGCAGTGATATTCGATGTATTTATGCATAGACTTGTGCTTACACCTTCTGCCCGCAGGGAGAAAAATGCAGAAGAAAATATAGTTAAGGGTATATTGGGACAGGTAAAGCCTCCTGTGATAAATGGAGCGAGAAGATAGACATACTTAGTTAAGCAACATGCTTTAGATAGGAGAATATGCGATGAGAAAGAAGATATATGGTCTCCTTGTGGCCGGACTGATACTTTCTGTTGCAGCAACGGGCTGTGCCAGAGAAAAATCCAAATTTACAATGAAAAACAACCAGAATACAGAGGAGCGTATGAACGATCAGAAGTTTGCTGATATGGCTGATAAAGAAAATGACAATACGGAGGATGATTCCGGAGAAAAGACTGAGGATCAGACCACAGAGGCAACCACGGAAATGACGACACAGGCGACCACGGAGGCAACTACAGAGGCAACCACAGAAGCAACCACGGAGGCGACTACAGAGGCAACCACAGAGGCAACAACCCAGGCTGACACAGAGAAAGCTACAGAGGATGACACACAGGTCAAGCCTGATGAACCAGATCAGAATCCACAGGACGAACCAGAGGTAATACCGGCTGACGGTGGCGATGATCAGCCGGGCGGAGAAGATGGAATAGGCGTAGACGACGGTGGTTCAGGTGATGGTGGTAAAGACGGCAAAGGCGGAAAAGGCGGTTCTGGAGACGGCGGCTCCGGAGGCGATGGTTCAGGCGGACGTGGCATAGGCGGGGATGATGACACCCCTGGTGATATAGATATTATAGACATAGAAGAAGTGGAGTAGCTTATGGGAAATGAGATTTCAGTTGACATAAGTGGAATAAAGGCTTCGTCAAAGAACACATGGATACTCAGAGGATTGATCACAGGCGTGGCTTCTCTCAGTATTCTTATGGGAATAGTATCCGGATTTAATATGAGTGCTGGAGTTGCTGCTGTGCTACCGGGAGCGCTTGCTGGAGGTTTTTTATTCCAATTTTTGCTCAGAAAAAAGAAATCAGCGATCATTGGCTATACGGCGTTTGTTGTGGTCGTGGCATCGGTCTGTGGTGCAATGCTGAATCAGGTTGGAAATGGATTTGCGAAGATTGCGAATGACATCCTGACAACTGTAAACAAAAATATGGCTATGGCTAACCTGATGTTTGTCGTCGATGAGAGCACTGCAAAGACAGATGAGTTGATAACAGTGATGATTTTCTCTGTTGTCACAGCTGCTGTTGTAGCTTTGATCGTAAAGGCCAGACTTAATCTTCTAGCTGCATTGCTGGTATTTCTTGCAGTCACGCTTCCTATGATATACAAGGGAGAGGGGCACCCGGTATGGCTGATGACTGGTCTTGTGAGTGTGGTTCTTGTAATGTACGTGGGAAATGTCCATGGAAAGATAACCGCAGACATGTATATACATCTTGGAATCTGTATGGCTGTTGTGGCGGGGGTAACTATGGCGGTGTATATGTTCATGACCTACAGTCCGCTTCAGATCGTTGATGATATCAAGACAAATATGCAGTATCATGGAGAGAATGTCGTATATGGAAAAAGTGATTATCCTGAGGGCAAATTTTCAAGATACAATGAAACAGTGATAACAGGAGAAGAGAGACTTCAGATCAGGATGTCACAGCCAAAGCAGATGTATATGAGGGGATTCGTTGGATCGAAGTATACGGAAGACGGTTGGGAGGACAGCGACCTCAAGATATATGGCGGAGATTACGAGGGTGTATTTGACTGGTTTTCAAGCAATGATTATTCACCGCTTACCAATCTTTCAGCTTATGTAACACAGTCAGCGGAACATGGCGGAGAGGCAAAAGAAAATAGTATATATGTTGAGGTATCCAACATATCGGCGAGAAGGAAATACCAGTATGTGCCGGAATGTGTCACATATGGCTCGCTTGAAAATCTGTACGCACCTAAGAATGATGTGAATTTCAGATCACAGGGACTTGGCCGCGAAAAGGATTATTTCTTTGATATGGTGGACGTAATGAACAATGATTATAAAGCCATATACGGAGAGACGTGGTATCAGGATCAGACGGGAGATAAGCTGTTTCATGACAGTGAGAATGTATATGGTACATTTGCGAGGACTTATTACGAAGATGTTCCGGATGACCTGAGGGCGTATTTGGACAGTCATGCTCCAAATGCCGGACAAAAGATGAATCCGTTCGACGCAATTAAAGTTGTGCGTGATTATACAGCGGGAAATATGTCCTACAGTAACGATGCAGATGAATATTCAGGCGATGAAGATTTTGTAATAGAGATGCTCAGTGAGCACAAATCAGGATATTCAGCACATTTTGCAACGGCAGCCACAATGCTTTTCAGATATTATGGTATACCGGCCAGATATGTGGAGGGATATCTTGTGAACCCTGAGGCTGGATCGGATGTGATATCTGTCACCGATGAGGATTCTCATGCGTGGGTTGAGATATATGCAGGTGGACTGGGTTTCATCCCGATAGAGGTGACACCCGGATATTATTCGGATGACGATGATACAGGTATGTCCAATGCAAATAGTGGAACAACACCGCAGACAATTCCGCCTGAGCCGGAAGATCAGCAGGAAGATAACGGTGGCGGTGGCGGCTCGATGGAGACTGTACTGTTTATCGGATATATAATTCTTGGACTTGTGGCGTTATTTGCAGTTGTTCTGATAATAAGAAGAATAATCTGTGCGATTCTAAGAAGAAAGAGAATGAATGACAAGGATAGTGAAAAGTCTATTGCTGCGTCCGGAGATTATATGGCGGCGCTCATGTCTTACCAGAAGAAGAATTTGGAAGATAACATAAGTCCGCAGCTTCTGGAATTGTTACAGCAGTATAAGTTCAGCAGGTATATACCAACTGAAGAGGATGCACGGTTTGTGAGGTCATCGGCTCTTGATATGAAGAAGAAGGTTGTGCATGAAGAAAATATACTGAGCAAGATCAAAATGGGATTCTGGAATGCACTAAGGTAGGAGAGGTATAGATATGAGAACTAAAATAGAATACATAATAATAGTTATACTGCTCCTTTTGGCGTACATATGGACAAATAATCTGTATACTTTATGGATTGCGGCAGCGGTAATTGGAGCCTGGCTCATATCAGCTATTATCAATCTGTTTGTAGCAAAGAAGATAAAGATCAGCTTTACGATACTGAATGAGCTTTCGGAGGACAGACAGCTCCAATTGTGCGTTGAGAACAGTTCAGTATTTCCGGCGCCTCATGTCAGGGTTGTGTTTGGATGCCAGAATGTTGTATTTGCATCAGATTGTAATGCGACTGTGGATTGCTCGGTCGGAGCAAAAAAGACAAGCACCTACGAAGTCCCGATAGGAAGCAAATACTGTGGACGAATCAACATTGATATATTCGGGATAAAGGTATATGACTGGATGGGAATCACAGCAAAGAAGTTGAGACCACATGGGGACTGCTATTTCTATCAATATCCTGATGAATCGGATGAAGTACTACAGGAGTTTGAGGGAAATAAGTCCAGTGACAGCGACGTCAATTATAAGCATATTAAAGGTAATGATGTTTCTGAGATACTGCAGATCAGAAAATATGTCATAGGTGACAGCATAAAGCAGATTCACTGGAAGATGTCTGCAAAATTTGATGATATTATGGTCAAAGAATTTGACAGACCTAATGATATGTCAACTATGCTGGCATTTGATTATTCCTCTACGAATGATAAAATGGAGAATAAGAAGATCATAGAGGCTGTGGCAACGATCAGTAAGGAACTCATGCAGTCGGCGACCGGGCATACGGTGTACAGAATGAACACGGCGCAGACAAAGGTTGTTCATAGAGATGTATTTGAGTATTCCGAGTATGATGTAATGCTTCAGGAGCTGCTTGGGACGGTTGCCTCCGGTGGCGAGTACAGTGTGGTGGATCATATAATAAGGCACAATACTGTAGAGAGATTTGCAAAGGTCATATATATCACAAGTGCAAGAGACAGGGGCAGAGCGGCAGAACTTGACAGTCAGGAGAAGTGCTTTGTGATAGCTGTATAACAGAAAGTGTTGCTGTATATCGCACTGCGATATATAGAAGCCCGGTGAAAAAAGTGTAGAATAGAGGAGTTGTTTATTGCCTGCACGCTGGAAGTGTCTATCAGAATAAAGCGGATACAGCTACTTCAGAAAGAAAGCCAGCGAGATGAACGGAGATGAGAAGATCTTCTGTGTTTTACAGGGGTATGAAGAGCCATAGTATGTTGTCAATTCCGGGTATTATATGTATAATCCTAGTTGTACTATATGTTCTGATGATACTTTACATGCACAGCTTCATACCGCTAATTTGTAAAGCGTATGAAGAATAAATATTGATATATTAGTTACAGAGCGTGTTGTCGCAAATGTGTTTTTCATTGGAGCATAAAGTATATCAGAACAGAAATTTATAAGAATATTTGTCAAAATATTATAACGATGCGTTCTGATATCGGAATACAATAGAGTAAGATGGAGAATACAGACATGATACAGGATATAGAACCACAGAGGTTTAATAATCAATATAGTAACAGGAGAGAACCAGAGGATCACGATATGGTTCTCTCTTTTTCTGAGAAAATGATATTTGCAAAGGTGATGGACGATGAGAACCGGCTGGTGTTTATGACGTACGGTGAACTGAAGAAAATAACTGGATGTGGCAGGAAAATAGAGGATATCAGTAATGAGAAAACTGCTGGTGATAGAATTGACAGACTTGATAATTCTGTGGATACTGCCGAATGTAAAAGTAATCTGGTCTATTTATTTTCAATAGATGATACCGCATATTTTATGTGGAATGGAGATAACAGACTTGCTGCCCCGGGATATGAATACCGAAGCATGTATAAGACAAGGGCTTGCCATCCGAAGACTGCGGTTCTTGCGGCGGCGACAGGCTGGCATCTGTCGCTTTGGTACAGGACCAACAGGTTCTGTGGTGCCTGTGGAGAGAGAACTGTTCATGATGAGAAAGAGAGGATGCTCAGATGTCCGTCATGCGGCAGGCTGATATTTCCAGTCATAGCTCCTGCTGTCATAGTGGGCGTGATCGACGGCGACAGGATCATACTTACCACATATGCGGGCAGGGAGTACAAGAGATATGCCCTGATAGCAGGATTTACCGAGATAGGGGAGAGCGCTGAGCAGACCGTCAGACGGGAGGTCATGGAGGAGGTCGGCATCAGCGTTAAGAATATCACTTATTACAAGTCACAGCCATGGGGCTATGACAGCAATCTTCTCATGGGTTATTTCTGTCAGGCAGACATACCGGAGGGCGGTGACGGACATCTGACCATAGACAGACAGGAGCTTGCAACCGGAGAGTGGGTGAATCGTGAGGATATCCCAGACTATCCGGAGCACCTGAGCCTTACTCATGAGATGATGGTGTACTTTAAAGAACATGGACAGGAAGTGTTTAAGTGACAAGTAGAGCTAAGATGTAATATCCATTGAATATCCGGACGGGTGGTCATTGTCGTTTTCAAGCCACCACAGGATTTCCTTTTTACGTTTTAGGTAATAACACATCAGTGTTATTTGTTTGTCATACACACACTATATTGCAGGACTCACTACAAATACCCTACGGGCAGAAAAAAGATTATTTAAGTTTTAAACGGTTGTGTAAATGTATGGAGTTATTGTATTATAGACAAATCGAGGATATGGATACTTGAGAAAAATATGGGAGAATGTTTCTTTATATAATAAGACATTAAAAATGGGCTTATATCGAGAAAAAAAGGGTAAATGGAATATGAAAAAGACAGGAATTGTGATATGTGTGCTTGCGGCACTGGTGGGACTTGCGGGATGTTCATCAGTGGTAAGCAGTGATAAAACAGATAGAACCAAATCGGGTATAGAGAGTCAAGGAAAGTTCAAGGTCAATACACCAGATGAGGAGTGGTTCAAGGAGACTGCCCTAGATGTGGCGGCTTCGGTGAACGAACTTGCAAATGATGAAGCTTATATAAAGATAATGGGCGGAAGTGACGAGGTTGCTGAAGTCGCAAGTGACTGGGGTGATAATATAGCCGACACAAGTGGCAAGATTGCAGTTGTGATAATCTCGGATAAAGCAGCAAAATTCATTATGGGGCAGACTGATGGTGAAACGTCCCTGTCCGATACGGCCAGAGACCGTGTTGAAAAAAATGCGTGCCTGGCATTTGGAAATTATGTGACCGCCAGCGCTGGGGGAGCGAGTGCATTGGCGGCATCATCAATACTTAGGTATGATCAGGCGTATGTAGTAAGTGAACCGGTGCTGGATCAGGTGTGGGTGATCCCAGCTGGGGAGGAATGTGCACTGTGGATAGCCTATAGTAACTGTGGTGACGGAATAGTGAGCGTGAGTGGAAGTTACATGGCACTTCCTGATGGTCAGACTGTGGAGGAGGCTGCGGATTCACTGTTCAGCACGTGGGGGTTAGAAGTAGAGGTGCACGAGTGGTAAAGTCACTTTGATATATGTGTTTTAAATAAACGGCGGAGACAATGACTCCGCCGTTTGTTTTGTTTATATTCCGGAGCGGTGTGGACGGTCTTGGTCTCTAAACACTCTATTTTTGATAACAGGGTGCTCCGGCATTTGCAAGAAAATACAATATGATAAAAAATAATAAGCAGCAATACGGAGTTGACTTTTAAGTTTATTTATTTACAATAGAAATGTGCTTTTTTAGGCTGAGAATTTATATAATGAGAGACAGGAAAAATTACACATTTGTTACTGGGTTGAAGCGATTGGTTATTGCGGGGGTCGTTGCGGCGATGGTGACAGCATCTATGGGAAGTGTATGTGAAGTATTATTTTGACACCAACAGCGATGGCTATTTATCAAAGAAAGAGCGGAATAATGCAGCATTAATAAGTGCGAAATATTGGAAGATCAGCAGTTTTAAGGGATGTCAGAAAGAATAAAAAGCTTACAGCGAAGGGCGGCATTATTGATGCAGATAAGGGCGTAAAAATTATAAAAAAGTAAATAATATAGCTCTCATAGACGGATTCAGGATGATTTTATAGATACAAAATACAATTATCCATATCATTTTGCTAAATACAGTTGTAAAATAACAATAATGATGTACATGGTATATGGACGGCGATAATAAAGGGCGATAAGCCCTTTATTTCGTGTTATACGCGATTGTTGTATGGTGGTGGTAATAGCGAAGAGAAAGATCTTTCGCCAAGTCACATAAGGAGGAAAATAAAATGAAACTGAAAAAGATAAAAAGATTGGCTGCAGCGGGGGCAGCCATGCTGATGACGCTCTCCCTTGCCGGGTGTGGAGCGGGCAGCAGATCCGTGAAGCTTGGTGCAGCGGGAGTTGGCGGTGGGTATTATGCCTTCTCAAATGCATTTGCACAGATGGCAGTGGCAGCGGACGAAGATCTTGAATTTGAAGTAAAGGCGACTGCGGGATCTACAGCGAATATAAGACTCTTGTCAGATGGGTATATTGATATGGCTATAGCACAGGCAGATCTGGTGGATGCAGCCTACAATGGAACAGGGGTCACAGATAAGAAGCGGTATCGTGGTTACTCGGCGGTTGCCAGTCTGTACACTGAGGCGTGTCAGATCGTGGTGAGGGCTGACTCAGGCATAGACAGCCTGGATGATCTTCAGGGCAAGAAAGTTTCCGTTGGCGAGGAAGAATCAGGAACCCAGAGAAATGCAGAGCAGATACTTAAGATGACAGGTCTTGTGGAATCCCTTGTAGACACAGTAAATCTCGATTATGTGGATGCGGCAAATGAACTCAAATCAGGCCAGATAGATGCATTCTTCTGTACAGCAGGTATACAGACTTCAGTGATCGAGGAGCTGTCTAAAGAGTGCACTGTGAAGCTTATCGGAATAGATGATAAATGTAGGGACAGGCTTAAATCCGTGTATGGCTTCTATACAGATTACACCATACCGGCGGGAACATACGAAGGACAGGATCAGGACGTTGAGACTCTTGGGGTCAGAGCTGTGCTTCTTGCAAGAGATGATATGGATGAGGAAATAGTGGAGGAGCTCACAGGACTTCTCTTTGAACATTCGCAGGATATACAGTATTCCATAGCACTCACTTTCCAGATCGATGAGAGTGAGGCAGTGAAGAACGTGACCATTCCATTTCATGATGGTGCGAAAGCTTATTATCAGAAAAAAGGAATAGAGATTCCGGCTGAACAGTAGTTGTCAGCTGATGATAATAAATATACTGAATGCGGAAAAGAATATATGCAGATGATATTGGGTGAAAAGGTATCGCTCCTTCGCTTGCGCTCAGCGGCTACTTGGGTATCTGATCACGGATGTCTGCATGTGTATATAATATAGATAAGAGAGGTCTTACATGGAGATACAGATAGATATGTATCAGACACTGGCGGTGTCAGTTCTGGTACTTATATTGGGACAGTTTTTAAAGAAAAGAATTAATTTCCTGGAGAAATTCTGCATACCGGCGCCGGTCATAGGAGGTCTGCTTTTCGCAGTCCTGACATGTGTGTGTTACAGTCTTGGCATAGCAGAATTTACATTTGACGACACGCTTAGAGAGGTGTGCATGGTATTCTTCTTCACATCAGTTGGATTCCAGGCAAATCTTAAGGTGTTGAAGAGCGGAGGAAAATCGTTGTTCATATTCCTTGGATTGGTTGTGGTGCTCATAGTGTTTCAGAATTTCTTGGCACTCGGGGTGAGTAAGCTGCTGCACCTTGATCCGCTTGTTGGCTTGTGTACAGGTTCCATTCCTATGGTAGGTGGTCATGGAACTGCAGGAGCGTTTGGCCCGGTGCTGGAGGATTTTGATGTCAAGGGGGCAACCACTATATGCACGGCTGCGGCAACATTTGGACTTATCGCAGGAAGTCTTATAGGCGGACCAATAGGCAAGAGACTCATAGACAGGAAGAAGCTTCTGGACACTGCAGTTGCTGAGGACGACAGTATACTGGTTGAGGATGAGAAGAAACATGAGCGTCATACCAATATGTATGCGGCAGCAGTGTTTCAGCTCATCATAGCAGTAGGAATAGGAACCATCATATCGGAACTCCTCACAAAGACAGGGCTTACATTCCCTATATATATAGGTGCGATGATCGCGGCTGCGGTCATCAGAAATATCGGAGAGTATTCCGGTAAGTTTGATATTTATATGGGTGAGATCAACAATCTCGGTGGTATCTGCCTGTCACTGTTCCTTGGAATGGCGATGATAACCCTGAAGCTGTGGCAGCTTGCAGAGCTTGCACTTCCGCTTATCATACTGCTCTCGGCACAGCTCATACTCATGATATTGTTCACATATTTTGTTGTGTTCAACGTGATGGGCAGGGATTACGATGCGGCGGTTCTGTCCGCCGGAACATGCGGATTCGGTATGGGAGCAACGCCAAATGCCATGGCGAACATGCAGGCTATATGCGACCGCTATGTTCCTTCGGTCAAGGCATATCTGATAATCCCGCTTATTGGAAGTTTATTTGCTGACTTCCTGAACAGCCTGGTAATTACATTTTTCATAAACATACTTTAGGGGGTATAACCAACTATGAGAGAAAGAAATAAAGAAAAGCATAAAGAGCATCACAGATTCAATATGTCATTTGACAATCTGGCGATCCCTGAGGTGAACACAAAGAGTCATGATGACAATGAGGATAATGTGGGTGAGGATGACTCGTCTGTGACATATGACACGGTGGCAATCCCGGAGATCCACATAAGGAAAAAGAAAGACAAATAGTGATTAAAATCGTCCGGTTGTGTTAGAATACAGTCGGGCGATTTTGTATTGAGATTGTGATCAGCAGTAAAATATTGACATCGGTGTGAGATTTTTTGCATGTCAAATATGTTAAATATGTAGGAGTTTGTGTATGGGTGACAACAGGGTGAAAAACGAGAATCTGATCCTGGATTTTACACATGTATACTGTGACGAGTATATAAAGGATATAGACAGGTTCAGATATATGGACTGCTCGGACATAGAAGAGACAGATATGTATTGCTCGAAAGAGGCATATAAAAGGATCTGGGAAAAGATAAAGCCGTACGGAATCCAGGGTATACATTATATCGATTCAGGAAATTATCATTATATAACGAAGATTATAACAGATCATATAGATGAGCCATTTGGACTTGTCATGTATGATCACCACACGGATATGCAGATACCGATGGTTCCAGAAATGATGAGCTGCGGAGACTGGGCGGGACAGGCTTTGAGTCAGAATAAAAACCTCAGGCAGCTTGTGATAGTGGGACCGCCGGAGTCAGATATAGAGCAGGCTTTGGAAAGTTATAGTGGGAGTCAGAGCGGAAGATTGTTGACATTTTCCGCCGAAGACCTGCATGGTGATCTGCTTGAGAATAAGCTGAAACTTATTAGAACAGATCTGCCTCTGTATATATCTATAGACAAAGATGTCCTCGGAACAGAGTACACGGAGACGAACTGGAGTCAAGGGGATATGTCAATTTATGGACTTGAACGCCTGCTCAGTGTCTTTCTTGGCGGTCAGGGTGAAGAAAAAAATTCTGACGCTTGTCGTAATGATGAAAGATATGCCGGTGATATAAGACATTCAAGAATATTGGGTATTGATATATGCGGAGAGATTCAGACGGATATTCCGGTGCCTGAGTATCTTGAGGCGGAGGAGAAGAATGAGAAGGTCAATATCGAGCTGTTTCGGTTTATATCGGAGCATGTGAAGAAATTCAGATAGTATTAGACGTCACCGTTGTATACAATTATGAGTTCGATTAGGAAAATGTGGAAATTGGGAAACTAACAACGCGAAAATTAGAAAGTGTAAGGTGAAAATATGGAGGAGATTCAAAAGCAGCTGTTTGAATTACAGGATATGGCATACAGAGATTTTCACAGCAGGCTTATGCCAGACATCGACAAGGAGACGGTTATAGGCATAAGAGTTCCTGTGCTCAGAAAATATGCAAAGAGTATAGCTGGAACAGAACTGGCAGAAAAGTTTATAAAAGAACTTCCACACTGTTATTACGAGGAAAATAATCTCCACATGATGCTCATAACCGGGATAAAGGATTATGACAGATGTCTCACGGAGATAGAAAGATTTCTTCCATATATAGATAACTGGGCAACATGTGATTTCCCTGCGCCGAAGTGTTTTGAAAATCACAAGGAAGATTTGCTGCCGGTTATTAAGCGTTGGATCGCCTCAAGCGAGACCTATACTATACGGTATGGAATAGGAATGCTCATGAGGCTTTATCTGGATGCTGATTTTGACCCTGAGTATGTGCGGATTGTGGCAGAAGTTAAGTCTGATGAGTATTATGTCAACATGATGATAGCATGGTACATGGCGACAGCATTGGCAAAGCAGTGGGATGCGGTCATTCCGTACATAGAAGAGCACCGCATGTCCGACTGGGTTCACAGAAAGACGATACAGAAGGCTGTGGAGAGTTACCGCATAACGGACGAGCAGAAGAGATATCTTAAGGGATACAGATAATTACATAATTGCAACACAAGAAAGGGAATATATACATGACGACAAGAGAGGAAGTACTGGCATATGGTCTCTCATTTCCTGATACATATCAGGAGGCTCCATTTCACGACCAGAACTGGCAGCTTGTGAGAGTCAAGGGAAGTAAGAAAGCATTTCTATGGACTTATGAGAGGAATGGATATATCAATCTGAACGTTAAAGCTGATTCAGAGTCGCTGGATTTCTGGAGGCAGGCATTTGAATCGGTTATACCTGGATGGCACCAGAACAAGGAGCACTGGAATACGATCATACTTGATGGAAGTGTGCCCGATGATGCGGTGAAGCAGATGATAGCGGAGAGCTATGACATAGTTACATACAGCCCTACAAAGAGGATCTATGATGCGGTGAAGAAGATACCGAAGGGGTGTGTTGCAACCTATGGCCAGGTAGCCGAGATGGCAGGCGACAAAAAGATGGCCAGAGCCGTAGGCAATGCACTCCATAAGAACCCTGATCCTGAGAATATACCATGTTACCGCGTGGTGAATTCCAAGGGCGAGTTGGCGGGAGCGTTTGCATTCGGCGGGGCAGATGTCCAGGCAGAACGGCTCAGAGCGGACGGCATAGAGGTCGAGAATGGCCGTGTAGACCTAAAAAAATATGTAATGAAAAATATGGATGTATAAAGCTATTGCGCATAGAACTCATCGTGTTATAATTGAGAAAAAATATCAATAGACATAAATAGACGGCATTCGACAGACGATTTTGTGGTACTGAAAGACTGCGTGGATGAATCTGGACGAATGATGAAAGAAGGATAATCAATTATGACACTGAGAGATTTGAAGGTAGGACAGAGTGCCAGAATAAAGACAGTTGGCGGTGAAGGAGAGCTAAGACAGCATTTCCTTGACATGGGTGTTATACCCGGCGCGGAGCTCACCCTTGTGAAGCTTGCCCCGATGGGCGATCCTATGGAGTTTCAGATCCATGGATATGAACTTACACTCAGACTGGCTGATGCAGAGCAGATAGATGCAGAGCAGATAGAGACAAGATCCAGAGCACACACCAGGGTTGAGACCATAGAGGAGAAGGCGCATCCCGGACTTGGCGAGGAAGGAAAATATCACGTCAAAGGGGACGGTGATCCGCTTCCGGAAGGAACAAGACTTACATTTGCTCTGGTTGGCAATCAGAACTGTGGAAAGACGACTCTGTTCAATCAGCTTACCGGATCAAATCAGCATATAGGCAATTTCCCCGGAGTAACTGTCGACAGAAAGGATGGTCCGATAAGGGGCAGGGAGAATACCTCCGTGACGGATCTTCCCGGAATATATTCGATGTCACCTTATAGCAGCGAGGAGATTGTGTCCAGAAACTTTGTGCTTGATGATCATCCAAAGGCTATCATCAATATAGTAGACGCTACTAATATAGAGCGAAATATGTATCTCACAATGCAGCTTCTCGAGATGGAGATACCTGTCGTTGTTGCACTCAACATGATGGATGAGGTCACAGGCAATTCAGGCTCCATAGATGTAAATGGGATGGAGGCAATGCTTGGAACCCCGGTTGTACCCATATCTGCGGCAAAGAACGAGGGCGTGGATGAGCTTGTAAGACACGCTATACATATAGCCAAGTATCAGGAAAAGCCTGGAAGACAGGACTTCTGTGATGAGAATGAGTTTGGCGGAGCAGTACATAGATGTATACATGCGGTGGCGCATCTCATAGAGGATCATGTAAAGGCGGCAGATCTGCCGCTTAGATTCGCTGCGACCAAGATCATAGAGGGAGATCATCTCATACTTGAAAGGCTTGGACTTGATGAGAACGAGAAAGAGACGATAGAACATCTTATAATCCAGATGGAAAAAGAGAGAGGACTTGACAGAAGTGCAGCCATAGCTGATATGAGATTTAATTTCATAGAAAAGGTATGTGAAAATTGCGTAGTTAAGCCAAAGGAGAGCAAGGAGAGGATCAGAAGCGAGAAGATAGATCGTATCCTCACCGGAAAGTATACAGCAATTCCGTGCTTTATCGGTATCATGCTGGCGGTGTTCTATCTGACATTTAACGTTATCGGAGCTGGACTTCAGAAACTTTTAGAGATGGGGATAGATGCACTTACGGTTCAGGTGGGAAAGCTTCTCACTGCAGCAAATGTAAATGTGGTGGTCAAGAGCCTTGTTATGGACGGAATATTTGCAGGAGTGGGAAGTGTGCTCAGCTTCCTTCCAATAATTGTTACCCTGTTTTTCTTCCTGTCGCTTATGGAAGACAGTGGATACATCGCCAGAGTTGCATTTGTCATGGATAAGCTGCTAAGAAAGATCGGACTTTCCGGCAAGAGCATAGTTCCGATGCTGATTGGATTTGGCTGTACGGTTCCGGCCGTCATGGCAACCAGGACACTCCCGAGTGAGAGAGACCGAAAGATGACGATTCTGCTCACTCCATACATGAGCTGTTCGGCTAAGCTTCCTATATATGCGTTCTTTGTAAGTGCATTCTTCCCTGGAAAGGGCGGCCTTATTATGGCAGGGCTTTATTTCCTTGGAATTGCGATAGGAATAATTGTGGCTATGATTTATCGGAGCACATTGTTTAAGGGCAATGCGGTTCCTTTTGTCATGGAGCTTCCAAATTACAGACTTCCGGGTGCGAAGAACGTAGGTCAGCTCCTGTGGGAGAAGGCAAAGGACTTTCTTCAGAAGGCGTTCACAGTTATATTCCTTGCAACTATATGTATCTGGTTCCTTCAGAGCTTTGATATGCACCTCAATATGGTGAAAGACTCGCAGGACAGCATACTTGCTGCGATAGCCGGACTTTTGGTACCGATATTTAAGCCACTCGGACTTGGCGATTGGAGAATATGTACATCGCTCATAAGCGGTATCATGGCGAAGGAGAGCGTGGTATCCACACTCGAGATTCTGTTTAACGGATCAGTGACCGCAGCCATCACAACCAGGGCTGCAGCATCGCTGCTCGTATTCAGTCTGCTTTACTCGCCTTGTATAGCAGCCATTGCATCTATCAAGAGAGAGATGGGACATCGCTGGGCTGTCATGGTAGTGATCTGGCAGTGTGTTGTGGCGTGGATTGCAGCATTTGTGGTGTATATGATAGGGGGAATCCTGTGATAAAAGCCTAGCGTATGACTGGTCTGATACATTCTGGAATACGTCTGGTATTAGTGTATTATCACACCAGTTTCTTCTCCGTCCACTTTCCGCTTCGCCAGCGCAGGACCATACCCACTGCGCGCACACATTCGTCACAGGTAAGGCCTATGTAGGCGCCGGTTGCAAGAAGCCCAAGGTGCAGGCCAAACATCCATGTACCGCCGACAGCACACACGTACATAAAGACCGCTGCTATGACAGCCGGGAATACCGCATCTCCGCTGGTCTTCAGAGCCTGACCGTATACAAGGTTTGTAACTCTGCCGACTTCGAGGATGATGTCAATTGCAAGAAGCCTTGTGACAATATGAACCATGTCCGGGTTGTCGGTGAACAGTCTCATGGTCCATGGGGCTGTGACAGCAAATAAAGTTTCAAGACAGGTCGCCACGATCACACCGATGATGGCGGCCTTTTTGGTATCTCTTTTACATGCCTCTATATCACCGGAACCGATATGCCATCCTGTCATGATGGCATTTGCCTGGGCAAGTGCTGAGCCGACGCAGTAGGAGAAGTTGCTTATCTGGGTTGCGTAGGATCGTGCCGTGACATTTATTCCGTCAGTATCCATCTGGTTCAGGAACTTGACCACCAGCATCATGGCGACATTGTACAGAACGGATTCGAATGCAGATGGCAGTCCGACCTTGATGATCTGTGAAAGGACAGTTCTGTTAGGTAGCCTTTCGGGGTTTTTCCCTGCTTTTACAAGGGTGCAGGAGAAAAAGATAACAATTGCAAGGTTGATAACCTTGGATATGACTGTCGCTGTAGCGACACCCTGCACCCCTTTATGCAGCGAAAAGAGAAAAACTGCATTTAAGGCGAAGTTTACAAGGTTGCCGATTATAGTAGCGATGAGAGGCTGCTTTGTATGTCCAAATGCCCTGAGGTAGCTTGCAAATATTGGGATCAGTGCGTTCAGAAAGCAGCCTCCGCCTACGATCTCAAGATAGCTCATGGCAGGTTCCCTGAGATTCCCGGCTATTCCTATCAGGTCAAGAATGCCGCCGGAGAAGACGAACAGGAATATGGACATTCCCACACCTATGACTGAATTAAATATAAGACCAAGCTGACGAGCCTGATAGGCGATGCCAGGCCTGCCTGCGCCTATGTTCTGAGTCATGACAGTCATCATTCCTGATGATATGATGGAGAACATGATGATAAACATGCCTATGTAGCTGTTGGCGGTTCCGACAGCACCCACGGCATAGTCGCCAACTGATGAGAGCATAAGTGTGTCCACCATGCCGGACAGCATATAGAATAGTGTTTCAAAACATATAGGTATAAAAAGTGCGGATAATTTCTTCATATAATAAGTACTCCTTTGGTGATGGGTATAAAATCATGAACTATAACTAAATTGTATAATATCGCATTGATGCTGCGTGAATCTTGTACTATTTCAATTAAAAGTTGCACATATTCCACATATGAGTTAATATGACAAAGCTGCATGATGTAAAAAGCAACGCAATATATAACAAATCAATATCAGAGGAGAACAATGTACGCAGAATTAAAGGAAAATCATCCGCACGGAACAAGAGAATATCCATTTTGTGAGTATCATATGCGATATTTTCCTCATGCATTTCAGATCCCGGTCCATTGGCATGATGAGGTGGAGATAATATATGTGAGGAAAGGCCCGCTTACGGTGGAGATTGATGGACAGGAGTTCACAGGTGAAGACGGTTCAGTGTTTATTGCAAGTCCGGGAGTACTGCATATGATGAGTGCCCCGGACACTCCTGTGGACTATTTTACATTTATATTTCCTCTGGAATTCATATCATTTCAGACTAAGGATGCCCTGGAGGATGAAGTGTTTTTTCCACTCAGGAATCATACACGGGGATTCAGACCAGAGGTGGCGAATCGGAATCTGCTCGGAAAACTCATACCTATCCTTGATGAACTGGCAGAGGAGAATGGGAAAATGGGTACACACAGGCAGATACAGGTGAGGATCCGGCTTTTACAGATGATGGATCTGCTTGTGGAATACGGTCAGCTTGAAGAATTGACAAGGAATGCATCAGGTGAACTGGAAAAGGAGATACTTCTGTATATACAAGATAATTATCATGATAACATAGGGCTTGCTGAACTCTCTGAACATTTTCATCTGTCAGAAAAATACATGTCAAGGTTATTCAGTGAGAGATTCCACATGACACTTACCCAGTATGTGAACTATGTGAGACTGAGGTATGCTAGACATCTGCTTGAGTCCACAGATCTGTCGGTGACCGAGATTGCCATGAAATCGGGATATCAAAATGTAAGCTATTTCATCAGGAGATTTTCTTCAGCTATAGGAGAGCCTCCGCTAAGATATAGAAATGGTAAGACCAGAAGAGATAAGAAAAATAAAATAAAAAATTCAAAAAATGATGTCTGTTGACGAATGAAGTGTATAAACATATAATTACAGTATTAAATCAATAACATCTGAGGAGACCGTGAATGAGAATCAGACAATTTAGAGAAGACCATTGGGACAGATTGCCTACGATAAGGATACAGAAGGCCGTCCTTGATAATTTCAAGAGCGTTGAGCATGGCGAGATAGTATTTGCATGCGGAAAGAAATATGTTCCGTATGGAACGGAAGCAGATATATTGGGGCTGTATGGACAGAATGGATCAGGAAAAACGAGTTTTATAGAGGCGTTAGCTATTTTAAAATTGCTGATGATGGGGGTCGAAGTACCCGGAGTATACGCTGAATGTGTGGCAAAAGGACAGGATAAGTCCAGACTTGAGTTCACATTTGATCTTCAGTACCCGGATGGGCGTATAAGGAAGGCAGTGTATGAGTTTGCACTCTCGGCAGTTGAAACCGAACAGCCTGGCGGCTTTGGACAGTACGGTGCAGACGATGCCGGCAGTTCGCAGCACTCAAAGTACAGAGTTAAGATAAGTGACGAGAAACTCAGCATGTCAGGGGATTTTGACGGCAGAAAGATCATAATGCAGCCGATCATAGATACATCCGGGGATGAGAGACCATTTGGCCCTGTGTCGAAGCAGAAGTTTTTCGTGGCGGGTGACAAGAAGTCTCTGGATGAACTGAATATAGTGAGAAGGCTTGCGGAGGAGAAATCAACATCATTTGTGTTCTCCCTCGGTGCGTCGAAAGTGTTTGATGACTGTGGGCTGTACTCGGAGTTTTACCAGGTTGTGCTGGAGCTTGCATATTACAGTCAGCTCTATCTTCATGTGGTGGACACGAAGTCCACAGGATATATAAGGCTCAACTATGGACTTCCTCTTTATACCCAGAGCGGCAGGTACCTGCTCAAGACAGACATGCCAAATATAATGCCGGATCTTGTGTTTTCAGAACTTAAGTCACAGTTTGACAATATTAATATAGTGCTCAGTCAGATCGTACCGGGATTGAATGTAGATATGCATGAGCTTTCTCCAACCATGATGAAGGACGGCAGCATGGGACATGTTGTAGAGATAGTGTCGAGCCGCAATGAATCAGATATGAGCAATGAGCACAATGCCGATGCTGCGCCTGATGGAAGACTTTTGATGCCGTTTCGATATGAGTCTGATGGAATCAGAAAGATAGTCTCAGTGCTCAGCCTTATCATAGATGCGTACAATGAGCAGTCGTGTACGATCGCCATAGATGAACTGGATGCAGGAGTGTTTGAGTATCTGTTGGGAGAGGTGCTGCAGACGTTCCAGGAATCAGGAAAGGGACAGTTTATTTTCACATCGCATAACCTGAGACCGTTGGAGGTCATAGATAAGGACTTTATATGTTTTACGACCACCAATCCGGAGAACAGGTACATCAGAATGAAGGGAATTGGAAATACCAATAATCTGAGAAGTACCTATTTCAGAGAGATACTTGTGGGGGAACAGGACGAAGAGCTGTACAGGAATACAAAGAAATACAAGGTCGTATCAGCGTTCAGAAAGGCGGGGATTGATAATGGGGAAACGACCTAAGAAGAAGATCGTGCTGTTTCTGGTCGAGGGAGTGTCTGACAAGAATGCACTTGAGATTCCATTTGGACAGCTGCTTGAGGACATAGATCCTGATATATTGCTTGAATTTGCCATGGTCATGAATGACGATGGACATGCCGGCGGAGATATCACGTCAAAGAATGGCATACATCCGGACAATATAGAGAGGTTCATAGATGAGATAATGGTCAGTCCATTCTTGAAACAGACTGGATTATATCCAAAGGATATTTTGGAGATAGTTCATTTTGTAGACACGGACGGTGTGTATATAGATGATGCGTTGGTGGCGGCCAGCGGCAATGAGACAGATGATCCGGTATACTATCCGGATTACATAGTGACGGGCATTCCGGCTCATGTCGTGGAGAGAAATCACAGAAAGAGCGACAATCTGGATGTGCTTACATCGCTTACATCCATCAAAATCGGAAGCAAGAGGGTGAAATATTCGGCGTATTATTTTTCATGTAATCTGGATCATTTTTTGCATGGAGATGCCAATTTCAATGAGCACGACAAGACCAGAAAGGCTCTTGATTTTTCTATAGCTCATGAGGAGTCCGGATCTTTGGAGAAGTTTTTCTTTGAGAATGAGACGGAGACTACGGATATGTCTTATGATGAGTCATGGAATTTCATAAGGAGCGGGGAGAATTCGCTGAAACGCCACACAAATGTAAATCTGCTCATAATGAGACTGATGAGTCTGGCGGGGCAGAGAGGAGGAACAGATGGGAAAGAACAAAAAAGATAAAAATGACGATGGTATATATAAGAAGCCTACGCGTGGTTTCAGCAAGAGAACTAATATGATAGTGGGCATTGCATTTGTGATATTTGTTCTGGTCTGCTGCATAATAAGGATGTTCGTGTAAGGTTCGGTAAAGAAAAGCAGCGGTGGTTGATTTTTAAAATCTTCATGTTATACTTTGCTTAGTTATATGAAGATATTCAAGGAGGATAGACCTGTGTTTGGTAGTAAATCAAGCAAGAAGACGGGACTGAAAATTATAATAGTTGGCTGTGGAAAAGTAGGTGTTGCGATTCTTAAACAGCTGGCGAATGAAGGACATGACATAACGATCATAGATAAGGATCCGCAGAAGGTAGCGACATATTCTAATCAGTATGATGTGATGGGGGTTGTCGGAAATGGGGCGAATCACAGCATACAGCTGGAAGCCGGAATACAGAATGCGGATCTTATTGCTGCGGTGACGTCATCGGATGAACTCAACATCCTGTGCTGCACTATAGCAAAGCAGGTTGGAGACTGTGCAACCATAGCAAGGCTTCGAGATCCGGACTACAGCAAGGAGGCAAGTTATCTTAGGGAAAAGCTTGGACTCACGATGATCATCAACCCTGAGCTTGAGACTGCAACAGAGGTGTCTAGAGTCCTCTATCTGCCGACAGCACTTGAGATCAATTCATTTGCGCATGGTCAGGCAGAGATGACAAGGATCAAGATACCGGAGAAGAATGTCCTTGACAACAAGAGCATAGCTGAACTGGGTAAGGATCTTGCGAATAAACAGAAACCTATCAATATACTTATAGCGGCGGTTGAGAGAGCAGGAGAGTTTTACATACCTTCTGGAGATTTTGTGCTCAAGGCAGGGGACATAATGTCGTGTGTCGGAACAAGACCTATGTCCAGAAAATTCATGGAGCATATAGGCTTTAAGACTGCCAGAGTCAAGGACACCATGATAATAGGAGGTGGCAATGTCGCCTACTATCTGGCGGGACAGCTTGTCAACATGGGAATATCTGTCAAGATCATTGAGGAGAGCAAGAAACGATGCGAGGAGCTCTCTGTTCTTTTACCCAAAGCTATCATTATAAATGGTGATGGAACGGATCAGGAGATATTGAATGAGGAGGGACTTGCCGAGACCGAATCATTTGTATCGCTGACAGGAATAGATGAGGAGAATATCCTTCTCACTCTGCACGCGAGAAAGCACTCAAATGCAAAGACGATAACCAAGATAAACAGAAGCAATTTCCGCGAGGTTATAAACAGTCTGGACCTTGGCAGTGTTGTTTATCCGTGCAGTATCACAGCAGAGTCGATAGTTGCATACGTCAGGGCAAAGCAGAACTCTAACAGCAACAATATAGAGACTCTTTATCACATGTTTGATTCGCGGGCAGAGGCGATAGAATTCAGGGTCGATGTGAAGTCTGAGGTGACGGATATTCCACTCAAGGATCTGAAACTCAAGAAGAATCTGCTTATCGCGTTTATAAATAGAAATGGTTCAATACTTCTTCCTACAGGACAGGATTCCATACAGGTTGGAGATACAGCCATGATAGTTACAACAGAGACCGGATTTACAGATATACGAGATATACTGGCTTAGGAGGCGCGTTATGAATAATTCCATGATCATATACATACTCGGGCAGGTTGTGAGACTCGAGGGAATATTGATGATCATACCATGTATCACGTCTCTTATATATCAGGAGCATGAAGGGTTTGCCTTCCTTGTGGTCATTCTTGCCTGTGTGATAGTGGGTACACTTATGACTATAAGAAAACCATCGAATCAGACTATATATCTGAAAGAGGGATGCATAGCTACTGCGTTTAGCTGGGTACTGCTCAGTATATTTGGCTGTATGCCATTTGTAATATCTGGGGAGATACCATCATTTACAAATGCACTTTTTGAGACGGTGTCTGGACTTACAACCACAGGAGCAAGTATCCTGAGCGATGTTGAGGCGATGTCCCACGGAATGATGCTCTGGAGATGCTTTACGCATTGGATAGGTGGAATGGGAGTCCTGGTATTCCTGTTGGCCATCATACCTATGAACAGCGCATCAGGATCAAATATGAATCTCATGAAAGCGGAGAGCCCTGGCCCATCGGTGGGTAAGCTCGTGCCAAGACTTAAGCACACTGCGCGCATACTCTACGCGATATATATTGCCATGACGCTTCTTGAGGTGGTTCTTTTACTGTTTGGACGAATGAGTCTGTTTGATGCATTCTGTACAGCTTTTGGAACGGCTGGAACCGGTGGCTTTGGTATCAAGAATGACAGTTTTGCAAGTTTCTCGCCTTACATACAGTGGGTAGTGACAATATTCATGATACTGTTTGGCGTGAATTTTAACTTCTATTATTATATATTATACAGAAATGTTAGAAAGGCTCTGTCCATGGAGGAGGTAAGAACATACTTCCTGATAATCCTTGGAGCTATCGGAATAATATTTATCAACCTTATGCAGACCATGTCAAATGCCTGGGATGCGCTGAGACATGCATCGTTCCAGGTTGCATCTATCATAACCACAACGGGATATGCATCGGCAGACTTTGATCAGTGGACGCAGACATGTAAGACTGTACTCGTGATACTGATGTTCATAGGAGCCTGTGCCGGAAGTACGGGCGGCGGTATGAAGGTGTCCCGATTGATAATCATGTTCAAAACGGTGGTAAAAGAACTTGGTTCGTATTTCCATCCGAAGAATATCAAGAAGATCAAGATGGATGGAAAACCGGTGGAGCATGAGGTCGTGAGGGCTGTAAATGTGTACTTTATAACAATTATGGGTATATTTACCATATCTGTTCTTTTGGTGTCATTTGAGGGAAGAGATCTGGTGACGAACTTTACAGCCGTGGCAGCCTGCCTCAACAACATAGGACCGGGACTTTCACAGGTAGGACCTACACAGAACTTTGGTATGTTGACAGGATTTAGCAAATATGTACTGATGTTTGACATGCTTGCTGGAAGACTTGAACTTTTCCCACTGCTGCTCATATTCAATCCGGGAGTATACAGGGATATGATAATGGGAGCAGTCAGATATGTTAAACGTAAAATTGCAGCGCGGAGAGTGAGTTAGGGCGAAATGATAAATGTTATCACTATACACATCCCTGAATGTATTGACACACAGGCAAAATTTGGATATACTCGTAGACAGTTAGACACACCTAACTATAGCTCTTCCAATCATTTTATAAAGAAAAGGCGAGGCCCTCTTATCAGTGATAAGGGGGTCTTGTTTTTGCTTAAAATTCCTTAACAAGATTAAATAGATGTAATCAACAGGCAATTATTTGTTATAATGTACACAGTTTTGGTGCAGTGCTTACTGCGCCGGCATAGATATGAATGTGTATATTTGACGAAGGAGCATGAATATGGAAAATACAGTAGAAAATATGAATGAGAACGAATCCATAAAGGTTCTCGTGGTGGATGATGAGCAGGATATAAGGACTTTGCTCAACATATATTTGAAGAGACTCGGATATGAAGTCGTTGAGGCGGCAGACGGAGTTGAGGCGGTGGAGACAGTCAGAGCCAACAGTGATATAGATCTCATAGTCATGGACATCATGATGCCAAAGCTGTCTGGAACTGAGGCGTGTGAGCAGATAAGGGAGTTCTCTTCCGTGCCGGTACTGTTCCTCACAGCAAAGACAAAGGAACCGGATCAGAATGAGGCGTATGTTGTGGGCGGAGATGATTTCCTGCCAAAGCCATTTACCCAGAATGATTTCAACAGAAAGGTAAATGCCCTTATAAGGAGATACAGAGTGTACCGTGGTAAATCCGAGGTGGATGCCAAGAACATAACAGTTGGAAACATCAGCATAGATTCATTTAAGAGGATAGTAACCAAAAACGGAGACGTCATAAAACTTACGGACAAGGAGTATGCACTTTTGTTTTTCCTCGTTGAACACAGAGGAAAGCCGTGGTCACTTGAGGCGCTTTATGAGAATATCTGGCAGGAGAAATATCTTCCATCATCATCGAATACAGTTATGGTTCATATTCTGAGACTGAGACAGAAGATAGAGGACAATTCCGCACAGCCGGAGATAATAAGGACCATATATGGAAAGGGATATCAGGTAGACTGATATAAAGGACAGATATGAAAAAGACATTCAGGCGTACGCTCAAAGTAAAGATGTTCATAGTTGTTGTGCTGGGGCTCATACTTTCCGTGGGAGTATTTTTTGTGGGGATGTTTGGATTTGACCGGTATGTTGAAGATGTCTATATGAGTGATGCAAATGTTCAGCAACGTTCGATGAAACAGATTCAGAGTTTTGCGGCGTATGTGAACAGTCATTCTATGAAAGCTACAGATTCCAGAGCACTCAGAGCCTGGCAGGAGCAACATCCCAATGTGTATATTCTGGTTTATAACAATGACGATATAGTATTTGATTCCCAGTGGGTGATAGAGAAAAGGGGGGCATACAAATATGTCATAACCAATTCAGAGACTGGGGAGATGGTTATTCTTATTCAGGATAATCATGGAACAATACGAAAGATAAGACGTCAGAATTCGGGCAAAAGTAATATATCAAACAAAAGTAATACATCAAATAAGAAAAAGAATAAGACTGTTAACAACAGCATGGCGGACGCTGAAAATACGGAGATTACGGATGATACAGAGTCACAGAACAGTTTGTATGACTCTGGTGTTAAGGAGGCTGATTATGATTTCTATCCAGTGTTATTCAGGGATGGAGTATTCGATGTATGTATAGTAGATTATTCTGATGATACCCTTAAGGAAGTCGGCAAAGTAGCGGCCTTTGTGCTGTGCAGTGTCATGTTTATAGGAATAATAATATTTTACTTTGGCAGAGAGATAAGTCGACTTAGAAGGCTCACCAATCAGGTAATGGATATCAAGAACGTGGATATCAACGGACCGATAACCATAAAGGGGCAGGACGAGATATGTATGCTTGCGGAGAATATAGACACGATGAGAGCAACCATCATCGAGCAGCTTAGCAGGGAAAAGGAGGCGTGGCAGGCCAATAGCGATCTGGTTACTGCCATGGCACATGATATCAGAACACCACTGACAGTCATGGCAGGATATCTGGAACTTATGAAGAATAAAGAGTACTCCTCACAGGAAGAACTTGATGAGTATATCAGGATAAGTTCTGAGAAGGCAGAGCAGCTTCGAATGATGTCGGATAAGATGTTTAGATATTTTTATGTGTACTCCAAGAGCAGCGATGAACTGAAGATGGAGACATTTCAGGCAGCGCCATTTCTGGATCAGATGCTGGGTGAATACATGGTGCTGCTGGGCGAGAATGGCTACCAGTTCAATTTAGATATCTCAGACAAAGATGCTGAGATATCGGTTGATGTCCAAGGAATGAAACGTATAACAGACAATGTATTTACGAATATCAGAAAGTATTCTGATAAGTCAAAACCGATAGATGTAAGGGTATATGTTGATGCCAGAAGGGTCAGGATATTCTTCAGAAACTATATCAGTGCGGACAGCACGAAAGCTGAGAGTACGCATATAGGAACGCTTACATGTCAGAAGATGGCCGAGGAGATGAATGGTTCATTTGTGACAAGCAGAAAAGGAAAGATATACGAGGCGACCCTTACCCTTCCTAATGTATTTTACGATGACAATGTTGGTGTGCCTACACAGGGACTCACAGCGATATTGTCAAGTGGAAGTCATCACAATACATCATCGGACCACAGTTAGAAACACAAAAAATAAAAAGTAAGATGAAAGCTTAGTAAGTGACATCAATATAAGGGCATACGGTAAAATGATACCTGTATGTCCTTTTTGAATAATACGCAAATGTACGGTGTATCACCAAAATAATCTTACAAAAAAAGCATTAAAAATAATGAAGATGGCTGATAATAGAGAATAGAAATGATATACTAATATATTAGCCAAGATTCGGATGTTGATGATTTCGGGTGAAATGTTTAAAGCAGGAAAATGTGAAGATAATAGAAATATAATAAGATATAATAAAAAACAGACAAAATAAATAAGATGTATAGGCAGGAGAAAACAAATATGAATATATTATTTTATGACACAAAGAAGTATGACAGAGATTCATTTGATGCTATAAAAGAGCAGTACCCACAGCTGAGTATAGATTATGTGGATGCAGATCTGTCGGTCAGGACAGCCAGGCTGGCTCGTGGATATGAGGCGATATGTGCATTTGTGAGTTCAGATGTCAGTGCTTCTGTTGTAAATGCGCTCAGCGAGGCTGGTGTGAAGTTGATCCTCATGAGATGTGCGGGATTCAACAATGTTGATCTGGAAGCTGTAAAGAATTGTGGTATCACAGTTATGAGAGTTCCAGGATATTCGCCTGAGGCGGTAGCTGAACATGCCATGGCACTGGCTATGGCAGTCAACAGAAAGCTGCATAAGAGCTATATAAAAGTAAGAGAGAATAATTTCAGCCTTGTGGGACTCACTGGAATGAATTTCCATAATAAGACAGCTGGAATAGTTGGAACCGGAAAGATTGGGGCTGCGATGGCGAGGATATGTCATGGATTTGGAATGAATGTTATTGCATATGATATGTACCATAATCCTGATCTGGATTTTGTCTCTTATGTGGAGCTTGATGAGCTTCTCCACGAGTCGGATCTCATATCACTCCACTGTCCTCTTACGGATGACACATACCATCTGATCAATGAGAACACCATATCACAGATGAAGGATAAGGTGATTTTGGTCAACACATCCAGAGGTGCCCTGATAAAGACAGAGGATTTGATCGCGGGCATAAGAAGCAGAAAATTCTTTGGTGTTGGACTCGATGTATATGAAGAAGAGACGCCGAATGTATTTGAGAACAGAGAGGATGATATTCTGGAGACATCCATAACAGCCAGACTTCTCTCATTCCCCAATGTCATCATGACATCACATCAGGGATTTCTGACTGAAGAGGCGTTGGAAGCTATAAGCAGGACAACTCTTGACAATGCTGTTGACTTTGAAACGGGTGATATAGACAATGCAAATCTCGTTGTGTTATGATGGCAGATAAGATTGAAATAACTCGTTTATAACCGCATTTATAACCATATGGAGGAGAAGCATATGAACACCAAGGAACTATTTGGGCAGCTTGACAAGCTGTTCAGTGAAAATAGAATATCCGAAGTTGAAAAATATCTCACGCAGGCTTTAAGTGAGGCTGAGTATGATGGTGATCTTGAGGCTGAACGAGCCATATATAATGAATTGATAAGCTTTCATCGTTCTACGGGGGAATATGATAAGTCGCTGTATTTTTGCAGGCAAGTGATCAAGCTTGCAAAAAAGATGGAGATAGAGGACACGGTTCCTTATGGAACGACCTTGATGAATGTTGCAAATACCAACAGAGCTATGGGCAACCTGCTGGAATCGCTAGCTTATTTTAAGCAGGTGAGATCAATATATCAGGGACAGGTAAGTCCTGATGATATATTGATGGCTACATACTATAATAATGTAGCTTTGCTTTATCAGGAGCTTGGAGAATATGACAAAGCTGTGGATTCGTTCGAGCAGGCACTTGCGATCATAGAGCGACATGACAAGGCAGGGTCAGAGATAGCGGCAACATATGTTAACCTTGGAGAGAGTCTGCTCAGATTGGGACGGCTGGAGGACTCCAGGGAAAAACTTGTCAATGCCGTGCATAGATATCAGATAATGGGTGAACGGGGCTATCATTACAGTGCAGCATTGGCAGCTGTCGCTGAGACCTGGTACAGACAGGGTGATATGGAGCAGGCTTTGAAATATTATGAGCTTGCTGCGGAATCAATATATGGAATTTATGGTGACAATGATACATACAGAGTCATAATGGGCAATATAGAAACAGTCAAATCCAAGCTTAATGGCTGATGCTATATAATCACAGGCTGCTTCGTGCTTTGGGTGAAGAATATAGCATGCGCAAATGAAAATGTGCTCAAGAATCGGGAGGAAATGGGATGAATTACAATGGCAAGGTACTGGAAGTTATAGAAGAGATCAAGAAGGTGGTTGTCGGAAAAGATATATGTATTGCAAAGATTATGGCGGCCATAATTGCAGGCGGCAACATACTCATGGATGATGTTCCTGGAGTTGGCAAGACTACAATGGCACTTGCATTTGCAAATGCGATGGGACTTGAAAATAAAAGAATGCAGTTTACTCCTGATGTGCTTCCGGGGGATATTACGGGATTTACAATGTTTGATAAAATGACGAATAAATTTGTATATAGGCCTGGAGCGGTAATGTGCAATCTGTTTCTTGCGGACGAGATCAACAGGACGTCCCCAAAGACTCAGTCGGCGCTTTTGGAGGTTATGGAAGAAGGTCATGTGACAGTAGACGGTGTTACATATCCGGTTCCAGAGCCATTCATAGTCATCGCAACGGAGAATCCGATAGGAAGTGCCGGAACACAGCTGCTGCCGGATTCACAGCTTGACAGATTTATGGTATGTCTGAAACTGGGATATCCATCTATAGAGAATGAGCTCGATATAGTAAAGGGAAGAACTTCTGCGCGTGGATTTGAGGAGATACATCCGGTCATAGATGCGGAAATGCTTCGTATGATAAGAGAGGAAGTCACTCATGTGAAAGTTAGTGATGAAGTGTACACATATATAGGACAGCTGGTTACAGAGACCAGAGATAATCCAAGCCTGGAGCTCGGTGTGAGTCCGAGAGGAACTATTGCCCTTACAAAGATGGCAAAGAGTTGGGCTTATATAAGTGGAAGAGATTTTGTGATACCTGAGGATGTTCAGATGGTGTGGAAGGATGTTGTAAGACATAGGATCATTCTAAATGCTAAGGCAAGGGTTAATCATATAACACCAGAGGCGGTGCTGAAGGATATCATGGAACATGTGTACAAGCCGTCAGTGAGAAGAAGAAGCACCACGAGAAGATAGGCAGGATGAGATGAAAAGAGGAATAATATATATTGCACTTATTCTCGTTAGTATATATATAGGCATAATCAATAAAGAAAAGGCTTACTTTTATGTTGCTGCATTGATGCTGGCGATAATGGTATGTCTGCTGGCTGGATTGCTTATAAGATTTGTGCGTACTGACATAAGAATGCAGTTTAATATACCGGTTGTTGAAAAAAATAAGATATTTCACCCGGAACTTACAGTGAAGGCTGGGGCAGGGCAGGTTCCTTACGTGTCTGCGGTTTTTAAGGTTATGGCAGCAGGTATGAAGAAAAAACAGGGCAGTTTATTCAGACAGATAGATAATGGCAACGGAGTATGTCAGGGGGATATGTCCCTTTCTGTGAGCGGGAGATATGAGATAGTTGCAACAGATGTGCGAGTATATGATGCATTTCATATGTTCTATATCAAGAAGAAGATAAAGGACACTGCAAATGTATATGTACTTCCACAGTGCTATCTCATGCCGATGAATGTGTCAAAGAAGACCAGAGATTTTGTGACTGACAGTGATGTATATCACTCAGATATAAGAGGCGATGATTCGACTGAGGTTTATCAGGTCAGAGAATACAGACCCGGAGACAATGTTAGAAATATACATTGGAAACTCACAGCCAGACAGGATGAGATAATGGTAAGGGAGATGAGCAAGACTCTGTCCTGTCCGGTTATAATATGTGTCAATCTGGACGGAAAAGAATGTAAGAATTATGGAAAATCAATGTCAGTTGTGCTTGAGTCAATGGTTTCGTTGAGTTTTTCCCTGATAGATATCAAGGTTCCACATTTTATTGCATGGTATGATACCGAGGAGATGTCCATAAGAAGATATAGGATCATGAAAGAAGAGGACGTGTATGATGCTGCGGCGAGAATGTCTTATGTGGATGCCAGGAGTATGGACAGATATGATGTAATAGCTATGTACAGAGATAAATTCCGCGGAGAAGATTTCACAAGCTTTATAGATATTGATATGAAGGGTGTTATAAAGTGCGGAGATGACAGCTATCATGTTGATTTTGATACACTTAAGGAAGATCTGACACATATATGTCTTACCGTGTAGATTGGTATAGAAAACCGTTTTGGCAGATTGTCTGCTGGATAGGGGTGCAGAATTGAAAATTATATTAATGCTGGCAGTGTGGATGCTCGCATCCGGAATAGCATATCTGGTGGGAGACATTGCATTTGGTTCAGATATAGAAAAATATATAGAATCAGCGAACATGACGCTGCTTTGCGTTGTTGGTGGGCTGGTTGTGGCGGCGGTATACAGCTGTTGGTATCTTCTCAGAAAGGAGAAGAGGGTTACTGATATACTTGTTCCGGTGTGCATGCTTCTGGTGTGGGGACTTGCCAGAAGAAAGATGCTTTATGCCGGCGGCAGAGGCGTGATCTACAGTATTGCATACGAACTAAAAAAGGCATATGGCATTAAGACGGGAGCATTTGACCTCGACTACATAAGTATTGCTGCGGTATGTGAATTTGTATTGTTTGTGATGGCTGCTGCGATGTTTTTTGCGACTTATATGATATACAGGTGCAACAGCATAATGATCGCGGTGGGACTGGCGTTTCTTTTTATGGCATCAGGTGCCATGCTGAATGTAAAAGTCAGCCCTGCGGGTATCATAATCACTGTTTTGTCACTTGTAGTGGCAAGGTATGTTCTTATGCGCAATGGACAGCCGCTTTCGGTAGTTTGGAATGTGGCGGTGCCCCTTGTAGCACTGGCGTTCTGTATAATAGCGGCGATGCTTATATATGGAGGTGCGTATGAACGTGGGGCAAAGTTCCAGGGAGTGCTCATTGAGATGGTGGAGAATGTTGAATATTTTTTCTCAGGAGATTCAGGGAAAGGATACTCAACCTATTACCGGGTGGATGGCTCGGAGGTCAAACCCACTGATGAGGTGGTGGACGAGATCACCCGGAACGAAAAACCACAGGGAAATCTGTATGTCAAGTCCAGAAGTTATGTTGTATATGACAGCGGAACGTGGAGAAACAGGGATATAGGTTATGCTCCCGACAGTGAGATCCTGCTTAGATATGATCCAGACACGTTTGCAGGATATGGGAAAGCCATGGAGGAAATTACGTCAGATACAGGTACTGACGAGGCTGCGGCGGTGGACAAGGTAGTTGATTATATAAGAGAGCACATTTCTTATACGATATCGCCCAAACCATTTGCATCAAATGAGGATCCTGTGCTGTATGCCCTTTATACAGGACATGAGGGATACTGTGTACATTTTGCTTCAGCGGCGGCTATAGGTCTTAGGACAATAGGCGTGCCTACAAAATATAATACGGGATATGTAGTCCCATCGTCAGCGTGGACCCGGCAGACAGATGGAACATATCATGCCTATATATTGGAAAAGTATAGTCATGCATGGGTCGAGGCGTATGAAAAAGAGAAAGAAGACTGGATCATAGTTGATGCCACCCCTCTGGGCAACAGGGCAGAAACTCTTGGAATCCCGGACGAACCTGATCAGTCGGGTACGCAGAGGGAGAATGGAGATAATGAAGATCCTGATAACAATGATGCGACCACGACCGCAGAGAGTATAACCACGGAGATGACCACTGAGATCACAACAGCAAATACAACTGAGCAGACAAATGACAACAGCGGTGGAACGTCTGGTTCATCCACTGAAAAGGTGGCAGCTTCGACCAGTGAGGTTTCCGCGGATGACAGTGATGACAGTTCGGAAAATACAGGGACAGGAGATGACAATAGCTCGAACCAGTCCGGTGGCGGAGATGACAGCCAGGATGATTCATCGGGGGGAATATCGGAATTATTTGACAGCAGACCTGTAAAGATAGCAGTAACTGTTATTCTGATATTTGCAGTATTAGCCGCATCAGTGATGATCAGAAGACGGGTGGTTGTGACTCGTCGAAGGAGAAAACTTGTCGGAAGAGATAGAATATCAGCGGTTCATGAGATCTCAGCGGCTATGTGGGATATGCTTACATTTGCTGGATTGACTGAGGGAACCGGTGAAAACGACAGTGAGTATGCCGATATAGTAACCGATAGAGTGGATATAATCAGAGACGATGAGTTTAAGATATTTGTCGCCTGTGTTCAGGCAGCGGTGTATGGACAGAAGACACCGGATGATGAGCAGATAAAACTGGCAAGAAAGTTATATAATAAGATAAGAGCTTACACATACTGGAGTCTGGGATTCAAAGATAGACTTGTGTGGCGATATGTGAAGTGCTACGACTGCGGAGGGCGCAGAAGAAATAGATAACACAAATTTGTAACGAAAGAAGTAGTATTAGAGATGGAATTTAGAAAAGGATTAAAGGATGGAATACCGATAGCACTGGGGTATTTCGCGGTAAGTTTTAGTTTTGGCCTGCTGGCGGTGAAAGGAGGACTCACAAGTTTTCAGGCGGTCATCATCAGTCTGACAAATGTAACCAGTGCGGGACAGTTTGCCGGACTCAAGATCATCCTCGCGGGGGGAACGCTGGTTGAGATGATACTCACACAGTTCATAATCAATCTGAGATATTCCCTTATGAGTCTGTCACTCTCGCAGAAACTTGGGGAGGCAGTGGGCATCAAGGAGAGGCTTGTGATCGCATTTGCAAATACCGACGAGATATTTGCGGTTGCCATGGGACATGTGAAGGAATTGACATTTGGCTATATGATAGGACTTCAGCTGCTGCCGATAGTTGGCTGGACAGGCGGAACCCTGTTCGGTGCGATTGCCTCAGGACTTCTTCCAAAGTCAATCAGCAGCGCACTCAGTCTGGCACTCTACGGAATGTTCGTTGCCATAGTCATGCCGGTTGCGAAGAAGTCCAGACCGGTTGCCATAGTGGCGCTTGTGGCTGCTGCCATATCATGTGTGCTTTATTACGTTCCGATATTCAAGTTTATATCGACTGGAATTGCCATAATCATAAGCACGGTGGCAGCCTCTGTGATAGGAGCTATATTCTTCCCTGTGGGAGCTGCTGAGAAAGAGGAGGTGCAGTGATGAATATATACATATATATAATAACCATGGCGGTTGTCACCTACCTCATAAGAATGGTACCGCTTGTGGCGTTCCGCAAGAAGATAGAGAACAGATTCGTCAATTCATTCCTCTATTATGTGCCGTATTCATGTCTTACGGCACTTACACTTCCGTCCATTTTATACAGTACGGAGAGTGTCATAAGCGCTGTGTGTGGATTTGCGGTTGCACTCATACTTGGAATAAAGCAGAAGGGACTTATAGTTGTCGCTGCTGCGGCATGTGTGACCGTGTTCGTGGTGGAGTGGATATTGAAGCTGATGTAAAAGGAGGTAGCAGGG
Organism: uncultured Coprococcus sp.; assembly: GCA_902461735.1. Taxonomy (GTDB): domain Bacteria; phylum Bacillota; class Clostridia; order Lachnospirales; family Lachnospiraceae; genus Coprococcus. The sequence goes on from CABPYV010000009.1 coordinate 69,920, forward strand.
ATACCTGCAGATAATATATGAGATTTCCGAAATTTATAAAAAGGGGAGATACGATAGGTTTCGTTGCGCCATCATTTGGCTGTGATACGGAGCCGTATAAGACTGCATTTGGCAGGGCGCAGGAGAACTTCAGGAATATGGGTTTTGGTATACAGATCGGGCCAAATTGTTATACCGGTGAGGGCATAGGAATCAGCAATAAGCCTGAACTGTGCGGGCAGGAGATAAATGACTATTACACATCGGAGAAGAACGATGCACTCATATCCTGCGGCGGCGGAGAGCTCATGTGTGAGATACTTAACTATGTTGATTTTGACAGGCTGAGGGCAGCAGACCCTAAGTGGTTCATGGGATATTCGGACAATACAAACCTCACGTTTCTGCTCACCACTTTGTGTGATACGGCATCCATATATGGTCCGTGTGCGGCGGCATTTGGACAGGAGCCGTGGCACCGATCAGTTGCGGATGCTATGGCGGTCCTTCAGGGACAGAAACTGTCATTTGCCGGATACGACGGATGGGAGAAGGAGTCCCTCAGGGATGAGGAGCATCCATTTCAGCCATACAACATCACAGAGCCAAGAGTGATAAAGGGCTATCCTGAGAAGTTCCAGGTGAGCGGACGAATGATAGGTGGCTGCATGGATTGTCTGGTGAACCTTATAGGAACAAAGTTTGACCATGTTGGCGAATTCCTTGAGAGATATAAGGATGATGGGTTTATCTGGTTCCTCGAGTCCTGTGATCTGAACGTCATGTCCATAAGACGTGCCATGTGGCAGATGGATGGTGGCGGATGGTTCAGATACTGTAAGGGCTTTATGATCGGCAGACCGCTGCAGTTCGGACAGGAGATGATGGGTCTTGACCAGTATCAGGCTGTGCTGGGGATCGTAGGAAAATACAATGTGCCTGTTGTGATGGATGTGGATCTCGGACATCTGTCACCGATGATGCCTGTGGTATGCGGCAGCATGGGAACTCTTGTGGTGGATGGTCAGGATATGAGTCTTTCCATGGAGATGAGGTAGAGAGAAGTCTGTTGGCTGTTTGATTGGCTGAAAATGGTTGAAAAAATAAAGGCAAAAAAATAAAAAATACTATTGTGAAAAAAAATATATCGTGCTACACTAGGTGGCAGATAAGACAAAGGCATAGACGGAAAGAGTAGTGTGGTGGATGCATCCAGAGAGAGCTGCATATGTGAATCGGACTCAGATATGAATCAGATGTGAGCCAGAACATATGGTGGGAGCAGCTTATGATATATCACATGAAGACCACTCCCGAGCCGTGCGCGATATAAGCGTCACCGCGTAGCTGCGTTAAAGGCATAATTGAGTTAAAAGTTAAGGTGGAAACGTGCATACGCACCCTTAGATAAATATATCTAGGGGTGCTTTTTAGTTGTTACAGAAAGCTCATGTATAACCAGACGCCGGGCAGAATATATTGATGACTGTTGCGTCTGCAACGTATTTTCACTTTATAAGAAGTAAGAAGGAGAACTGACATGGTTAATTTCAAAGAAGACGAACAGCTTAAGACACTGAATCATTCCTGTGCACATCTTATGGCACAGGCTATCAAGCATTTGTACCCACAGGCAAAGTTCTGGGTAGGACCGGTAGTTGCAGAAGGATTCTACTACGATGTAGATCTCGGCGATGACGTTATCAGAGGCGAGGAAGATCTCGCAGCCATCGAGAAAGAGATGAAGAAGATTGCCAAGAGCGGCAAGAAGATCATCCGCAAGGAGATATCCAAGGAAGAAGCTCTTGAGATGTTCAAGGATGACGAGTACAAGCTCGATCTTATAAATGGACTTGAGGATGGAACGATCACATGCTATGAGCAGGGTGATTTCACAGACCTCTGCCGTGGACCTCACGTAGACAATGTAAAGCTTTGCCGTAACTTCAAGCTCATCAGACATTCAGGAGCTTACTGGAAGGGCGACAGCAAGAACAAGGTTCTCCAGAGAATATACGGTGTGTGCTTCCCTACAAAGGAGGAGCTTGATGAGCATCTTCAGTTACTTGAGGAGGCTAAGGAGAGAGACCACAGAAAGATCGGCAAGGACATGCAGCTCTTCATGGTCGATGACCTTGTAGGACGTGGACTTCCAATGTTCCTTCCAAAGGGATATACAGTATGGCAGGAGCTTGAGAACTACATCAAGCGCAAGGAGAGAAAGCTTGGCTATCTCCACGTTATGACACCTTGTGTAGGTACAGTAAACCTCTACAAGACATCAGGTCACTGGGATCACTACAAGGACAACATGTTCCCTGCAATGGAGATGGAGGGAGAGTCATTTGTACTTCGTCCAATGAACTGCCCGCACCACATGATGATATATGCAAACAAGATGCACTCATATAAGGATCTTCCTATCAGGATCGCTGAGATCGCACACGACTTCAGATTTGAGGCAAGTGGTACACTCAAGGGTATTGAGAGAGGAAGACACTTCTGTCAGAACGATTCACATATATTTGTGACACCAGACCAGATCGAGGAAGAGTTTGCAGGAGTTGTTAAGCTCATATTTGACACATACAAGGATTTCGGAATCACAGATTACAGATGCGTACTGTCACTCCGTGACCCAGAGGACAAGGTAAAGTATCACGATGACGATGAGATGTGGAACAAAGCAGAGAATGCACTCAGAAAAGTTCTTGATGATATAGGAATCGATTACACAGAGGAGATCGGTGAGGCTGCATTCTACGGACCAAAGCTTGATGTAAATGTTAAGCCGGCCGTAGGAAATGAGTATACACTCTCGACATGTCAGCTCGACTTCTGTCTGCCAGCTAAGTTCGATCTGAAGTATATCGACAAGGACGGCGAGAAGAAGACACCTGTAGTTCTCCACAGAGCTATCCTTGGATCTCTCGACAGATTCATGGCTTACATCCTTGAGGAGACAAAGGGCAATCTTCCAACATGGCTTGCACCTGTACAGGTAAGAGTTATGCCTGTAAAGACAGACAACGAGGATCTCATGGCTTATGCTCACAAGGTTGTTGATGCACTTGATGCCATCGACGTTCGTGTAGAGCTTGACGACAGAGCAGAGAAGCTTGGTTATCGTATGCGTGAGGGTCAGGTTCAGAAGGTTCCATATCTTCTCGTAATCGGATTCAACGAGGCTGAGAACGGAACAGTATCATACAGACTCCACGGTGAGGCTGACACAACAGTTCTTCCACTTGACGAGTTCGTACAGAAGATCGACACAGAGATCAAGACAATGGCTCACAAGTAAGAGTAAAAATTTTACACCACAGGTTCACTTACCCTGTCCGCAAGGACAGGGTATTATTTTGGGTAAAATATAGGGAGGGTTACAGTCATGGAATACAGATACAGCCGTGAGGGTGAGTCGTTCTGTTGGACAGGAAATTATTATATGCTCAGGTACAGTGAGCCGTCGGTGGATGTTAAAGAAGAGTACGAGACTCTTGATCTGGAACGTGGGAAGAATGACATAAAGTTTCTTGCTTACAATATGGAACTGCTGGTGAAAGTGGATGGTGAGTGGATTCCTGCTATATCCGACCGTATTGGAGATTTTCCGGCGATATTGGATTTTCAGAATGTTCTGAGGAAGATGCTGGATCCGGATATGCAAAATGCACAGGTCTGTATTGATACGGATGGCAATAAGATATCTGAAAATGTCTGTTACAGAGTATCAAGCATAAACATGGAAGATTACTATGCTATACGAAGAAGTAGATCTTACATGGAGGATTTGAATAAGCCGGATCGTTTTGATCTGTATGTCGGGATAGGGGAGCTTAGGTCTGGAAGTCATAAGCCGGAGACATACAGGCGTTGGGAGAAACATAGGATAATTCTTCTTGAAGATCTTTTGGAATCTGACATAGAAACGCTCTATACATGTGTTAAGAGATTTCTGGAATTTGCAGAGGACCAGTATAATGCAGATCTTGTTGATGGATTGGAACAGGCGAGGTGTGACAGATACATAGAAGGAGGGGTACTTCTCTCCCGAGCCGGATATTCAAAGCCAGTCCGTGAGAATGATATGTTGGAAAGTATCACATTCTGGTATGACAGTCAGATCATGCGGGCTTATGGTACGAAGGTTACGTTCATAGGAGGCAGTTCCATAGTCATAGATAAGGTGATTGGTAAGTATGATGAGATAGATGTTGCGGATATTGTGGAGATAAAAACTGTGACAGAGGCAGCACCGAATCTAATAGGATGATGTGGGGAGGTACAGGATATGAGACAGGGATATAAGTTTATACGTGAGAGTGACCGAAAATGGGACGATGATTATCTCAGTCATCTTTTTAACGATATTTTCTGCTGGACGAATGACACATATAAGCTCTGTTATACACGCCCGGATATGGAGGCCGTGAACGAAGATAATATACTCGACATTGAGAATGGTGAGAATAAAATACTGTCATTTGACTATCATATGCAGCTCCTTGTAAGCAAGAGAAATGACCTGGAAAATACAGAAAAGGATAAGGATGGAGATAACGATAGAGAGGTGTGGGAGACTCTGATAAATGCGGCGGCATACGACTTCCCGAATGTCCGGCAGCTCAAGGCGGATATACGGACTATACTTGATTCAGACATGGAAGATGCCCAGATCGTTAGGAATAATAGCGGAGATCCGTATGAAAAAGTGCTGTGTCTGGGGACGGAGGGGACATATGTGGAGGATGGATATGTTCTCAGAAGGATAAAGAGATACCCGGAGTGTGACAAGCCGGATCGGTATGAGCTGGAGATAGGAACAAATTGTGGGGCAGTTCCTGACAGTGCACATTTTTACCGTCTGATCGATCTGGACAGGGAGGATATCCGATGTCTGTATACATGCGTTACGAGATTCATAGAAAATGCTGAGGACTTGTATAACCACCGGCTGAAACTTCGCCGGGATAGAGAAAAGCATAACAAGAGAATTGATGGCGAAGTTCTGATGTGCATGGAGAACAGCTTTGAGCTTGTCAACGAAGGCGAAGAGCTGGCCGGTATCGAATATTGGGATTTTAAGGGCGAAAAGCTGACAAAGGAATACAATGCGAGGGTTAGGTCTATAGATGGCGATGCTGGCAGTATTGACCTGGGAAGTGGTGAAATGCTGTATATGGATCAGATATATTCTATAGATAAAAAAAGTCCCACCGAGGAAATGTTGTGCATGGGTGTGGAGAAGATAGCCGAGGATTTCTGTGACAGCATACTTGTGAAGACGGTGACGATGCTGGATGATTTCGGAACCATGGAGGTATATGATCTCTGTGAAAAATATGGTGAATACATAGATAACAGGTATTATATGTACCGTGAGGAACACGGATTTGAGATGCCGGAAGATGTGTTCCCTGGGGATGGTGTAAAGCCGTATATTGAGAACGTTGTACGGATTTTGAAGTCAAAAATATAAAAAATATAACAAAAGCATGTATATATGAATCCCAGCTGCCCTGCTGGAAATCATATATACATGCTTTTATGCTTTGATATGGTAAATATGATTTAAATGCAATAGTTATCTGCCGCCTCAGGTCTTTCTGCCACAAGGTCAGCGATGGTGGTGGTGTCTACCACGTCCCGGATCGCTTTGTCCAGTCTGCGCCAGAGACCTATGGTGGAGCATCTTGCCTCGCGGTCGCACTGGAATTCATCTGCATCAAGGCACGCAACAGGAGATATGCCGCCCTCAGTGAGCCTTAAAACCATTCCAACTGTTATGTCTTCAGGGGCTTTTCGGAGAAGATAACCGCCCTGTGGCCCTCTGGTGCTCTTCACCAGCCCGCCAGAGTTCAGCACAGAAGTGATCTGCTCAAGGTATTTCTCGGATATTTCCTCCTGTGCGGCAACATCCTTGATGCTCACTGGCTTGCCGTCTGTCCTCGATGCTATATTTATAAGAAAACGCAGAGCGTAACGCCCTTTTGTGGATACTTTCATAATATAAACCTCCCAAATGCCTGTATTTACTGATGATTTCACATCATTTACACGTCTATTATAACATCTGAAAAAAAACAATCAAGATAATTCATAAAAAACCTATTGACAAAGTGGGAATTAGGCTGTAATATACAGCTATGCTTAATTCATAGTTTCCGAGTAGGAATTATGTGAAAAGTAAAAATAATCACAGAAATGATACGATCAAGTCAAAGTTCAAAGACGAAAATCGAGAAAGAGGTGTTGATATGCTGGGAAGGACATTTAAACCACAGTACCTTAATGAAGATAGACGAATGTGTTGCATAGAAGTCATGTGTTGCTGCTGTTAAATCAAACACAGAACAAATAATCATGACACAGATATAAATAACAGATCATACATAATAGACAGAGAATAATAAAGAAGAGTATAATGCCACATGAGCTCATATACATGACAAGATGAATGGGCAGGTGCGCATGACGGATAAAATATTTGAATTTAAGGAGAATAAGATCATGGCAAAGAAGACAAGAGCAGAGAGAAATTTAAAGTTTGAGACATTACAGTTACACGTAGGACAGGAGACAGCAGACCCGGTTACAGATGCAAGAGCGGTGCCAATCTACCAGACATCATCATTCGTATTCCACAATTCACAGCATGCAGCTGACAGATTTGCACTCAAGGATGCCGGCAACATCTACGGAAGACTTACAAACCCAACAGAGGATGTATTTGAGAGAAGAATCGCAGCCCTCGAGGGTGGCGTTGCAGCACTGGCAGTTGGTTCAGGTGCAGCAGCAGTTACATATACAATTCAGAACCTTGCACTTGCAGGAGACCACATCGTAGCAGCAAAGAACATCTACGGCGGAACATACAATCTCCTTGCACATACACTCAAGGATTACAATGTAGATACAACATTCGTTGATCCACTTGATCCACAGGCATTTGAGGATGCTATCCAGGAGAACACAAAGGCCCTCTACATCGAGGTTCTTGGAAATCCTAACTCAGAGGTTTCAGATATCGAGACAATAGCAAAGATCGCTCACGCACACAAGATTCCACTTGTGATCGACAGCACATTTGCAACACCATACCTTGTAAGACCTATCGAGTACGGTGCGGACATCGTAGTTCACTCAGCGACAAAGTTCATCGGTGGACACGGAACAACTATCGGTGGTGTCATCATCGACAGCGGCAACTTTGACTGGAAGGCATCAGGCAAGTTCCCTCAGCTCACTGAGCCAAATGAGAGCTACCACGGTGTAAGCTTTGTAGACGCAGCAGGTCCTGCAGCATTTGTCACAAGGATCAGAGCTATCCTTCTCCGTGACACAGGTGCTACGATCTCACCAATACACTCATGGATATTCCTTCAGGGACTTGAGACACTGTCACTCCGTGTTGAGAGACATGTATCAAATGCACTCAAGGTAGTTGAGTACCTGAACAACCATCCACTTGTTGAGAAGGTAAATCACCCTTCAGTATCCACAGATCCTGAGCAGCAGAGACTGTACAAGAAGTACTTCCCTAACGGCGGTGGTTCGATCTTCACATTTGAGATCAAGGGCGATGCAGAGACAGCCAAGAAGTTCATTGACAACCTGGAGATATTCTCACTTCTTGCAAATGTCGCTGATGTTAAGTCACTGGCTATCCACCCGGCATCAACAACTCACTCAGAGCTGAATGAGGCTGAGCTTATCGATCAGGGAATCAAGCAGAACACGATCAGACTTTCAATCGGTACTGAGAACATAGACGATATCATCGAGGATCTTGACGAGGCATTCAAGGCAATTCAGGAGTAATCGATATAAATAATGAATATAAGACGGCGCTGGCTTTGGATGACATTTTGAATGACATGTTGAAGCCCAGCGTCGTTTAAAACAGATGGACAATGAGTAGAATATAAGAGAAGACTACAAAAAGTGAACATAATAAATATCAGGAAAGGCAATGGTAAAATAATATGAGTAATATATATAAGAGCGCAGCAGAGCTTATAGGCAAGACTCCACTTATGGAGCTTTCAAACATAGAGAAGAAGAACGATCTCAAGGCAAATATCCTTGCGAAGCTGGAGTACTTTAACCCAGCAGGAAGTGTTAAGGACAGGATCGCATTCCAGATGATCGAGGATGCGGAGAAGGACGGCACACTTAAGCCGGGCGCAACCATCATCGAACCTACATCAGGCAACACAGGTATCGGTCTTGCATCCATAGCAACAGCCAAGGGTTACAAGGCGATCATCGTTATGCCTGAGACCATGAGCGTTGAGAGACGTAACATCATCAAGGCATACGGTGCTGAGATAGTTCTCACAGACGGAACAAAAGGAATGAAGGGAGCCATCGCAAAGGCTGATGAGCTTTCGAAGGAGATCCCTGGCAGCTTTGTAGCTGGACAGTTCGTAAATCCATCCAATCCAAAGGCACACAGACTCACAACTGGTCCTGAAATCTGGGAGGATACAGACGGCAAGGTAGATGTATTTGTAGCCGGTATCGGAACAGGTGGAACTATCACAGGCGTTGGCGAGTATCTGAAGGAGAAGAATCCAGATGTAAAGGTCATCGCCGTTGAGCCTGCCACATCACCAGTCCTCTCAAAGGGCGTTTCGGGAGCACACAAGATACAGGGAATCGGTGCAGGATTTGTTCCCGACACACTTAACACAAAGGTATATGACGAGATCATCGCCGTTGAGAATGATGACGCATTTGCAGCAGCAAAGGAGATTGCATCAGCAGAGGGAATCCTCGTAGGAATCTCATCAGGTGCATCTTACTTTGCAGCAAAGCAGATCGCAGAGCGCCCTGAGTATGCAGGCAAGAATATCGTAGTACTTCTTCCAGACAGTGGAGACAGATATTACTCAACTCCGTTATTCGGCTAAATGGATATATAGTAATTGCTGTGATATAGAATTTATACTAATGTAGCCCCGCCGCATTGGGATGATGCGGTGGGGTTTTGTGTGCAAAAATGTTGTGTGATAATATACAAACAATGTAGTTCAAGTTATTGGAAACAAGTTCAAAATACGATATAATTGAACTTAAAAATATGGGATGAACTTGTAAGGAGATTTTTATGAGAAAGTTTAATTATAAGAATTTAGCTGAAAAATGCTGGGATAATGATATACTGCTTTTATGCTCAAGAATTCATGAGAGTAAGGGAAGGCAGGAGCTTTTTGTACGCCAGAAACCTGCACAACTTGAACGTTTGGTTGAAATATCCAAAATCCAAAGTACTGAGGCTTCCAATAGGATTGAAGGAATTGTCACAACAAGTACACGAATTAAGAAGTTGTTTGAGGAAAAGACAACTCCAAAGAACAGGGATGAAAAAGAGATTCTTGGTTATAGAGATGTGCTTAATACGATTCATGAAAGCCATGATTATATTGATGTAAGTCCAAATCACATTTTGCAGCTACATAGGGATTTGCTAAAGCATGCAGGAATAACTTATGGTGGCAGTTTTAAGAGTGTACAAAATTATATAAAGGAAACAAAGCCAGATGGGACGGAAGTGATAAGATTTATGCCGCTTGCACCATACGAGACGCCTGAGGCAATAGGACTGATATGTAAAAGTTACTGTGAAACCATTGCCTTAGAGATAGTGGATCCGCTTATTTTAATTCCGGCATTTATTTGTGACTTTCTGTGTATTCACCCATTTAATGATGGCAATGGAAGAATGAGTAGATTACTCACGTTACTTTTACTATATAAGAGCGGATATGAAGTTGGAAAATATATTAGTATTGAGAGACAAATAGAGAAGACTAAGGATGTTTATTATGATGTACTCCAGGAAATAGATCGTGGATGGCATGAAGAAATGAATGATCCGACACCGTTTATCAAGTATATGCTCCAGATGGTTCTTGCCTGTTATAAGGAATTTGAAGAGCGTGTAGGTATTATGGATGATGTGGGAGTAAAGAGTTCCACATATGATATAGTTAAGTCTTATGTTGATAATAAGCTTGGCAAGTTCACTGCTGCTGACGTGCTTGCAAATTGTCCTAGTGTTGGACGTACTTCTGTGTTTAATGCTCTTAAAAAATTAACTAGTGAGGGGTATGTTGAAAAACATGGGGAGAGACAAAAAGCTTTTTATGTAAAGAAAATGACCGGCCAATGGTAGTGTAAGAAAATATTTGTGGGGAGAACATACAAATGATGTGGGCATTTATTTTTATATTTATGTTTGCGGCGTTCATAGCCGCATGTATATATCTTATCACAAGGGTCAGAAAAATTGCATTGGTAGATAAGCTGGCGAAGGACAGAAAGTGGCTGAGCATTCTTATCAGCGCGCTGACCTGTGTTGTCTTCATAGTAGTTTTAAGTCTGGCTATGGGGTATATCAACGCAATCATAGTCACGATCTACATGATATTGTTCTGGCTTGTCTGTGAGTTCGCATTCTGGCTGGTGGGTAAGGTGAAGAACAGAATGAAATCAACGGCGGGTGAGACAACTGAGAGCAATATAATTAAGAACAATGCAGAGAGCAGCGTAAAACCTAAAAAAAGAAAGATATATTATGCAGGTGTGACCGCTATAATCATTACAATCGTATACATGTCGTGGGGCTGGTATCAGGCTCATAACGTGTGGCAGAAGGACTACACGATACATACCGACAAAGCGGTCGGCAGTATAAAGCTTGCGCTTATCGCAGATTCCCACACGGGAACAACATTTGACGGTGAGGGATTTGCAGAGCATGTGAAGGCGATACAGGCACAGGATCCTGATGCTGTGCTGATAGCAGGCGATTTTGTGGATGATGATACGAGCCTTATTGATATGAAGAAGTGTTGCGAGGCGCTTGGAACCCTGGACACTAAGTACGGCGTATATTATGTGTTTGGCAATCACGACAAGGGGTATTACGCATCCGAGCGCAGGGGTTATGATGGAGATGATATCATAGCTGAGCTTGAGAAGAATGGAGTTGCAGTACTTCAGGACGAGACTGTGGTGCTGGGCGACAGCTTTTACATAATAGGCAGACAGGATCTGTCCGAGGTGACGGACCGCGGCGGCAGCAGAGCTGACATAGAGGATCTGGTGAAGGATCTTGACGATGACAAATATCAGATAGTCATGGATCACCAGCCTGCGGATTATGCAAATGAGAAGGCGTCGGGAGTTGATCTTGTACTTTCGGGACATACTCATGGTGGTCAGCTGTTTCTCATAAAACTGTTTCAGGAGATAACAGGCATGGGAGGAAATGACCAGATATATGGTCTGGAGAATATAGATGGCTCGGATTTCATCGTGACATCAGGAATATCTGATTGGGCGATCAAGTTCAAGACGGGGTGCAGGTCAGAGTATGTGATAATAGATATTCATGGGAAGTGATCTACAAATATCAATCTTGCAGAAACGATGGAATCATAGTCATTGAATAGGATAAATATGAAAAGTGTGTGAAACATACCACAAAGGGGTTGCACATGGAGTCCACTCCAGTGTTAAAGTTAAGATATCTTAATTAGCTGTAATTGTCAGAATAGCAATATGACAGTTGCAGCTTGTTTGGATATCTTATTTTTATGTCTGAATGGGCTCTAAGTTTAATGTGTGTGGTAAAAATCACAGTAAGACAAAAAATGGAGCATGGTTCAGGAAAGGACATATACATTATGAAAAAGAAACTTGATATGCTAGTGAAAATTTTTAAGGCAGAGGATCTGATAGTTGAGGGGTCAGAGTCTGCCAGGGGTGTATGTGTTGAAGGGATTACAGACAATTCGAAGCAAGCTGGAAATGCAAGTCTGTTCGTGTGCAAAGGGGCTGCATTCAAGGTTGAATATCTTTTGGAAGCTATTGACAGAGGAACGGCCGCATATATATCGGAAATCCTGTATACGGAATCAGTTCCATATTTGATCGTGAGGGACATACGCCGTGCCATGGCTGTGGCTGGAAAATGGTTCTATGACTTTGCGGGAGATGCCTTAACTAAAGTGGGTGTGACTGGTACAAAGGGCAAAACGTCATGTGTAACCATATTGTCGGACGTGCTGCGCGCTCAAGGCGGGGAAGTAGCGGAGTTTACTACCCATTCCATAAGGCTGGGTTTGCGGGAAAGGGAAAGTGCACTCACGACTCCTGAGCCGCTTGAACTGCAGAAATATTTCCGGGAGGCTGGGCAGATGACAAATGTATATGCAGACCGGGTGGTGATAACAGAGCAGGATTCAGGCAGTGAGCATCCGGCGAAGATTGGCAGTGAGATAGCCAGATATGTGCATAAACCATGTAAGATAGTGCCAAGACGTGAGGCTGCGATCAGGTATATACTTGATAAGTCTGATCCTGGAGATGTGATCGTTCTAACGGGAAAGGGAGCTGAGAAAACACTGCGTGTTGGAAGAAATTCCGTGAGACCGTATGCCGGCGATCTGGAGATAGTGAAAGCGTGGCTTCGTACAGATATGACAATAGATGCAAAATAAAGCTAATTGTGCTTGTATTTTTTTCGTTAGATTGTTAATCTATTGTACGAAACAGGAGATCAGCCGCCACGGCAGCCGCTAATTGCCGGTGCATTTGAGATGGTGGGCAGATTGGGATAAGACTGATCTGAATGAATTGATATTAGGGGAAAAGGGATATAAGACTATGAAAAAACTATCAGATAGACAGAAAACACTTATAAAATGGTTGTGTGTACTGGTGTTGGTCGGACTTATCATATATGTGTTCCGTGACATGGCAGGCCCTATACTGTCGCAGCTTGTAAAGACAAGTCCTGTGGTCGTGGCAGCCATTCTTGGAGCGACGCTTTTATACGGAGTGATAGAGAGCTGCATAACGTTTATCCTCATGCGACAGGTGGAGAACAATATGACATTTTTCGATGCAAATATTATGACGTATTTTGTGTCGTTTTACAGAGTGTCAACCCTTGGGAGCGGTACCATAGTGGCATCCACATTGTTCATGAAACACTGTGGCATACAGCCGTCGAAAGCGCTTGGTTTGTACTCTATTGATTATGCGATACACAAGATGACCATATGTGTTATGGCGGTGGCATTGTTTCTTGCAAACAGAGAATATATGCTTGGAGTATTCGGCAAATACAGTTCATATGTTGTTCTCGGCGTTATAGCGACCATACTCATAACGATGGCGATAGTGCTCTTTGCGTGCTGGCCACCGTTTCACAGATTTCTCAGATGGCTTCTCGAAAAAGCTAATGCTTTGTTTAAAGGGCGATTTGCAAAGCTGATTGACAGTTTAAGTGAGCAGACAGCTATGATGGAGGATGCCACCAGGGTTGTACTTAAGAAACCGTGGCTTATAGTGGTAGTCATGCTGCTTGATATATGCAAGTTCGCGTGCTGGTTTGCCATACCTTATATAGTGTGTCACAACTTGTGTGATATGAATATTGTCGCGTCAATAGGTATAACAGCCATGAGTGTCATGCTGGCGGCAGTCATTCCTATGCCGGGCGGGATCGGGTCAAGTGAGCTTGTTATGACAGCAATCTATTCGGGACTTGTTGGTTCTGCTGCAGCCGGAGCCATGGCACTTCTCTATAGATTTGCCACATTCATGTTCCCATTTATCATAGGCGCATTTACAGCCATATTCTTCAAGAGGTTTAAGAGATATAAGGCGGCACAGAATGAAAAACAGGGAATCTAGTATGGCGGATACAGACTCATAGCTGAACCGATAAATGAGTTTATAAAGAACCGATATATATCAATGGTTAGCAAGATGCGTGGCAGGTGATATATATCGGCTGGTGAAGGGAAAAGATACATATGAAGAACATAGTCGCGGGCATATTGGCCCACGTTGATTCAGGCAAGACCACACTCTCCGAGGCAATGCTGTACCAGACTGGACGTATCAGAAAGCTTGGACGTGTGGATCATCAGGATACATACCTTGATACAGACAGTCAGGAAAAGGATAGGGGAATCACGATATTTTCCAAGCAGGCGGAGCTTACCTATGAGGACATGCATATAGCTTTGCTTGACACTCCGGGGCATGTGGATTTCGGAACGGAGATGGAGAGGACTCTTCAGGTCCTCGATTATGCAGTTTTGGTAATCAATGGCATGGACGGAGTGCAGAGCCACACGGAGACGCTGTGGAAACTGCTTGAGAGATATGAGATTCCTGTATTTATATTTGTAAATAAGATGGACATGACGGGGTATGACAGGGAGTATCTCATGGACAATATCAGACACAGACTGAGTGATGGCTGTGTCGATTTTTTATGTGAAGATGCTGGTGAACACATAGCCATGTGCGATGAGAACATGCTGGAGAGATTCCTCGAGAGCGGGGAAAACCGGGAAGATGACATAGCTAAGGCTGTGGCAGACAGAAAGCTGTTTCCTTGTTATTTTGGTTCGGCACTTAAAAATGATGGTGTGGCTGAGCTGCTGGATGGAATGACCAGATATGTGACAGAGCCTCGGCGAAGGGATGAATTTGGCGCGAGGGTATTTAAGATCAGCCGTGATGACAAAGGAGAGAGGCTGACCTATATGAAGATCACAGGGGGAACCCTGAGACTAAAGGATGTACTCACGCTTACAGGCAGACAAGGCGAGGAAACACTTGAAAAGGTAAATCAGATAAGGGTATACTCCGGTGCAAAGTATGACATGGTGGATCATGTCACTGCGGGCTGTGTATGTGCTGTTCCGGGACTGGTGAATACCTACGGCAGACAGGGAATCGGTGCCTGCCCGGATGGAGAGCTCCCAAGTCTGGAGCCAGTTCTCAGCTATAAGGTCATGTACCCGACTGATGTGGATGCGGTCACGATGGTGTCAAAGCTCAGACAGCTGGAGGAAGAGGATCCATTGCTGCAGGTGCAGTGGAATGAGGCAGCCGGTGAGATATACATCAAGGTCATGGGCCAGGTGCAGCTGGAGGTCGTGGCGCAGATGGTCAGAGACAGATTTGGCATAGCCATCACGTACGGTCAGGGCAGGATATCATATAAGGAGACGATTGCAGCTCCGGTCATGGGAGTGGGACACTTTGAACCGCTCAGACATTACGCTGAAGTACATCTGCTGCTTGAACCTATGGAAAATGGCAGCGGTATGTGCTTTGACAGCATTTGCAGCGAGGATGTTCTGGACAAGAACTGGCAGAGATTGATCCTGACTCATCTACAGGAAAGGGAATTCAGAGGGGTGCTGACGGGATCCCCGATCACGGATATGAAGATAACTATCACCGCAGGCAGGGCACATCAGAAGCACACTGAGGGCGGTGATTTCAGGCAGGCGACATACAGGGCCGTGAGACAGGGACTTATGATGGCGGAAAGTGTCTTGCTTGAGCCGGTGTATGCATTTAAAATAGAGGTACCGCAGGAGTATGCGGGCAGAGTGCTTGCTGACATAGTGAAGATGAGCGGCAGCATGGACGGGCAGGAGATATCCGGTGAGACAACGGTTATCACTGGACATGCCCCGGTATACACTATGAGAGAGTATTATAGTGAGCTCACGGCATTTTCCAGAGGTACAGGCAGGCTTCAGGTGGATATAGACGGCTATCAGCCATGTCACAACACCGAAGAGGTTCTGGCTGAGAGACATTATGATCCTGAGCTTGACAGGGTTAATCCATCATCATCGGTATTCTGTGCCCACGGTGCAGGTTATCTGGTTGATTGGTACGATGTGTATGAGAACATGCATGTGAAGGAGGATTCGGGATTTGAGATCTCAGGTCAGCTGGGGTATACAGAGGATGGCGATGTTACGGATATTCCTGTGAACAGGCCGGAAAAGAGCGTGTCGGATATGTCCATCACGGACGAGGAACTCAGCGAGATATTTGCAAGGACATTTGGCGGAGATTACAAGGATAAGGATGTGGCACTGAACGGAAGATTCAGGAGAACTACATCTGAGTATAAGGTAAATGGAACTTCCGGCAGAGGAAGTGATGGCACAGCCGGAGGCGGCGCGTCTGTTGGTACGGCAGGAGATTCTTCAAATTCGGGATATCGTGGAAATGGACAGTATAATAAGAGTCAGTCCAGAGACAGACAGCCTGGGAATGGGCCTCTTGTGGGCAGCAGGCCAGCCGACAGGGGAATAGCGACACCTGGAGCATTTAAGCGCAGAAAGACTGGCGAGGATTATGTCATAGTGGATGGTTACAACGTCATATTTGCGTGGGATACACTTCGGGAACTGTCGGAGCACAACATAGACTCCGCGAGAGGGAAACTCATGGATATCCTGTCGAACTATCAGGGATATATGAACTGCCATCTGATAGTGGTATTTGACGGCTACAAGGTGAAGGACAACAAGGGGGAGAGATTCCCTTATGACGATATAGAGGTTGTGTACACAAAAGAGGGCGAGACCGCTGATGCGCACATAGAAAAGCTCACACATGAGCTTGCGAGAAAGCACAAGGTCACAGTGGTCACATCAGACGGACTGGAGCAGATAGTCACCATGGGACAGGGCGCGATCCGCATGTCCTCACGGGACTTCAAGGCAGAGGTTGAGAGGGTGAACGAACACCTGAGGGAGAATTATTTGAAAAATGACTAGGGCCGAGCGCCCGTGTTAATAGGAGGAACAATTTGGCAGATTATATAATGGCGCTGGATCAGGGAACGACCAGTTCAAGGGCGATAATATTTGATAAGGAAGGCAGGATATGCTCAGTGAAACAGAAGGAGTTCACCCAGCATTTCCCGAATAACGGATGGGTGGAGCATGACCCTATGGAGATATGGGCAACTCAGATGTCAGTGATGATGGAGGCGAGGGAGACCATGGGGATCCGCACCGAGGACATAGCCGCAATAGGAATCACCAATCAGAGAGAGACAACCATAGTGTGGGATCGAAAGACCGGCAATCCGGTGTATCATGCCATAGTGTGGCAGTGTAGGAGAACTGCGGACAGGATAGAGCAGCTTAAGGCTGAAGGATATGACAAGGTGATAAGAGAGAAAACGGGACTGATAGTTGATCCGTATTTCTCTGCAACGAAGATAGAGTGGATACTTGACAATGTGCCTGGAGCCAGGGAACGCGCAGAGGCGGGGGAGCTGATGTTCGGAACCGTTGACACCTGGCTTATATACAAGCTCACAGGCGGAAGAGTTCACGCAACGGACTACACGAACGCATCGCGTACCATGCTATTCAACATTCATACACTGGAGTGGGACAGGGAATTGCTTGCAAAGTTCAACATCCCGGAGAGCATGCTTCCGGCAGTGAGAAATTCCAGTGAGATATACGGATACACGGACAGAGAGATATTTGGCGGTGAGGTGCCTATAGCGGGAGTTGCCGGAGATCAGCAGGCTGCGCTGTTCGGACAGTGCTGCTTTGAGGCCGGTGATGTGAAGAACACCTACGGAACAGGTTGTTTCCTCCTCATGAACACGGGGGATAAGGCAGTTGACTCACAGCAGGGACTTCTCACCACCATAGCCATAGGACTTGACGGAAAAGTCAGCTATGCGCTTGAGGGAAGTGTGTTTGTGGCTGGAGCAGCCATCAAGTGGCTCAGGGATGAGATGAAGCTCATAGACAATGCAGCGGATACTGAGCGCATTGCTCTGTCTGTACCAGACAGTAATGGTGTATATGTGGTACCTGCATTTACGGGACTTGGCGCTCCTTACTGGGATGCGTACGCCAGAGGGGCAGTGTTCGGCCTTACAAGGGGAACAAATAAGGCGCACTTTGTCAGGGCGACAGTTGAATCGCTGGCATATGAGACTTCAGATGTACTTGCAGCTATGGAGATGGATGCAGGACTTTCAATTACAAGCCTGCGAGTGGATGGCGGTGCAAGTGCCAACAACTTCCTGATGCAGTTCCAGGCAGATATAGAGAATGCAGAGATAGTGCGGCCCGTGATCACGGAGACAACAGCTCTGGGCGCTGCATATCTGGCTGGACTTGCTGTTGGCTACTATGACAGTCTGGATGAGATCAAGGGTTACTGGAAGGCCGACAGAAGATTTGAGCCGGGGATAACCGAGGATAAGAGGGAGACGCTCCTTGCAGGCTGGAAGGATGCTGTGGAGAGAACGAGAGTGACAAGATAAATATAAATCAGAAGTCCTTTTGGGATGAGTGTACCTTTCACGTATCGTCCCGATCTTATCAATTGCGTCAATTGTAACATCGCAACATAAAATACTGTGTTTTAGGATAAAATTATCCAGAGAAAGCATAATTTCCCCCTCAGGGTATAAAAATTTGAAATTTGTATCTTGGGGGATATTTTGTGCCCAGTTTAGGATAATTTTGTTACAGAAAATAATAAATTTCCCTTGAAATGGAAAAATGGAGAAATTATAAAAAGAAGTACCTAAAAAGAAATATCTCGAAACGAAAAAAGCAAAATAACCAATTGGATTTAGTCGGAATAAATGGCATAATGTACAAAGAAAAGCATAAAAGAAAAAACAATGGGTAATGAGAAAAGCAGGAGGAATTTATGTATTTAGTATTTGATGTAGGGGCAACATTTATAAAGTATGCGTTAATGGACGATGAGGGCAATATATCGGGAAAGGGTAAGACTCCAACCGACAGATATGCCGAGGCTGGAACTCCGGCATTTGTGGCGCAGATCAAGAAGGTGTATGACGAGAAAGTACTGGACTGTGACATAACAGGAATTGCCATGGGGCTTCCTGGACAGATAGATGTCGAGCGCGGCATAGTGTACGGCGGTGGCGGGATCAAGTATCTTGATGGTGCACATCTTGGTGATCTCATATCAGAGGCATGCGGCGGTGTGCCTGTAGCCCTTGAGAACGATGGCAAATGTGCGGCTCTCGCAGAGTTGTGGCTGGGCAATGCCAGCACGGCTACAAATGCAGCAGTCGTTGTCGTGGGTACAGGAATCGGCGGTGGAATAATCATTGACAGAAAGATCCACAGGGGCAAGAGACTTCTGGCAGGTGAATTGTCATATGCCCTCATGAACATGACAAGGGAAGAAGCTGATAATGTCAGATGCTGTGAAGAGCTGACTGTTGAGGAGACATTTGAATACAACCCGTTCATGGTGACATCAACATGTACTGCAAGCTCAATTACATACAAGGCATCCAAGATCATGCATATGAAGCCTGAGGAGGTGTCCGGTGAGATGGTATATCAGTGGATCGATGAGGGCAATCAGGAGATCATAGATATGGTTGAGGATTCATACTTCTCCATAGCAAAGCTCTGCTGTAATCTGTACATGACGATAGATCCGGATGTCATACTTATTGGAGGCGGAATGAGTGCCAATCCGAACTTTGTTCCGGGGGTTAAGAAGTATGTGGGCAAGATTAGAAAGATGACCAAGACCTACGATGGTATGGTTATCGACACATGCAAGTTTCGCAATGACTCGAATCTTCTTGGCGCGTTATACAACTATAAGCAGAAGTATGAGGGTGTGAAATAAAATCGCAATAAAACAAACGTAAGATGGAGATGAAGTGGAACAGATGGTTAATCTCTTTTATAAATACTATTGAAAATGTAAATCTATGGAGGGAAAATTATGATAATCACAAAGGAACATGGACTTCCAGAGAACTTCCTCTGGGGAGCATCAACAAGCGCATATCAGGTTGAGGGTGCCAATCTGTCACACGGCAAGGGCCCAAGTGTGCAGGACATCAAGACAGTTCCAGCGGGAACAAGTGAGCTGGACGTGTGCGCTGACTTTTATCACAGATACGCAGAAGACATAGCCCTCATGGCTGAGATGGGCTTCAAGACATTCAGGTTCTCCATCGCGTGGAGCAGAGTCCTCCCAGAGGGAACAGGTAGAGTCAACCAGGAGGGAATCGACTTCTACAACAACGTGATAAATGAGTGTCTCAAGTACGGAATCGAGCCGCTTGTCACAATGTTCCATTTTGATCTTCCTGCGGCTCTTGAGAAAAAGGGTGGCTGGTCGAGAAGAGAGAGTGTTGACGAGTTTGTTGAATTTGCAAAGCTTCTCTACACAAATTATGGCGACAGAGTAAAGTACTGGCTGACTATCAATGAGCAGAACATGCTCACACTTGTGGGAGACGTGATCGGAACCTGCAACATGGAGGGCGTGACAAATAAATACAAGAAGCTTTATCAGGAGAATCACCACATGCTCCTTGCCCAGGCAAAGGCCATGAAGCTTCTCCATGAGATGTGTCCTGGTGCAAAGATTGGTCCTGCACCAAATATTTCACTGGTATATCCTGCCACATGCAAGCCGAAGGATGTCCTGGCAGCACAGAACTTCAACGCGATAAGAAACTGGCTTTACCTTGATATGGCAGTGTATGGAAGATACAACGACCTGGTGTGGAAGTTTCTTGAGGAACATGATGCCATTCCAGTCATCTATGACGGAGATATGGATATCATGGAGCAGGCAAATCCTGATTTTATAGGTTTCAATTATTATAATACTGCAACGGTTGAGTGGGATGACAGTCCGGTTGCTGTGACGGACTCAGAAAAAAAGGATCAGCAATCAGCCGGTATTGAGCCGGGGGTATACAAGGCGTATCCAAATCCAAATCTTCTTCGCACAGAGTTTGGCTGGGAGATAGACCCTGACGGCTTTAGGGCAACTATAAGAGAGATGTACAGCAGATATCACCTTCCTATGATCGTGACAGAGAATGGTCTCGGCGCATATGACAAGCTCACAGAGGACGGCAAGGTACACGACGACTATCGTATAGAGTACTTAAGAAAGCATATAGAGCAGATCAAGCTGGCAGCAGACGAGGGCGCAGAGATGATGGGTTACTGCCCATGGTCAGCAATCGACCTCGTGTCAACTCACGAAGGAATCACCAAGAGATACGGCTTTATATATGTCAACAGAGATGAATTCGACATGAAGGATCTTGCGAGATATAGAAAGGATTCTTTCTACTGGTATAAGAAAGTCATTGAGACTAACGGCGAGGATCTGAGCTAGTTTTAAGTAGTTTTGAGTAATTGAAAGTCGGTTGAAAGTTGCTTGAGAGTTACTTGAGAATTGCTTGAGAATTGCTTGGGAGATGCTTGAGAATTGTTTGAGAGTTGCTTGGGAGATGCTTGAGAAATGCTTGAGAGTTGTTTGAAAGTTATTGGAATCGGATAGATGAAGTCAGATTATCTCAAATTACAGTGAAAACAAGAAAAAAGATACAAAATTATCCTAAAATCAATAATTTAGGCCTAAAAGATACAAAGTTCCAGAAAGTTGTATCTTTTGGGCTATATTTCGCTTGTTTAGGATAAAATTCTCCTGAGACTTTGATTTTCCTGCGAAAAAAGATAAAAACAGCAGACTGTTCTAAGGTGAGATATTTAGATCCTGGTCTGTAGATAAAAACAGAATCACCAAAGATTGTATTTTTGAATAAAGTCCTTGCATTAATTTATTAATGTGCTATACTAAACAAAGTCACTAACATACACCAACGCGTTAAAGTGACGCAAGTTTAAATTGAGAAAACTGAGGAGCGGATATCTAAAGAATACAAATCGGAAAGACGGATTTGTAGTAAATAGAATCAAACTGGAAAACAGCTTTGCAGTAAATAGACTCAGAAATATCAGAGAGAAAAACCAAAAGAGAAAAAGAGAAAATCAAAAAAACAAGAAGGAGGACACTATTATGATAGGCGGAGATTTGATCACCTATAGACCTGACATTCAGGTACTTGACGCAACAATAAGAGATGGAGGACTTGTCAATGATTTCTATTTTACTGACGAGTTTATAAGAGCCCTCTATGAAGCGAACATCAAGGCGGGGGTTGATTATATGGAATTCGGCTATAAGGCCTCCAAGGAAATGTTTGATGTGAACAAATTCGGCAAATGGAAGTTCTGTAACGAGGAGGACATAAGAGCCATCGTCGGAGAGAACAATACAGATCTGAAGATCTCAGTTATGGCAGATGTCGGAAGATGCGACTACAAGAAGGATATTATCGACAGAGCCGACAGTGTCATCGATCTGGTGAGGGTGGCGACATACATCAACACCATGCCTGCAGCCATCGAGATGATTGAGGATGCACATGCAAAGGGATACGAGACCACATGCAATATCATGGCAGTTTCAAAGGATCAGGAGTCGGATATCGATCTTGCCCTTGAGCTGCTTGGCAAGAGCAATGTAGATGGAATATACATTGTTGACAGCTACGGCTCACTGTACCCTGAGCAGATCAAGAAACTCGCGGAGAAATATGTCGCAGTTGGAGAGAAGTATGGCAAGAAGATAGGAATACATGCACACGACAACTTAAAGCTTGCCTATGCAAATACTGTTGAGGCAATGAGGAGTGGTGCGAGCATGCTCGATGGAACTGTAAGCTGTATGGGCAGGGGCGCAGGAAATTGTGCGCTTGAGCTTCTTCTTGGATTCCTCAGAAATCCAAAGTACAACCTGTACCACATCCTGAAGTTCATAGAGCAGTACATGGTTCCGCTCAAGGCAAAGGGAGATGCAGTATGGGGCTATGATGTGCCATACATGCTGACCGGAATGCTGAATCAGCATCCAAGGGAAGCCATCGATTTCATCAAGAATGAGAGACATGATTATGCAGATATGTACAGCTACCTTATGTACAGGGAGTAACCAGCTGCTAGAAATGCATACCATACAGAGAGTAGTCAGCTGCTGCGAATGCATACAATACATTGTGGGTTGGGCGCAAGTTATGGTGCTCAAGATAAAGGGGAGGACTCCTGGTGTCAGTTATCGCTGGCATCAGGAGTTTTTCTTCTTTTTTCCGGGCTGTGTGTTATAATCGGATGTGTAGTGTCAAATTTGTCAATAAACAACAAGAGAATACTTGGGAAGATTGATATGTGCAGCGATAGCACTTGGAAACATATAGAAATAGCAGGAGGACAGCACGTGAACATAGGAATATTGGGCGCAGGCAATATCGCCGGTGTAATGGCAGATACGATAAATAAGATGGATGATGTGGAGCTGTATGCGGTAGGTTCAAGAACTTTGGAAAAGGCAAATGCATTTGCCAGGGAATTTGATATAGATAAGACTTATGGAAGTTACGAAGAACTGGTAAGTGATGATGCGATAGATCTTATATACATTGCAACGCCGCATTCACATCACTATGAGCATATGAAGCTCTGCATAGAACATGGAAGGAATGTACTCTGCGAGAAAGCATTTACCTACGATGCTGCGCAGGCTGAGGAGATCGCAGCTCTGGCAGCGGAGAAGAAGGTGTATGTGGCTGAGGCAATATGGACGAGGTATATGCCATCAAGACGTATAATAAATGAGATCCTGGAATCAGGTGTGATAGGGAATATCAGGACAATGACCTGCAATTTGTCCTATCCGATATCAAAGATAGAGCGTCTGATCAGACCAGAGCTGGCAGGAGGTGCCCTTTTAGACGTGGGAGTTTACGGGCTGAACTTCATTGTCATGCATATGGGTAAGGAGATATCAGCTATCGAATCGTCTGTCATGATGCATGAGACCGGGGTAGACGGACAGGAGAGTATAACAGTCAAATACGAAGACGGAAGGATGGCAGTGACGACCCACAGCATATATGGCAGATCGGACAGAAAAGGAATCTTCTATGGCGAGAAGGGATATATGATAGTCAATAATATAAATAATCCGCAGGGGATAGATGTGTTCGACTGTGAGGACAGGCTTATCAGACACGTGGATGTGCCGGAACAGATAAGTGGTTATGAATACGAAATCATGGAAAGTCTGGATATGATAAGACAGGGACGGACGCAGAGTGAGTCGATGCCTTTGGCTGAGTCGATATATATGATGAAGCTTATGGATGATATTAGAAAAGAGTGGGCTGGTGCATTAAAAAGATTGTAAAAATCCGAATAATATAAAGTCCAAAGAACTTGAAAATATGTCGGCGTCATTTATACTATTTTATTAGATTGTATTTTGATCTTCGAGTGATTAGAGATTAAGATAGCAGATGAGAAAAAGAGAATTGCACAAGACTGTATGACGATAGAGGGAGGTATTGTATGCGGGAGATGCGGAGAAGTGACAGGATGATAACAGATCGTGAAGAGATAGTGGATGTACTTGATTCGTGCAAGGTGTTCCGTATGGCGGTGCATGATGAAGAGGGAATGTACATAGTTCCGCTGAATTTCGGTTATACCTACGAAGATGATGTCCTGAGGCTTTACTTTCACTCTGCCGGCGAGGGCAGGAAGGTGGATGCTTTGGCAGCAGATCCGAAGGTTGCCATAGAGATGGACACGGATCATTATTTGGTTGAGGGACCAAATGCATGCAGTTTTGGTTATCTATACAGCAGTATCATGGGGAATGGCACAGCCAGAAAGCTCACAGATCCGGAGGAGAAGTGTGCGGCACTTAACTGTCTAATGAATCATCAGCTCACAAGAAATACTGATAATATGAGGTCATTTGACAAGATAGAGAAGAAGAAATACAACTACTCAGAACAGGCGCTTGCAGCGGTAAATGTGTATGAGATAATTGTGGAGAATTTTACGTGTAAATCAAGAAGATAAGCGCGCTAGGATGATGAGAGTTGGGGATGATCAACACCCAAAAAACAACGCAGCACGCAGTGCAGATAAGAAACGATATCGGTTGTGGCGTGATTGGTGAAATTCAAGTAAGTTATTACGAGATCAATAGTTCTTGTGGTTTAAGGAATTGACGTAAAACATAATACAAATTATAATCAGACAGAGTATAATGAGCGCAAGTGAGCCAACGTGCCTGCATGATTGGCGAGCGGCGGATTGGATCTAACATAAATTCAGAAAGGTGATACAGGAGATGGATTACAACAAATTAGCGGATTTGATATTTGCGGATATAACAGATACAGTGGACGACCTCGAGAAGAGGTTTCCGGAGAGAGATCTTCCAGAGGGAGCGAGGGTGACAAGATTTGCACCAAGCCCTACAGGATATATGCACATCGGCGGACTGTATGCTGCCATGATCTCTAGAAAGCTTGCAAAGCAGAGCGGTGGCGTGTTCTACCTCAGAATAGAGGATACCGATAGGAAGAGAGAGCTTGAGGACGGTGTAAATGAGATCATCAATTCGCTGAAGAAGTTTGACCTTGGATTTGACGAGGGACCATTTGAGGGCGGCGAGACCATATATGGTCCATATAAGCAGAGCGAGAGAAAAGAGATATATCAGACCTGTGTCAAGAAACTTATGCAGGAAGGATATGCATATCCTGACTTTACAACAGCCGAGGAGCTTGACGAGATCAGGGCAAAGCAGGAGGCTGCAAAGGTTGATATAGGATATTACGGTGAGTATGCGGTTGGAAGAAATCTGACATACGAGCAGATAGAGGAGAAGCTTGCTGCGGGTGAGCCTTATGTAGTGAGACTCAAGAGTCCGGGCGAGGCAGGAAAGACTGTTATCTACAGCGATCCTATCAGGGGCAAAATCGAGATGCCTGAGAATATCATGGATGTGGTACTTCTGAAGTCAGACGGAATACCTACATACCATTTTGCACATGCAGTTGACGATCACTTCATGAGGACAAATCTTGTCATCAGAGGTGACGAGTGGCTTGCATCATATCCACTTCACAAGCAGCTCTTTGACCTGTGTGGATTTGCGCTTCCAAAGTATGCGCATATCGCACCTATCATGAAGCTTGAGGTCACTGTGGACGAGGAGGGCGAGCACCAGAGAAAGAGAAAGCTCAGCAAGAGAAAGGATCCGGAGGCTGCGGTTGGCTTCTATGCAGAGCAGGGCTTCCCATCAGTCAGCGTGCTTGAGTACCTTATGACAATAGCAAATTCCAACTACGAGGAGTGGCATGCAGCCCATGCGGACAAGACAATAGACGACTTCACACTCTCACTCAAGAAGATGCCTGTCAGCGGTGCGCTTTTTGATATGGTAAAGCTCAACGATGTCAGCAAGGAGATGATCTCAAAGCTCACAGCCGAGGAGTGCTACGACCTCATCATGGAGTGGGCAAAGGAGCATGACGAGAACATATATACATTTGGCACACAGGACAAGGATGGCTTCATGAAGACTATCAACCTGTGGAAGATGTCAGGCAAGAAGGTCCGCAAGGACGTCGGCAAATGGTCAGATCTGCGCGCGATGTTCGGCTATCTGTACACACCAGAAGATGAGCTGGATCTCCAGTATGAGATAGACGAGAAGTACACACCGGAAATGATCACAGAGGTTATCGAGGAGTACAAGAAGGATCTCTTCCTTGACTCAGAAGACTGGTTCTCAAGCATGAAGGTCATGGGCGAGAAGATCGGCTACTGTCCAAATGTCAAGGAGTACAAGCAGAATCCTGACGGATACAAGGGCAGCATCACAGATGTATGTACCATAGTCAGAGTTGCCATCACAGGCAAGCAGAACTCACCTGATCTGTTCACTATCATGAACGTGATCGGAAAAGACAAGACCATGGGCAGACTGGACAAGTTCCTTGCGTGGGTGAATAGATAGGACGGCTGCAGCTTGCATTGAACGGAGTAGGCAAAATAGATGACGTAAAAGAAGGGATAGGATTATTATGAATAAGAAGATATATGACGGTTATACATATGTAGACGGTGGCGTGTGTGCTGCAAAGGGTTTCACAGCAAATGGACTTAACTGTGGACTTAACCCTGATAAGAACAAGAATGATCTTGGAATGGTATTTTCAGAGGTGCCATGTGTGGCAGCAGGCGTGTATACTCAGAACAAGGTGAAGGGCGCACCGGTTACAGTTACCAAGGAGCATCTGAAGAAGTCCGGCAACAAGGCGCAGGCGGTCATCGTAAATTCCAAGAATGCCAACACATGCAACGCAGATGGAATAGAGAAGGCTGAGAAGATATCACAGCTTGCAGCGGATGCCCTGGGCATAGATGTGAACCTTGTCATCAATGCTTCAACAGGTGTCATCGGACAGATCATCCCTATCGAGCCATTTGAGGAGCATATGAAAGAACTTGCAGACGGTCTCTCGGCAGACGGCAACGACAAGGCGGCAAATGCTATCATGACCACAGACACAGTTGATAAACAGGTTGCTGTCCGGTTCGACATAGACGGAGTGACATGTACTTTAGGCGGTATGGCAAAGGGAAGCGGAATGATCCATCCAAATATGGCTACAACGCTTAACTTCATCACATCAGATATAGCCATCACATCAGAGCTTATCCAGAAGGCGCTCTCAGAGATCGTAAAGGTTACTTACAACTGTCTCTCAGTAGATGGAGACCAGTCCACAAATGATACCCTGACAGTCATGGCAAATGGCCTTGCTGGCAACAAGCTCATCGACACGGAGAACGAAGCTTATGAGAAGTTCAAGAAGGCACTCTACATAGTTATGGAGTGCATGACCATGATGCTCGCCTCAGACGGCGAGGGCGCAACCAAGATGATCGAGTGTACAGTTGCAGGAGCACCTGATCTTGACACAGCCATCATAGTGGCAAAGAGCGTTATCCGCTCCCCACTCACAAAGTGCGCTATGTTCGGCGAGGATGCCAACTGGGGACGTATCCTCTGTGCCATCGGATATGCGGAGGCTGACTTTGATATAGATAAGGTTGCAGTAGATCTTGAGTCAGAATTTGGCGTGGTTCCAGTATGCCGCAACGGCGCAGGTGTACCATTCTCAGAGGAGAAGGCAGCCAAGGTATTGAGCTCAGATGAGATACACATCAACATAGATCTCGGAATAGGTGAAGTGACAGCCAAGGCATGGGGCTGTGACCTGACATATGATTACGTGAAGATCAATGGGGATTATCGTTCTTAATATATCAAACAAATCAGGGAGACAGCCGAATGCCATTTAAGATTATTAGAAGTGATATAACAAAAGTTCATGCAGATGCAATAGTAAATACGGCAAATCCGCACGTTGCCGTGGGAGCTGGCCTGGACTCTGCAATATATGCGGCTGCGGGGCGTGACAGGCTTCTGAAGGCAAGGGCAAAGGTTGGAACTTTGGCGGCTGGAGAGGTTGGAATCACGAAAGCATTTGATCTTCCGGCGAGATACATCATTCATTCAAGCGGACCGGCCTGGGTGGATGGAAGACATCAGGAGCCGGAGCTTCTCAGAAGGTGTTATGACAAAGCATTAGTTATGGCATACGCACACAGATGTAAGTCGATTGCATTTCCACTGATGGCTACGGGCTCTTACGGCTTTCCTAAAGAGCTTGGAATTCGGATCGCAATTGATGCATTTACATCATTTCTGCAGGAGCATGAGATGGACATCACGCTTGTGGTGTTTGATGATCATTCATATCATGTATCAGGAAAATGGTATGATGATGTGAAGAGCTTCATAGATGACGAATATGTTGCTGAAAAAAATCTGAGTGAATATCGCACTTTGTCATCGTATGATGAATACCAAGACACTGCAAGGTTCGATGAAGAATATCTTTGCGGTCAACATAGACCTCAGTTTATGGAATATGGAACACTGGCACAGTCAGGTAAGAGTTCGGGAATACATGAAAACACCTCAAATGGTTCTTTGGACGACATGCTTAAGGGCATATATACGGACAGCTTTGAAAAACATCTGCAGCAGTTAATCAACAAAAAGGGACTTAAGAATTCAGAGGTTTACACTGCGGCAAATATAAGCAAGCAGTATTTCTCAAAGCTCCTGAAGGGCAGGATAAAGCCGTCGAAGGAAAAAGTTCTGTCACTGGCAGTCGGGCTTCGCCTGAATCTTGATGAGACTGTTGACTTTCTGGGGCTTGCCGGATACGCACTCTCACCGATCTCTCAGACGGACAAGATCGTGGAGTATCATATAGTACATAAAGAATACAGCGTCATAAAGATCAATATAGTTCTGTTCGACTATGGACTTGCCTCGCTGTCAGAATAAAACAAAGTAAAATGAGAAGGTCGCCTGCGGGGTGACCTTTTTGTTTGTTATACAGGTTATTATTAACTCACATTAAGGGAAAGCAGAGTGGACATGCCAAGGTTAATTTCTAAAACGCACGTGCATGCAGATTGTTTACACATTTGCATTTCCTGACACATAAAAACACTAAGATAAAAGAATGTGAGGTTGATGATTATGAAAAAAGGACTTACGGAGATAGTATTTATTCTGGACAGAAGTGGTTCAATGCACGGACTTGAGGCTGACACGATAGGTGGATTCAATTCAATGATGGAAAAGCAGAAGAAAGATAGCGGTGATGATGGAGAGGCGTACGTTTCGACTGTGCTCTTTGACGACTTCAGCAGAGTACTGCACGACAGGATTCCTATTGAGAATGTACCAGAGATGACGGACAATGACTATTACGTGGGTGGCTGCACAGCACTGCTTGATGCGCTTGGAGGTGCGATTCACCATATCGGCAATATCCACAAGTATGCAAGAAAAGAGGATGTGCCTGAGAAGACGTTGTTTGTGATAATCACAGACGGAATGGAGAACGCCAGCCGGAATTACAGCTATGAGGTGATACAGAAGATGGTTAAGCGCCAGCAGAAAAAGTATGGCTGGGAATTCATCTTCATCGGAGCAAATATCGATGCTGTCATGGAGGCAGGACGCTTTGGAATAAGACCGGAGCGGGCAGTGAATTATGTGTGCGACGAGGCTGGAACAGAGAATGTGTATGGAGCTGTAGGCAATGCGGTGCATGCGATGCGCTCATCCGAGCCGATGGCGGGGGCTGCCGCCCTCGATGACAGGGAATGGAGTACAAAGCTTGATGAGGATTATATAAAGCGTGGCAGAGGATAAACAACTATATCTTCCGTTTCCGGGAGTATGAATGGGGAGCAAACTGTCTGACTCACTTGCGTTTTGCACAGCAAAAAATAAAAGTTTTCCATATCAAAGGTTACTTGTATGATGTACAATATCACCGTATGGAATTGAGCAAAGATATATTGGGAGGTAGACACATGGAAGATAGAGTACTTGACTGGGCAGTATACGAGAAGACAGCCCGTGAGATGGTTGCAGAGGGACTGGTTCTGTTAAAGAACGACAACAAAGCTCTGCCGCTTAAGCAGGGAGAGACGGTTTCTGTATTTGGACGTATGCAGAACCATTATTATAAGAGTGGAACCGGTTCAGGCGGCATGGTGAATGTTGCCAAAGTGGTAGGAATCCTTGATGCACTTAATGAGTGCAAGGATGTAAATGTCAATCAGAAGCTGGCAGAGACTTACGCTGCATGGGATAAGGAACATCCTGTGGAGCTGGGGCTTGGCTGGGGACAGGAGCCGTGGTCACAGGCAGAGATGCCGGTTACAGATGAGCTCGTGCAGGAAGCTGCTGGCGAGTCGGATTCAGCCATAGTGATAATCGCTAGAACAGCTGGTGAGGATAAGGACAATACACTTGAAAAAGGAGCATTTATGCTCACGGATATAGAGACTGATATGCTTAGACTTGTCAGAGAGAATTTCCAGAAGATGGTTGTTCTCTTGAATGTCGGCGGTCTTATAGATATGTCATTTCTTGACACGATTTCCCCGGATGCCTGCATGTATGTATGGCAGGGCGGAATGGTCGGAGGATATGGAGTGGTTGATGTCCTCGTAGGAGATGTCAGCCCTTCGGGAAAACTCACAGACACGATAGCCTACGATATCAAGGATTATCCTGCGTATGACAATTTCGGCGGCGAAGAGAGAAACTTCTACGCTGAGGATATCTATGTGGGATACCGTTATTTTGAGACATTTGCAAAGGATAAGGTCAGATATCCGTTTGGATACGGATTGTCATACACAGACTTCAAGATCGGTGTAAAACATGCAAGCCTGGATTTTGAAAAAGGCGTGGCGAATATCTGTGTCAAAGTCACAAATACAGGAAAGAGACTTGGCAAGGAGGTTGTCCAGGTGTACGGTGAGATGCCTCAGGGCAGGCTTGGCAAGCCATCCAGAGTACTCATTGGTTTTGCGAAGACAAAGGAACTTGTTCCGGGACTCAGCGATGAGCTGAAGTTTGAGATTCCGCTTGACCGTATGGCATCATTTGACGATTCAGGGGCGACAGGCCATAGAAACTGTTATGTGCTTGAAGCTGGAGACTACACTATCCATGTAGGAAACAGCATAAGAAATACAACAGAGTGTCTGTTCTTTGAGCTTGCTGAGACAGTGGAGCTTCAGAAACTTCAGGAGGCACTTGCACCTTATGAGAAGTTTGACCGCATGAAACCATTCTGTGATGAGAATGGCAGGATGCTTATAGAGTATGAGGAGACACCTCTTGTCACTGTTGATATGTATGACAGGAGAGAACAGGAACTGCCGGAGGAGATACCGGTTACCGGTGACAAGGGGATTACTCTTCTTGATGTAAAGGAAGGCAGGGCCACCATGGATGAGTTCGTCGCGCAGTTTGATGATGAGGATCTGGCATGCTTTGTCCGCGGAGAGGGAATGGGAAGTTCTCTTGTGACGGCGGGAACAGCGTCAGCATTTGCCGGGGTATCGCCCAATTTGACCGCACATAAGATCCCATCGGTGTGCTGTGATGATGGACCATCGGGAATGAGACTTGATTCGGGCATGAAGGCTTTCTCACTTCCAAATGGCACTCTGTGCGGATCTTCATTCAACCGGGAACTGAATACAAGGCTTTACGCACTTCTCGGACTTGAGATGACAGCGAATAAGGTTGAGGTTCTTCTCGGACCGGGAATGAATATCCACCGTCACCCGCTTAATGGACGAAACTTTGAGTATTTCTCCGAGGACCCATACCTTACGGGTTCCATTGCAACTGCACAGTTAGAGGGACTTAAGTCCAGCGGCGTGTCCGGAACGATCAAGCATTTCTGCGGAAATAATCAGGAGTATCACCGCCATACAATGGACTCGGTCATCTCCCAGAGGGCACTCAGAGAGATATACCTGAAGGGATTTGAGATAGCTGTCAAGTCAGGATATGCCGACTCGGTCATGACAACATACGGTCTGGTAAACGGTCTCTACACTGCAGGAAGTTATGATTTGAATACCACAATACTCAGAAATGAGTGGGGATTTACAGGCGTGGTCATGACAGATTGGTGGGCATCCATCAACCGCAGAGGTGTGGAGCCGGATGCAAATGACTTTGCGACTATGATACAGGCACAGAATGACATGTATATGTGCTGCCCGGACGGCTCGAAGAATATGGGCGGAGACAATGTCATAGAGGCACTTTATGACGGACGTATATTGAGAGCTGAGCTTCAGAGAATTGCAAAGAATGTGTGTAACTTTGCGATGAATACGAATGCATTTAAGCGTCTTGTGGGAGACCCTGTAAATATAGAGATAATAAACCGTCCAAAGCAAGCGGACGATTTTTCAATAGATGATGTGGAATACATCAATGTCGATAGAGACATACTTATAGATCTGACAGAGAAGGCCAGCACCGCCGACACGAATTATGTCATAGCCCTTGATGTTGAACATCCGGGAGAGTATGCCGTGAGCTTGAGGGGAAGCTCGACTCTTGAAAAGCTTGCCCAGCTGCCATGCACCCTGTTTTTCAACGGATTCCCTGTGAGCAACTTCACATTTAACGGAACGGGTGGCAAGGATGTTGTGATCAGGAAAGAGGTCAAATTTTACGGCAGATTCAATGTGCTCCGACTGTATGTGAAGTCAAATGGACTCGATTTGAAAGATATAGAATTCAATTTTGAGAAGGATCTGCAGTGAGAATAAAATATACAAAGAATTAATATGAAGACGAGATGGCCGATGAATGGTTGTCTCGTCATTTTGAAATCAACAGAACTGTCATAATTCAAGCAATTCAAGCAAGATTTTGAAAAAATATTGACATAGACTGCCATAGATGGTAACCTAAATTAACTCTTTGCACTGCATATAAATCTACAGTACAAACTGAGCAGACCATTGGTGTAAGCCAAGGAGTCGGGCCATCATGGCAGTGGAATCTTTACATCCACGGGACAGTAGTTACTAATACTGAGTCGTGGGTGTTTTTTTATACTCTTTTAGACATTCTACAAAATCTCCCACATATATTTAGTGATAAGAGCTTTCTGAAATTTATTGATCACGCAGACGCGCAGTAAGGCGGTTGGTGCGTCTGTCCGTGAGTAGTGGATGTGTCATGTTTTCAGTGAAAGCATGACATGCAGCACCAGTCATTCACCTGGGGTGACTATCAATAGACTGGTGTTCATTTAAGAAAGGATGGCTGATTATATGGAAAGCGCAAACAAAATAAGCACGATGGCGGCATCTGCCGTATCAGAGGATGAGTTTAAAAAGGTTGCAAATAAAGTATCGTTTATAACGATAGTACAGAACGTACTGCTTTCGGTATTCAAATTATTTGCGGGAATATTTGCACATTCAAATGCAATGATAAGTGATGCGATACATTCTGCATCAGACGTGTTCAGCACCATAATAGTCATAATTGGGGTGAAGCTAGCGTCGAAGGAATCCGACAAGGAACATCCATACGGCCATGAGAGGCTTGAGTGTGTGGCGGCAATCGTGTTGTCTATAGTGCTGCTGTATACTGGTATCAAGATCGGCTCACAGGCGGTTAAGGACATAATCGGTGGCGATTACCAGAACCTGCAGAAACCGGGGATGCTGGCACTGGTTGCGGCTGTTGTATCCATTGTCACAAAGGAGATAATGTACTGGTACACAAGACACTATGCGAAGAAGATAGATTCAAGCGCACTTATGGCAGATGCATGGCATCACCGTTCAGATGCGCTGTCATCAGTCGGCGCGCTTGTCGGTATCGGTGGTGCGATGATGGGATTCCCGGTTATGGATTCCGTTGCAAGTATTGTTATCTTTGTATTCATAGCTAAGGCGGCATACGATATCTTCAAGGATGCCATGGACAAGATGGTGGACCATTCCTGCGATGATGAAACAGAGAAAGAGATGAGGGATTTTGTGCTCGCTCAGAAAGAAGTCCTCAGTGTTGATCTTCTCCACACAAGGATATTTGGCAACAAGATATACGTAGATGTGGAGATAGGCGTAAATGGTTCATATACATTAAGACATGCGCATGAGATAGCGGAAGAGGTCCATGGGGGCATAGAGAAGAATTTTCCAAAGGTAAAGCATGTGATGGTGCATGTAAATCCTGCGGATGTTTCATAGTAATATAAATAAAATAATAATTCAAAAGTATAAGGCGTTGACCGGTGGGGGCAACGTCTTTTGTTTTGTTAAGACCGGGAGCCTGTGGGGACGGAGGTGCCTGTCCCCTCCGTCCCCATTTTGAGTAGTAAAGCAACAAACAATCAAAAACAATCAAAAATATTCAAAAAACTTCAGAAATGCGATTGACAATCTTCATTTACGATGATATTATGCATGTAGATTGATTGAAAGTGACTGAAATCAAGTAAAAATCACCTTGAAACAATCATAAACAATTGAAAACAGTCAAAAGGTATGATATCCTAAAGAAAACGAAGTTATAGATCACGGATATAAATATATTTCAGTGAAATTACTACGAAAACACACAGACTAACACATACAGGAGACGTACTAGTTGTACAGGAGGCAATTATTATGATGACAGAGGACAGATACACAGCGATTTTAGAAGCACTGAAAGAGAAAAAGTCTATGACAGTTGCAGAGTTCACGGAGATCACGGGAGCGTCAGAATCTACTATAAGAAGAGATTTGATAGCTCTGGACGATATGGGTAAGATCAAGAGATTCCATGGTGGTGCCAAGGCGATCGAGCATGAATATATCACCAATGAGGCACCGGTTTCAGCCAAGGCACAGCTCAACGTCGAAGAGAAAAGTGCCATTGCAAAATACGCGGCAACGATGATCAATGATGAAGATTTCATATTTATAGATGCAGGAACCAGCACGGCTCTCATGATCGACTATATCGGCGAAACAAATGCTACATTTGTCACCAATGGAATAGCACATGCCAAGCGGCTTCTCAAGAAGAACCTCAGAACATATATGATAGGCGGACTTGTAAAGCCGATCACAGAGGCGATCATCGGAGCCGAGGCGGTCAATTCCATGAAAAAGTTCAATTTCACAAAGTGCTTTCTTGGAACAAATGGAATCCATATGGATTATGGATTCACAACGGTCGATGTGGAAGAGGCTATGGTGAAGATGGAAGCGGTGAACAGATCTTATGCCAGCATAGTCCTTGCCGACAGCAGCAAGTTTGACAAGGTGACAGCGGTGACATTTGCGGCAATCGAAAAAGCCTGTATTATCACGGACAGACTTGTAAATGATAAGTACATAGACGCCACAGTTGTAAAGGAGGTACTCAGATAATGATTTATACGGTGACATTCAATCCAGCGCTCGATTATGTTGTCAAGATGGACAGCCTTGAGCTTGGAATGGTGAACAGAAGTAAGTCAGAAGCCATATTCTATGGCGGCAAAGGTATCAATGTCTCAACCGTACTTAAGAACATAGGAGTTGATTCCGTAGCTCTCGGTTTTGTTGCCGGATTTACCGGTAAGGAGATTGAGGACGGAGTCAAGGCCATGGGAGTTAAGACAGATTTTATCCAGCTGAAGAATGGTCTCAGCAGGATAAATGTCAAGATCAAGGCAGAACAGGAGACGGAGATCAACGGACAGGGACCCGACATTAAGAAAGATGAGCTTCAGCAGATGTTTGACAAGCTGGACAAGCTTCAGTCGGGAGATTGCCTGATACTTGCGGGAACCATCCCTGCTTCACTTCCATCTGACATATACGAGCAGATCATGGAGAAGCTTATGAACAGGAATATCGACATCGTGGTGGATGCGACAAAGGATCTTCTGCTCAATGTATTGAAGTTCCATCCATTCCTCATAAAGCCAAATAACCATGAGCTTGGCGAGATGTTCGGAGTAGTCTTAAAGAGCGATGACGAGATCGTTGAGTATGCGAAGAAGCTCCAGGTCATGGGTGCAAGAAATGTACTCATATCCATGGCAGGGGACGGAGCGATACTCATCACAGAGACAGGAGAAGTTCACAAGATCGGAGTTCCAAAGGGAACGGTTGTGAACTCAGTAGGGGCAGGTGATTCCATGGTTGCAGGATTTACAGCAAGCTACCTGAAGGATCACGATTACATGGAGGCGCTGAAGAGAGGAACAGCAACAGGAAGTGCAACAGCATTTTCAGAAGGCC
Organism: uncultured Coprococcus sp.; assembly: GCA_902461735.1. Classification (GTDB taxonomy): domain Bacteria; phylum Bacillota; class Clostridia; order Lachnospirales; family Lachnospiraceae; genus Coprococcus. The sequence continues at coordinate 106,162 of CABPYV010000009.1, forward strand.
TTGCCACAGCGGACAAAGTAGAAGAACTCTATAAGCAGTTATAGTAAATTGTAAGTGTTCCAACATGAGAAGGAGTACTTACGAGAGAAGACGCCGCATGACAGTATATGTGGATGCGGTTGATTATTTAATAGGAGGTTACGCTTATGAGAATCACAGAGCTTTTATCAAAGGAAAGCATTGCTCTGGGTGTAAAGGTAGATTCAAAGGATGCAGCGATCGACTACCTTGTAAACCTGCACGATGCAGCAGGTAACATCTCAGACAAGAAAACATATAAAGAGGGAATACTTAAGAGAGAAGAAGAGGGCTCAACAGCTATAGGAGAAGGAATAGCGATCCCTCACTCCAAGAACAAGGCGGTCAAGAGACCTGGACTTGCAGCTATGACAGTCCCTGACGGAGTTGATTACGATTCACTGGATGGACAGCCATCAAACCTGTTCTTCATGATCGCAGCACCGGAGAGCGGATCAGATGTACATCTTGAGGTACTTTCAAGACTGTCTATGCTTCTCATGGATGAGGACTTCAGAGCAGAGCTTCTGAAGGCAGCTGACAAGGATGCCTTCCTTGCAGTCGTTGACAAATACGAGAACGCAAAGTTCCCAGAGGAGACAGCAGAGAAGACTGAGGAAAAGACGGTTGAGAAGGCTCCTGAGAAGAAAGGGTTCAGAGTACTTGCGGTTACAGCGTGTCCTACAGGAATAGCTCACACATATATGGCAGCCGAGGCACTTGAGAAGGCCGGCGCCAAGATGGGATATGCTTTAAAGGCTGAGACAAATGGCTCAGGCGGAGCAAAAAATATACTTACTGATGAAGAAATCGCAAACTGTGATGGTATCATAGTTGCAGCTGACAAGAGTGTTGAAACAGCAAGATTTGATGGAAAGCCGGTTCTTTTCACAAGAGTGGCAGACGGAATACACAAGCCTGAGGAGCTCATACAGAAGATCGTGGATGGTCAGGTTCCTGTTCACCACGAGGAGGGCGGCAGAAAAGAGTCAAGCAGTGCAAATGGCAGTGTGGGAAGCAGAATATACAAGCATCTTATGAACGGAGTATCACACATGCTCCCATTCGTAATCGGCGGTGGTATCCTCACAGCTCTTGCATTCCTTATAGATACACTTTGCGGATTTGGTGCAACAGGTGGATCCAACTTCGGTTCCATGACCCCGCTCTCAGCATTCTTCAAGTATGCCGGTGGCCTGGCGATGGGCGTGATGGTTCCGGTGCTTGCAGGATTTATAGCAGAGTCTATAGCAGACAGACCTGGACTTGCGGTTGGTTTCCTCGGCGGTATCCTGGCATCTTCCGGAAATGCAGCCTTGTCCGGTTATGTATGGGCAGGAGATAACCTTGGCGGCTTCCAGTCATTTATATCAAAGTTTGGATTCGTCGCAGAAGGCGGCGGAAATACAGTATCAGGTTTCCTAGGCGGTATCGCAGCAGGTTTCCTTGCAGGATATGTAGTTCTTCTTCTTAGAAAGATCTGCTCCAAATTCCCTAAGTCACTGGAGGGAATCAAGCCAACACTTATATACCCACTTGTTGGTATGTTTATAGTTGCAGTACTTATGATATTTTTACTCAATCCGATTATTGGATTGATCAATACAGGACTTTCAGATATGTTGACAGCCCTTGCAAATAAAAATCTTCTCATCCCACTTGGAATCATCCTCGGCGGTATGATGGCGATAGACATGGGCGGTCCTATCAACAAGGCTGCATATGTATATGGAGTTACAGTACTTTCTACAGCTGCCGAACTTACAGCAGCAGGCACACCGATAACAGATCCTGCAGTTCAGGCGTGCTATATCTCAATGGCATCAGTTATGGTAGGTGGTATGGTACCTCCACTTGGAATTGCTCTTGCATGTATCTTCTTCCCTAAGAAGTTCACAAAGGCAGAGAGAAACTCAACAGTATCAAACATCGTAATGTCATGTGGATTCATCACAGAGGGTGCAATACCATTTGCAGCTGCAGATCCACTCCACGTAATACCATGTACACTCGTAGGCGCAGCAGTTGCAGGTGGAATGTCAGCAGCGTTCAAATGTACACTGATGGCACCTCACGGCGGAATCTTCGTATTCGCAACAGTAGGCAACTGGTTACCATACATCATTTCATGGCTTGTTGGATCAGTGATCACATGTATCATGCTTGGCCTTATCAAGAGAAAAGTGCAGGAGTAAAAAATGCACAAAAGTAATGCACAAAAAACGACAGAATGTTATAATTTATACAATTGGAGTTTGTGAAATAGCTATACATGGCTCAAATGAAAAGATGAAATGGTAATCTGACTGTGATGCCATATGGTTAGAATGAAACAGGATTATTTCACGAAATTCCACAAATATAAGATTTTATTAAGAGACAGGACCACGCACAGAATAGATTGGCTGCTGGATACTGACACATCCTTTGAGGGAAATTTGAGACCGCCGGTCCTTAGATAATCGTCAATGGAAAACATATTGACGATTATCGGCAACAACTGGAAAACCGCCAGTTGTTGCATACGCTGCAGGTCGAAATAAGCGGGAGCGACCTTGAAAAGAATGTGTCATTAGCCCAAAGCTTCATAACGAATACCGGTGGTCCGTACGTAAAAGAAGGAGAAGAAATTATGGTAGCACAGACAGTAAAAGTAGTAAATGAACAGGGACTTCATATGAGACCAGCAGGAGTATTTGCAAAGGAGATGACAAAGTTCTCATGCGCAGTAACTCTTGATGTGGCAGGAAAGAAGATCAATGCCAAGAGCGTAATGCTCATCATTGCAGCATGCATCAAGTGTGGTGCAGAGGTTACAATAGAGTGTGACGGTGCGGATGAGAAGGAGGCTCTTGCAAAGGCAGTTGAGCTCATCGAGTCAGGATTCGGCGAGTAATATATGTACATTGCCCTGACGTCGAAGCGGACTATTTATATTTGAAATCTGAAATCAGACTTCAGTACAGGTTACAGGCAAATGGTACTCGGCTGGAGTACCATTTGTTGTATAGAGAATAATTGGAGGTTTTCTTATGAATAAAGGAATCGCGGGTTCAGCCGGCTACGGCGTTGGAAAGGTTGTGATCATATCTGACGCAAAGCCGGAATATGAGAACAGAACGATCACAGATACAGATGCAGAGATCAAGAGATATGACGATGCAGTTGCGGCATTTACAGAAAAGACTCATGCCATGGCAGAGGCTATGAAGGAGAGTGTCGGAGAGCACAATGCGGAAATACTTGAGGGACACATACTGCTCCTCACAGACCCGGGAATGGATGAGATAACAAAAGGTGCCATCATGAGCGGAACCTGTGCAGAGGCTGCATTTGAGAGTACATGCGATATGTTTGCCGGAATGTTCCAGATGGCAGATGATGAGCTCACAAGACAGAGAGCAACGGATATCGGCGACATCAAGGTGAGAATGCTTAAGATACTTACTGGCACGCCGGACATGAACATATCAGAGGTTCCAGCCGGAACTATCCTTGTGGCTGAGGATCTCACCCCTTCCATGACAGCGGGAATCGTCAAGGAGAATGTGGCAGGAATCATAACTGCGGTTGGCGGCAAGACATCCCACTCTGCTATTCTTGCGAGGGCGCTGGAGATACCGGCGGTACTCAGCGTGGACGGAATAGTGGACAAGGTTTCAGATGGCATGACAGCAGTAGTTGACGGATGCGATGGAATCTGCATACTTAATCCGTCACAGGAAGAGATAGACGAATATCAGGCAAAGAGAGAGAAATATCTTAGCGACAAGGCTCTCCTTGAGGTATATAGAGGCAAAGACACAGTCACAACTGACGGTGTAAAGGTACATTTGTATGGCAATATCGGTAATCCGGAGGATGCAAAGCAGGTTGCCGCATGTGACGGAGAGGGCGTTGGCCTTTTCAGAACAGAGTTTCTGTTCATGGGCGCATCGGAGCTCCCATCTGAGGAAGAGCAGTTCCAGGCATACAAGGCAGCAGCTGAGACCATGGAAGGCAGAGAAGTCATCATCAGAACCCTCGATGTGGGCGGTGACAAGGATATCCCATACCTTGGACTCGAGAAAGAGGATAATCCGTTCTTAGGTTTCAGAGCAGTGAGATATTGCCTGCAGAATAAAGATTCATACAGAGTACAGCTGAGGGCACTTCTCCGTGCAAGTGCATTTGGCGATATCAAGATCATGGTACCGCTTGTCACATGTGTTGATGAGATCAGAAGCGTGAAGGCTCTTGTGAAGGAACTTATGGCGGAGCTTGACGCTGAGAACATAGCATACAACAAGGATATCCAGGTCGGTGCAATGATAGAAACTCCTGCGGCAAGTCTCATAGCAGACCTGCTTGCAAAGGAGGCAGACTTCTTCAGCATAGGCACAAATGACCTGACGCAGTACACCATGGCGGTTGACAGAGGAAACGCTAAGGTTGCCTATCTGTACTCATCATACAATCCTGCAGTTCTCCGCTCCATGAAGAACATCATCGAGGCGGCAAATGCAGCAGGCATCATGGTTGGCATGTGCGGTGAGGCGGCAGCAGATCCGCTACTCATTCCGCTTCTCATATCATTTGGGCTGGGAGAGTTTTCAGTCAGTGCTACATCGGTTCTTGCGACAAGAGGAACGATAGCCAAGTGGTCGAAGGCTGAAGCAGACGAGCTGACAGCAAAGGCACTCTCACTTGCAACAGAGACGGAAGTTGCAGAGCTTCTCAAGGCAAATGCAAGATAGATTAAAAGTGCACAATATGACTTGGTAAAAATACAAGCACATTTTGTATGGTTCATGAGTTTGAGAAATCAATAATGAACAAAAACAATGACTCGCAGTGACTATTTTCACGAAAATAAAAAAGTCGGCATTTTTAACTGGAAAAAGTGCCGATTTTTTTGTTACAGTATATTTAGTAGCAAGAAGAAGCTTTAGTGAACAGAAGGCAGCCTTGCGAATCGAAACAGACAGGCGTATCATATAGTGATTTTATTGCGTTTGTTTCAATAGTATTGTAGATGGAAATAATATGGATAGGAGGATGTAAAGATGTTTGAGAATGAAAAAGTAAACCATGTGAAGTTTGGTGAAGGCAGTGTGATGGAATGTGATGGAAGCCATATAAGAATTGTATTTTCTTATAATAATATAGAAAAGACATTTGCCTATCCGGGGGCATTTGACAAGTTTGTCAGCTTTCAGAGTGAAGAGGCACAGCAGGTGGCTGAGAGTGAGCTGGAGCAGATAAAGCTGAACCAGAAAAAGCTTGATGGCATGAAGAAGCTCATACTTCAGGAGAACGAGAGAAGGAAAGAGGAAGCACTCAAGGCAAAGGCGAAGAGAAAGAGATAGTAATAAAAAGTAAGTCTAATAAAAAGTAAGATATAGAAAAAGATAGTAAGATACATTGACACTGAAATGTGTCAGTAAGATTGTGTAATGAGACAAAAGAATAACAGTGGATGCGGTTTTGTATCACGTGAGACATAATAGTCCCTGCCAGAGAGAAAATTTTCTCTTTTGGCGGGATTTTTTGTGCCTGAGGATAATTTGTGGGAATTTTGTGTTTGAAGGGACAAATAAGACGCTTGTAAGGATAAATTTGTACCAAATCTGAGAGAAATAAGGGGAATGTGAAAAGCACAGCGTTATAATAATGCAGATGAAATGTGAGCCTGGCGGTGGAAGCACCAATATTACCGACTTATTAATTTGAAAATAATTAAAAAATTAAAAGCAGATTGTCAGCAAGATTGTCAGATGCTATTTTTATATATACCTTTATATATATGCCTTGATTTTGTTGATATTTTTTGCTAAATTAAGTACGTACGTGTATAAATAGGGGCGTTTGTACCCATTTACAGAATAAAATGATCATAACAGTCATAATTTGACTGTCGGAAAGGACGGAGCACAGAGTGTATAAGATTACTAAGGTTGAACAGTTGACAGAGACCATATACCTCATGGACGTGGTTGCACCACGAGTTGCAAATAAATGTCTTCCAGGACAGTTTGTAATTGTCAGAGGTTCTGAGGATGGAGAGAGAATCCCTCTCACTATCTGCGATTACTCAAGAGAGGACGGAACCATCACTATAGTATTCCAGGTAGTTGGAGCTGCTACAGAGATGATGAAGAATAAGAAGGCTGGAGATTCGTTTGCAGATTTCGTTGGACCACTTGGTTGTCCATCAGAGTTCTGCAAAGAAGATATAGAAGAGCTCAAGAAAAAGAAGATCCTCTTCGTTGCAGGTGGTGTTGGAACAGCGCCTGTATATCCACAGGTAAAGTGGCTCCACGAGCAGGGCATCGATGCTGATGTCATCGTCGGAGGAAGAAACAAGTCACTCATCATTCTTGAGGACAAGATGAAGAAGGTAGCCGGCAACCTGTATATCACAACAGATGACGGTTCATATGGAAGCAAGGGTGTCGTTACAAATGAGATCCAGAAGCTTGTAGACGCTGGCAACAAGTATGATGTATGTGTTGCCATCGGACCTATGATCATGATGAAGTTCGTATGTAAGCTCACAAAGGAGCTTGAGATTCCTACAGTTGTCAGCCTTAACCCTATCATGGTAGACGGAACAGGTATGTGTGGTGCCTGCCGTGTGACAGTAGGCGGAGAGGTTAAGTTTGCGTGTGTAGACGGACCAGAGTTCGACGGCCACAAGGTGAACTTTGAGGAGGCTATGCAGCGTCAGCAGCTCTACAAGACTGCAGAGGGCAGAGCATTCCTTGCAGCAAAAGAGGGCGATACACATCATGGCGGATGTGGAAACTGTGGAGGTGACAAGTAATGGCTATAGAAGTAGATGTTTGGAAGAGAGTGCCGGTTCGCGAGCAGGAGCCACAGGTACGTGCAAAGAATTTTGAAGAGGTTTGTTACGGATATAATGAAGAGGAGGCTATGGCTGAGGCTTCAAGATGTATAGGATGTAAGAATGCCCCATGTATGAATGGCTGTCCTGTATCTATCAATATTCCTGGATTTATAGCTCAGGTCAAGGAGGGCAACTTCGCTGAGGCGTTCAAGATCATCAGCGAGTCATCAGCACTTCCTGCTGTATGTGGCCGTGTATGTCCACAGGAGACACAGTGTGAGCAGAAGTGTATCAGAGGAATCAAGGGCGAGGCGATATCCATCGGTAAGCTTGAGAGATTTGTCGCTGACTGGGCTCGTGAGAACGGCATCAAGCCAGAGCCTGCAAAGGAGATGAATGGTCACAAGGTGGCTGTCATCGGATCAGGCCCTTCAGGTGTGACAGCAGCCGGAGATCTTGCAAAGATGGGTTACGATGTAACTATATTCGAGGCACTTCACCAGCCGGGCGGAGTTCTCGTATACGGAATCCCAGAGTTCCGTCTTCCAAAGGAGAAGGTAGTTGCCAAGGAAATCGAGAACATCAAGTCACTTGGTGTCAAGATAGAGACAAATGTAGTAGTAGGAAAGTCAGTTACCATCGACTCACTCCTTGAGGATGAGGGATTTGATGCGGTGTTCATCGGATCAGGCGCAGGACTTCCTAAGTTCATGGGTATCCCAGGCGAGAATGCCAACGGAGTATTCTCAGCAAATGAGTACCTCACAAGAAGCAACCTCATGAAGGCATTTGACGAGAATTCAAATACACCTATCATGAGAGGTAAGAAGGTTGCCGTAGTCGGCGGTGGAAATGTTGCTATGGATGCAGCGAGAACAGCACTCAGACTTGGCGCTGAGACACATATCGTATACAGACGTTCAGAGGAGGAGCTCCCAGCCAGAGTTGAGGAGGTTCACCACGCTAAGGAAGAGGGAATCATATTTGATCTCCTCACAAACCCAACAGAGATCCTTGAGGATGAGAACGGCTGGGTATGCGGTATGAAGTGTGTGAAGATGGAGCTCGGCGAGCCTGATGCATCAGGCAGAAGAAGACCTGTTGAGATTCCAGATTCAGAGTTCACAATGGACGTTGACACAGTCATCATGTCACTTGGAACTTCACCAAATCCACTTATCTCATCGACAACAGAGGGACTTGAGACAAACAAGTGGAAGTGTATCGTTGCAGAAGAGTCAAACGGACAGACAACCAAGGAGGGCGTATATGCCGGTGGTGATGCCGTTACAGGAGCTGCAACAGTTATCCTTGCAATGGAAGCTGGCAGAGCTGGTGCAAAGGGAATTGATGAGTACATCAAGAACAACAAGTAATTAAATAGAATCATAAAAATGAGGCTGATGTGTAAGAGTGAAGACTTCACATCAGCCTTTTTTGATAAAATAACTTAGATGACAGATATTCAAAAGGGAGGAAATAAAATGGGGAATATAAAGAAAATGATATCAGTGATACTGGTAGTGGTATGTGTGTTTGCGTTTACAGCGTGTGGTAAGACTGAGACGCTGGATGGAAAATGGGTGCTTGTAAAAAGTGAGACATCAGATGGCAAGACGTATAAGGTCAAGAGTGAGGACACAAAAGAGATCTATGAAATAAGTGGTGATACTGCAACATTTTACTATTCCGGTAAGGCGATGGGGGATAAGACTATCAATCTGCAGGTGGAACAGACGGGGGATAATCAGTACAACTTTAAGATGACGGATACTCTTAGCTTTTCAACGGGCACGATAGATGGAAAATATCTGAAATGCACCATAGGAGATACGACATTTATATATGAGAAGGATTAGAAAGTTGAACATAGAAATAACAGTAAAGACTTGTAGGAAAAAACGTGACGAACAGGGGGAATAGATATGTACGATGAATTTGCAAAATGGTTAGACCGGATATTGGACGAGAATATGCCGCTGCCGGGTGTGGCGGTCAACTTCAATATATATGAAGAGGTGGACTTGCACTGGTCGATCCAGTTGATAAGTTCAACTTATTTTGACGAGGAGGATGAGGACTGGAACTGCTATGAGGAGTTTACGACAGGGGAAGATCTGTACGAATGGCAGCAAGATACCGGCTGGGAGGAGATACTTGACATTTCCGGTGCAATGATCAAGAGGTATCTTGCGGAAGGAAAATACGCAGGGGAGCTGAAGAAGTATGAGGCTGTTGCTGCCGGATTCGTGGACGGCGATGTGGAAATCCTGTACAGAAGATAGAGTGTTATGGAAACTAGTATGTAGTAGAAAATTTAAAATCTAGTGGGTAGTAGGAAATTGAGTGAATTGTGGGAAAACGAAAGCATTATAAGAAATAATGCATGTTGTATGAAAATGTGTGAGTTGTAGAAATATAGTATGTATTGCAAAAAAATGTGATAGGTGGGTGACGATATGAAAACCTTATATGTATCAGATCTGGATGGTACACTTCTTCGCAGTGATGAAACGACGTCTGAGTACACAAACAGTGTTATTAACAATTTGACAGATAGAGGGATGATATTCTCTTATGCCACGGCGCGCTCACTTATCACAGCGAAGAAGGTGACAAGCGGACTGCGGGCAGAAATTCCACTGATCGTATATAATGGGGCGTTTATAGTAGACAATCTTACCGGTGAAGTTCTTGCTGCAAATTACTTTGACGAATCGGTAGGAGCTGTGCACAGATGGTATGAAGAAGTTCCTGCTCAGCAGGCAGGGGGATGTCAGGACAAATGTCGTAAAGTCTGCGGAGGACTTGAAAGTGGGAGATATTTTCTACATAACCTGCATTGACAGTTCGGAAAAATTAAAGCCGTTGTACGATAAGTATAAGGATAAATTTCACTGTGTATATCAGAAAGACATTTATACGGATGAACAATGGCTGGAGATCATGCCGCTTGCGGCATCCAAGGCCAATGCGATAAAACAGTTGCAGAAACTTTTGGGATGCGACAAAGTGGTTGCCTTTGGGGATGGCAGAAACGATATAGATATGTTTGAACTTGCTGACGAAAGCTACGCAGTGCGCAATGCTGATGAGCAGCTTAAAAGGTATGCTACATCGGTTATATCATCCAATGATGAGGATGGGGTGGCGCACTGGCTTGAGGATAATTATATCGTAAAATGACGAAAAACTTATGAGTAAAAATCAGGTTGCGTATAACAACAAATATACATAAAAATCAGGTTGTAATTTGCGCAAAGTAGGGTATATAATGACACTACACGTTTATAATCTTAAGTAAATACGCTTATATGATTGTGAAACACAAGTTGCACCACGAGATAAGGTGCTTGAATAGGAAAAAGGACAATTGCGGATTATGCAGGACAAGATTGAGGGGGTTAGACTGATTGATATGTCAGGGAAACTCCGTTATTTTTCATCTTAATTATTGTAATTGCCATAGAAAGTGAGAAGGAGAACATATCTTATGGAAAAGAAAGAACTGATATACTACAGACTGGATGAGGTGGATGAGAAGATACTTGCCATGCTTCAGGATAATGCACGTGTATCACTCAAAGATATAGGAGCTGAGGTGTCCATGTCACCTACAGCGGTTGGAACAAGAATAGACAGGATGCTTGCCGAGGGCGTGCTTGAAGGTTTTACGACCAAGCTGAATCCGGAGGCTATGGGTCATTATATCAAGGCATTTATCAATCTGGAGGTTTCACCGGAGCAGAAAGCTGAGTTCTATCCTTATATAGATAGTGTGTTAAATGTTGTGGAGTGCAACTGCGTGACAGGAGATTACTCAATGCTCATAGAGGTACGTTTCAAGACAACAGCAGATCTTGATCATTTTGTTGGCGAGCTTCAGAGATTTGGCAAGACCAAGACTCAGATTGTATTCTCCACAAATGTAAAGCACAGGTGCAGATACTGGAAGAATGATCTTCATCACAGTGAGGATAAGAAGTGAAAAGTGAAAACTGTGTCGAAAAGACTTTGAATCTTAAACTCAGTTGGGCTTCCCAAAAACAATAAAATGTTTATAAATGATAAGCGTAATTGATAAAAACAGGGGAAAATTAAGCAAAAACAAAAAAATACTTAGATTTCACAAGTTTTTTCTTTACAATCTTAATTTCCTATACTATAATAGGGAGCGTGGTCAGGAAATAATTAACAGGTCACGATATATAATCAGTTTAGGAGGATTTTTACTATGTCATATGTTGATGAAGTACTCGAGATAGTACAGAAGAAGAATGCAGATCAGCCTGAATTCTTACAGGCAGTAACAGAGGTTCTTGATTCACTCAGACCTTGTATCGAGGCAAATGAGGAGCTTTACAGAAAGAATGCTATCCTCGAGAGAATCACTGAGCCAGATAGACAGCTCATGTTCAGAGTACCATGGGTAGATGACAACGGACAGGTACAGGTCAACAGAGGTTTCCGTGTACAGTTTAACAATGCCATTGGACCATACAAGGGAGGTCTCAGACTTCACCCATCAGTAAACCTTGGTATCATTAAGTTCCTTGGTTTCGAGCAGGTTTTCAAGAACTCACTTACAACACTTCCAATCGGTGGTGGTAAGGGTGGTTCAGACTTCGACCCTAAGGGTAAGTCAGACAGAGAGATCATGGCATTCTGCCAGAGTTTCATGACAGAGCTTTGCAAGTATATCGGTGCTGATGTCGATGTTCCAGCTGGAGATATCGGAACAGGCGCTAGAGAGATCGGTTTCATGTTCGGTCAGTTCAAGAGAATCCGCGGATCATACGAGGGAGTTCTCACAGGTAAGGGACTTACATATGGTGGATCACTTGCCCGTACAGAGGCTACTGGTTACGGACTGCTTTACCTTACAAACGCACTGTTAAAGGATCATGACATTGATATCGCAGGCAAGACTTGTGCAGTATCAGGTGCTGGTAATGTTGCAATCTACGCAATCCAGAAGGCACATCAGTTAGGTGCTAAGTGTGTTACATGTTCAGATTCTACAGGTTGGATCTACGATCCAGAGGGAATCGATGTTGAGCTTCTTAAGGAAGTTAAGGAAGTTAAGAGAGCACGTCTTGATGCTTATGCTGCTGCTAGACCATCAGCTGAGTACCATGTAAAGAAGGATGCAAATGATCACGGCGTATGGTCAATCAAGTGTGACCTTGCTCTTCCATGTGCTACACAGAACGAGCTTAACCTTGACGACGCTAAGATGCTTGTTGCAAACGGCGTTATCTCAGTAACAGAGGGCGCTAACATGCCTACAACCCTTGAGGCTACTAAGTACCTTCAGGAGAATGGTGTTCTCTTCGTTGGTGGTAAGGCTGCAAATGCAGGTGGTGTTGCTACATCAGCTCTTGAGATGAGCCAGAACAGCGAGAGACTTTCATGGACATTCGAGGAAGTTGACGGCAAGCTTAAGGGAATCATGGAGACAATCTACGCTAACATCTCAGATGCAGCAAAGAGATACGACATGACAGTTGGCGGAAACGCAGACTATGTTGCAGGTGCTAACATCGCCGGTTTCGAGAAGGTTGTTGACGCTATGCTTGCTCAGGGCGTTTGCTAATCCTAGGTAATAGGTGGGAGCCATATCTTCAAATCAACTAGACATAAGATTATAATATAAGACTATAGACGTCCATCTGTGGAGTGATCCGCAGATGGGCGTTTTTGTGTGTATACGACACGCCTCGGGATAGTTATGTAGACTCCATCTTCATAATTATCTTTAGGCGAATTTCTTTTTTAAAGTTTGTTTAAGTTTGGCAGGTTATTATAGCATCATCAAGAGGAGATAAGACAAGAAAGGATGATGTTTATGGCAGATAATACATTTAAAAGATATGAACTTAAATACATGATGGACAGAGAACAGTACGAACAGATAATGAGCGAAATGATAAGGTACATGCAGCCGGACCGGTTCGCACACAGCCAGATCATTAACATATATTTCGATACCCCTTCCCACAGACTCATCAGGGACTCCATAGAAAAGCCGGTTTACAAAGAGAAACTCAGGCTTAGAAGCTATGGAGTGCCAGATGACGATTCAGAGGTTTTCATTGAACTCAAGAAGAAGTACAAATCCGTAGTGTACAAGAGACGTCTTGAAGTGCCGGAGCATGAGGCGATGGATTATCTGGTGGGAGGACAGCCACTGCACGAGAATTGCCAGATAGGGAGGGAGATAGATTATTTCATGCAGGTGTACAAAGATCTGGAGCCTGCAGTGGTTCTCTCATATGAGCGTGATTCTTACAAAGGCATAGACGATCCGGAACTAAGGATTACATTTGACTACAATATACTTTGGCAGAACGAGGATCTTACACTGCAGAAAGAGCCGTATGGGCACAAGGTCATACCTGAATATAAGGTGTTGATGGAGATCAAGATGGCAGGTGGATTTCCACTGTGGCTGTCACATCTGCTCACAAAATACAATGTATACAGAACATCATTTTCAAAGTATGGAGAGGCATATAAACAGATGGTTGGTTGACATAAGTCGAGAGCAAACATAAGCAGGAGGATATAGAAGATGACAGGATTATTTGACAGTATATTTGGAGCGGCGACAACAATAACGGTGCAGGAGTTTCTGATCTGCATAGCGGTATCTCTTGTGATAGGCGTATTCCTTGCAGGGGTGTACGCGTTTAGAAGTAAATATACACAGAGCTTTCTGGTGACACTGGCACTCATACCAGCAGTTGTGTGCGTGGTTATAATGATGGTAAATGGTAATGTTGGTGCGGGCGTTGCGGTGGCAGGAGCTTTTAGTCTAGTGAGATTCAGATCGGTTCCCGGATCGGCAAAGGAGATATGTGCGATATTTATTGCGATGGGAGCAGGTCTTGTGACCGGAATGGGATTTATCGGATACGCGGTATTATTTGCGATAATACTTGGCGGAGCAATGTTCATTTGCAGCCTTACGGGATTTGGCGGGGAAAGGGATGAAGAGAGAACCTTGAAGATCACCGTGCCTGAAAATCTCGACTATACAGAGGCATTTGATGAGGTACTTGCCGACTGTACAGAAAGTTACAGACTGATAAATGTGAAAACGACCAACATGGGAAGTCTGTTCAAGCTTACATATGTGGTGAAACTTAAGAAAGATACAAATCAGAAGGACATGATAGACAGACTCAGGGTGAGAAATGGCAATTTGGAGATCATGTTGATGCAGGTGGATTCGGGGGACATGACATTGTAGAAGACAGTATGTGTTCGTGGAATATAACATGTAGAAGATGGTATGTGTACGTGGGACATAACATTATAGACGATGACAAATATATGAGATGATGTTGATGATATAAAGCAGACCGGAAATTCAGGTCGGCTGGCAAATACTTAGTAAGGAGATGATCGCATGAGGAAGAATAAATATATGATACATAGAGCGGGAATGCGCAAATGCCTGGCCGTGGGGCTGACAGTGGCCATGTGCACGGCAATGCTTGCCGGATGTTCGGCTGGCCAGAGCACAGGTTCAACTTCAGATACTGGGGTGAGCACAGCAACAGATGCTGATATAGACAGTGAAAATGGTGACATAGATGCTGATATAGACAGTGAAAATGGTGACATAGATGCTGATACAGACAGCAAAAACGACGGTACAGAAGCAGCAACAGGCAGTCAAAATGATGGCACAGAAGCAGCGGATGCACAGAACACAAGTATAAAGACAGAAATGACTGTGGAGGAAATGCATGCGGCTATAGATGACGCAATGAGCGAGGCAGATATAGACATAACGGATATGTTCACAAAACGTGACCTGTCTGGAACCTACGAAGAGGGTGAGGCTGTGAAGATAACGTTGTCTGGAAAGACTGTAATATGCGACAGCTCAAATGTACAGATAGAGGATGGTGTGGTGACAATCAAGGCGGCAGGTGTATACGTTCTGTCAGGGACACTCACAGACGAAACCATCGTAGTGGATGCCGGTGATGATGACAAGGTGCAGCTTGTGCTTGATGGCGTGTCGATAACGGCTGCAGACTATGCGGCGATATATGCAAAGAATGCAGACAAGGTATTTGTGACATTGGCAGAAGGAACTGAGAACAGCCTTACAGTGTCAGGCGACTACGTTCAAACCGATGACAACAATGTGGACGCAGTTATATTTGCCAAATGTGATCTTACACTCAATGGAAACGGAAGCCTGACTGTCAAGGACACCACCGGGCATGGAATTGTGTCCAAGGATGATCTTGTGGTAACGGGTGGAACCTATATGATAGATAGTCAGGATCACTGCCTGAACGGCAAAGATAGCGTGAGGATCGCGGATGGGACATTTACCCTCACTTGCGATGAGGATGGCATACATGCCGGAAACGACGATCAGCAGGATGGTTACATATATATAGAAGGCGGAGACATCGATATATCGGTTGGAGACGATGCGATGCACGCTGAAGGACTTTTGATCATAACCGATGGAGATATAGACATTTCCAAGAGCTATGAGGGTATCGAGGGCTACAAGATACTGGTGACCGGCGGCGATATAGACGTGGCAGCCAGCGATGACGGTTTCAATGCGGCTGGAGGCAGCTCAGGCAATTCAGGCGACAATAAAGGCGGCAGCTCCGATGGTACAGGTGACGATAAAGGAGGCTTCGGCGGAGGTCCCGGCGGGGATATGGACGGAAACACCCCGCCGGCAAGACCTGACAGCAACAGACAGAGTAGCGGCACGGATAGTGATAGCACAGACACAAACACCCCTCTGGCAAGACCTGACGACAACGGACAAAGCAGCGGCACACCTGGTGGACCTGGCATGGGCGGTGTAGGCATGGATGCTGATTACGACGCATATATTCTAATAACTGGCGGAACCATCAATATCCATGCAGACGGCGATGGAATAGATTCAAATGGCTATCTTGGCATCGCGGGTGGCAACGTGTATGTACTCGGCCCTTCAAACAATGGAAATGGTGCACTGGATTACGGAATCTATGCTGCTATCACTGGTGGAGAGATGGTGGCTGTGGGTGGTTCAGGCATGGCACAGGGATTTGGAGATGAGTCCACACAATGTTCTGCACTTGTCAATTTTGATGAGTGGATAGATTCCGGAGAGACGATCACCCTCACTGATTCCAATGGGAATAAGTTCCTCACTTACAAGGCTGACAAGAAGTTTGACTCAGTTTTGATAAGTGCTTCAGATATGAAACAGGGCGAGACATATACTCTGGCTGCAGGGGATCAGACGAGCACATTTGCAATGGAGAATGTGACATATAGCGAAGGTTCTGGCAGTATGCATGGACCGGGGGGCGGCTCGGATAACGGCGGCATGCGGAGACCAGACAGCACAGGCGACGGCTCGGGCAATGGCGGTATGCAGAGACCAGACGGAAACTCAGGTGGTGGCGGCATGCAGAAACCAGACAGTACTGGCGACGGTTCAGATGCTGGGGATGGACATAACTCAGATAATGGACAGAATGGAGGGCAGGATAGCGACTCCCAGACAACAGAAACGCTTAAAAATACAGAAAGTATTAGCATATAGAAAAAAATTCCAGACACTTTATTATCACTTTATTATTCAAAATAGTTGATTTATTTGCAAAAATGCTTAATATTATAAAGATGTGACATTTGATAAAGCTGGAAGGAGTGTACAGATGAAGTTATATGTTGCGAGACATGGAGAGACAGAATGGAACAGATTGAACAAGGTCTGTGGCAGGACGGACTCCCCTCTTACAGATACAGGACTCAGACAGGCACAGCTCCTTGCAGACAAGTTGGATGACTGCCATATTGATGTGATAATAGCATCTCCGCTTTCGAGAGCGCAGAAGACGGCCCAGGTAGTTGCTCAGAGAAAACATTTGCAGGTTATCACGGATGACAGGCTCATAGAGCAGGATTACGGTGTGTATGAGGGAGTTCAGAGAGACGATGAGAACTTTCTCAATAATAAGCGAATGTTTGCTTATAGATACCCGGGTGGAGAATCCATGATGGATATAGCGAGAAGGACGTATGATCTTATCATAGAGACGAATGAGAAATATCCGGACTCGTCTGTTCTGTTTGTGTGCCACAACGGTATATGCCGTGTGATATGCAGCTATTTTAAGGATATGACCAACGAAGAGTATTTTGGATTCAGTCAGGATAATTGTGGGTATAATATCTACGAATTATGATGACAAGGGAGTGTTATTGATATGATGGAATTGCTTATAGATTCATTTAAGGATGCGTTGCTTGATACAGTCAAGCTCATACCGTTTCTGTTGATCACATATGTTATCATGGAGTGGCTGGAGAGAAAGACAGCGGGAAAACAGGCAAATATCTTAAAGAAAGCTGAAAAGCTGGGTCCGTTGCTGGGCGGAGTGCTTGGAATAGTGCCACAGTGTGGATTTTCACTCATGGCATCCAACCTGTACAGCGGAGGAGTCATAGGCGCAGGTGTGCTTATAGCGGTATTTATGTCTACATCGGATGAGATGTTGCCGATCATGCTGTCAAATGATGCAATAGGGGCTGGAACGATAGTAAAGATTCTTGTGACAAAGGCTGTGATAGCAGTAATAACAGGATATATAGTCGGATTTGTATTGGACAGGATGAGAAAACCTGTGGAAGTGAAGAAGATCGAACACGTTCATGAACACGGAGATGGGCATGGACATACCCATGATAAGAATGTTGCGGAGAATAGCCAGCATGCAAAAAATATAGTGTATAAAGATATGCATGGCGGAAATGGCGGAAATGGTGGTGATGGACATGTTCATGATTATGTCCATGAACACAGCCATGATCATGGCCACTATGGAGAGAAGAATATTCATGAGGTGTGCGAACAGGAACATTGTGACTGTGAGGGCGGCATATTTAGATCTGCGTTGATACATACAGCAAAGATCGCTGTTTTTATATTTATTTTTACACTGGTGATAAACGTAATAATAGAGGCTGTTGGTGAGGACGCCATAGCTAGGGTGTTCAATGATGTGCCGGTTCTCGGGGAGGCAGCAGCAGCTCTGGTTGGACTTATACCGAACTGTGCAGCATCGGTCATCATAACAGAACTATATCTTCAGGGAATACTCAGTGCGGGCGCTATGATGTCTGGTCTTTTGGTGAGCGCAGGTGTGGGACTTGTGGTTCTCTTCAGGATGAACAAGCACAGACCTGCAGAGAATATAAGGATAACGGCTGTTTTATATATTGCGGGTCTCATCTGGGGGCTTCTCATAAATGCGGCAGGCATAACATTTTAACTGTTTTGCTTGAAAAATGCATTATCTGACAATGAATTGTAAAATTGTAATGAATTGTATAGAAAAAGGAGATTACGTTTTGTAATCTCCTTTTTCTGTGTGTGCTATTTGATTCGTTTTTTGCCACATATCGGACACACATCCTGATCGGTGGGTTGACCGCATCCCCAACATATCCATGTGTAACCGGTTTCTGTGGTTTCCTCTGAAGGCTTCTGCGTTGGTTTCATCTTGAAATTCTTGGAAACGATCTCAACGTTGCCGTTCTCATCAAGAGTGGTCTGAATACCAGACATACCGGAATCTTCAGCAGGTTTGTTTTTTTTCTTTTTCCCAAATCCAAATCCCATTTCATAACCCCTATCCTATAACTTATATTTTATTTTAATGCAACATGTACAAATAAGCAATAGAAATTTGGAAGGTTACACAGTGTTCTTGTTGGAAAAAATACGATGGCTACAGAGTCTATTGCCAAGCTCCGTCAAAAGTGATGACCTGCCCGTTAAGATATTCTCCGCAGTCTGCAATATGGCAAATGAAATCAGCAGCTTCCTGAACCGTTGCCATGCGGCCGGCAGGGATCTCGTCCTCAAGCATTTGCCGCTCGTCTGGCGACAGGTGCCCATTCATTGAAGTATCTATGGCTCCAAAGGCGATCGCGTTGACGGTTATGCCACTGGGGGCAAGCTCTTTTCCAAGAGCTCTGGAAAATGAATTTACAGCACCTTTGGATGCTGAGTAGGCCACTTCACAGGATGCTCCGCAGTTTCCCCACACGGATGATATGTTTATGATGTGTCCACGGTGTGCGTGTACCATATGTGGAACCACTCTGTTGCAGCTATTGAAGACGGAGTATATGTTAGATTTCATAGTGCGGTCAAATTCACTGTAGGACATATCGGTCATAAGGCCTACATATGATATGCCGGCGTTATTTATCAGAAGGCGGATATCAGAACCAAATTCAGATACAATCTGATCTATAAAGCTGTTCATAAAATCTATATCCCCGGCATCTCCGCATACTGCTATGCAATTGCTTCCCTTTTTTTCTATCTCTTCTTTAAGAGAGAAGAGCTCGGTCTTATGTCTGAATGACGTTATGGCGATATTTTTGTATAAGTCGGCGAGCTTGAGAGCGGTAGCTCTTCCGATGCCGGTGGAGGCACCGACTATAATTGCAGTGTCCATAATCTTATCTCCTTATTAAAATAAAAAAAGTGGATCAGGCACATGAAAAGTCGCTGCGCGAGGTGCCTGCGTGCTTCACAAGGACTTTCCCGCAAGCGGGTTCTCCTCGTGAAAAGTGGAGCAGGCACATGAAAAGTCGCTGGCGCGAGGTGCCTGCGTGCTTCACAAGGACTCTCCCGCAAGCGGGTCCTCCTCGTGAAATGTATTATATCACGTGAATTATGTGTTGAAAATAAAAATGCACTTTGGTATACTCTAGTTGTTTTTGTAAATAATCTAAAGAAAGAATTATATGAATCGGAGGCTGTATAATGGGTAAGAAAGTTATGAAATTATTTTTAGATACAATGCTCAGAGCTGCGGTTATAATACTTGCGGTTGCGATAGTTGTCATGCTTGTACTGCTGGCAAAAACCATGAGCAAGAGTAAGAAAGCAGACACAACCGGTAAGAAAGAGGTGTCAAGTATAGTTACAGAGGAGAATGATCCGTCAGATCCTACATTTGGAGGAAATGGTGATTCGGCAGATGCGTCAGGCGCTTCTGACTCAGCAACGGATGATTCTGATATAGCAGATTCATCTGAGGATACAGCTTCACCAAGCGCCAAGGATGCCAAGGTCATCGTGCTCAATGCATCAGGTGTGTCAGGAGTTGCTGCAACATGGCAGACGACACTTAATGCTGATGGTTACACATCTGTTGATATAGGAACATATCAGGGAGATCCTCAGTCCAATACAACTGTTTATACATCGGATTCATATGATGTGAGTGCACTGACTTCTATCTTGGGATCGGCAGCAACAGCAGACAGAACATCTATAGATGATTCGATGGCTGATGTGGATATTAGCGGTGCAGACATAGTGGTGGTTATCGGTGTGGATAATGCGGCAAATAATTAATGTAAATAGAAATTGAGTTAAAGTCTGTTACCCAAAAGACTTTTGCATAAAAAGCTCTTGCATAGAAAGATAAGCTTCTGTGCAGGAGTTTTTTAGTTAGAATTGTTGAGATTGATCTCTGAAATTAAAAATAGCCATTCGATTTTACTAGAAATACAAATGTGAACATTTTTAGACTGTAGTAAAAATACTTATTATTTTCCCTGTGAAAAATATAAGTTTTCCGCGGCAAAATTAGAAAAAAATCTGATTTAAAGGAAATTGATCTAAATTTGAAGTGGCAGATAAATGACTTTGACTTTTGTCAAGTGCATATATCGTTAAATTGAATAGGCAAAAGTTATAAAATATACTGAAAACCTTACTAAAAAACAGTGAAAAATCTGTCCGAATGGTGAAGGTTTCACAAAAAATATAGTGTAAAGCCCATTAAAAAGCATTGAAAATCGTCAAAATGTTGTAAAAATTGCGTACGTATACATTTTAAACAAAAGTTCAAAAATTTTTTTGAGCAATAATCACATAGAATGAAAAATGTGGATGATGTAGAATAACAATAGTTTTTAGGGTGAACAAAAACAAGATTATATACACTACGGAGGTAATTTCAAATGGCAAGTTTATCACTTAAGAACATTTACAAGGTATATCCTAACGGATTCAACGCAGTTAAGGACTTCAACCTTGAGATCGAAGACAAAGAGTTCATAATCTTTGTTGGACCATCAGGATGTGGTAAGTCAACAACTCTTAGAATGATAGCAGGTCTTGAGGATATCAGCTCAGGTGAGCTGTGGATTGGAGACAAGCTTGTAAACGATGTAGAGCCTAAGGACAGAGATATCGCAATGGTATTCCAGAACTACGCTCTGTATCCACATATGTCAGTATATGATAACATGGCATTCGGACTTAAGTTAAGAAAGGTTCCAAAGGAGAAGATTGACAAGGCAGTACATGAGGCAGCTAAGATCCTTGATATCGAGCACCTTCTTGATAGAAAGCCAAAGGCTTTATCAGGTGGTCAGAGACAGCGAGTTGCCATGGGACGTGCCATTGTCCGTGAGCCAAAGGTATTCCTTATGGATGAGCCTCTTTCAAACCTTGATGCTAAGCTTCGTGTTCAGATGCGTGTTGAGATTTCAAAGCTTCATCAGAGACTTCAGACAACTATTATCTACGTTACACATGATCAGACAGAGGCTATGACACTTGGTACAAGAATCGTAGTTATGAAGGATGGTATTATCCAGCAGGTAGATACTCCTCAGAATCTCTACGACAAGCCATGTAACCTCTTCGTTGCTGGATTCATGGGTATGCCACCTATGAACTTCATTGATTGTAAGGTTGTTAAGTCAGGTGCAGATGTACTCCTTATGTTTGGTTCACATTCAATCAAGGTTCCAGACAGCAAGGCAGAGAGACTTATCGCACTTGATGCAATTGATAAGGAAGTTGTTCTTGGTATCCGTCCAGAGGATATTCATGATGAGCAGCT
>CABPYV010000010.1:0-117414 GCA_902461735.1 uncultured Coprococcus sp.
TTCCGAGCAAGACAAAAGCGTCGTAGCAATACGGCGCTTTTTTGTTACCCGGAAGCGACAAACAGCGGCTTTTGAATGGTTGGCGGTAAAGGATACCGCCGCTAAAACAAAGCCGCTCATATCGAAAGAAAACGCCCAAAATCGCCCAGAAAAATGACAGTTCGGAGAGGTTTTGGGCATTTCTGCGTTTCGGGAGCAAATCGGCAGTGAAAAGGAGGTGCTCGCTATGCCCCGTATGCCGAAATACCTCAAGGAAGAATTGGCGTTCTTTCTTGATGAGCGTGGCAGGAAGAAATACAACGAGCTTTGCAGGAAATGCGAAAGGAGCTGCAAGCAGCGTTTCATACTATCAAAGACAGTATTTCAATGCGTCCTCTGCCGTGGAACGATTGCAGGAACGGTATGACCGGCTCAAAGAAAAATGCCAGCCGTTTTTGCAGGCACTGGAACACTTTCCAAAGCTGGTGGAGGTCTTTGTGAAGAAGGTCAAGGAGCTTTTCAGTATCAAGGAAGCGTAGGAGCGCAAGGAACGGGAGGACAGAGCAGCCGCCCGAAAAGAACAATCCAAACATCGTCGGGGCAGAAATGATTGGGAACGGCAATGCCGCCAAGCTGGACATCCAAGAGTAGCATCCGAACCACGAGCGCTGCGGGAAGGGTATCACGCTCACGGAGGACGAGGGCAGAAATCTTTACGCAGCACTCAAGGCAATCTATGAAAAGGAATAATCCTTTTTCGGCTGGTAACGGGGCGTTCGGAAACGGACGCCCCTATTTTTACGGAGGGAGGTGATGACCGTGGAGGATATGAAAACCGGCTTTGTAGAGAGAATCGGCGGCACCATTTTCGTTGTCAACGCAATGCCCGCAGAGAACGCAAAGCATACGCAGGAGGAGCTTGTAAAGGCTCTGATTGCAAGAGAAGCAATGGCTTTGCAGGAAGCAGATGTTGCCTGATTGCCAACACGACACCTAAAGGTGCCACCCCATCTGATCCGTTCTGGGAGAAAGCAGAGGGGTTGTTACTACAGGCAATATTTAACTATGTGTGGCTGGAAGAAAAGCCAAGTCGTAGGAATTTTGAGACCGTCCTGAAGCTGCTTGGTGAAGCAGAGGTTACACAGCAGGGTAAGCCGTCAAAACTGGATACAAGAATGAAGTTTTTACAGGAGAACAATCCTCTTGGAGCTAATCATCCGGCGGTAAAGCAGTATAACAAATGTATGAGAGGTGCCGGAGATACCGTTAGTTCTATTATTATCAGTGCAAATTCCAGACTGGCATTTCTTGAAAATAAACAGGTACTCAGGCTGCTTTCAAAAGATGATCTTAATCTGCCTGAAATAGGGATAGGAGTAAATGGGGATGGTGAAACAAAGACAGCTCTGTTCTGTGTAATTCCAGATAGTGATAAATCATATAACTTCATTATCGGAATGTTATATACACAGATATTCCAGGAGTTATATTATCAGGCAGATTTCAATTGCGGTGGCAGATTACCGATTCATGTGACATTCATGCTTGATGAATTTGCAAATGTTGCATTGCCGGATGATTATATCCTTGACGAGATTGCCAAGTTTGTTGCTGTGCCACATAATTCCTGTCGGAGCTTTTCGGGGACAGCCGCTGTACGCCCAAGCCTTAATATCTGCAGGAGAGCCGACGATATATGTTTCCGTATCTTCCGTAAAATCAACAATTATGCCAACCGAAGCAATATCTGCGCAATGTTCAAAAAAATTCATCATAAAAAAAGTTTATTCCTTACCATATAAAGTTGTTTTTCAAATTATCATTCTTGGAAATTTTCCTGTACTCACTCGGTGTGATCCCTGTTCTTTTTTTGAATATCTTCATAAAGCATATCTCATTTCCGTATCCGCAGAGGTCTGATATTTCCTTAACTGTCATATCGGTGGTCGAAAGATAATATTGTCCTGTCTTGATCTTTGCGGATAAAATATCTTCATAGCAGCTTATCCCGAATTTCCGTTTGTATATTGCCTGAAGATATGACGGACTCAGATTCATTTTTTCAGCAAGCTGATATATATTGCTGTAGTTCCCTGCATTGCTGTAAATATCGGTGCGGAGCATTTCAAGAGCGGAAATGCGGCTTTTATCGCTGTCAGGATTTATGCTGCTTTCGGATATTTTCATGAGTATCATCTGCATAAGCATATTTTCGTACTGTTTCCTGTTGGTCGAACCGACTACATTTTCACGGCATAATATAGCAAGCAGCTCTTCAATTGCAGGAATATCCGCCGAGGTGATAAGCGTGTCAGTTTTTATCCCATTCATAAGCTCGGTATCGTCCGTATCAAAATGGACAAAGTGATTAACATAACTTCCGCACAGAGTTTTGTAATGCTGCATTGTTCCCTTGCTGTATAAAATGAGGCTGTCGGGAGAAACAGTTATTTCTTCGCCGTTTTGTATCAGAACAGCGGAGGTCTTGAAGATAACAAGAAGATTATCTCCCGAACCATCCGGTCTGCATATTTCAAAATTCCCTTTGTGTCTTACGTTCTGACAGACTGTGTTTATACTTATCATATCATCACCTCAAAATACGAACGGTTAGTATAATAATATTATAAGTCATTGCAATACCAAAGACAATGACTTATACATATAATATAATAATTCAGTATGCGGCGGAGGTATAATATGAAAAAAATATCAATAGTAATAAATGCAGACGATAGGCTCGGACATATCTCTCCCGAGATATACGGACATTTTTCCGAGCATCTTGGAAGATGTATCTACAACGGTATATATGTGGGTGAAAATTCACCTATTCCGAATACAGACGGAATAAGGAATGATATCATCGAGGCGTTCAGAAATATAAAAGCTCCCGTTTTCCGCTGGCCCGGCGGCTGCTTTGCGGAAGAATATCACTGGCAGGACGGAATCGGCGAAAAATCTCTGCGCCGAAAGATCGTGAACACGAACTGGGGCGGAGTTACGGAGGATAATTCTTTCGGTACACACGAATTTATGCGCTTCTGTGAGCTTGTTGGCTGCAAGCCTTATATAAACGGCAATGTTGGCAGCGGCAGTGTTCGTGAAATGTCCGAATGGATAGAATATATGACCTCAGATGCGGAATCGCCTCTCACAGAGCAGAGAAAGAAGAACGGCAGAGCCGAGCCGTGGAAACTCGAATACCTCGGTGTCGGCAATGAAAACTGGGGCTGCGGAGGAAATATGCGTCCCGAATATTACGCCGACGTTTATAAAAGGTATCAGACGTTCTGCCGCAATTATTCGGGAAACAGACTTTACAGAATAGCCTGCGGTCCAAGCTCTGCCGACTATAACTGGACAGAGGTCATGATGAAAAATCTTGACAGCAATACCGTTGATGCTATCGACCTGCATTATTATACGATGCCCGTATGGCCCGAAATGGAATCAGCCACCGATTTTGACGATGAGCTTTATTATAAAACTATCGCTGCAGCGAACTTTTCCGATGAGCTTATCACAAGACATTCGGAGATAATGAACCGCTATGATCCCGAAAAGAAAATAGGACTTGTAATAGGCGAGTGGGGCTGTTGGCATAAGGTAGAAGAGGGTACGAACCCGGGATTTTTATATCAGCAGAATACAATGCGTGATGCTATCGTTGCTGCAATAGAGCTGAATGTTTTTAACAGACACAGCGACCGTGTTGTAATGGCAAACCTTGCGCAGGCGGTGAATGTTCTCCAATCGGTCATTCTTACAGAGGGCGGTAAGATGATAAAAACGCCTACATATCACGTTTTCGACCTTTTTAAAACACACCAAAACAACGAGGCAGTTTACTGCTATACGCAAAATGAAAATATGTCGGAAGGCAAAAATGCTCCGATGATCTCGGTTTCCGCATCGGTGAACGAAAAGAGTATGACCGTTACCGCCGCAAACTGTTCGCTTACGGAAGAGGCTGCTATTGAATGCAGCATTTTCGGATTTAAAGCATCATCGGTTTCGTGCAGGATACTTACAAACGAGGCGCACAGCTATAACGACTTCGACTGTCCCGACAGGGTGAGCATTACCGAGCATACGGCAGTCATCAAGGATAATGTTTTAAAGCTGAATATTCCGCCTTGTGCTGTTGTGGAATGTGTTGTTGACTAAATATTGGGGCATATTCACAGTGCATTTCGTCTTTATAATAAAAATATAAGCATAAGAGCTGCGTTTCATTAAAGAAGCGCAGCTCTTTGTTTTATAGTAGTAGTGGGGACGTTCCCTTTGTAACGAGGAGTGTCCCCGTGTCACGAGTAGCATAAAGATAGGTGACACTCCTTGTGACAGATGGACACTCTTCAAGACAGAAGGAACGTCCCTAAAGTGCGCGGTGGGAGAATTTCCGTACATGGCTTATGATAATCTGTGTTCAGAAGCAGGGAAATGAAATCAGTTAAATGATAAATTACCAAATCTGAAAGGAGACATAAGTTATGAGTAAGAAATATTTTACGATTGCAGGATGTAATCACTACTATGGAAATGAGTATATTAAAAAGGGCATGAAGGTAAAACTTGTTAAGGAACCTGATAATGAATATGACCAGGAAGCAATACAGGTGAAAATCAAAGGCCTCGGCAAGGTTGGTTATGTGGCAAATAGTTCATATACAGTCAAGGGAAAATCAATGAGTGCCGGAAGACTGTATGATAAGATAGGCAAAAAGGCTAAGGCGAAGATAGTATTTATACTTGATGACAGTGCGATATGCGAAGTGACGGATGATGGACTAGCCGGTAAATAAAAAGATATAATAAGTATATCTAAGTGGAAGTAGTTAACTATTGTCAATAGCCAACTGAGGCATATGTCTGGATGGCTATTATAAAAGAGAGAGGTGGGTTATATGAAGAACAATTCAGTTGGCGGAAAGATCTTAATTGTTGTGATTATAATAGGTATCTTGTATATCATCGGCAGTGCAGTGGATGCAAGCAAATCAAAGTGCGTTAAATCAGGATGCAATAATGAGCGGTCATCAGGAAGTGCTTACTGTATTTTACATAAACCATATGAAAACTCATCGTATAAGAATTCATATAGCAGCACCACAAGAGCTACGACAGAAAGTACGACTGAAGTTACGACAAAGACAACTGAGAGAGCAACTACCAGTGTTACTACAAGGGAAGAACCGACTACCAGAGCTTGGAAGGATAACAATTCATATAAAAATAATATATCTGGCAATCCATACAAGTCATACGATGATGGATATGATGACGTGTACATGGAGGGGGATTATGATGATGACAGATATAACAGAGATTCAGATTATGCTGATGGTGTGGATGATGCTATAGAGGATGATTATGAAGAGGGAGATGGGGATTGGTAGGATATTTTATATTACACTTCGAATTAAATAAATAATTTCAAGTATAGACATAGCCGTCTGGGATATTAAAGTACCCAGATGGCTATCACTTTATTTG
The DNA here is from genome assembly GCA_902461735.1 of uncultured Coprococcus sp. GTDB lineage: Bacteria > Bacillota > Clostridia > Lachnospirales > Lachnospiraceae > Coprococcus. The sequence continues at coordinate 5,479 of CABPYV010000010.1, forward strand.
GCGTGATATATGTAGTAGAAAATAATAGACACATAGAATCGCGGGAGTAAAAAGACCATAATAAAATTGAATGTTATAATATAACAAAGTATAATAATTCTATATAGAAAGGTATATAAGATGCCGGTTCATTTCCTGCAGGAGTCCGGGAAAGGATTTTTCATCAAAAAAGAAGAATGTGTGCTGGCTCTTAGGGATGAACTTAAGGATGTGGTTGGTAATCCGGTGTTTGTAGAGCAGATGAAAGACGTGATCGATTACCGAACGATGGACTATTATCAGCGGAGATATAGGGATGAAAACGGAATAGGAAAGTAGAAGATAACTGAAGGGGTGTGATTATTTATCTACGATATTATCAAAAGATACGTTGAAAACGAAAGTGAAAATGGACTTCTTCTGGTTGATATGCCAACTGGTTCAGGAAAGACATACACAGCAATTGAATATATTTATAATTCATGTATGAATCCGGCGAACAAGAATAGAAGGTACATATTTGTGACTACGCTTAAGAAAAATCTGCCTGTTGAGGATTTGAAAAAGCGATTTATTGATTCTGGAAATGCGAATTTGTTTCAAGAGAAAGTTCTTATGATCGATTCTAATATGGACAGTGTTGTGGATGGTTGGTCTCCAGAAGTTGAGCGGGCAATACCAGCAGAGATAAAGAATTGTGATGAGTATAAGAATTTTAGAAATGATCTGAATTTTGTCAAAAAGCAGCGAGAAGACAAATCATCGATGCTGCGTGAATTTTTAACGAACATTGAAACAAATCTTCGGGAAAAAACGGAGCCGAGATTCAGAAAGTTAGTATCTGATTATCTGGGCAAGAATTTTAAAACGGTCGAGCAGAGAGTATATGCGATAAAGACAGATAAGAAGTGGCAATGGTTAGGCAAGTTGTATCCGGCAGTATTTACAAAGGACAGACAGGTTATTCTGATGAGTATGGACAAGTTCTTAAGTAGAAATACGACTATAGTTGAGCCCTCATACATGTTTTATAACTCTGAGATTATAAAGAATGCGGTTATTTTTATTGACGAATTCGATGCCACAAAAGATACTATTTTAAAGAGAATAATAGATAATGGGTTACATGATAAGGTAGATTATATTGATTTATTCAAGAATATATATGATGCATTACACACGGATGAATTTCCTGCGGTACTTACAACACCATCTACGGAAAGGAAGGAAGGCAAGTATCGTACACAGACTTTGGAATCAGTTGTTGAAGGCATTAGAGAAAAAGCGGACTTTATTCATTCGACATATTCCCTGCAGTTTAAGCATAGAACTTTAGGTGAGTTATCAGATATATACCAGAATTATTTGTTTCAGGATCATCAATTCCACTCTATTTTGAATGCAAAAAATTCGTATATCACAATGCATAGTGATGCAGACCAGAAGATCAATTCAATAGGATTTTCACAATGTAAACCGGAACGGGATAAGAATAATATTCATATAATGCTGGGGCAGCTGCGAGGGTTTATAGCTTTTTTTCAGGGAGCGGTAAATATTCTTGCGATAAATTATATGCAGTTAAAGAATGAGAGAAGAACAGATGGTGAGGATGCATTTACAATGGAGGCAGCCATTAGATCTGTACTTTCTTTGTTCCGGCTTAGCGGTGAAAATATTGATTTTTTGACCTCTCAGATTATGATGTCATCGCATAAGATCAAGGGTGAGATAGAGCCTGGGCAGTTTGATCTGTCTTTTTATGAGAATGGATTTCGCTACTACGCATTTGAGAATGATACAGAGCATGATATGCAGTCTCGTATTATGATGTATTCTTTTCAGGTAACACCGGAAAAAATGTTGCTTAGATATTGTGAGAAAGCCAAAGTGATTGGGATATCCGCAACAGCTACAGTGCCATCGATCATAGGAAATTATGATATAGATTATTTGAAACATAAGATGCAGAAGGTTTATAGTGAGGTTTTGCCAGAAGAAAAACAACGTTTGATAGATTCTTTCAATGATGGTCAAAATGGATACGAGAAGATAGATATTCACACGGAATTGCTTGGGTGTAAAGAAAACTACACGGAGAAAAACTGGCTAAGTGTATTCAGAACTGAAGAGGTTGCCAAGCATGTTTATGAACGAATCCAGCGATTGTATGGTGAAGGTGAGGATCGAAATGATTATCGTAAAAAAAGGTATCTGCGTATTGCACTTGCATTTAAACAGTTTGTGCTTCATGAGGATATTTACTCGTTTCTTTGTGTACTCAATAAGCATCCTAGATCAAAAGACCGTGATCTTGACAAAGATGTATTGTTTGAAATCTTCAAATATATCGCTGTTGAAAATAATCTAAATGGATATAGTAATGATAAAAATATAGTATTCCTTGATGGATATGAATATGAAGATAAGAAGAGCAATCTTATTGACAGATTGGCCAAAGGGGAAAAGTTATTTGTTATTTCTGTATACCAGACGATTGGTGCTGGACAGAATCTTCAGTATCCGGTTCCTGAGTTTTTGAAAGAAAATATTGTCAAGATTAATAATAGATGCCTAAAAAACGAGAAGGATTTCGATGCAATTTATTTGGATAAGCCAACAAATCTCATTGTTCCGTTAAATGATAATATGGAAGTGCATGAGTTTGTGAAGTATATATTTCAAATGGAATTTCTTCAGGAAGTATGTGAAGTTTCAGCATATGATACCATGATAAATGTAAAAAAGGCGTTCAAAACATTTATGATGGGGCATAGAAATGATGACCGACCAGCGTATATATATCAAAAGAAGAGTGTGATGCTTCTGAGTACTCGTTATATTATTCAGGCGATTGGCCGTATTTGTAGGACAAATCAGAAAAACAAAAACATATATGTATATGCAGATGATAGTATTATGGACAGTTTGGATGTATCAGTTGTCGATGGACGAATATTTAACCCGGAATTTATTGCGCTTATAGATAAAGTGAAACAGTGTGGTGTAAAGACTCCAGAGGAAAAGTCTTTGGAATATAGAGCCTCTCTTAATTCTGTTCGTGTTAATAAAGAAATTAAAAACATGTTAAATAATGATTGGACTGATGCTAAGATTCGTAAGTGGAAAGAGCTGAGAGATTTTGTTTTGAGGTATCCAACTATTTCGGATGTTGAAGCAAAGAAGCATTTTATAGTTAGATATTTTTATGTTCAGTTACCTTCTCCAGAAAATTATTATTTTTATTACCAACAAGAAGATTATAATAATGTTTCTGTTTCTTTTAGTGCAGATAAAGAGCATACCATGAAAGTTTCAGAGAAAGGTACTAAGTTACAAGATATGCTTAGGATTCCTGGAGTGAGAACTCTTTTTGAGAAAAATGGCTATGCTGTTTCATTTGAAAAGAATGATTATATTATGACACCACCGTTATGGAACAATATCTATAAAGGGGCTCTTGGTGAGGTAGTTGGAAAATATTTATTGGAGAAAAACCTAAAAATTACGGTGAATGATATTGAGGATCCAGTTTTATTTGAATTGTTTGATTTTAAAATAGCTGGAAGTTCTATTTTTGTTGATTTCAAAAACTGGCAGGAAGGCACGACAGAAGAAAAAAAATTTGTTGTTAGAAATATTGCAGATAAGGCTAAGAAATGTGGATGCAAATGTGTTGTGGTTGCTAATATATATGCAGAGGGTAATTGGCAGGTATCAGATGTTATGGTAGATGGCATTCGAATCATATCCTTGCCATGCCTTGTTAGAAAATCAGAGAGTGAGTTGTTTTTTGACAAAGAAGCTTGGGATATTTTGAGGAGATGTGTAGATGAATACAAGTATTAAGATAAATAAATTCCACCATATCCTGGACAGAGAAGCATTTTTTAAAAGGTATGATGTCTTTTGTTTGGAGACCAGTGACAAATATATAAAAGGGGGAGCTTATATATTAGACGCTTCGGAATTAAATAATGACATCAAGGCAATCAAATTCGAGTCAGGTAAAAAAATGTTTTTGCTTATGTATAGGAGAGATTCTAATAAGGATAAGCTGAAGAAGTTATTAGATAAAGTGGATGATGGTGAAAAGTTTACAATCACTATAGTGAATTCACCGGATATAGAAGATCACACAATTATACAATTATTGTTTAATTCATTGGGGTCTTATGATACTGACATTTTAAAATTCAACAACCTGACAGGGCATTTATATTGTTTTCATCCAGATTGGATTAAACGAGGTAAAGAAAATATATATCAGGTGCCTTGTCTGGAGATAAGTGTAAATGCAGATATGACACTTATGTTAAATGTAAGAACCTTTACATCCGAATTACTCCGAAATAGGATTACATTCAACAAAAAGAAATTTGAGGAGTATACTAAGTATGTTTTTTCTGCAAATAATACATTGAGACGTCGGTTGAAAGAAAACAACGAGAAGTGTTTTATCCAAAGACAGATAGATGGTGAGAAAACAGAGATACCATTTCTGGTTTTACAGAGTAAGGAAAAGTTTGGACATACCAAGATGGGTGTACTTCATAATATGTTAGTGACATTTAATGAGAAGTTTGATGGAATATGTAATTTAAACTTCCAGATAAAGAATGTAACTAAAAGATTGGATTATTCCAAAGCAGTGCAAAGAGAAAATGTTAAAGGAATAACAAAAATTCTGATGGAAACAGGAGTGCATCTTGTGGACCGCATTGGAGATGGTTATTCCAAGATATTTATAGATAATATTAAACGTATGTTGGAGAATAAATACCAGATCATATCTACAGTGGGAAAACGTGTTAAGAAGGATAAACTTAATATTATGCTGATCCACAATTCAGGTTATTATAACGGAGTGAATGATTCCCACGATGATGTTTATCCTGATGTTGCTGTACAGCATATTACATTTGAGGATTTTTCAGACAGCAGTGAATTTGCGCTGAATACAGTTATCAATGAGCTTATTATCAAGAAGGATATAGAGGATAAAAGATTAACACTTTTTGACTGGAAAGGACTAGGATTTGATCAGCCGATAGATTTTGGAATAGAGGCTGTGATAGACGATCAAAACAGATATTTTATTATGAAGATTAATCCAGACGGCACTTTCTCTATTATGGAACAAGAATTCACTTTGTTTGAGATGAATGAATATACCGAGATGGTTGAGATATTTGAACAGGGGAAAATAGATTCTGAAATTGTTAACGGTATAATAAGGTTTGATGATAAAAGAATTTATATTATAAATGATACAGGACTTTTCACAATACCAGAGCTTGGCAAAATAGCAGGATTGTTGGAAACTGGTGATAACAAGCTTAGGGGCAAGGAACGACGTGAAGAATTGATGGCATCATTGCTGGATATTAAGATGTATGAAGAGGCGGGGGAATATTATTATTTCGTTGGAACTATTGGAGAAGGCATGCGTCCAAATATTCATAGGGCTGCATGTGTAAGAAAAGTAACAGGGTATGCCGGTTGTGATGTATGTTTTGAAATGATACTGCCAATGATGAATGTGTCATTTGTTCGCAATGGGCAGCTTACGGTTATTCCTTTTCCTTTCAAGTATTTGAGAGAATATGTGAAGAAATTTATGAAATCAGGGACGTTCCTTCTGTAACAAGGAGTGTCCCCGTGTCACGAATAAGACAGAGTGACGCTCTTTGTGACAGAAGAAACGTCCCTATAATACAGAAGACATCCCCTCTTTTCTATGTTATAATACTATGTGATTTGTATATTTATAGATAGAAAATGGGGAGGAGTTTATGTTTCATTATTTTTTACAGCTGAATTTTGCGACGATCTTAATATCCTTTTTTTTGTTGATTTTCGTCAATGTAAATCCTGCATTTCAGAGAAAGGTCATTCGGTTGTTTTCCATTGCGATAAGCTCAGTACTGTGTCTGGTTATTGTTGACAGTATAGAATACTGGTGCGCGACACTTCCGTATCCGACAATGCTGCGTGTGGCAGTATCAATTATTGGGTATGCGCTTAGACCGATCAATATAGGCTTTGTGATCATTCTTTCCTGTGGTAACAGGGTGTCGCAAAAGTTCAAGAAATTTATTGCGGTTCCGGGAATCCTGAATGCGTTGATCGCTTCCACTGCGTTATTTTCAGGTGTTTGTTTTTCCTACTCGGATAAGAATGAATTTGTGCGGGGGCCACTTGGATATTCGGCATTTGTTGCATCCGGTTTTTATTTAGTTCTTCTGGTTATCTTGACTAATAAGTTATATAAGACTGAGCATACATACGAATCGCTGATCGCAGTTTTCATTGCGGTGACGAACACGATAGCGGCTATTCTGGAGGCGTTTTTCCATTATGACGGACTCATCAATACCACGGGAGCTGTGAGTACTACATTTTATTATATGTATTTGACTACACAGCAGTTCATGCGGGATCCACTTACGTGTGCGCTCAACCGTAGGTATTTTTATCTGGATGCGGATCATTTGATGGAGAGCAAATGTCTGACAGCGGTAATTTCCATTGATTTAAATGATCTGAAGAGGCTCAATGACGAGAATGGCCATGCGGCCGGGGATACGGCTTTGTGTACGATTGTAGCGTGCATTCAAAATATACTGCCGAGGGGATGCCACCTGTATCGAACCGGTGGTGATGAGTTTATGATCTTATGTTCACAGGTTTCAAAAGATGATGTCCCTGCTCTGATCGATCATATGCGGAGAGAGATTTCTAAGACTCCGTATTGCTGCGCCATTGGTTTTGCCACGCCGGATGCAGACGAGAATTTTGAACATATATGTTCCATTGCAGATGCAGCCATGTATGCAAATAAAAAACAATTAAAAGGCGAAGATGAGATTCGCTAGTAATTAAAGTAGCAGAAGACAGATACCTGAAATGTTAGAGATGGGAGAGATAGTAGATGCTACAGAGGAGAACGATATACAGACTTGGTTCGGCGCTGATCCTACATATTTCAGATAAAGAGACCAGATGTCCCGCTGTCGTCAGCTCAGCCGCGCCATATCTGCAGGTGTGTCAATGTCCATCAATTCAGTTTTGTTGGTGACGGGTAGCTGCCTTACCTGAGATTCGTGACTGTGGACAACGACATTCCCGCCTTTTCCCTGTGGGAGAGACATAAGCTCATCAAAATATTCTTTTGGAAATATCACAGGTGATCCTGGAGTTTTGTCATAACACGTTCTCCATATATATGATGGCTCATTTTTTGCACATAATAATAGTGATGCTATAGATTCCGTCTTTATGAGTGGCTGATCGGAAGGAATAAAAGCACAGCGGTCAATATAGGAACCAATTGTATCCAGACCAAGACGGATCATATCATTCCGATATGGTGAGGAGTGAAGGATTACCGGTATACTATATTCTGTGCAAAGCTTTTCAATATCCTGGTGTATGGTGACAACAAGTCGCCTGGCAAACAAATCTTTTGTTATATCAAGTATCCACTTTATGAGCGGCTGTCCGTGATATTCAGCCATGAGCTTATTGCTGCCAAAGCGTTTTCCCTGCCCTGAAGCCATGATGATACATCCGGAATTGCCAAATGGTCTGTCAAGGTCAACAAGGAACACGTCTTTATGGCTGCATAGCCAGTTTAGAAATGAGAGATCCTGTTTTCGAACAACCATAATGATCCGCTTTTTATTCATGAGCCTTTCGAAAGCTTTTTGATAATCGTATGATGTGTTTTCGAGATATCCAATTTCGTCTATAGTAATCCATGGTGCTGTTGTGTCTGCCAGGCTTTCTAAAAAAGCAATACATGTGCTGTTAAAGGCATCTTTAATGGGTTGCATGAGGTTCTCGCAACCTGTGGCATCAGAACAGAATCTGCCGATACGTACAATTTCACCGCTAGAGTTATTTTTCATGTACACGCCTTCTTTTGGGACGGCCCATGATGTAATTCCAGGCATTTGTCTGTCGAAAAGTGAAGAGAGGAGTGTTGATTTGCCACTTTTCCTGTCACCGGTAATAACGATATGTTTCTCTTGGCTAGTCAGAAAAGATCTCCATATACAATTTGCTTCCGGCCTGAATACAGGCTTCTCTATATTGTTCATATTTTTTCAGCCATTCCTTTCCCTCTGGTGTTATCGTGCTTCCGCCACCTGATCTGCCGCCTGTTGTGCGGCTTGTAAGTGAAAATCCCAGCGCTTCTTCAGCATTTTTTATCATGCGGAATGCTTTGCTGTAGGCAAGTCCCATGGACTTGGACGCGGAGCGGAGAGAACCGGTTTTTTCTATAGCCAAAAGCAGGCGATATGGACCTTCACCAAAGAATTTCTCATCATTATCATCAAAAAATGTTATTTTAATAGCAGCTCTCAATGCATATCATCCTCCTTCATCATGACAAGCTGGCACTTTCCCTGACGGTTGCGAAGTTCTCTGATACTGATTGTACCATAAACTTTGGACAGAAGCATTTCCATTTCCTCAATGGGTGTTTTATCAGGATATACTTCACCGATCAGCTTGGATTCAGATAAAACCAGAAGAGTGTTGCAGTAATTTAATGCAAGTGACGAATCGTGAAGCGTTACCAGAGACACCGCGCGGTTTTGTTCAACATAGCTGCACAGAAGGTTCATGATTTGGTAGCGCAGCCTGAAGTCCAGCGCACTTTCCGGTTCATCCAAGAGTAAAAGCTTCCGTTTTGCCACAAATGTACGTGCCAGCAGGGCAAGCTGTTTTTGACCCTCGCTCAATGTCTGAAAATTATCGTTTATCCGTGAATCAAGTCCGACCATTGCAAGAACTTTATAAGCCTTTTCTTTCATGGCCTCAGTAGGGGGTTGAAGAAGATTAAGCTCTGGGTTAAATCCCATCATGACAACATCTAAGAGAGAGATGTCTATGGATATGCCGCTTTTTTGAGGGATATATCCACATAGCTGTGCTAGTTTCTTGTGAGGCATATGTTCCAGCTGGAGATTATCTAACTCGCAGCAGCCACTATGCGGAATCAAATTGGCAATAGCTTTGATAAGGGTTGTTTTGCCACAGCCATTCTCGCCAAGTATACCAACAATTGTACCTTCTTCTGCAGAAAAACTGATATTATTTATCACATTTTGCACATCTGTGGTGTTGGTGCGGTTGCTGTGGTGGTAGCCGGCTGACAGATCGCATATGTTTAATATACTCATTTTACAGGTTTCCTCCTTATGCATAGATATATAAGAAACGGTGCTCCTACGATACTTGTGAATATACTGACCGGCAGTTCTGTGGAACATACACTGCGGGCAAGGATATCGCCGAAAGTGAGAAGACATCCACCTATAAGACCACTCAGAAGCATAGTTGATAAGCGGTTATTTTTGAGCAGCATTCTGGCTCCGTGCGGAGCAAGCAGAGAGATAAAGCTGATAAGTCCTGTCATGCTGATCACACTTGAAGTTGCCAGGGTTGCGATCAAAAGAACCAGCATTCGTATCTGGTTAACATTCACGCCAAGCATTTTGCCCTCTGCGTCATCAAGGGAGAGCATTATGATCTGCCTGTACAATAGGAACATTATCAGCAGGCAGACAGCGCACAGTATTACATTTGAACCAATGGAATATATGCTTATGCCATTAAGGCTTCCCATGATCCAGTATTCAATTGATGCTAATTGTTTTTCAGGGTCGGCAGTCAGCTTCAGACACACAAGAGCGGTCTGGGCAAGACTGTGTACTGCTATGCCTGCCAGTACTATGCTTTTTCCATCACGTTCATATGTCAGCGATGACAGAAGCAGAACCAGTATCACACAGCATATGGCTCCGGCAAAAGCAGATATGGTTACAGACATTGTTCCGGACAAAAACAGAATGCCAAATGCGGCACCTGCGCTTGCACCTGAGGATACACCTATGATGTCTGGAGAAGCCAATGGGTTCTTAAAGACAGTCTGATATACAAATCCTGCTATGCCGAGAACAAATCCCCCTATACAGCCGATGATTCCGCGGCTTGCGCGAAGCGTGAGAAATACACGCCACTGCATGTCATCACCTTGCAGCAATCCATTCAGTGTAAGAGGATATCTTCCGACAAAAAAAGAAAATATACTAAGAGCTGCCAGAATGACAGCTCCCAGTATAATAGTTATTGTTGCTTTGTTTTTATTTTTACGCTTGTTATTAGTTGTTGATTCCATAGAATGTTTCATAATAATTTGTCATTTCAGTTGTATATGTGTCAGTTGATACCTGATCAGGATGAAGGATCCCTGCAAGCCATACAGATGCCAGGATTCCTGCAGGTACCGGGCTATCCAATGCTTCCACGTCTCCAGGAATAGCATATACGTGGCTGTTTTTTACAGCAGTGCATTCTGCAAGGTTTGGATCGTTCATTATGTCATCTACTGTATATTCGGCATCCGATGCGATTATTATATAAGAAGGATCCCATGCAAGAAGCTGCTCGTAGCTTATCTCGGCCCAGTAGGTGTCTGTGATAGAATCAGCTGCATTTTTTCCACCGGCAAGCTCTATGATGCTTGACTGATACATAGAAGGACCGGCAGTAGACAAGAATGATGAGTTGCCGGCAAGGTATACACTTTCAGGTTCTACGCCAGACAGAGCTGAGGTAAGCATATCCTTCTGAGAATCTATATATGCGAGCAGCTTTGCAGCTTCTGAATTGGTGTTAGTTGCCGTAGCTATGGTGTTGATCATTTCTGTCAGAAGATCCTGACTTTCAGGATTGACGAGCAGTACTGTGATACCGAGGTCTGTCAGGCTCTGGGCTGCATCCTTAAGCTTCATTGGCAGAATAACCAGATCAGGTGAAAGAGCAGCGCATGTCTCAAGGTTGAACTCTTTGGCAGTTCCAACATTCGGCAGCTCAGTCAGTTCTGGTGCAGCAAGCTTATAAATAGGGCGCTTGTCTGCTTTTGCTTCAATACCGACAACCTTATCCTTGAGACCAAGAGCGATCAAAAGGCTTGAAGAAATATAGTAGCCGCTCACGATAGAAGATGGCTCTTTTTCAATTGTAACTTCACGGCCAGCCTGGTCGGTAACTGTTACAGGGTAGACAGTCTGTTCAGCATCTACTTCAGTGGAAGATTCTTCGGAAGATAATTCTTCAGATGATATTTCTTCTGATGCTTCTCCACTGGAAGCTGATTCGGATACTGAAACAGCTGTGGTGCTTTCCGTAGTACTCTGTGTTGTCGTAGAACTGTCTGTACCACAGGCTGTAAACACTGCCAGCATAGTACAGATAAGGATGATAGATAGATGTTTTTTAAAAGCTGTTTTCATGAATTCAATGTTCCTCTCGTTATTCTTGAAATAATACAACGGTATTGTAACAAAGCACCTTTTCAAAGACAAGATGTTTTAATATAATATATTTTGAAAAATTGTGTTTATATGTTAAAAGGAGTATTTATGGTAACAATACAGAATTATGTACGCGCACAAAGTATTGATGAGGCATATGAACTGAATCAGAAAAAGGGAAGCTGTATTATAGGAGGAATGCTTTGGACAAAAATGCAGGATCGCCTGATACAGACAGCCATAGATATGTGTGATCTGGGACTTGATACGATAGAGGAAAAAGATGACGAATTTATTATTGGTGCAATGACATCACTCCGTCAGATAGAGCTGCATGACGGATTAAACAAATATACACATGGTGCAGTATGCGAGGCGGTGAAGGATATTGTGGGAGTTCAGTTTCGAAATCTCGCAACGATTGGCGGAAGCATATGGGGGCGTTTCGGCTTTTCAGACATTCTGACAGTTTTTTTAGCTATGGATGCATTTGTGGAGCTTTATCATGGTGGTATGATTCCTCTCAGGGAATTTGTCAACATGAAGCAGGACAGGGACGTGATTGTACATCTGATCATCAGGAAAACTCCCGGAGTTTTTGCTTATGCATCAGTCCGCAATCAGAGAACAGATTTTCCTGTCATTGCCTGTTCAGCTTCATGCGTGGATGGAGAATACCGTCTGGCTGTAGGAGCAAGACCTGGAAGGGCGATGCTTGTTCTGGATGAAGAAGGCTTGCTCAAAGATGGACTTTCAGATGATACAGAGAAAGCATTTGCCATCTGGGTTTCTGACAAGGTTCCGGTTGGAAGCAATCATCGTGCTGGCGCAGAATACAGAAGCCGTCTGATACGTGTGCTTGGACAGAGATTATTGAAAAAGATTGAGGAGGAGCAGCAGTGGAAATAAAAATTAAATTAAATGGGAAATTCGTCTCGGGAAATATAGCTCCTGATATGCTCCTTATAGATTTTCTACGTGATCATGGCTGTTATAGTGTGAAACGCGGCTGTGAGACGTCCAATTGCGGCCTGTGTACAGTGCTTATGGATCAGACTCCTGTCCTTTCCTGTTCGATGCTTGCCGCCAGGGCAGATGGACACGAGGTGCAGACCCTTGAGGGCCTTCAGGATGAGGCGGCAGAATTTGCCGGGTTCATTGCTGATCAGGGTGCTGATCAATGTGGCTTCTGCAACCCGGGTTTTGTGATGAATACAATAGCTCTTCTCAGAGAAAATCCTGACCCATCGGATGATGAGATCAGGGCATATCTTGCCGGAAATCTGTGCAGATGTTCCGGATATGAGGGACAACTGAGAGGAATCCGAAATTACTTAGACAGTAGAATTCCTGCAGATGACAGACAGTAAAGGGGTGAACTCATGGAACATAAAAAATATAATGTAGTTAATAAATCCGTTAGAAAAAAAGATTCTATGCAGTTACTTCTTGGTAAACCGGTATATGTGGATGATATCACTCCCGGTGATGCACTTGTTGTGAAACTGCTTCGCAGTCCACATGCGAATGCCATTGTGGAGGATATAAATGTCTCCATAGCAAAAAAAATACCCGGAATAGTAGATATTTACACATGGCAGGATGTGCCAAATAGCCGGTTTGCAATAGCAGGACAGACATATCCTGAGCCGTCACCGTATGACAGACTCATTATGGACCGCCATGTGAGGTGTGTGGGCGATGTGGTTGCCATCATAGCAGCTGAGGATGAAAAGTCAGCAATCAAGGCTATGAAACTCATAAAGGTTAAATACAAAATTCTAGAGCCTGTTCTGGATTTCCGCAAGGCAAAGGATAATGATATACTGGTTCATCCTGAGGACGACTGGTTCCCGCCGGTCCAGGTAGGTGGCGATCCAAAACGCAACCTGATAGCAAGCGATGTAGGCGGTGATGGCGATGTTGATGCTGTTATAGCTGACTGTGATGAGGTGCTGGAGAACAGATATCATATGAGAGCCTTTAACCAGGCTATGATGGAGACTTTTCGAACGTATACACACCTTGACCGTTATGGAAGGCTTCATGTAATTTCTTCTACACAGATCGTGTTTCATGTACGTCGTATTCTGTCAAGGGCGCTTGGCATTCCAAAGAGCAGGATCAGAGTGGAAAAACCACGTATAGGAGGCGGATTTGGAGCAAAGCAGACAGCGGTAAGTGAGGTGTATCCTGCATTTGTGACCATGAAGACAGGACGTGCGGCCAAGATCATATTTACGAGACAGGAAAGTCAGATCGCAGGCTCGCCGCGCCATGAGATGGAGGTGAGTGTTCGTCTGGGAGCAGACCGCGATGGACATATAAGGGGACTTGATCTGTATACGCTGTCCAACACAGGAGCGTATGGGGAGCATGGACCTACAACAGTCGGACTTAGCGGGCATAAGTCAATTCCATTATATACGGGAGGTCTTGAGGCATATAGGTTTGGATATGATGTTGTATATACGAACACTATGGCGGCCGGTGCATACAGAGGCTATGGGGCTACACAGGGAATCTTCGCACTTGAGTCTGCGGTGAATGAACTTGCGGAGAAACTGGGGATAGATCCGACCGTGATCCGTGAGCAGAATATGCTGCGCGAGGGAATGAAGATGCCTGCGTATTATGGTGAAACGGCAAATGCGTGTGCTCTTGACAGATGTATGGCCAGATGCAAGGAGATATTTAACTGGGATGATAAATACCCTGTCAGGGACATGGGAAACGGAAAAGTCAGGGCTGCAGGAGTGGCAATGGCCATGCAGGGTTCTTGTATATCGAATGTGGATGTAGGATCTGCAACGGTCAAGCTTGCGGATGATGGTACATTTAACCTGATAATCGGTGCTGCAGATATGGGAACTGGATGTGATACTATCCTTGCACAGATGGTTGCGGAGTGCATGGACTGCTCGGTTGATGACGTGGCGGTATTTGGAGCAGACACAGATGCTTCACCGTATGATTCCGGCTCATATGCTTCATCCACTACGTATGTAACAGGAAAGGCTGTGGAGCTTGCATGTGATAAATTGAAGAAGAAGCTGTGCGCAATTGCAGCAGGAATGCTTGGATGTGAACAGGATGAAATGTATTTCGAAAATGGCAGGGCATATCGGACAGGAACAGATCAAAGCGTTTCTTTGGCTGATATAAGTGTTAAGGATCAGGTCGCAAATGATATTGCTGCTGTAGCCACAGTCTCTCATTCATCTCCGGTTTCACCTCCTCCATATATGGTCGGAATGGTTGAGATAGAACTTGACAGATATACAGGAGAAGTGAAGATACTGGATTATGCTGCAGTCGTGGATTGTGGCATAGCCATAAACCCGGCACTGGCACGTGTTCAGGCAGAGGGAGGCATAGTCCAGGGAATAGGACACACTCTGTTTGAGAACATCACCTACAATGCGAAGGGATGCCCGATAGAGTCGAGTTTTATGCAATACAAGATACCAACCCGTCTGGATATGGGACATTTGAGAGTGGAATTTGAAAACAGCTATGAGCCTACAGGTCCTTTTGGAGCCAAATCGATAGGAGAAATAGTTATCAATACTCCGGCACCGGCTATTGCACATGCCATATACAGGGCGACAGGTGTATGGCACAGAGATCTGCCGATCACACCGGAGAAGATTCTTATGTCCATGCCGGAAGAGTGATTGGAGATAACATAAGCAGAATAACAGAATCTGTAATATGAAAAAAATATACAGGAGAAAACAACATATGAAAAATAAGTTTAAACTTTCAGAAACAGCATTCCAGCTTGATGGAAGGATGCCTCTTTCCCAGGCGATACCTCTTGGACTTCAGCATGTCCTTGCAATGTTTGTCGGAAATTTGACACCATTATTGATTATCACTGGAGCATGCGGACTAGTCGGTGGTGAATTTGCTGATCTTCAGCTTTCACTGCTTCAGAACGCAATGCTTATCGCGGGAGTTGTCACCCTGATACAGCTTTTCTCAATAGGACCTGTTGGAGGAAAGGTACCGATCATTATGGGTACGTCTTCAGGTTTTATAGGTGTATTCAACAGTGTGGCGGCAACCATGGGCGGTGGAGTGCTTGCGTATGGTGCGATTATGGGCGCATCCATTATAGGTGGCTTGTTTGAGACTGTGCTTGGTTTTTTCCTGAAACCTCTGCGCAGGTTTTTCCCGGCTGTTGTAACAGGTACAGTGGTTTTATCCATTGGACTCAGCCTTATATCGGTGGGAATAAATTCGTTTGGAGGTGGAAATAATGCCGCAGACTTTGGATCCATGGAGAACCTTCTGCTTGCATTATTTGTCCTTGTGGTCATCCTTTTCTTTAAGCATTGGACAAAAGGATTTTTGAGCTCGTCATCGATTCTTTTTGGAATAATCGCAGGTTATATCGCAGCGATCATAATGGGACTTGTTCTTCCGAGAACAGGTATAACTGCTGATGGTGTGGAATATACAAAAGCCTGGGTGCTGAACTGGGACAAGGTGAAAGACGCTTCCTGGTTTGCGATTCCACAGCTCATGCCTGTAAAACCGGTGTTTGATGTGCGCGCAATCCTTCCTGTGCTCATAATGTTTATTGTTACAGCGGTGGAGACTGTAGGCGATATATCAGGTGTTATGGAAGGTGGTCTTGGAAGGGAAGCCACAGACAAGGAACTTTCAGGTGGTGTGATGTGTGACGGTCTGGGTTCATCTCTTGCAGCTGTGTTTGGAGTCCTTCCAAATACATCATTCAGCCAGAATGTGGGACTTGTAGCCATGACTAAGGTCGTCAACAGATTTGCGCTTGCAACAGGAGCGATATTCCTGATATTATGTGGTCTTTGCCCTAAACTTGCAGCACTGGTGTCAATCATGCCTCAGTCAGTACTTGGCGGAGCTGCGGTTATGATGTTTTCTTCGATAGTTATCAGTGGTATTCAGCTCATAACAAAGGAACCGTTAAGCGCGCGCAATCTGTCCATAGTTTCAGTAGCACTGGGTGTGGGCTATGGAATGGGAGCCAATCCGGGTATTCTTGCAAATGCCCCTCAGTTGCTACAGCTTGTTTTTGGTGGCTCAGGAATTGTTCCTGCGGCAATGGTTGCAATTCTGCTTAATATTATACTGCCTAAAGAAAAGTAGTGAATCGGGGACGCTCTTTGTGACAAAAGAAACGTCCCTGGAAGGAGATTATATGTCACTAAGGATAGTTAGAAATGACATTGTGAAGATGACTACGGATGCTATTGTGAATACGGCAAATGATCATGCGGTCGTTGGAACAGGATGTGACGGAGCCGTATACAGGGCAGCAGGGTATGATGAACTTTTAAATTATCGCAGGGAGTATATCGGGTTTGTGGAAGAAGGCGGAGCCTTTATAACTCCGGGGGTTGGCCTTAATGCCAGATATATCATTCATGCGGTGAGTCCGAGGTTTATAGACGGAGATCACGGAGAAGAGAAAAAGCTTCGTTCGTGCTACAGAAAGAGCTTACAGCTGGCAAAGGAGAACGGAATCAGGTCTATAGCATTTCCGTTGATTTCGACCGGAGGGTTCGGATATCCGAAGGAAGAAGGACTTAGAATCGCGGTGGATGAGATAAATGCATTCCTTTTTGATAATGAGATGGACATATTCCTGGTTGTATTTGACGAGAAGTCTACGCGGCTTGGCGAGAAGATATATCCGGACCTGGAGACGTATATAGATATGCATTATGTCGAAGTGGCAAATGAGACAGAGTATATACTCGATGGATTTAGTGTGGCACAGCCTGTGCGGGTTAGAGATTTTGAGGATACACGCCGCATAAAAGAGGATTCAGATGCTCCGAATTTTGCCGGAAACTTTGGAAATGTGTATGGTTCTCAGTCTGCTACACTTTCACAGCCATTCAGTGAGCGCCACGGTGATAAGCTTGATGAGAGGATCAAACATATATCAGACACCTATTCGGAGTATCTGATGTACCTTATTCATCAAAAGAATCTGACGAGTAAAGAGGTATATGATGGTTCGATAGTCAGCAAGAAGGTGTTTTCAAAGATCAAGAATAATCCGGACTATCATCCAAACAAACAGACGGCACTTCGACTTTGCATAGGGGCGAGACTTAACCTTGATGAGTCGAGGGATCTGCTGGCAAGAGCCGGTTATGCATTATCCCCATGTGACAAGACGGATATCATATTCTCTTACTTCATAGAAAATGAAATATATGACATTATTGAACTGGATATTCAACTGGAAGAACACGGACTGCCGTGTGCCATTTCGTAATATTACAGGATTTTTCAGGGTCGCTTTCGAAGCGACCTTTTTTCGTGCCCTCTTTTGTATAATGCGGATATAAGATAAAACACCGAGAGGTGATGACATATCATAAGGAGGACAAATATTATGCGCAAAGGTTTAACAGAAGTTGTTTTTATTTTGGACAGAAGTGGTTCTATGAGGGGACTTGAGGCAGATACCATAGGTGGATTCAACTCCATGATTGAGAAACAGAGAAAAGAGGAGGGAGAGGCATATATCTCCACAGTGTTTTTTGATGATCAGACAGAGGTGATCTATGACAGGGTTTCGGTTGATAAAGTGGAGCCGATGAATGACAGGCAGTACTATGTCAGGGGATGCACAGCCCTTCTCGATGCCATTGGCGGAGCAATCGACCATATTGCAAATGTTCACAGATATGCGAGGGAAGAAGACAGACCAGAAAAGACATTGTTTATCATAACCACTGATGGAATGGAAAATTCCAGTCGAATGTACACCTACAAAATGGTAAAAAAGATGGTGGAGAAGGAGAAGAAAAAATATGGCTGGGAGTTCCTGTTCCTTGGAGCAAATATTGACGCGATAGAGACTGCGGGAAGATTTGGCATAGGGGCAGACAGAGCATTCAATTATGAATGTGACAGTGTAGGAGTATCACTTAATTACCAGGCAATTTCGCAGACAGTGTCTGCAGTCCGCAGATCAACTAGCAAAGAGGAGCTGGATAATGCGGTGTATGCAAGCTGTGAGACCATCAGGGACGATTACAAGAGGCGTCATGGTAAACAGGAGATATAAATTGATTGATAAGGGCAAGGACCCTGAACTGGCATATGATGATTATATTATGGGAAAAAGGGATTATATTGATGTGTCAGGGGATTACAGATAAAGAGTGTGATTTGAGTCATATAAGCAGCTTAACGTAAGCATTTGAAATATTGAAAATTTACTAAAAAAACATTATCCTTGCTGTAGTGTACGTGGTTCTGTACTAAAAGGAGGAAAATTAAGATGAAAAAAGGGATATTTTGGGGAACTGTATCTATGGCGATGATGCTTGCATTAGCCGGCTGTGGCGATGAAAAACAAAACGTAAATACAAGTGATAAAACAAATGCAGGGCAGACCGAAAGTAGTGAGGATATTCAGTCCGAAACAGGTAATGCTGACGCTGAATCAAGGTTTGAGGACTCGCTGGTGCTTACACTTGATTACACTGACGAGGATGTGCTTCCAGCTCCGGATAATGCATATCTTTTTAGCGATAAACTTACACTTCCGATCAAATTCGATGATCTGCTTGACTATCAGGTTTCATCACATGAGCATGTTGATGGTGATGATTCACCATTAGCGACATATAAGCTGTCAGATCAGTTGGAGGAAGATACATATGAGGTGGATGGCAGTGAGCTTATTGTACTATGCGACAAATCATACACATCTGTTGCCGATGAGGGAGGAATCCATATGCCGTCATTGAGGATTGGAAAAGATGGCGAAAAGAATACTCTTAAGGGTTATGTGAATGACGGAAAGTGGTGGCTTAATGATAAGGTAGGTTCCTATGCGGATGGGCTGGGTATTGATGATGAAGAGATGCAAAAGTTAGAGAGCGCTATGGGTGATGAGAACGAGTCGTTCTGTCTCAAGGTCATGGTTAACAGATTTGGAAATCCCAATTTTATAAATGTTGCATCGTCAGATATGGCAGAGGCAATTGATGGTACAGTTAACACTGAAAAGTATGAAAGTGGGATTTGTGTAAACCAGTATACAGTAGGCTGGATATATGACGATTATCAGATATACGCATTTGTTGTTGAGTGTCCGCGAACTACAAGCAGCGGTGAATATAGTGTAGTAATCAACGAAATGGATGTCATGTATTATTCTAGTGGTTTTGATAGTACAGTGCGCGGTGAAAATATGGTGACAGACCTTTTGAAGATAAGGAATGAACAGTATCCGGATGTGAGCTTATATGCCCGTACAGATATAGGTGCCAGTGCCAGAACATCTACAGGTACAGAAAATGCTGCAAGTGATAATGAAAATACAGCGGTTACGGAAGAAAGTACACTTGCAGGAAAGTCAAACTACGTTGACTGTGACAGAGATTTTTCAGAACAGGCAAATGATGATCTGATTTTCATTGATGATTGTTATAAGATAGGTGATAAATTTGTTGTAGCAGGTAATATACAAAAGGGAAATTTTCAGCAGGGCGACGCTGTGTATGTTAAACTTGCAAATGGCATGGTGGTCGAGGGCACCTTAAGTGTAATGGAGGCAAATACTAACAGAGACGGTTATGCGATGATAATAGATGGTCTTGATGAGAGTGACAGGGAGTACGTCAGGGCCTCATATGTGATAAAAAAATAGTTGTTGATAACAAAAAAATATGCTAACATAAAAATAGTAGTTTTCGAATGTATGTTCGATATAGTATAATGAAATCGCTGATGCGAGAGTATGTCATCATGATTATGTACGATGACGTATGGTATAACGTATACTGTAGATACATTTGAGACTGCTATTTTTTAGCTTGAAGAAAAATATATAGTAATAAAACATATTCGGTATGGAGGAGAAGTTATGTACCTTGTGATAGACGTAGGCGGAACATTTATAAAGCATTGTGTGATGGACAGAGATGCTGAGATAATGGAGAAGAATAAATTCCCTACACCTGGAAGATTTGGGAATGGACTGGAGAACATACAACAGGGGCTGGATGCATTCCTTGATGCACTTCAGTCGATATATGATGGATATAAGGAAAGATATGATATACAAGGAATAGCAATATCACTTCCTGGACAGGTGGACGTGGACAACGGAATATGTTATGCCGGCGGAGCCTTGCCTTACCTTGACAAAGCACATATAGGCGAGCTTGTAAGCGAGAGATGCGATGGACTTAAGGTAGCGCTTGAGAACGACGGCAAATGTGCAGCATTGTCGGAGATATGGCAGGGAAATGCAAAGGACTATAGCAGCGCAGTTGTATTGGTATTTGGCACAGGTGTCGGTGGAGGAATAGTCATAGACAGAAAGATACTCCACGGCAGAGGTATGGTTGCCGGTGAGATGTCGTACCTGTTTGAGGATGTGAACAGGGATAATATAGACAAACTTGTACCGCTTGAGGCGAATCTCAAGAATACAAAGAAACATTTAAAACTTCCGGACAATGTCACCTGGACGATGCAGGCATCGGTAAGCTCACTCAGAAGAGAGGTGGCAGCAGTCAAGGGCATGAGGGAAGATGAAGTGTCAGGTGAGATGATATATGAGTGGGAGGCCGCCGGTGATAAGGCGGTCATAGATGTGCTTGAGGACTGGTATCTGAATATTGCCAAGCACTGTATGAACATGCATGTTCTGCTGGCACCGGACATCATACTCCTTGGCGGTGGAATCAGTGCGGAACCAAGATTCATACAGGGCGTGAAGAAGTATGTGGATAAATTGGCGAAATTTTCAGTGATTTATAATGAGATGCAGGTGGGACTGTGCAAATTTGGCAACGATTCCAATCTCATAGGAGCACTTTTCAACTATCTTCAGAAGTATGAGGGCGCCCACTAGTTAAGAAAACGGAGATCATATCAGGATGAAACACAATGACGGAAAAGAGACGGACATCAAAATGAGAGCAGAAAAGAGTACAGAAAAAAACATAGAAATGAATACAGAAAAGAACACCGATCATAGAAAAAAATCACATGAGATGGATATGTTAAACGGTTCGCTGGCGCTTAAGATGCTTATATTTGCCATGCCGCTGGCGGCCAGCAGTATACTGCAGCAGCTTTTCAATTCAGCGGATGTTGCTGTGGCAGGAAGATTTGCGGGAAGTGATGCATTGGCAGCGGTTGGAAGCAATGCCGCAGTCGTTGCTCTCTTTGTGAATGTATTTGTGGGACTTTCGGTTGGTGTGAATGTTCTTGTGGCTCATTATATAGGTCAGAACAAGAAGGATTCAATAAGCAAATGTGTGCATACCAGCGTGAAGTTCGCCATTATATGCGGAATAGCTATGCTTGTGGCTGGAATGTTTGTGGCAAGACCTATACTTGAGGCTATTGATACTCCTGTCAAGGTGCTTGACCAGGCGGTATTATATCTGAGGATATACTTTGTGGGCATGCCGTTTATCATACTTTATAACTTTGGAGCTGCAGTGCTCAGAGCGATAGGAGATACGAGAAGACCTCTCTACTGTCTGATAGTATCTGGTGTGCTCAATGTTATTCTCAATCTGTTCTTTGTGTGCGTGTGCAAGCTTGGAGTTGCAGGTGTAGGTATGGCAACGGTCATATCCAATGTGGTCAGTACAGGAATAGTCATGTACATATTAATGCATGAGAATGGTCCACTCAGACTCGATATGAAGAATATACGAATAGATAAAGTGTGCCTGGGAAAGATACTCAGGATAGGTGCACCATCCGCGATACAGACAGCAGTGTTCTCTCTTTCCAATGTGCTTATACAGGGAGGAATCAACAGTTTTGGATCTGATGCGGTAGCAGGATCGTCCACGGGACTGAATTTTGAGTATTTTGCATATTTTGTCATATCTGCATATGCTCAGGCTGCGGTTACATTTGTCAGCCAGAACTATGGCGCAGGAGAGAAACAGAGGTGCAGAAAGGCACTTCGCATAGCTATGCTTGAAGGAATGCTCATGACGGCGGTGTTTAGCTGTGTCATGATGCTGGCCGGAGATTTCCTGGTGAGGTTCTACACCAAGGATCCTGAGGTTATAAAGTATGCTCTTATAAGAATGAAACATGTCATGCTGCTTGAGGCTATGACGGGCACATATGAGATGACGGCGGCTGCGCTCAGAGGATTGGGCAAGTCGATGCTGCCGGCGGTCATAACTGTCATCGGATCAGTTGTGTTCAGGATCATATGGCTTTACACCGTATTTGCGAAGTATCATTCATTTGGAATGCTGCTGAATGTATATATAGTGTCGTGGATAATCACAGGTACGGCCATGATAATTGCATACATACTTGTGTCTAGAAAATTGCTGGGACATACGAAAAAACATAATCAATTTTCTAAGGCGATTTCATAAAGCAGTTTTATAGATAAGGGGGCGGAGAGTTATGACGACAGATTTGACCAGTGATAAAAACAGGACATATATAGCCATAGACCTCAAGTCCTTCTTTGCGTCAGTTGAGTGTGTAGAGCGTGGACTGGATCCTCTCACGACGAATCTGGTGGTGGCTGATGCGTCAAGGACAGAGAAAACTATCTGTCTGGCTGTGTCCCCCTCACTTAAGGCGTACGGAATATCTGGAAGAGCCAGGTTGTTTGAGGTAGTCCAGCGGCTTAAGGAGGTCAATGCCAGCAGGTGCACTATGGCTCCGAATGGGGTGTTTACTGGGGATAGCACGGATTCGGTTATGCTGACAACGCATCCGGAACTTGCGGTTTCATATATAGCAGCACCGCCAAGAATGGCGTACTACATGAAATACAGTACGATGATCTACAACATATATCTGAAGTATGTTGCGCCTGAGGACATGCATGTGTATTCCATAGATGAGGTGTTTATGGATGTCACGGATTATCTTGGAATATATCATAAGACACCGTACGAACTTGCAATGACGATCATACAGGATGTACTCAGACAGACCGGAATAACAGCCACAGCGGGAATAGGTACAAATATGTATCTGTGCAAGATAGCGATGGACGTTGAGGCGAAACACATAGCCCCGGACAAAGATGGTGTCAGGATAGCGATTCTCGATGAACAAAGCTACAGGAGAAAACTCTGGGATCACAGACCCATTACGGATTTTTGGAGAGTCGGAAGAGGATATGCGAAGAAACTTGAGGAACATGGTATGTATACCATGGGAGATATAGCAAGGTGTTCCATAGGACGTGAGGATGAATATTACAATGAAGATCTTCTATACAGACTGTTCGGCATAAATGCAGAACTCCTCATAGATCATGCGTGGGGCTGGGAACCTTGTACGATTGCGGATATCAAGTCCTATAAACCAGAGCGCAACAGTATAGGTTCGGGGCAGGTTTTGTCGTGTCCGTATGAATACGATAAGGCCAGGCTTATCGTCAGGGAGATGACAGATCTGTTGGTGCTTGAGCTTGTGGACAAGAAGGTCAAGACAGATCAGATTGTCCTCACAGTCGGTTACGACATAGATAATCTGAAACAGAATGATCAAGGAAAGAGATATTCCGGAGTAGTACAGACTGACAGATATGGCAGACGGATTCCAAAGAATGCACATGGTACGGTGAACCTGGGTGAGTATACATCGTCAACCCGCAGGATAATGGATGCGGTAACCGGATTGTTTGAGGAGATAGTGGATTCCGAACTTTATGTGAGGAGAGTGTATGTCACCGCAAATAATCTGATATCAGATGATGAAGCGGAGAACAGACAGGGATACCGGCAGATGAGCCTGTTTGAAGACTTTGGAGATGGAGCGGAGAACAGACAGAGAGAACTTGCGGACGAGATCCGTGAGAAGGATATGCAGAAGGCGATGATAGAGATAAAGAAGAAGTTCGGTAAGAATGCCATACTAAAGGGTATGAATCTTGAGGAGGGCGGAACCACGATCTCCCGAAATGGACAGATAGGCGGACACCGGGCATGACGAAAAAGATATGAGAGCTGGGTGATAGATTTGAATCCTAAATATAAAGATATGTATGATATGCCGCATCACGTATCTGACAGACATCCGCATATGTCTATACATGACAGGGCTGCTCAGTTTGCACCATTTGCTGCGCTTACAGGGCATGGGGCGGCTATCGCGGAGACTGCAAGGCTTACGGAGGATAGATTGGAACTTGATGAAAGCCAGAAAGCAGTTCTTGATCAGAAACTTACGAATATAATGCATAGTGCAGGCGAAATATTAGTGGATGTGGAGTATTTTGTCAGGGATGAGAGAAAGTCTGGTGGGCGGTATGAACATGTGTCAGGGAGAATAACGAAAGTGGATATGTATCGCCAGATGATCCTTCTGGGAGATGAAAGCGGCAGATGCATAGCTGCGATACCTGTGGATGATGTATATGACATAAATGAGATTTTATTGTAAAGCAATATTTTATTGTAAAACGATATTTTATGAGAGAGTTTTTATTATGAAGAGTTTTTATTTATGAAGAGTTTTTATTGTGAAGAGGTTTTTATTATGAAAAGAAATAAAAAATCATTTGAGGGCTATAGAGCAAATAAAAATGAGAGACCACTCACCATAGCACACCGCGGAGCCAGTGCGCTGGCAGAGCATGAAAATACCCTGGAGTCGTTTCAGATTGCCATAGATATTGGAGCAGATATGGTAGAATTTGATGTGAGAAAGACAAGTGATGATGTTCTCATTGTCTTTCATGATTCGGCTATAGATGGAAAGAAAGTCAGAGATCTCACATATAACAGGATAAATGATATAACCAGACGGTTGGGCTACAGAGTTCCGAAACTGGTGGAGGTCCTTGATCTCTGCCAGGGAAAGATACATTTGGATATTGAACTCAAAGAGAGTGGTTACGAGAGACCTGTAGTGAACCTGGTGAAAGAGCGATATGGGTACAATGAATTTTCCATCAAATCATTTAAGGATAAGGTTTCATATAAAGTGAAATCCATAGATCCAAGGATAACCACGGGGCTGTTAATTGGCAAGGATAAGGCTGGATTAAGTGTGCGGCTTAATGAATACTTTCCGGTGAGAAGACTAAAGAGGTGTAAGGCTGATTTTGTATCACCACATTACCTCCTGTGTACCAGAGAGTTTGTGCGGAGAATGAAGAGGGAAGGGTATCCTGTGTTTGTGTGGACTGTGAACGACGAGAAAATTATGGATAGGATGATAGCATTGCGTGCAGATGGGATAATATCTGACAGACCAGATCTCCTTATGAAACATATCCATTGATAGAAAACTGATTTTTTGCTATAGTTAAAAGAATAAACACACTAGACAGAGAAGGTTATTAAGTACAAAGGAGGGGATGAGATGAACAAGGTACTGTATTTTGATTATGCAGCGTTTATTGTATTTGCGCTTATTCTGATATCAGTCGTAATGAAACGACTGACCAGAGGAAAGATGAGCAGGCAATTTCTTATGGTGCTGATCGTGGCGTTGGTTGCAACCTCTTTTGATATAGGTGCTATTGCATACGATAATATTGGTGAAAGACATACATTTGCTCAGTATTTTTTCCATACGGGATATCTTGTATTTCATGTGCTCTCGGCTGCTTTATATACAATATACGTTATAAGTATGGTTGATGCCATACATATATTCAGGGGCAGAGTAAAGTCTGTTATTCTGGCACTTCCGACTTTGTTATGTGTATTACTTCTGATAGTGAATCTGTTTTATCCAACGGTATTCTCTATTGGAACTGATGGTGAGTATGCAAGAGAGCGGTTCATGGTCTTTCTTTATATCGCATCGTTAATATACATGATCATAGGGTTTATAGTTGTCATGAAATACAGAAGAAGATTATCTAGAAAGTGCCTGATATCTGTTATCATGATCTTCCCATTGGTGGTTGTTGCAGCATTCAAGCAGATGCTCGTACCTGAGGTTCCAGTAGAGATGTTTGCCAATTCTATAGGATTATTGTTTGTTACACTGTTCATACAGAGCCCTGAACAGATGATAAGCAACGCAACAGGTCTGAACAACATAACCAGATATATGGAGGATGTCGACAATGTTCTTGACAATGGACTTAATATAGGCATCATCATGATATCGCTTGTGAATGACAAGGCGCTTAGGGGGATGATCGGTGTTGTGGAATATCACAAGCTGCTCAGATGTGTTTCAGACAAGCTGGTTGCCATGGGACAGTCAAAAAGATACAACACAGAATGGTATTATCTTGGCAATGGCATGTTCAGATGCATAATGGATTATAAGGTGGCTGATCAGGCGGAGAGGTTTGCAGCCAACATAAACTCCGAGCTGAAAAAGGGATACACATACAATGGAATGTTGATAAACCTTCTTGCAAATATCTGTGTTACCAAGTGTCCGGAGGATATAGACAATGTGGATGCTGTTATGAGATTTGGTACAGAACTCTCTGACTGGGAATATACAGGACAGATCATGTATGCAAGGGATATATACAAAAAAGAAAATTATGATCTGATCAATAACCTTGATGTGATAATAGACAGTGCTTTCGTAGACGGAAGATTTGAAGTTTATTATCAGCCTATCTATTCATTAAGCGCTAAGAGATATAACAGTGCTGAGGCATTGCTCAGGTTGTACGATGAAAAATATGGTTATGTTAGACCTGACATATTTATTCCGGCAGCTGAAAAGAGCGGTATGATACATAAGATAGGTAAGTTTGTGCTGGAAGAGGTGTGTAGGTTTATAGTCAGCGATAAGTTTAAAGAACTTGGGCTTGATTATATAGAAGTGAATCTGTCGGTGATACAGTGTATGAGCAGTGAACTTGCAGACGATGTCAAGGAGATAATGAACAGATATAATGTGAGTTCAGAGCAGCTCAACCTTGAGATCACGGAGACTGCCGCTGCGTATGCCCAGACTACTATGATGGACAATATCGAAGAACTTAACGACGATGGAATAGCGTTTTCACTGGACGATTTTGGAACAGGGTACTCCAATATGAAGAGGATTGCGTCAATGCCATTTGCGATAGTTAAGCTGGATAAGACATTTACAGAGATGAACGAGAATGACAAGATGCTCAAAGTAGTGAAGAACACTATATCAATGGTGAGAGATATGAATATGAGGATCCTTGTAGAGGGCGTTGAGACTCTCGAGTCTTTCAAGGAATTTGAGTCGTTGGGTGTTGATTACATTCAGGGATATTATTTTTCAAAACCATTGCCTATGGAGAAGTTTGTCAGTGAGGTAAAGCGTGTCAATATGGATTGACATGCAAGTCAGATATATAAAGACTGGGTGATACACGATACATGGGGAAAGGATAATATATGGTTGACATAAGAAGAACGGATGCTGAAAAAACCGGCAACATCAGCAATGTAGTTATAGACGAGATAGAGAAGGTGGTCAAAGGCAAGAGAGATGTCATAACAAAGGTATACGCTGCGATACTAGCTGGTGGGCATATATTGCTCGATGATATCCCTGGTGTCGGAAAGACCACACTTGCAATGGCATTTGCGAAAACTTTGGATATGAAATATAACCGTGTACAGTTTACCCCAGATGTCCTTCCTAGTGATATCATGGGCTTCTCGATGTACAATGCCAAGACAGGTGATTTTGAATACAGGGAGGGCGCAGCATTCTGCAATCTCTTTTTGGCGGATGAGATCAACAGAACATCACCAAAGAGTCAGTCGGCACTTCTTGAGATCATGGAGGAGAAATGTGTCACTGTAGATGCAGTCACAAGACAGCTCCCTGAACCGTTCACTGTCATAGCAACTCAGAATCCCATAGGATCATCAGGCACTCAGATGCTGCCGGAATCCCAGCTGGATAGATTTATGATAAGACTTTCCATGGGATATCCATCCCATGAAGCTGCAGTTCAGATATTGAAGGGGCAGGAGTTCATGCCTATAAACAGCGTACAGATGGTTCTGACTAGAGATGAACTGGTGGGATTGCAGAGAAAAGTTAACTCTCTAAATGTGCATGAATCAATATTTGACTATATTGTGACACTCGTAGAGGCAACAAGGGCTAGTGAGTATTTTTCTATGGGAGCAAGTCCACGTGGTGCGAATGCGCTGCTTAGGATGAGCCGTGCAATGGCACTGTTAGCTAGTAGGGAATATGTGGTTCCTGATGATATTGCTGCTGTTTTTACTGTGGTTCTTGGACACAGGGTTAAGCTATCATCAAGAGCCAGGGCGAATGGATTTACCGTGGAAGCAGCTCTGGAGGAGGTAAGGAAGTCGGTTAAGCTTCCACGTACATAGATGCTGAGAGGAGAACGTGAAAATGATACATGTAGTCAATGTAATCAGATACATTCTCGTGTTTATTGTGAATTTACTGCTCTTGCTGTTTTTGCATTCATATTTTAATTTTGTGTTATTGATAGTCCTGATAGTTCTCCCGATTTGTTCTATAATAGCAGCGCTTTTGGCACAGAGATATATGTCGATAGAGATCGGTGGTGGATTTCCGGAGACTCAGACCGATGAAGCATTTCCAATCAATATCGTACTTGTAAACAAATCAATATTTCCAATTATGAATGTGGATATTGACATACATATGGCAAATGAGTTGTTTCAAAAGTCAGGTGAACACAGACTCAGTGTTCCGGCATATGCCCGCGCTTCCAATGCCGTAGATTATGAGCTTGCGGAGTCGTTTGTCGGTGTTTTTGAGGTATCAGTGCACAGGATTTATGTCACAGACTGGCTCGGATTCATCAGAGTGAAAAAGCAATGTGATGCTGTACGTGAAGTCAGGGTATTTCCCTCTGTTGAGGTCTGTGCAGAACCGGACATGACTGTTCTTTCTGGTGGCATGACTGAGGCTGAGGAAACCAGAAAGAAAGGTAATGACTTTTCGGAGGTTGTGGATATAAGGGAATACAGACCTGGCGATAAACTGCAGAATATACATTGGAAATTGTCTGCAGGCCGTGATGAATTCATGGTAAAAGAACGTGAGAGCATGTCGTCAGACCAGCTGGTCATATGTGTGGAATTGACCAATGATGAGAGACAGGTACTCAATGATTTACTGAAAGCTTCGTATGGCCTGGGTCAATATCTGATATCTTTGAATGTCCCATTTACGGTGTATTACTGGAGCGTGGACCAGGACGATATGATAGAGACCAAGGTGGATAGTATGCAGGAGCTTCACGATTGGATGGACTGTATATTCTATGAGACTCCATATACAGAGAGCAGTCTTGGGATGGACATGCTTCAGAGAATTATGGATTCAGATAAAAAGATATTTGTAATCACAACAGCGGAAGATATAGCTGGTGAACAGATATTCACATATGGTGAGTGTGTGAAAGGATACATAAGTGGGTAGAGGCACGCATACTGAATATAAAAAAGAGAAGAATATAAAAAAGAATAAAAAAAAGGACAACAAAAAGAATAAAAAAGAAGAGTTCGAACTGTGCCAGGGAGTTAAGCTGCTCAACAATCCTGAGATCACAAGACACAGGATAGGCGAGTCGTCCATGCGGTATATGAAGAGAAGAGAACTTACGGGGAAGATGGACAGCCATGGTATACTGTCCAAATGTGTACTGGAGGTTCTGGCAATCTGGGGAACCATGGTGGGATTCCTCACATCTATAGAATGTGCATATAATATACCTCTGATCTTAGTTTCTTACATATTGCTGGCGCTCTTTTTCAGCTGGCTTTTTAAGTCTGGAAAAACCTGGGTCAGAGATCTTTGGTATGTAGCGTTTCTGGTATTGTTTGTAGGTTTCGTTGTGGTGTTTAGAAAATACATCAACAGTGGATTCTATGCGATGATAAATGAATTCCTGGATCATGTTACGGATTATTATGGTGCGTCGGAAGTTAAGGTGTTTTCTGAGGCTATAGAGAACCGTCCAATTACAGTCCCAATTGCGGCTGTGGCTATAGGAACCATTCAGATAATAATATTGAATATATTTCTGAATAACAGTATGAGCGTGTTGTGGGCGGTGGTATTTACCTTGCCACCATATGTAGCACCGCTTTTTTTTAGACTCGAACCTGATGTGATACCGATGCTTATGGGCATTGCCGGGTTGATAGGAATCATATGTCTCAAAGGTAATGGACATTACAGAATAACCGATGCCGAGGCTACATTCAGAAGTGAATTCAGAAAAAGAAAAATGGTATACAGGCATAGCGACAGGGTCTCACTTCAGCTGATTGTCGAGATTACAGTATTGTGTGTGCTTGTGTTTGTGGTGATGACCGTAGTTAAACCATCTGACAGGTATTACTACAGGTACAAAAACAGTTCTATAAAGGAAAAGATAGAAGCACCACTTGGCAAT
The DNA here is from genome assembly GCA_902461735.1 of uncultured Coprococcus sp. Classification (GTDB taxonomy): domain Bacteria; phylum Bacillota; class Clostridia; order Lachnospirales; family Lachnospiraceae; genus Coprococcus. Next base: position 36,136 of record CABPYV010000010.1, read on the forward strand.
TTGATAATGTATGGATATGAATCACTCAGGAATACTGCAAATACCGGTGGATTGGCCAGCGGAAGACTCGGAGCTGTGTCAGATGTCACGTTCGATGGTGGGACGGATCTGGTTGTAAGATTTGCGCCGTATAGTTCAGATAGGATATATCTGAAAGCGTTTACAGGTGATGAGTATAGCTGGGATCATTGGGACAGCGATAAGGAAGGTTTATATCCGTCGCCAGATGGCATAGGTACTGTCGAGGTGGCAGGGACTGATAGTGATACCGCTAATATTCCAACCGGAAAAATGTATATCCAGAATGTGGATGGAATGAATGACCTACTGTATTATCCATATTATACAAGTTATGATGATGATCTTGAAAAGGCGATGACGGATCTGAATAAAACTGATATATCTGAAATTCAGGAATATGATGTAAATACTCATGCGCTTACGGTGGAATACAGCCCCGATGTTCAGTCTGAACCGATGTTGGAGTCAGTGGATGAAAAGTACCTGGATATACCTGAGATAAATATTCCGGTTGTTGCGGAATTCTGTGAAAATGCCGGTATAGAGGAGACAGACAGTGCGGATGTCAAGATACAGAAGGTGTATAGTTATTTTGAGACGAATTATCCATACACTCTGCATCCTGGGGCTACACCCAGGAAGGAGGACTATGTGAATTACTTCCTTCAGACAACGCGTAAAGGTTTGTGTGCCAATTATGCGACAGCGGGAACCTTGATATTGCGTTATCTTGGGATTCCTGCACGTTATATTGAAGGGTATGTTATTGACTATACCGATGTTGTAGATTCGGAGATCTTAGATGAGTCATCGTTCAGATATGAAGACTACTTTCGGGGAGAATCGGAGTTGGGTAGAACCGCTGTTGTGCAGGTGAATGTCACAGACAACGCTGCGCATGCATGGATCGAAGCGTTTATGGACGGCAGATGGCAGGTCGTAGAACTCACCCCACCATCCGGTGAGGATGAGGATGAAAATACACAGGATTTCTGGAGCAGGATCGGAAGGTGGCTTGCAGGAGATTCCGAAGATGGACAAGATGGTTATGATGGGACAAATGTAACATCGTTTTCATTAAATAGATATAGCTGGATCATATATGGTCTGGCGGGCATTATCTTGTTTATAGCTGTGATATTTATTGGAAGGGTTATGTATCGTAAAATTATACGCATTCACAGTTACAATGGGAACGATATTCGTGAAAATATAGTTGCATATTACAGATATATGTGCGATTATGCAAGAATAGCGGAGCCTGATTTTGTCAGAGCGGGAAGCCATAGAGAGCAGCTCAGGATATTGATGCCTGACATGTCGGATGAGGCTGTAGATATTCTGACAGAGAAGCTCGAGTTCGTGTTGTACAGAGAAGTACCGGATTGTACCGGAGTACCGGTTACTGATGTGGCGAAAGAAATGACTGTAAGCGGAGATCAGACTATGCAGAGTATGTTTGCAATGCTGCGTGGAGGTATGAGCGAATATAAAAAGAAAATGCCATTTATAAGAAGAATTTATTTATTTGGAAAGATATAGGAGGAGTACTATGCTTGGAATTATAGGGGCAATGGATGATGAAGTTGCCAGACTTAAGGATATGATATCCGGACTGCACATTGTGCAGAGGGCTGGAATGGAATTTTACAAAGGACAGATTCACGAAAAAGATGTGGTGGTTGTAAAGTGCGGCGTGGGAAAGGTGAATGCTGCTATGTGTACACAGTCTATGATAGATATTTTTGATGTGGATGCGATTATCAACACTGGCATAGCGGGATCTCTTGATGCAGATATTGATATAGGAGACATTGTTTTGGCTACAGATACAGTGGAACATGATATGGACGTGGCTGCACTTGGATATGCACCGGGTGTGATTCCGGATACAGAGACCAGTGTATTCGATACGGACAAGAGACTCATAGAGATCGCACAGGCAGCAACCGAGACTGCCAAACTTGATGTGAAGGTGTTTACAGGCCGAGTAGTCAGTGGTGATCAGTTCATATCAAGCAAGGACAAGAAGGAATGGCTGGTGTCTGAGTTTGGAGGACGATGTGCCGAGATGGAGGGAGCATCCATTGGACATGTCGCAGTGCTTAACAAAGTTCCTTATCTGGTGGTTCGAGCTATATCGGACAAGGCTGATGACAGTGCACAGATGGATTATCCTTCATTTGCGGCAAAGGCAATAGACAACAGCGTAAAGCTCATGACAGAGATAATCAATAGATTATAAAGTATCGGAGGATTAAAAAATGGATAAAATTGCAAGCTTTCAGATCAATCATCTTCTCTTGAATCCTGGGATATATGTATCCAGAAAGGATAAGGCGGGAGATCAGGTGTTGACAACATTTGACATACGAATGACCAGACCAAATTACGAACCAGTTATGAATACGGCGGAGGTCCATACTATAGAGCATCTGGGAGCAACATATCTGAGAAACAACGAGGAATACAAGGATAAAGTAATATATTTTGGACCTATGGGTTGTCGTACAGGTTTCTATCTTATACTGGCAGGAGATTATGAGTCAAAAGATATAGTTGAGCTTATGATATCGATGTTTGAGTTCATAAGGCATTATCATGATCCGATTCCGGGAGCAAATCCCAGAGAGTGTGGAAACTATCTTGACATGAATCTCAATATGGCCAACTATCTTGCTGAGAAGTTTTTATCTCAGGTTCTGTATAATATTGATGACAGCCATTTGAACTATCCAGAAGGTTAACAAAACTGAAAAACCAGAGAACAAATCGTCCACAAATCGTCCAAAAAGTAAAATCTGGGGGAAAAAATACCCCCAAATGCGCTGATTTGAGGAATATGTGCCACTCTATTGACTTTAAAGCTTATGTGTATTTAAATGCATGTAAGCTTTTTTTGCGCAATGAACAGCTTGTCAGATAAATATTATATCAGGAGGAACTGCTATGAATGGTGTGATCGACGGGAACAATATATATGGTCATTTTTTCTTGGTTATGTGACCATGCGTTTTATCGTTGATTTCCATTTGGACAGTGTATTTGATCCTCTTGTATGCGTAGACAAAGATGGTATAGATGATAAGTAAGCGTGAAAGGGTGGATATATGAGAAAATTGAATATTTATAAAGTTCTTGTGGCAATAATGTTGTCAGTATGTATGGTTTTGCTGGTTTTTTATCAAAGAGATAAGATAAAGTCCAGTGCGGATGAATCGAGTGAGACGGAAGTTGCCGATGATGGTGTGCATACAGAGGTGTATTTTGCCGATGGAGAAGACGCTGATATTGCAACTGGTACGGATGCCAGTGCGTTTATCTCAGCGGTAGATAGCAGCGATAGTATAATAAGCGGCAATAAGGTCTATTATGGCGGTCAGGCTTATACGAGATATTATACGGTGTGCAGGAATGGGGTGAAGTTCAAAGCATATTGTGGTGATCATAGAAAGAATGCGATCAGAAGTACAGGAAATGTAAGCTTTGGTGAGGATAATGCAGAGATGATCAGGCTTGCGTTTGCGTGTGCTCCGGAGGCTGACCATGAATGGAACGGTTTTTCTGGTATGACCGAGAATGATAAGCAGCTTATCATGGCTCTCACATTGAATTATCTGAGGCATGGGCAGTATTTCCCGATTATATCAAAATATCTTGAACACATAAAGTCTGTTGACAAAAGTATAATTGACTTAAAATGTGGAGAGACAGAGCTGGCATTTGTGGTTGAGGGTAAAACGGGAGTAAAAGAGAGGGATGTGATCCTTGAAAATTATAAAAAGTATACGGTTTCCGGATCAAAGATAGAGCGGAAAAGAACGAAAAAGATAATTTTGGTCGGAAATTCAAAGAATTATATAGAGATATATGTGCCACCACATAGTTGGATGCATGTGCGGAAGAATGGGCAAAGAGACTTTAAGATATATAAGAGTGGTAAAGTGAAGATCAATGGAGGTGACTGCCTGTTTTTTACAGCTGATGTTACCTATGATGGATCAGAAGGGCAAACTTATGCTGAAGGAAAAAGCGGACTTACTGTATATACGGCGGACTCCAATGATACCGCACTTGACCAGCAGCTGTTGTTTGCTCAGAACTCGGACAAACAGGCTGTATCCATAAATATCAAGTGGTCATATGATGACGATTATGGTTATATGTGGCTTACAAAGAACAAGAAATTTAATATGTTGAAGAATAGTGTGGCGAATACCACATCGTATCATGCAGGCGCGTATGGAACAGAGAATTATTCGTATGCAGGAATAGTGTATGACATATTTGACAGTAAAGGCGATATGGTGGATAGGATGGTTTTATCTTATGATGGAATATGTTATGTAGGAAGAAGTTCTGGAAAGTCGGTTGTCTTGAGTTCAAAAGCAGAGAAAGATCGCTGCATAGGAAAGATAGATATGCGATATGTCAAATTGCCATATGGAAATTACAGTGTGAAAGAGAATGAGTATCTGTGGAAGCTTGATCACGAGACAAGAAATCTTAGCTCAACGGGAAAAAGAGTGCACAGTTCGGGGTACAAGTATAATTCAAAGACATATACAGTCTCAATAACGGAGAAAAACAGAAACAAGTCAAAGATGGATGCGTTTCATATAGCTGCTGAAGATGAAGCAATCACAGGGAAGTTCAGTTTGAAAAAAACAGATGCTGATACCCAGACTCCGGTTATGGATGCAGTGTATTATGTTGAGAGAAAGGCATCAGGGGCAACGTCAGTTGACAGTGTAGTGGCTAAGTTTAAGACAGATTCCGATGGTAATGGAGTTGTATATGCGACAAAGTATGGTTCAACTGGATCAAGGTATCTGACAGATCTGCCTATTGGTATATATAGAATATATGAAAAGAAAGCGCCTCCGGGATATACAAAGAATGACGGTGTGGCACTTCTCAAAGTTACACCTGATAGAAGTTATCTTTCGGTGGATGGCAAAAATATAAAACAAACTGGAGATAATGATATTTGCTGGGAAACTACTGATAAGAGTGAGGACAGCAAGATAAAGTTCAGTATATATAAACAGGATGCATCAACAGGACTTGACACTCAGGGAGAAGCAGTTCTTAAGGGGGCGGAATTTACAATAAAATATTATTCTGGACAGTATGACACAGTTGACAAACTGCCTGGGAAAGCTGACAAACAATGGGTTTTGGAGACTGACAAAAATGGCGTGTGCATGTTGAATGAGAAGTATTTTTCATCAACAAAGGAAAGTGACAGGACATCTGTTGATGAAAATGGAAATATAGAGCTTTCTGTTGGAACTCTCACAATACAGGAAACAAAACCGCCCAAAGGATATACTCTGAAGAAATCGATTATGAGAAGTGGGGATACAGGCAGAAAGCTTACAAGTGTCAGCAATGGAATCTATGTGACCCGGATAGAAAAGCATCAGCAGGAGCTGTATGTGAAGGTGGGGAATGAACTGATAGTGGGAAACCAGGTTATACGAGGTGATTTCCAGTTCCATAAGAAGGATGCTTCAACGGGTAAATCTATGTCAGGAGTAAAATTCCTGCTGCAAAATCATGATAAGACGGAGAGGACATATATATACACAGATGAAAATGGATTTTATTCCAGTGCTTCAACGTATGTAAAACACAGTCATAATACCAATTCAGGTAAAAATGGAAGCGGGTTGTGGTTTGGAAAAGAAAAGATCGATGATACCCGTGGAGCTCTTCCATATGGAAAGTATTATTTGAGTGAGGTGCGGTGCGATGCTAATTTTGGAAAATACAAATCCGCTGCAACAATAACATTTACCATAGATTCCGATAGTAAGGTAGTTGACATAGGAGATATTTTGAATGAGAGATTCCCTGAAATTGATTCTGCAGCAAAATACAAAGATACGGGTGAGAAAGATATCACAGAGAGCAAAGGCGAGACGGAGCTCATAGATACGGTGATCATGCAAGGCCTGGAAACAGGTCATAAATATACACTCCATGGCGAGGTTATGGATAAAGAAAGTGAGCGTGCACTTGATCAGAAAGGTGCTGTAAATGAAGTGAGTTTTGTAGCTGATGAGATAAATATGAGCGTAGACGTTCCGTTTGTGATAGATGTGACGAATCTTGGTGGACATGATCTTGTATGTTATGAAACACTTACAGATGAGGCGTATAAAGGAGAGATTATAGCAGAACATCGAGATATAAGATCAGAGGGACAGACTGTACATGTGTCTGAAAAGAGCCTGGAGATCAGCAAAAAAGCGGTTTCTGGTACAGATGAGCTTCCAGGTGCGGAACTGATGATCATGACCGATTCCGGGGAACTTATAGACAGGTGGATAAGTACTGATGCCGTCCATGTAATTCGAAATATAAAATCAGGAAATTATATTCTGAGTGAGGTGAGTGCGCCGGCTGGATACCTGAAATGCCGTGATATAAGTTTTACAGTGGATGATAAAGCCGGAGTGCAGAAGCTCCAGATGATGGACGATATAGCCCGGATAAGGCTGCAAAAGGTAGATGATATCAGCAACAAACCTTTGAGTGGAGCTGTATTTAGTCTGTACTCATCGGAAAGCGGAGAGAAAATTGATGAGAAAACTACTGATGAAGATGGATATGTTGAATTTGAATATGTTTCTCCTGGAAAATATTATATAATCGAAGATAAGGCTCCTGATGGGTACCTGCCAGTGGATGCTGATTCTGAGGGGAAAATTGAAGTGGTTATAGACAAAGATCAATACGAGAATATCCCTGTTAAAGTGGTGAAAAATCATTATGGTTCTGTGTACATATATAAGACTGATGCAGGGATGAAAAAGGCGCTGGAAGGAGCTGAGTTTGGACTGTATGAGTCGAAATCAAATAAGCTTATCCAGAGAGCGGTGTCGGACAAGGATGGTTATGCTAAATTTGATAATGTCCCTGCAGGAATATACTACATAAAAGAGTTAAGCGCGCCGTCTGGGTATGTGAAGAGCGATATAAAAGTGGATATTAACACTATGAAAAAGATATATGATAGGAAGAATCCTGTGGTTATTGTGAATGAAGAGACAGAAACCACAGAGACGACAGAAACCACAGAGACGACAGAGACCACAGAGACGACAGAAACGACAGAAACCACAGGGACGACAGAGATAACCACAGAAACGAAAAAAAGATCACCGGGGACGGGCGATAATGTTCCATTGACGGTGACTGTTGCTGTGCTGGTGCTGGCAGTCTTGACATCAGCCGGATTGGTGATATACAGAAAAAAATATTCTGAAAACGATGAATGACAATAATATGTAAGTTTCTACAATGCGGTTGACCTTTATAATTTTTAGTGATAACATACAACATGGATTTGTATAAATAATATTTTGCGTGAGGTGCGAAAGATGAGTAAAAGTTTTGAAGATTTATTGGCAAAGGTTTCACAGTGCAGCAGAAAGACAGTTTCAGTTGCAGTAGCACAGGATGCACCGATTCTTGAGGCTGTAAAGGCAGCAAAGGAGAAGGGAATAGCAGATGCAATTCTGGTTGGCGATGAAGCTAAGATAAGGGAGATTGCTGAGCAGATAGGAATGGATCTTGAGGGTTATGAGATAATAAATGAGCCTGATGACATCGAGGCTTCACTTAAGGCAGTAAAGCTTGTTCATGACCACAAGGCTGATATGTATATGAAGGGACTTCTTTCAACAAAGGATTTCCTTAAGAGCGTACTTAACAAGGAAGTTGGACTCAGAAACGGCAAGCCACTTTCACATGTATGTGTATTTGAGATACCTGGAATCGACAGACTGCTGTATCTCACAGATGTTGCATTTATGACATATCCTTCACTTGAGGAGAAGAAGTCGATCATAGAGAACTCAGTAGAGGTTGCCCATGCTTGTGGAATACCTTGTCCAAAGGTTGCTCCACTCGCAGCAGTTGAGGTTGTAAACCCTAAGATGCCTGTAACTGTTGATGCAGCAGAGCTTACCAAGATGAACGAGAATGGAGAGATAACTGGTTGTATCGTTGATGGACCTCTCTCAATGGATCTTGCTATCGAGCCGGAGGCAGCAATCCACAAGGGCGCTACAGACAGAAAGATAGTAGGAGATGCAGATATCCTTCTGTTCCCAGATATTCATGCAGGTAACCTTGTATATAAGACACTCGTTCATACAACAAAATGTAAGAACGGATGTATCATTACAGGTACGGATGCACCTGTAATACTTACATCAAGATCAGATACATTTGAGGTTAAACTTAATTCAATAGCACTTGCAGCGGTTGTCGCTGAATCACTTAAGGCGAATAAATAATTCCGGTGAAGTGTGAATGCGGATTCGATATTTTATATTTGAGAATAATTGGTCATATGAGGAGGTTTAGAAAATGTCATATAAGATTCTTATAATTAATCCAGGTTCAACATCAACAAAGATTGGTGTGTTTGAGGATGAGACGCTTTTGTTTGAGGAGACACTCAGACATACAACAGAGGAACTTGCTGGATTTAACATGATAGTTGACCAGAAGGATTTCAGAAAGAAGGTTATTCTTGACGTACTTGCTGAAAAGAACTTTGATATCAAGACACTTGATGTCTGCGTGGGACGTGGCGGAATGCTTAAGCCTATTCCAGGCGGAACATACGAGGTAAGCGATGATCTTCTTGAGGATCTGAAGATCGGTAAGCAGGGACAGCATGCATCAAATCTTGGAGGTATTCTTGCAAGAGAGATTGGAGATGAACTTGGTGTTCCTTCATATATAGTTGACCCTGTTGTCGTTGATGAGCTCATGCCTTCATCAAGACTTTCGGGTGTTCCGGAACTCCCAAGAGTCAGTGTGTTCCATGCACTTAACCAGAAGGCTGTTGCCAAGAGATATGCAAAGGAAGTTGGTAAGAAGTACACAGATCTGAACCTGATCGTTGTACATATGGGTGGTGGTGTGTCAGTTGGCGCACATGATCATGGCAAGGTTGTTGATGTATACAATGCACTTGATGGCGATGGAGCATTCTCACCAGAGAGAGCTGGCGGAGTTCCTTCGGGAGCCCTTGTAAAGATGTGCTTTTCGGGCGAGTATACACAGGCTGAGGTTATGAAGAAACTTGTTGGTAAGGGTGGATTCAACGCATATATTGGAAGTAACGATGCAAGAGATCTTGAGAAACTTGTTAATGAGGGCGATGAGCATGCAAAACTTGTTCAGGATGCGTTCTATCAGCAGGTTGCAAAGGATATAGGCGGAATGGCTACAGTTCTCCGCGGCAAGGTAGATCAGATCATCCTTACAGGTGGTATTGCATATTCAAAGCATACATGTGAAGAACTTGAGAAGAGAGCAGGATTTATCGCACCATTTACCGTATATGCCGGAGAGGATGAGCTCCTTGCACTTGCACAGGGCGCACTCAGAGTCATGAATGGCGAAGAGCAGCCAATGAAGTACTAAAAAGAAGTACTAAAAAGAAGTACTAAAAAGAAGTTCCAAAACAAAGTTCTAAAATAAAGTTCTAAAATAGCGAAGCACTAAAATATTGAATGTTTTATAGCAGAAATTGCCATTATAAGTTTCCTGATATTGCTCATAATAGTAACAAGACGAAAGTCTTAAAAATTATTATCAATTTATTTGGAGGTAAAGGGAAATGGCAAGTTCAAACTCTAACAAGACAAGTGTTCCAGAGGCAAAGAGTGCTATGGACAAGTTCAAGATGGAGGTAGCAAAGGAGATCGGTGTAGATCTTAAGGAAGGCTACAATGGAGACTTAACTTCAGCTCAGTCTGGTTCAATCGGCGGCGAGATGGTTCGTCAGATGATCAAGAGACAGGAAGAGCAGATGTCAGGAAGATAAGAAAGATCTGAATTTGAATAATTCAGTTGGATTATCCTAAATTCCTGAAAGTTCTCAATAGTAAAACATCCGTAAGTTTTACGGAATAAAAAAGACCTGGTGTATTATTTATGCATCAGGTCTTTTCTTTTCTGTTGAATAATAAAAAGGGGGGATATTGTATATAACTTTAGTAACTTTCTAGTATAATGTGCTAGACAATCATTTACCCATTATGATATAATCGATGATTGATGTGGACTTTTGTTTACATTCAAGAGAATTATAGGATAAATGGATGCTGCTTGAGTGCCTTAAAATAAAAAGAAAGGCTAAGGCACCATTTGCACATTTTAAGGAGGAAATAAAAAGATGAGTTTCACAGTAGAAAAGCTTGAGCACAGCATGGCAAAGCTTACTATCACAGTTCCAGCAGAAGAGTTTGGTAAGGCAATGGTAAAGGCTTACAACAAGACAAAGAACAGATTCAATGTTCCTGGATTCCGTAAGGGTAAGGTACCTATGGCTTTTATCGAGAAGATGTATGGACCTGCAGTATTTTATGAGGATGCTGCAAATGACATGATCAACGAGTACTATCCAAAGGAAGCTATGGCTTCAGAGCTTGAGATCGCTTCACAGCCTGTAATCGACGTTACACAGATCGAAAAGGGAAAAGATTTAATCTTCACAGCAGAGGTTGCTGTCAAGCCAGAGGTAACACTTGGCGAGTACAAGGGCGTAGAGGTTGAGAAGATAGATGTAGAAGTTACAGATGATGAAGTACTTGAGGACATCAAGAAAGAGCAGCTTCAGAACGCAAGAAAGGTACTTGTAGATGGAAGACCAGCAAAGCTCGAGGATGAAGTGACACTTGACTTTGAAGGATTTGTTGATGGCGTTCCTTTCGAGGGTGGAAAGGGTGAGAATTACAAGCTTGTACTTGGCTCACATTCATTCATCGATACATTCGAGGATCAGCTTGTAGGCAAGAGCATCGGCGAAGACGTTGAGGTCAACGTTACATTCCCAGAGGATTATCAGGCTGAGGAACTTGCAGGTAAGCCGGCAGTATTTAAGTGCAAGATCAATTCTATCACAGAGTCACAGCTTCCAGAGCTCAATGATGAGTTCGCAAGCGAGGTAGGTGGATGTGATACACTTGATCAGTACAAGGAAGAAGTAAAGAATAAGCTCGTTGCTAAGAAGACAAAAGAAGCAGCAGACGAGAAAGAAGTTAAGGCAATTGATAAGGTTATCGAGAATGCAACTATGGATATTGCAGATGCTCAGGTTGAGGATATGCAGCACAGAATGAAGGATGAGTTTGCTCAGAATCTTCAGTATCAGGGAATCAAGTTTGAGCAGTATCTGCAGATCGTAAATGTAACTGAGGAGGAAGTCCTTGAGAAGTTCAAGCCACAGGCACTTAAGAGAATCCAGCAGAGAGCAGTTCTCGAGGCAGTAGTTAAGGCAGAGAACATTGAAGCTACAGACGAGGAAGTTGATGAGGAGCTTACAAAGATGGCAGAGCAGTATCAGATGAAGCTTGAGGATATCAAGGGCTTCATGGGTGATGCGGAAATCACAAGCATGAAGAAGGATGTTGCTGTTAAGAAGGCAGCCAAGCTTATCGTTGATGCAGCTAAAGAGGTTTAATCGGGGTTGATCATGCAATTGATGATCGGGGGTTAGCCGAGATGTTTATTCTGACCAGTATTGGAGGTAGATAGCATGGCATTAGTACCATATGTCGTAGAACAGACAAGTCGCGGAGAGCGCACATTTGACATTTATTCAAGATTACTTAAGGACAGAATCATTTTTCTTGGAGATGAGGTTAATGATACAACAGCCAGTCTGGTTATTGCACAGCTTCTGTTTCTTGAGTCTGAAGATCCTTCAAAGGATATTTCACTTTATATAAATAGTCCGGGTGGTTCAGTTACAGCTGGAATGGGAATATATGACACGATGAGATATATCAAGTGCGATGTTTCAACTATATGCTGCGGAATGGCAGCAAGCATGGGGGCATTTCTCCTGGCAGGCGGTACAAAGGGCAAGAGATATGCTCTTCCAAATTCAGAGATAATGATCCATCAGCCGCTTGGCGGAACTCAGGGACAGGCTACAGAGATAGAGATCGCAGCCAGACATATCCTTAAGACTAAGGAAAAACTCAACAAGATGCTGGCTGAGAATACAGGAAAGCCGCTTGATGTTATAGCAGCGGATACAGATCGTGATAATTGGATGACAGCTGAGGAGGCTTGTGCTTACGGTCTTATAGACAGCGTTATAACTAACAGATAATTTGTGACAGATATTAGATGCAGTGTATATCTGTCGGATTATACCAGGTGCAGAGTAGTGGTTTGTACTTTGTGCCTGGTATATAATAAATAGTGAAAATAGAGGTATTGTAATGGCAAATCGTAGTGACGATAGAAAGATGCTCAGATGTTCTTTTTGTAACAAGACTCAGGATCAGGTGAGAAAGCTTATAGCAGGTCCTGGTGCTTACATTTGCGATGAATGTGTTGAGATATGCACTGAGATAATAGACGAAGAGCTCGGTGATACCGAATTAGAAGATATCAATCTCCTTAAACCTAGGGAGATAAAGAACTTCCTTGATGAGTATGTAATAGGTCAGGAAGAGGCAAAAAAAGTACTGGCGGTTGCCGTGTACAACCATTATAAGAGAATCCTTGCACAGAAAGATTTTGATGTTGAGCTGCAGAAAAGTAATATTCTTATGGTTGGACCAACAGGATCTGGTAAGACATACCTTGCCCAGACTCTTGCCAAGCTTTTGAATGTTCCATTTGCAATTGCGGATGCGACAACACTTACAGAGGCCGGATATGTAGGAGAGGATGTAGAGAATATACTTCTGAAACTTATTCAGGCTGCTGATTATGATATAGAACGAGCAGAGCATGGCATAATTTATATAGATGAGATAGACAAAATTACAAAGAAGAGCGAGAATGTGTCTATTACCAGAGATGTTTCTGGAGAGGGCGTTCAGCAGGCTTTGTTGAAGATTATAGAGGGAACGGTTGCTTCTGTTCCGCCGCAGGGAGGAAGAAAGCATCCGCACCAGGAACTTATACAGATAGATACCACAAATATTCTGTTTATATGTGGTGGTGCTTTTGAAGGACTTGAGAAGATCATAGAGAACAGAGTTGGACAGAAGTCCATAGGTTTTAATGCAGAGGTGGTAGAGCAGTCAGAGCAGGATGTTGGACAGCTTTTAAAGCAGGTTATGCCGCATGATTTCATCAAATTTGGCTTGATTCCTGAGTTTGTAGGAAGAGTACCAGTGACTGTAACACTTGATCTTCTCGACGAGGATGCTTTAGTTAGAATCCTTACAGAACCGAGAAGTGCAATTTGTAAACAGTACAAGAAATTATTTGAACTGGATGATGTAGAGCTGGAGATACAGGAAGATGCACTCAGAGAGATTGCAAGGGAGGCTATGGAGCGTAAGACAGGAGCCAGAGGTCTTCGTGCAATCATGGAGAATGCTACACTTAATCTTATGTACGAGATTCCGTCAAATCCTGCTATATCCAAGTGTGTTATAACAAAGGATGTTATAACAGGTGATGCAGAACCGATTCTTTCCTATAGAGATGGTGCAGAGAACGATAGCAGTGATGCATCAAAGAACAGTACAAGAAAGAAAAAGTCAAATACAGATAATGGAGAAAGTGCTTAGACAGACTTTTGCAGATAAGGCGTTATTACACGGGGAAAGCGTATAGTAACGTCTTATTTTATAGGCATATATAAATAATGTCTAAGAGTAACGGAGATAAAAGTATGAGTGAACAAGTAAAGAATATGGCTATGATCAGTCTTGAGGATGGAGTTGCTATGCCGGGATTGTCGTTTTATCTTGATGCAGTAAAACGAGACGCTTGTGAGGCTGTGAAATATACCGTAAAAGAAGATAGTTATGTATTCCTTGCAAATCCGATGCCTGACAAGGTTGCCGGAAAGGTTGTTTTTTATCCTGTTGGTGTAGTGGCAAAGATAAAGCAGTATGTCAGAAATTCCAATAAAACCATGAGAGTTCTGCTGCAGTCTGTGAAAAGAGCAAAACTTGTGGAATACAAGAAGAATACCTGCTATATGTGCAGTGTACAGGAATTGGAAGATAAAGATGATACAACGGCAGATGAGCGTAAAGCGATAATGTCGCTTCTGCGAGATAAACTCAGAGAGTCTGCCGACAGTGGCATGGTCAGGAATAGTGTTCTATTTTCAAAAGTGTTGGCAAATGACACTATAGGTTCACTGACTGATGCGATGGCAGATTATATAACCATACCAAATGATAACAGACAGGAACTTTTGGAGCTGGTGGATGTGAAAGAGCGCGCATTCAGACTGATTCAGATTATTGATGAGGAACTTGAAGTTTCCAAGATAAAAAGGGAGATTGCAGAAAAGACAAATCAAGAATCTGCAAAGAATCAGAGAAATTTTATCCTCAGGGAACAGATGTCAGTGATAAGAAGAGAGTTGGGCGAAGATGGAACGGACGAGAAGGCAGAGGAATTCCGGAAACGCCTTGATGAAGCGGGATGTAGTCAGGAAGTATATGACAAGATAGCAAAAGAAATCAAAAATTATAAGAGTATACCAATCAGCTCTATGGAGAGCAGTGTTGCTGCGAATTATATAGATGTGATGCTGAGCTACCCATGGAGTGTATCCACGGAAGATAACGATGATATCAAATCGGCGATAGAGATTCTGAATAAGGATCATTATGGTCTTGAAGAGGTAAAAGACAGGATAATAGATTATCTTGCTGTTCATATTCTCAACAAAAAGGGAAACCTTCCGATCATTTGTCTGGTTGGCCCACCGGGAACCGGAAAGACGTCTATTGCCAGGTCTATAGCACGTGCTACACATAGAAAGTATGTCCGGTTATCTCTCGGTGGAGTGAGGGATGAGGCTGAGATACGAGGCCATAGAAAGACATATGTCGGTGCTATGCCCGGGAGGATTGTGCAGTCGATAATCAAGGCTAAGGTCAACAATCCATTGATGCTCCTTGATGAGATAGACAAGGTGAGCAGTGATTATAAGGGAGATGTATCCTCGGCTCTTCTTGAAGTGCTCGACGGCGAACAGAACAGAGAGTTTAATGATCATTATATGGCCGTTCCTGTTGATCTCAGCAATGTACTATTCATAGCTACGGCAAACGACATTTCTGCGATTCCCGGTCCGTTGCTTGACAGAATGGAGATTATAGAGATATCCGGATATACAGAAAATGAAAAGTACAATATTGCCAGATTGTATCTCATTGACAAGACTAGAGAAAATAATGGTCTTTCAAAGTCACAGTTCAAGATGGACGCAGGTTCGATAAAGGATGTTATACGTCATTATACAAGGGAAGCAGGTGTCAGAAATCTTGAAAGAAGTATAGACAAGGCTTGCAGAAAAGCGTGCCGTAAGCTGCTTACCGGGGAGATAGATGCTGCAAAAATCACCAAGAAAAATATACAGGATTATCTCGGACCATATAAGTACAAAGATGAAAAGGGAAGTCTGAAGGATAGAGTGGGCGCGGTTACAGGCCTCGCATGGACCGCAGTTGGCGGTGTTACACTAGAGATAGAGGTTAACGTGCTTCCTGGAACCGGAGCTTTGCAGCTTACGGGTAAGATGGGCGATGTTATGAAAGAGTCTGCTTATGCGGGCATGAGTTACATAAGATCCCTCAAAGAATCGGCAGCACTTGGCGATGATTATTTTGCCAAACATGATTTTCATATCCATATTCCAGAGGGGGCTGTCCCGAAGGATGGCCCTTCCGCCGGTATAACCATGGCAACTGCACTGTACTCAGCTATATTTGGAGTGCCGGTGGATGGAAAAACAGCTATGACCGGCGAGATTACTCTTAGAGGTGAAGTGCTGCCGATAGGAGGACTTAAGGAAAAACTGCTTGCTGCAAAGATGCAGGGTATAAAGAAAGTACTTATCCCTGAAGCAAATGAATCTGATTATCTTCAGCTTGATTCAGATATAGTCGACGGACTTGATATACATCTTGTCAACAAAATGAAACAGGTGCTTGATTATGCACTGGTAGGAGGAACAAATGGTTGTAAAAAGTGCTGAATTGGAGACTGTGTGTGGAATAACGAGCAAACTCCCGGATAATGCGTTGCCTGAGATTGCATTTGCAGGCAAGTCCAATGTGGGCAAATCATCACTTATCAACGGTCTGTTGAACAGAAAATCTCTGGCTAGGACATCGGCGCAGCCGGGAAAAACACAGACCATCAATTTCTATAATATAAACAGAGAATTGTATTTTGTGGATCTGCCCGGATATGGATATGCGAAAGTATCGGCAGAGATCAGAGAAAAATGGGGCAAGATGATAGAAGGATATCTTCACACATCGTTGCAGCTTCGCAAGGTGTTTCTTCTGATTGACATAAGACACGTGCCATCAGAAAATGATTGCCTGATGTATGACTGGATAGTGAATAATGGATATGAGCCGGTAATTATTTGCACAAAACTTGATAAAATCAAGAGAAGTCAGGTACAGAAGAATCTGAAGCAGATAAGAGAAAAGCTCAACCTTGTCCCTGGGACAAAGATGATTCCGTTTTCGGCTCTCACAAAACAGGGAAAAGATGAGGTATGGAATCTCATAGAGGATACAATAAAAGAAGAGAGATCATAACGTGTATGTTATGTATGTCAGGCTGAAACCGGAAAATGAATATACGGGAAAATGAATATATAGGAAAGTGAATATATAGAAAACTGAATATATAAGAAATGAGCCGGAACATAAAATATGATATGTTCCGGCTCGCTATGTATGTATGATTAATTTGATGAATCTGAAGTCCACAGCTGCTGAACCAGAAGATCATAGACTTCGGTGCTTTTTTGACGCCAGTTCTCGCATATAGCTTTAGCTACCGCCTGGGTTGGAACACTGAATTTGATGTCCAGCAATGGCTCATTTCGGTCGTTGATCACACAGGAAACAGTGTATTCATTTGCTTCGTTCAGATAATAGTCAGATTGTACTTCGGTCTCTTTTTTCAGGTTGATCTGCTGTTGTTCAAAATAGTCAAGAATATCCTGCTTAATTGCATAAGGAATTTTGTTCTCAAACATACTAAGTGCTTCTTCTCCTTTGTCTGTGATTTTGTAGTGGGAGGCACTTCTTATCGTGGATACATATACAAATTCACTTTCTACCAGCCCATTGATAGCTTCCTGAAGCGTGAAATAGTTGGTGTATCCCTTCTCGAGAACAAAATCCGAGATCTGGGAGTTGGTGAGGGTGAAATTAACCCTGTCCAACATGTACAAAACTATCAGCTTATATAATATAATAGATTCTGTTCCCATGTTATCATCCTTCGTATGTTATATTAGATGCCTTAAGGGCAACAGTCACATAATAACATTACAAAATTATAAAATCAATACATTTGCGTATGATATTTAATATGGATCTATGTTAGAAATTATGTTCAATTTATGTTCAGATGCTAAGCTTTTGTTGACATTTGAAAGTTTAGTGAGTATAGTTAGATAATAATATATCATTGAGAGGTGCTTATTTCTTTAAGCACGTGTAAATCCCATAAATATGTTTTGTAAATATGTTTGCAATGAGTATAAGTAAATATAAATAAACAAATATAAATAATCGAATATATGTAAACGAATACAAATATATTTACAATTTGAAAAGTACAAAAGATCATGCAGAATTTTTATATATGGATTTATAATGTCAGGCGCGGATTAGATTTGCGTGGCGAATAAAACATATGAAATGATTTGCGGATTTATTAAGTATAATTTGAGAATGTTATAGCACAGAAATTAAGCGGAAGGAGAATATGTATATGGATTTTAGTAAGGCTTCCCTTGCGGATATGAGAGCGTTTGCGAAAGAAAATGGCATAAAGGGATGCTCTGCAATGAAAAAGGCTGAACTTGCAAGTTATCTGGCAGAGTATGTTGAAAATCATGTCACTGCAGTTTCTGTTGAAAACACAGTAAAAGGAAGCGATAATAAGGCGGATTCGGCTGAGCGTTCAACACGAACGGAGGGCGTTGCAGAAACGTCCAGGTACACCACGGATAATAATAGTACAGTTGATAGACGTACCCCATCGTCAGGTGAGGAAACAGCACCGAGACGAGGAAAAAGAATAGTTGGTTTTCAGGGGAAAAATAACCCGAGGCAGACCAGACAGGCTCACTTTGAACCTAGACAGAGGCAGCAAGAGCAGTTTGAGCAGAGACAGCAGCCAGAACAGAGACAGTCTGAACAGAGGCAGTTTGAACAGAGACGTCCTGCTTACCAGGAGAACAGGCAGGATGATTCATTCATTCAGGAAAATCAAGAGAATGCAGATGCCAAAAATATACCGGCGTATGCGCAGAATGAATACAATCCTGAGCTTGACAGTGGAAGAGTAGCTCATGGCATCCTGGAAGTCATGGCAGAAGGATATGGATTCATCAGAAGTGCAAATTATCTGCCAGGCGATCAGGATATATATATTTCACCGGCACAGATAAGAAGATTCGGGCTTAAGACCGGTGATATAATAACAGGAAATATACGAAATAAGACACAGGGAGAAAAATTCAGCGCTCTCCTGTATATTTCAAGTGTAAACGACGAGAATCCTCTTGTGATAGCCAATAGAAAGAATTTTGAGGATCTGACACCTATATTCCCAAACGAGAGAATAGATTTGGATGGGGCTGGAGCTCCGATCCCTATCAGAATGATAAATCTTCTTGCTCCTATTGGAAAGGGCCAGAGAGGAATGATCGTCTCACCACCTAAGACAGGAAAGACAACCCTTCTTAAGCAGATAGCCAAAAAGATAAGTACGAGCTACAATGATATGCATCTTCTGGTACTTCTTATAGATGAGAGACCAGAGGAAGTTACGGATATAAGAGAGTCTATAGAGGGACCGAATGTTGAAGTTATATATTCGACATTTGATGAACTCCCGGAACATCATAAGAGAGTGTCTGAGATGGTTATCGAGAGAGCAAAGAGACTTGTGGAGTCCAAGAAGGATGTAGTGATATTGCTTGACAGTATAACCAGACTTGCAAGAGCATACAATCTCACAGTATCCCCAAGTGGACGAACTCTTTCGGGTGGTCTTGACCCTGCAGCACTTCATATGCCAAAGAGATTCTTTGGTGCAGCCCGTAATATGAGAGAGGGCGGCAGCCTGACGATACTTGCAACAGCGCTTGTGGAGACCGGAAGCAAGATGGACGATGTCGTGTTTGAGGAGTTTAAGGGAACAGGTAATATGGAACTTGTTTTGGATAGAAAACTTTCGGAAAAGAGAATATTCCCAGCTATAGATATTGCAAAATCTGGAACGAGAAGGGATGATCTTCTTCTCACGAGGGAAGAACAGGAAGTTGTGACGGCTATACATAAAGAACTTTCAGGAAACCGTTCGGAGGATGTTCTTGAGGAGATAAGAAAGATGTTTATCAGGACAAAGGACAATAAAGAATTTATTCAGTTCATAAGAAACTCGTTGCTGAGAAGATAAAAAAAATCTAATAAAAACCAAAAAATAACTTGCATTGTATATGATGCTATGATAGAATACAGAAGTTGTGTTATGAAGAACCCTGGCTTTATGCCTGTTCTCATATATAAAAAATATATGTAAAGAGGTGAAAAAAATGCGTAAAGGAATACATCCAGATTACTATCAGGCAAAGGTTGTATGTAACTGTGGTAACGAGTTCGTTACAGGTTCAACAAAAGAAGAGATTCACGTAGAAATTTGCTCAAAGTGTCATTCATTCTACACAGGTCAGCAGAAAGCAATCAAAGCTCGTGGTAGAATTGATATGTTTAACAAGAAGTATGGCGTTCAGGCCAACTAATACAATTATGACAGCTTGAGGTTATTTTTTAATAATCTCAAGCTGTTTTTTACTTTATAGGAGAATTAAGTGAAAAGAGTGAAAATAGGCGGTCAGGCTGTCATGGAAGGCGTCATGATGAAGAATGGCGACAAATATGCAGTGGCAGTCAGAAAACCGAATCAGGAAATAGAAGTAAATGTAGTAGATTATGTGTCTGCTGGTTCGAAAAGCGCATTCTTCAGAGTGCCGATAATAAGAGGCGTTGTCAATTTTATCGAATCTATGGTGATAGGTGTCAAGACGCTTATGTATTCGGCTTCATTTTATGACGAGGAAGAAGATACAGATACGAAATCCGACACAGGTAAAGCTGGTGAATCAAAAAACGACAGGTCAGGCAAAAAAGAAAAGACCCCGGAACAGCAGAAGAAATCTGATGATCTGATGATGTATGGCACGGTGGCGTTTTCATTGATATTTGCCATTGCACTGTTTATGATGCTTCCGGCATTTATAGGTGAACTTATTGATCGTGTGATTGATAACAGAATACTCATGTCAGTTATAGAGGGTGTGGTCAGGCTTGCCATATTCTTGGGATATGTTGCTGCTATTTCACTTATGAAGGATATACAGCGTGTATTCATGTATCATGGCGCTGAACATAAGACGATAAACTGTTTTGAAGCAGGCGTGCCGCTCACACCGGAGAACGTGAAGAAGTATTCAAGATATCATAAGAGATGCGGAACGAGCTTTCTGTTCATTGTTATGATAATAAGTATTTTTGTTTTTATGTTTATAGATGCACACTCTGCGTGGCTGAGAATGCTCATAAGACTCCTTTTGATTCCAATCATAGCAGGATTGTCATATGAGTTTATAATGTTTGCGGGAAAAAGTGATTCGTGGATTGCAAATGTCCTGTCTGCTCCTGGAAAATGGGTGCAGAGACTCACGACCAGGGAGCCGGATCTTGATATGATAGAGGTGGCCATTGCATCTGTAGAGGGAGTTATAGACTGGCGTGAATACCAGGAAGCTATGCATGAGGGAAAGATTGAGTAATTTTTATGAAATTGTATGAACTTTTAAAACTCGGACAGGCTATGTTGGAGGATCATGGTGTGCCGGATGCAGACATAGACTCTGATCTGTTGTGGCAGCATTTGTCTGGAATGAGCCGGACTGATATGCTTTTTGACAGAGACATGGATATTTCATCGGACATAGAGCATGATTATATCATTCTGATAGAGAAGAGATGCAGAAGAGTGCCGCTTCAGTATATAACCGGTATTCAGAACTTCATGGGATTCGATTTTTATACTGCGGATAACGTACTCATACCGAGGCAGGATACCGAGACGTTGGTGGAGACGGCTCTTAAACTCTCCGAAACGGCGGGAGAACAGTTGAATGTGCTTGATATGTGCTGTGGAACCGGGTGTATAGGGATATCATATGGACTTTTTAAACCGGACAGCACAGTGACACTGGCAGACATATCTGATGATGCCATTGAGGTTACAAAGAAAAATATATCAAAATTGTGTGGTGATTCAACGCGGTTTAATGTACTCAGGACAGATATGTTTGATAATGTTGAGGGGCAGTTCGATTTCATAATGTCGAATCCTCCATATATCAGGAGTGATGTTATAGACACACTCATGCCTGAAGTCAGGGATAATGAGCCGAGGCTTGCTCTTGACGGAATGGAAGATGGGTTGTATTTTTATAGAATAATAGTGAGTCAGGCTAGAAAATATATAAAGGATGAAGGATATGTTATATTCGAGATTGGCAATGATCAAGCAGAAGATGTACAGCACCTCTTTGTAGAGTCAGGTTACGATGATGTTCATGTGGTGCAGGATCTGTGTAGAAATGACAGAGTGGTATATGCGAGATATAGAGATGCACATAGGTGAACGAGAGATATGCGATTGTTATACTTGGATTATATGAAGAATAATAAAGAGAGGTAAATTTATGTTTGACAGATTAGAAGAATTGGTAGACAAGCTTGATACGATTAACAACCAGCTGACAGATCCGGATGTGGTCACTGACCAGAACAAATTCAGAAAGCTGATGAAAGAGCAGAGTGACCTCGTTCCGATAGTTGATAAATATAAAGAATATAAAGATGCTAAAACAACGATAGAGGACAGCCTTGAGATACTTGAGGAGGAGAGCGATGAAGAACTCCGCGAGATGGCAAAGGAAGAGATGAATGATGCCAAGTCAAGACTTGAGACAATAGAACAAGAACTTAAGATCTTACTGCTTCCAAAGGATCCTAACGATTCCAAGAACGTTATCGTGGAGATACGTGCGGGCGCAGGTGGAGATGAGGCAGCTCTTTTCGCATATGAGATCTATAGAATGTACCAGAAATATGTTGACCAGTTCAAATGGAAAGTTGAGCTTATGAGTGTCAATGAGAATGGTATAGGCGGATTCAAAGAGGCAGTGTTCATGATTACAGGTGATGGCGCTTACTCCAAGATGAAGTATGAAAGTGGTGTCCACAGGGTACAGAGAATTCCTAAGACAGAATCTGGCGGAAGAATACACACATCCACAGTGACGGTTGCAGTCATGCCTGAAGCAGAGGAGGTAGATGTTGAGATAAATGACAATGATATTCGAATCGATGTCATGAGAGCATCGGGAAATGGTGGTCAGTGTGTCAATACAACGGATTCTGCCGTAAGACTTACACATATCCCTACAGGTATTGTTATCTACAGTCAGACAGAGAAATCACAGCTTCAGAATAAGGCAAAGGCATTTGCTCTTCTTAGGTCAAAGCTGTATGATATGGAGCTTCAGAAACAGCATGACGCAGAGGCGGCCGATCGTAAGAGCCAGATAGGAACAGGAGACAGATCCGAGAAGATCAGAACATATAACTTCCCTGAGGGAAGAGTTACAGATCACAGAATCAAGCTTACACTTTACAAGCTCGATCAGATAATGAATGGTGATCTTAATGAGCTGATAGACAGCCTTATAGCTGCCGATCAGACAGCGAAACTTGCCCAGGTTAACGAAGAAGAATAATAGCAATATAAGCAATTCAATGTTAGTGAAGAGAAATAATGACAATATAAGCAATTTTGGAATAAGGGAGGATCAATAATGGCAGCGTGGAGTGACAATATAAGAAAAGTAGAACCTTATGTTCCCGGTGAACAGCCAAAGGATACAAATGTAATCAAGCTGAATACAAACGAGAACCCATACGGACCATCACCAAAGGTGGCAGAGGTGATGCAGGACACGGATCTTTTAAGACTTTATCCGGATCCAACGGTTTCCCAGCTTGTGGATGTGCTTGCTGAGTACCATAATGTTGACTCATCACAGGTGTTTGTGGGTGTAGGATCCGATGATGTCTTGGCAATGTCATTCCTTACATTTTTCAATTCTGATAAGCCGATATTGTTCCCGGATATCACATATTCTTTTTATGATGTGTGGGCAGAGCTTTTCCGTATTCCATATGAGAGACTAGCTTTGAATGAGAACTTCCGACTTGTGAAGGAGGATTATTATCGTGAGAATGGCGGTATTGTGTTTCCAAATCCGAATGCGCCTACCGGCATATATGAGGACCTTGCAAATGTTGAGGATATAATAGCTCACAACAGAGATTCTATAGTTATAGTGGATGAAGCGTATATAGATTTTGGCGGAAGATCAGCGCTGGAACTCATAAACAGATATGACAATCTGGTGGTGGTAAGAACATTCTCCAAGTCCAGATCAATGGCAGGACTACGTATAGGATATGCCATAAGCAATCCGGTACTTATAAAGGCACTGAATGATGTCAAGTATTCATATAATTCATATACAATGAATAGGCCTTCCATAATCATGGGTGCAGAGTCTGTTAAAGATGATCCATACTTTAAAGAAACCACTGCCAAAGTAGTGGCTACGAGAGAGAGGTTTGTTGATAGTATCAGACCATTGGGTTTTTCGTGTCTTGATTCATCTGCGAATTTTGTGTTTGCAACACATGAGAGCATACCTGCAAAGGAGATATTTGAAGAGGCGAAGAAGGCTCATATATATGTCAGATATTTTGATAAACCGCGTATAGATAACTATCTTCGAATTTCAATTGGAACTGATGAGGAGATGGACAAGTTTGTAAGCTTTCTGAGAGGATTTGTGACAGAAAGATCCTAAATAGTTATACAAAAAGTTAAAAACCGTACATTTTATGTTCAAGGATTAATTTATTCTTCTACATAAAATGTACGGTTTTTCTTGTGTTTTAAATCAGTGTGATACAAAGCGCATATATACGGATTGTTGAGTTCCACTATAAAGCGCATAGATTCCACATATCCGCGCACCAGAACTATTGATTTTGATAAAAGTTTTTTATAGAATGCATGCATGAAATATTTCAGCGGTACTATATCGAAACGTTTCGTTAGATCTCAATACTAAAGAAAAAGGAGAACTAAATGAAATTTGAAGAATTTACAGCAATGCTTGTAGACAACTTAAAAGTCATGCTTTTGAAAAGCAATAATGAAGCGGATATTATGACGGAAAAGCTATTGAAAAATAATGGGATAACACTTACTGCGCTCAATATAAGGAGTTCATCTGAGAATATATGTCCAACTATATATCTTGAACCATATTACAGAGAGTTTGAAAATGGCAGATCTATAGAAGAGATAGCCTCGTTGATAATGGACGTGCGGAAGAGGTGTACAATCAGAAATGATGTAACCTTGAGTAAGGTGCTGGATGAGAGTGACGTGGAGAATAACATTATACTCAGAATAGTGAATCGTGAGAAGAACAGAGAGTTCCTGGAGAATGTACCATATATAGAATTTAAAGATATGGCGATCACATTCAGACGGGTGATTGAAGTGAATGATTCAGGTCTCTCAAGCTCGTGTATAACAAATAGCGACATGGTTAGATGGGGGCTGGATCTGGACACGATGTACAGGGTTGCCTTGGTCAACTCTGAACGGATATTTCCTCCTGTGATAAAAGATATATTTGAGCTTTTGAAGGGGGATTGTACTTGTTCTTTTTCAGACCTTGAGGAACGACCTGCGGATGTAGATGAGCTGTATGTGATGACAAATGAATATGATATCAATGGCGCGTCAGTGATACTGTATAATGGAGTACTGCAAAAATGTGCAGATATGGTGAATGACGACATATATATACTTCCGTGCAGTGTCCATGAAATGTTGTTCATAAGAGCTCATTGTTCGTTTGATGAAGACTATCTGAAAAATCTAGTGAAAGAGGCGAATAAAACTGCGGTAACGCCAATGGATTTTCTGTCAGACAGTATATATTTTTATACTAAGGACAGCGGAGAACTCAGAGCAATTCCTGCGTAGGATGATTAGAACATATACAAGTTGCACAAAATGAACTTTGATAACTTAATATTTTGACAGTTATAGGTTAACAGTTGGTTGACAAAAGATACCCCATGACATAGAATAAAAGCAGTGTTCTAAGGGCTAAATATGTGTAATGGGAGGAAGTAGTCAGTGGAGGATAGTTATATTTCTCGCAGAGATAAAATTGTCGCTTCAGCTATAGAACTTATAGGAGATTTGGGATTGCACGCTCTTACGCCAAAGAATCTTGCTAGAAAGCAGAATATTTCGGACACATTGATTTATAAGTATTTTGGAGGAATAGATGAGGTGCTTATAGCAGTTGTGAATGAATATGCTGCATTCGATATCAATATTCAGAGAACCGTTGAACATCTTGATGGCTCGTATGTTGATAAAATCAGATACTATGCGGATACATATGCAACATATTATGATAATTATATAGGCATGGGGGCTATAATGTTGCATTATGAAGAATTGCTGCATCTGTCCGAGACGCGGGAGATCATATCAGAGTGTATGTTAAAACGTAATGACTTCGTGTGTTCATTATTTCAGGGAGCAATTGATAATAAGGAGATAAGACCGGTGTTTACACCTAAGGAGCTTACCCTTGTTTTTAATGGACTCTTTACAGAAGGTTTATTGGAACGCCGAAATCAGTATTCGAGAAAAAGTTTCCGTGTTGAGATGAAAGAGATGATCGGACATCTGGAAAAGATACTTAGGTTGTAGATTAGGGAGGAAATACCATGAAGATTTTAATAGCTGAGGACGATGTTGCAAATGCAAAGTTTTTATCCAAGTATTTGAGTAAATTTGGAGATGTGGTGATCACACCGGATGGTATAGCTGCAGTTGATGAGTTTGTCAATGCGCTTGAGAGAGGTGAGATGTTCGGGCTTGTATGCTTGGACATTATGATGCCGAAGATAGATGGATACAAAGTTCTGGCATCCATAAGAAGTGCCGAGAGGAAACATGGAGTATCAAGGATGCTCAGATCAAAGGTTATCATGACAAGTGCTCTTGATGAGGCGAGCTTTGACAGCAATGTTGCAAGTGATGATTATGATGACTACATATGTAAGCCGATTGATATAATGAAATTCAATGATATGTTGAAGAAATTGGATATTATAAAATAATAAATCATATAAATAAAAGTCTGAAGCCCGCTATTGAAAGATATCGGGCTTCAAGTGTCTATATGGAATGGCAGGTGATAGAAAATGGATTTGTTTGAGTATATGAGAGAAAATTCGTCTGATGATGATTCTCCGTTGGCGAAAAGAATGAGACCGGTCAATTTGGAGGATGTAGTTGGACAGGAACATATAATAGGCAGGGATAAGCTGTTGTACAGGGCTATAAAGGCGGATAAGATAAGTTCTCTGATATTCTATGGACCTCCCGGAACCGGAAAGACGACTTTGGCCATGGTTATAGCGAATACAACTAAGGCAGAATTCCGACAGCTGAATGCGACAACTGCAGGCAAAAAGGATATGGAGCAGATAGTGAATGAAGCCAGAGATACAAAGGCTATGTATGGAAGACGTACAATACTGTTTATTGATGAGATACATAGATTCAACAAATCACAGCAGGACTATCTCCTTCCGTTTGTTGAGGATGGTACGGTGACTCTTATAGGTGCGACCACAGAGAATCCATACTTTGAGGTGAATGGGGCGCTTATATCAAGATCACATATTTTCCAACTTCATCCCCTGTCAAAAGATGATATAAAAAAGCTTATTCATAAGGCTGTGTATTCTGAAAATGGCATGGGCGCTTTTGATGCGGTGATCGATGACGATGCGGAGGATTTCCTTGCGGATATGGCATCTGGGGATGCAAGAAGTGCGTTGAATGCGGTAGAGCTCGGTGTGCTGTCCACAGAGCGCAGTTCAGATGGACATATACATATAACGCTTCCGGTTGCGGAGGAGTGCATACAGAAGAGAGCCATAAGATATGATAAGGATGGCGATAATCACTATGATATAATATCTGCATTTATAAAGAGCATGCGGGGATCAGATCCGGATGCGGCAGTTTTTTATCTTGCAAAGATGTTGTATGGCGGTGAGGATATAAAGTTTATTGCCAGAAGGATAATGATATGTGCAAGCGAAGACGTGAGCAATGCTGATCCTAATGCGATTGTGGTTGCAACGGCATGTGCCCAGGCTGTGGAACGAATAGGAATGCCGGAGGCACAGATCATATTGGCTCAGGCTGCCACATACGTGGCGTGTGCACCGAAGAGTAACTCTGCGGTAAATGCGATATTTGCAGCCATGGACGCTGTTAAGAACGAGGACACCGGACAGGTTCCGGTGTATCTGAGGGATGCACACTATGGCGGGGCTGCAAAGCTGGGGCATACAGGTTATAAATATGCTCATGATTATCCGAACCATTATGTAGATCAACAGTATCTGCCGGATAAGATGGATGGAAGAGTTTTCTATGAACCGTCTGATAATGGATATGAAAAAGATATAAAGAAATATTTTGAAAAGATAAAGGGCGGTAAATAAGTATGTTAAAGAGAATAGGCGCGATAATACTTGTTGTGTTGCTGGTTGGATTGTATGTTGCGACATTTATAATAGGTGTAACAGGAAAAGGCAATTTTATGGGGATGATATTCCTGGATGTAGTGATACCGGTTTTGTGCTGGGGTATATGGCTCATGGCCAGAGTCCTCAGGCGTAAAGGTGAGGAGATGCGCTCTCATGAGGAAGAAAAGAAAGACTGAGAAGAAAGATTGAAAAGAAAGTCTGAAAAGAAAAACTAAAAATTAGGAATGATCTATGAGTATATGTGGAATGATGCGGCAAATGATGTGACAAATGATGTGACATGATTACAAAGATGTTGAAAAAATATATATAATTTGATATACTCATAAAAGTTTAAAAATTACTTAAGAGGTAGATGAGATGAGTTTATTAAAAGAATGGCGTGATTACGCATATGGATTAGATGACAGAACACCTGAAGGCAAAGAGTTCTGGCTTTCTTATTTTCAGGCTGAGAAGGGTGTTTATGAGAAACTCCTTTCTGACCCACTTGCTGCGCCCGTGCATGGAACAGTAAAGGAGCTTGCAGAAAAGTATAACCTTTCGATTCAGTATATGATAGGTTTCCTTGATGGAATAGATGACAGTCTTATGGAATCTAACAATCTTGATGAGGCGACTGAGGATTCAGAGGTTACGCTTGCCATTGACTTTGAGAAGCTTTATATGAATATGGTCGAGTGCAATGCAGAGTGGCTCTATACACTTCCTCAGTGGGAGTCTATTTTAAGTCAGGAGAGAAGAGACGAATTATATAAGATTCAGAAGTCATCAAGGACGATAATTAAGGCTCCAAAGGTTGGAAGAAATGATCCATGTCCTTGTGGAAGTGGTCTTAAGTATAAGAAGTGCTGCGGCAAATAGTATTTAAAGTTTGTATGAGACAGTTGATAAGGCGGTTAAAGGGTTGATCTTTAACCGCCTTATTGATTGCTCCGGGGTATATAAAGAGTTTTTGCTGGACATGCAAAGAGTTTTGTAAATATTTCGCGAATGGATGGAGGTGATGGCATGAAATTCAATCAGTCTCAGGAGAAGGCGATAAAGCACAAGGATGGTCCGATGCTTTTGCTTGCGGGGCCGGGATCTGGTAAGACAACTGTGCTTACACATAGAATACAATATATGATCCGGGAATATGGAATAGCTCCTGAACATATTCTGGTCATTACCTTTACCAAGGCTGCTGCAGGCGAGATGAAGGAAAGGTTCCGTAAACTTTGCCCGGGGGTGAGTGGAGTGACATTTGGTACATTTCATTCGGTATTTTTCTGGATGCTAAGAAATGCATATAATTATACAGGAGCCAATATTGTTACAGATTCAGAGAAGTATGATGTGATCAGAGAGAGCATAGACCGCCATGGGTTCAGGTATGACAGTCAGGAAGATTTTGCTAGAAATGTGCTTGGCGAGATAGGCGTTGTAAAAAGTGAGATGAGAAGGCTTGAGGAGTACAACAGTACGACCATGAAATCAGATGACTTCAGGGTGGTGTATACTGAATATGAAAATTTTCTGCGCAAGAGTGGGAAAATAGATTTTGATGACATGCTTGTGTTTACATATGAGTTGTTGTCGCAGAGAACAGATATTCTCAACATGTGGAGACGAAAATTTCAGTATATACTCATAGATGAATTTCAGGACATTAATTCGATTCAGTATGAGACAATTAAGCTTCTCGCAGGCAGCAGAATGAATCTGTTTGTTGTTGGCGATGATGATCAGTCGATATATGGATTTCGCGGGGCTGCTCCGTCTATAATGAGACAGTTCCCAGAGGATTTTCATGGGACGATTATAGAATATTTGAATACAAATTATCGATGCAGTTATGATGTGGTGGAGTGCTCAAAACGTATAATAAAAAATAACTTGGATCGCTATGATAAGAATCTGAAATCTGAATATCTGCCGGGACAGAGTGACAGGGTTCATGTGGTTAAGGTGAAGGATGCCACAGAGCAGAATCGTAAAATAGTTGAAAAAATACAGGAGCTGAATTCTGCCGGAATACCGTATTCTGACATGGCTGTTATATTCAGGACCAATACGGAACCCAGAGCTCTTTCGTCAAGGCTTATGAAGAATGGAATCCCTTTTTCTATGAAAGACAATATCCCGAATATATTCACTCATTTCCTCGCAGAGAATATATTTGATTATATAAGGCTTGCCAGAGGGAACAGGGACAGAAAAGTTGTGCTGAGAATAATCAATAAGCCAAACAGATATATAAGTCGTGATGCCCTGGATATGCCGCAGGTGGATTTTGAAAAGCTGAGACAGTATTATAAGGATAAATATCGAATAGTTAACAATCTGAATGTGTTGGAAAATGATCTTGAACGAATAGCAAAACTGGCTCCGTATGCAGCGGTCAATTATGTAAGGAAAGCTGTCGGACTTGACGCGTATGTACATGAGTATGCTGAATATAGAGGCGTGAGTGTTGATGACTATATGGATATTCTTGACGAGATACAGGAGAGCGCCAGAGAGTTCATGAGCATGGATGGATGGCTCCAATATATTGACGAATACACAAAGGAACTGGCCGAACGAAACAGGCTGGGGGCAGCAGCCTCTGATTCTGTCACGCTTACGACCATGCATTCTGCAAAGGGCTTGGAGTATTCATATGTGTTTATAATGGATGCGGTTGAGGGGATGACACCCCATAAAAAGTCACTTGACGGTGAAAATGTAGAGGAGGAGCGGCGGCTTTTTTATGTGGCTGTGACCAGGGCAAAGTATGGATTGTATATATATGTGCCACAGAAGATATTTGGTAAAAATGTTTCGGTGTCTAGATTTGTACAGGAGATGCTTGTTGACAGAGAATTGATAAAGGTTGGAAATAAGATAGTACATAAGAGATATGGACAGGGGATTATTACCTATGTTGACCAGAAGAAGCTGTGCGTGTATTTTGACAAATCCGGTGAGACAAAGACTTTGAGTCTTGAGTATACTATAAACAATGAGCTTATTGAGAATGTGTAGATGTGCCTGATTTAGAATGTACAAACAGATATGCGCAAACATAATAAAACAAGATAGATCAGAAAAAACAATTTAGAAAATCAAATCATAGAAAGATACAGCCCTGATATATAGAAAGAAGATATTCTAACTGAGAATAGCATAAAATATTCCCTATATATGAGGGCTGTGTCTAAATGATGATCACTAATCTTCGGAATTGAATTCAAGGTCGTCGAGAATTTCGTCGAGGGCATCTGCAACTTTGTTGAATTCTTCCTCGTCGGTGATCTCGTTTAGGTCAACATCATCTCCGTCTTCTGCGTATCGATATACGATAATGTCGGAATCTTCATCGTCTTCCGGGAGAAGGGCGATGTATGTGATGCCGTCTACGTCAAATCTTGCGATAACTTCGCAATTGCATTCAGTGCCATCATCGTAGGTTATGTCGATCATCTCAATGTCGTCCATATCATCAATATTGTCGTTTGTGTTGTTGGTCATGTCGAAACTCCTTTTTCTTTTTTTATATCATAAATTTAACGGGCACGCTTGTCAACTTTATTGAATTATAATGGCTGCTGTGGTATAATATCAACATATTTGCGTGGACAGGTGGAGACTGCCCAGTGCGGGTGCAGAGCTGGACTTTAAGCGGTCGTGGGTTTTATGGACTGCTGATGCTCCGGATGCTGATTTAGATGTTATGGAGGGTGTTATTAGATGAAGAAAGTTGCTTATGTAGCGTCGGAATGTGTGCCATTTATAAAGACAGGTGGACTTGCAGATGTTGTAGGAACACTTCCGAAGATATTTGATAGGAACGAATATGATGTAAGAGTTATAATGCCGAATTATCTCTGTATACCAAACAAGTACAGAGAAAAGATGCAGTATATAACACATTTTTATATGGATATCGGATATAAGAATGATTATGTGGGTGTTATGTATCTCGAATATGAGGGCGTGAAAGTATACTTTATTGATAATGAGTATTATTTTAATGGACCTACACCGTATGGTGATGTCAAGTGGGATATTGAGAAATTCTGTTATTTTTCAAAGGCGGCATTGTCGATACTTCCATCTATAGGATTTCAGCCGGATATCATTCATTGCCACGACTGGCAGTCGGGACTTGTTCCAGTGTACCTTAAGACGTTATTTGCAGGAGATCTGTTTTATACAAGCATGAAGTCTGTTATGACGATCCATAACTTGCAGTTTCAGGGAAAGTGGGATATCAAGACTATTCAGGAATATTCAGGCCTTCCGGATTATGTATTTACACCGGACAAGCTTGAGATCAAGAAGGATGCTGCGATGCTGAAGGGTGGTTTGGTATATGCAGACAAGATAACAACAGTCAGCAACACCTATGCCAAAGAGATTCAGACACCATATTATGGTGAGGGATTGGATGGCTTGTTGAGTGCAAGATGGCAGTCTCTCTGGGGAATTGTCAATGGTATAGATTATGAAGTGTGGAATCCTGCTACTGATCCACAGATCTACAAGAACTACAGTGTTGACAATTTCAGAGAATACAAGAAGATTAATAAACTGGAACTCCAAAAAGAGTGCGGACTTCCGCAGGACGAGAATCAGTTTGTGATCGGAATCATTTCCAGACTTACAGATCAGAAGGGCCTGGATCTTGTGGATAGGATAATGAACGACATCTGTTGTGATGGTGTTCAGTTTATAGTACTCGGTACAGGAGATTCACGATATGAGAATATGTTCAGATATTATCAGGGAATACATCCTGCCAAAGTATCTGCGAATATATACTACTCTGATGAGAGATCTCATAAGATGTATGCCGGATGCGATGTGATGCTTGTTCCATCAAGGTTCGAACCTTGTGGACTTACACAGCTCATGGCGCTCAGATATGGAACCGTCCCTGTTGTACGTGAGACAGGTGGTCTTGCTGATACAGTTGAGGCGTATAATCAGTTCGAGGGAACCGGTACAGGATTCTCGTTCGCAAACTATGATCCGTATGAGCTTCTTAACGCCATCAACTATGCAAAGGAAGTATATTACAATAATAAAGAGGCGTGGTATTATATACAGGAACGCGGCATGAGACAGGATTACTCATGGTATAATTCAGCAAATATATATAAAGATTTATATAACTCATTATAAGACAGCATAAGGTCGTCCATTGAGCTATCGACCGAGTTAATAAACGAGTTATCAAAAGAGCTATCAAAAGAGTTATCAAAAGAGTTATCTAAGAAGTGATTTATATATCTAAGAAGTGATCTATAAAATAAAAAGGGCAGAGAATGATTTGCATTTTCTGCCTTTTTTCAGGACGGGAGAGACAGTTATGGCATTTGACGGAATAGTGATATCCAATGTGGTTAGAGATATGAAGGAAAAGCTTATTGAAGGCAGGATATATAAGATATATCAGCCGGAAAAGGATGAGCTCAATATTGTGATCAAAAACAACAGGGAGAATTACCGACTTCTCATATCAGCGGATGCGAGTCTTCCGTTGATTTATTTTCTGCAGACTGCAAAGGAAAATCCTATGACGGCTCCCAACTTTTGCATGTTGCTTAGAAAGCATATTAACAATGGCAGGATAGTGGATGTTTATCAGCCGGGATTTGAACGAATTGTGGTTATAGTCATAGAGCATCTCGATGAAATGGGAGACCTTAAGCGGAAGAAACTTATCACTGAGATCATGGGAAAACATAGCAATATAATATTTGCAACTGATGAAGATGTGATAATTGACAGTATCAAGCACATATCGCATATGGTCAGCTCGGTGAGAGAGGTGCTTCCGGGAAGAAAATATGAGTACCCTCCAGCAGGTGGTAAGATTTCGCCGCTGGAGATAACAGAGGCTGATTTTAGAGAAAGAATCAGACATATGCCGACAAATGCCATAAAAGCAATATATCAGAATATAACTGGATTTTCTCCGCTGGCGGCGGCAGAGATATGCTACAGAGCGGGCGTTGATGGCAACGCTGCAACGGCAAGTTTTTCAGAAAATGATATCCAGTCGATGGCAGATGCTTTTTTAGGAGTGGTGTCGGACATAAGAAATGGCAGATATGCACCACAGATTGTACTTGATGGGTATACACCTGTTGAATTTTCTTCGATCAACATGACAATGTATGGAGACATGACAATAGAGCATCGAGAAAATATATCCCAGGTTTTAGATGAGTATTTTTATAGAAAAAGCGCTGTAACAAGAATAAGACAGAAATCAGCAGACCTTAGAAAGATAGTTTCAAATGCGATAGAGAGAACCAGTAAAAAATACGACCTTCAGTTAAAGCAGCTCAAGGATACTGAGTCGAGGGAGAAATACAGGGTATATGGAGAGCTTATAAATACGTATGGTTACGGAATAGCCCCAGGTGCAGACGGATTTGAGGCTTTGAATTATTATACGAATGAGATGATAAGGATTCCCCTCGATAAAACTATCTCTGTTATGGACAACTCAAAGAGGTATTTTGCAAAATACAACAAGCTAAAGAGGACGTATGAGGCGCTGACAAAACTCACAGTGGAGACAAGGGAAGAACTGGATCATTTGACATCGGTACAGACATTTCTTGATATGGCAATAGATGAGAACTCGCTTGCTCAGGTTAAAGAGGAACTCGTTGCATGCGGATACATCAAAGGACATTACGGACGAAAGGGAGATAAAAAATCACCGAAATCAAAACCGTTGCATTTCATCTCCAGCGATGGATTTCACATGTACGTAGGTAAGAATAATATACAGAACGATGAGCTTACATTTAAGCTGGCAAATGGTAGTGATATGTGGTTTCATGCAAAAAAAATGCCGGGATCGCATGTTATAGTGAGGCTCGAGGGAGCCGGAGAACTTCCGGATTCCACATATGAAGAGGCAGCGAGGCTTGCGGCATATTATTCGTCGGGAAGGACTGCACCGAAGGTGGAAATTGACTACACAGAGCGCAGAAATATAAAAAAGCCGGCGGGGGCAAAACCTGGGTTTGTGATATATCACACCAATTATTCAATGATCGCAGAACCTCGGATCATGGGAATAAAAGAGGTGGAGTAAAAGATCCGAAATAAAAGGAACTTGAATGAGAACTTGAATAAGAACTTGAATAAAAATATTTGTAATTTGATTTTTATGATTGCGTGAAGTATAATGATATATCTGTTGTCAGTAGTGATTATTATCTACATGCATAATTATAGGAGGACTTTTGAGATACATATGATTAATAGTATGACAGGATTTGGCCGAAGTGAAAAGGTCACAGATACATATAAGATTGTAGTGGAGATGAAATCTGTAAACCACAGATTTTGCGATATAAGCATTAAACTTCCTAAAAAGATAAGTTTCTTTGAGACATCAATAAGATCCTATCTGAAGAAATATATCGAGAGAGGAAAGATTGATGTATTTATTACATACGAAGACTATTCAGATGACAATGTAAAGCTGAAATATAATAGAGATGTAGCAGAAAAATACATGAGCTATTTTGGTGAGATGGCGAATGACTTTGGAATAGCGAATAACATCACGCCGGCAGTTCTGGGAAGATTTCCGGATGTTTTTACTGTTGAGGAACAGGAAATAGACACGGACGAGCTGTGGAAGATCCTTGAGATGTCACTTGATGAAGCAGCAGAGATGTTCGTGACATCCAGACGTACGGAAGGTGAGAATCTTCGGAAAGATCTCGTCGACAAGTTGGATGAAATGACAGAGGCTGTTGAATATATCGAAAGTGTGTCGCCTGGTCTTGTAGAAGAATATAGGCGCAAACTGACAGATAAGATAACAGAGGTTTTGAACAGTCCGGTTATTGATGAGAATAGAATTGCCACCGAGGTGGTAATCTATGCAGATAAGATATGTGTGGATGAGGAGACAGTTAGACTCAAGAGCCACATAGACAGTACAAGGAAGGTGCTTGAGGCTGGAGGATGTGTTGGAAGAAAACTTGACTTTATAGCGCAGGAGATGAACAGAGAGGCCAATACTATTTTATCAAAGGCTAATTCACTGGATGTGTCGGACAAGGCTATTCAGCTCAAGACAGATATAGAAAAGGTTAGAGAGCAGATACAGAATCTGGAATAAAAAGTATCACGTTATAAAAAGAGGTATTGAATATGGCAGAGAATAAAAAAAGAGGTTCGCTCATAGTTATTTCAGGTTTTTCAGGTGTGGGCAAAGGGACAGTTGTAAAAAGGCTTGTGTCAGATTTTGGATACAATATTTCTGTCTCTGCAACTACAAGATCTCCGAGAGAAGGAGAGGTGGATGGTAGAGAATACTACTTCATGGGAAAATCAGAATTTGAGAATCTGATCGACTACGGCGGATTCATTGAGTGGACACAGTATGTTGAAAATTATTATGGAACTCCGAAAAAATACGTGGAGAAGAGTCTCGATGAAGGCAAAGATATAATATTGGAGATAGAGGTCATGGGAGCTCTGAATGTCAAGAGGCAGTTTCCTGATGCCCTGCTCATATTTATCTCTGCTCCAAGTATATCAGAGCTGCGCAGCAGACTGTCCGTAAGAGGTACAGAATCGGAGGAAACTATAATAAAACGTCTGAAGAAAGCCACTGAAGAAGCTGAAGATATGGACAAGTACGATTATGTTGTGGTCAATGATGATCTGGAGGAGTGCATACGCACAGTTGACTCCGTCATTAAGAGCTATAGATGCCGCAGAGAGAATCAGATGAATTATATAGCAGGAATAAAAGAAGAGCTTGCAGAGATCAAGAAACTCTGATATCTTATATAGGATATAGTATTTATTATATATTCAAAATAAGATATACCATTTGAATTAAAAAGCATTTGAATTAAGAAGATCATTTCAATTAATTTTCTATAAGAAAGGGGATCTAATAATATGTTACATCCATCATACACAGATTTAATGTCAGTAGTAAATGCAGAGGTTGAGCCAGGTGAGCAGCCGGTGGTAAACAGCAGATATTCGATCGTTCTTGCAACAGCGAAGAGAGCAAGAGAGATAATTGACGGACAGGAGCCACTTGTTGCAGCTGATCCAAAGAAGAAACCTTTGTCCATAGCTGTAGATGAGGTTTACCATGGAAAAGTAAAGATCGTAGGAGCAGATGAAGAGTAGGTTTACCATGAAAAAGTAAAGATCGTAGGAGCAGACAAAGAGTAGGTTTCCATGAGCTGTGTGTAAACATGGTGAAGCAAACGTATAACATGGTGAGTCTATAATGCGTGAATTGTAAGGAGGTTGGAGCTTGAGAGCACAGCCTCCCTTTTCTATATTTCACATATGGAATCCGCCAGGCATATTCTATATATAAAGGCAAGGTCTTGGTGGGAGGTATTCATGCGTGCAGAATATTTGCTTGATGGAATACAATACGATCTGATAAGAGGTAGCCTTGAAGTAGAAGTATGTGACATCACTGATGACTCAAGGCAAGTGTCCCGTGGAGCGGTATTTGTGTGTATGCCAGGTCCGGTGACAGATGGACATATATTTATAGGCGATGCCATCAGACGAGGAGCTGCAGGTATCATAGTAACCTGTGGAGAAATCGCCTGTAAGCAGGATGTCACTTGTGAGATAGACAATGATGCCACGAAATACTCTGATATAGGACTAGAATCCGACGTGGCATCAAGTGAAAATGGTGATCTTAATGATTTTTTTGTAGCAAAGTTGCCGGACTGGAAAAATGCCGTAGGAAGATTGTGCAACAACTTCTGGAACTTTCCATCTAGGAAAATGAAGGTTATAGCTGTGACAGGGACAAAGGGAAAGACAACAGTAGCTTACATGATGAAAAAGGTTCTGGATACATGGGGCTGTTGCACCGGACTTATTGGAACAATAGAGATATATGATGGACATACAAGTGTACAGTCGGTAAACACTACTCCTGATGTTATCACTCTTTATAGAACCATGTACCGAATGGTTCAGAATGGTGTAAGATATTGCGTCATGGAGGTGTCGTCCCAGGGGCTTAAGTACGGAAGAGTTTCCGGGGTAGATTTTGATGTTGGTATTTTTACAAACATATCTCCTGACCACATAGGAGTAAATGAGCACAAAACATTTGAGGAATATGTAAGGTGCAAAGGGATTCTTTTTTCAAAGTGCAGCCATGTAGTTGTAAATATTGATGATATGTATATGCAGTCGGTGTGCGGTGCGCCTACCTGCTTCGGTGCAGATAAGTCTGAGAACTGTCCGGTAATCGGTTACA
This sequence comes from uncultured Coprococcus sp., assembly GCA_902461735.1. Lineage (GTDB taxonomy): Bacteria > Bacillota > Clostridia > Lachnospirales > Lachnospiraceae > Coprococcus. The sequence goes on from CABPYV010000010.1 coordinate 74,218, forward strand.
GTCTCGATCATCATTCAAAAATATATTATGATAAATGTATCAGACATATGCCTGTATGCAGTGGACTTATGCATTTTCCTGTGTGTACAGCAGATAAACTACGGGAAGTGATCGGGGAGAGCTTTGTTGGAACTGAATGTGAGTGTACAATGCCAGATGGAAAAATTGTGAAGCTGCGTGTTGGACTGCCGGGATCGTTTAACGTATATAATGCATTGGCAGTAGTTGCGGCATCTGATATACTGAAAATCCCACGGAGTATTGTATGCGAGGCTCTCGCCGAGGTGAATGTCAGGGGGCGTATGGAGAAAGTCAACGTATCTGATGCGTTCAATGTGTATATAGATTATGCACACAATAGGAAGAGCCTGGAAACCGCGTTGGCAACACTTAGAACGTATTGCACAGGAAGGCTGATCTGCATATTTGGCTGTGGTGGAGACAGAGCAAGAGGACGCAGAGCTGGGATGGGGTATGCGTCTGGAATGCTGGCAGATCTCACGATCATCACAAATGATAATCCGAGATCCGAGTCTCCGGATACGATAATAAATGACATAGAAAAAGGCTTGAGATCAGTCAATGCAGAATATATCAGGGTGCCGGATCGAAAAGAAGCTATAAGATATGGACTTACACATGCAAAAGCCGGAGATGTGGTTCTGCTTGCTGGAAAGGGCCATGAGACATACCAGGAGATTGATGGATACAGATTCCATATGGATGAGAGAGAGTTGATAATGCAGATTTTGGAGGAAGAAGATGCAGGAGTTATATGCGGACGTGATAATTGATATATCCCATGAGGCGATAGACAGGGCATTCCAATATGTCATTCCTGAAGATCTCGTACAAGACGTGAAAATCGGATGCCAGGTCAATATCCCCTTCGGAAGAGGTGACACCTTGAGAAAAGGATATGTCATAGATATAACTGACCATACGGATTATGACAGGACAAAGCTTAAGGCTATAAACTCAGTGAGCATGGAGGGAGTTGCAGCCAGTGGAAGACTGCTGGCTCTTGCCGGATGGATCAAAGAGAATTATGGTTCTACGATGATAAATGCGCTGCAGACAGTTCTCCCGGTAAAAAAGACGGTAAGATCGGTTACGGTAAAATATGTTGCTTTGACTGCAGAAAATACAGATGAGCTAGAATACAGGTATTTAAAAAAGAATGCATCTGCCAGACTCAGACTTCTAAGGGCACTGATGCAGTCAAAGGTTCTGCCAATGTCTGTGATCACCGGAGATCTTGGGGTGTCATCGTCGACAGTGAAGTCCATGCAGAATGAAGGTGTGCTTATAGTGACAGAGGACAACTGTTACAGGAAGGTTACATCCGAGACTGTGATAAATGAGGCTGAAGCCCTTCCTGATATAGAATTAAATGATATACAGAGACAGATAGTGAGCGAATTCGGAGAAGAGTTTGAACGCGGAATACACAGAACTTATCTGCTTCACGGAGTTACGGGAAGTGGTAAGACCGAGGTATATATACATTGTATTCGCAGAGTTATAGAACAGGGAAAACAGGCTATCGTACTTATACCAGAGATAGCCCTTACATATCAGACCATAAAGCATTTTACGAGGTACTTTGGGGATCGCGTGACAGTGGTAAATTCCCGGCTCAGCAGTGGTGAGAAATATGATCAGTTTGAGCGTGCCCGAAAGGGAGATGTGGATGTGGTGATAGGACCGAGATCTGCTCTTTTCACGCCATTTGAGAGGTTGGGACTTATAATAATTGATGAGGAGCATGAGGGAAGTTATAAAAGTGATAATCCACCTAAATATCATGCCAGAGAGACTGCGATAAAGCGCGCTGAGCTAGAGGGTGCAAGTGTCATACTGGGATCGGCAACACCGTCTGTTGAGAGCTATAAGAGTGCTTTGGAAGGTCGGTTTAAATTGTGGTACATGGGCGAGAGGGTTTCTGACAGAGCTATGGCGGAGACAAGCATAGTGGATCTCAGAGAAGAACTCCGCTGTGGAAACAGGTCGATCATAAGTAATGAACTCGCGGAAGATATAGCAAACAGACTGGAGAACCGGGAACAGATAATGCTCTTCATTAACAAGAGAGGATTCAATAGTTTTGTATCCTGTAGAAATTGTGGAGAAGTGATAAAATGTCCACATTGTGATGTATCCATGACCAGACATATTTCCGGGAGCGATGGCAGGCTTATATGTCATTACTGCGGGTATGCGGTGGACGAACCAAAGACCTGTCCGTCCTGCGGATCAAAGCTGATAGGTGGTTATGGAACCGGCACTGAGAAGGTGGAACAGGAGGTGCGCAGAATGTTCCCCGGAGCCAGGACGCTCAGAATGGACAGGGATACAACGTCAAAAAAGAACTCACACGAACAGATATTGGACAGCTTTGGCAAAGGTGAGGCCGATATTCTCATAGGAACACAGATGATAGTAAAGGGCCATGATTTTGCAAATGTGACGCTGGTTGGTATTCTTCTGGCTGATCTTACATTGTTTGATGGAGATTACAGAGCCGGAGAGAGAACATTTGATCTTCTCACCCAGGCTGCTGGACGAGCCGGCAGAGGTGATGTGCCGGGCAAGGTTGTGATCCAGACATATAAGCCGGATAATTATGCGATAATAGCTGCGGCAAATCAGGACTATAGATCGTTCTATGAGACCGAGAGTGCTTATCGCTCATTCATGCGTTATCCTCCATTTTGGAATATGCTGGTGATAATGGCGGTGGGTAACGATGAAGAACAGCTTGCCAATATAATGGATAGGTTGTATTCTCTTATAAGGGAAAAATTCAAAGACGTGAGGAACATGTCAGTTATCGGACCTTCGGAGCCGGCTCTGTCAAAGATAAAAGATATGTACCGAAAAGTGATATATATAAAGAATAAGGATTACAATGTGCTTGTAGATGTGAAAAATACAGTTGAGGCATGGATGAAAACGACGAAATCGACGAAATGCGAAGAAGATAAATGTGCCAACACAGGCATAAATGTATTCTTTGACTTTAATCCTATGAACATGTATTGATATAAGCATATGCATTTGAAAGAATACGAAAAGAATATGAAAAAGAATATGAATTAGTTGAGTAAAGAAAAGGAGATTACAGACATGGCAATAAGAAATATCAGACTTGATGGAGATGATATACTTAGAAAGACTTGCAGACCTGTTACGAAAATGGATGACAGAACATTGACGCTTATAGATGATATGTTTGAGACAATGTATGAGGCAAATGGTGTAGGCCTTGCAGCTCCACAGGTTGGAATACTCAAGAGGATAGTCGTGATAGACGTGTGTGATGACAATCCATTGTGTCTTATAAATCCGGAGATTATAGAGGCTGATGGCGAACAGACAGGCGAGGAGGGATGCCTTAGCCTGCCGGGAAAGTTCGGAACCGTTACACGTCCTATGCATGTTGTGTGTAAGGCATATGATGAGAACATGGAAGAATTCACAGTCGAGGGTGAGGGACTCCTTGCCAGGGCTATATGCCATGAACTGGATCATCTTGATGGAAAGCTGTACAAAGATCTGGTTCTGGATGGCCTTCATGAGGTTGAACAGAAATAAATAACAATAATAAAAACTGAAATAAATAACGAATATGAATAGCTGATATGAAGAAATGTGCTGACGTTCAATATGACAGGAGGAATGACAGATGAAAATTATATATATGGGAACGCCGGATTTTGCCGTGAAGGCTCTTGAAAGTCTTGTAAAAGCCGGACATGAGATCGTGGCGTGTTATACCCAGCCGGATAAGCCAAAGGGAAGAAGCAAAGCCCTTCAGCCTACACCGGTTAAGGTGAAAGCCCTCGAGTACGAAATCCCGGTGTATCAGCCGGTCAGACTCAGGGAGAGTGATAATGTGGAGACGATAAGAAATTATGCTCCAGATGCTATAGTTGTTGCCGCTTATGGACAGATACTCCCGGAAAGTATACTAAATATACCTCGATATGGCTGCATAAATATACATGCCTCACTTCTGCCAAAATACAGAGGTGCTGCGCCCATCGAGAGGGCGATCATAGATGGTGAGAAGAATACAGGCGTTACTACCATGTATATGGCTAAAGGTCTGGACACCGGCGATATCATAGAACAGGCTATCGTACCTATAGATGATAACGATACGGGAGCGACTCTTACGGACAAGCTTGCGGTTTCTGGCGCGGAACTCATAATATCCACACTTGCTAAACTTGAGGATGGCACAGCTGTAAGGTCGGTTCAGAACGATGCAGAGAGCTGTTACGCGGCAATGCTCAGCAAGGACATGGGAGACATTGATTTCACAAAGCCTGCTGCTGAGATTGAAAGACTGATCCGTGGACTTCAGCCATGGCCATGTGCATATACGAAGATAAATGGTAAGAGTGTAAAAATATATGGCGCGAAGGTGATAGAATCACCTGACGGAATGGCACCTGGGCAGATAGCCTGTGTGACTAAGAAGTCATTTGCTATTGTTTGTGGTGAAGGAGCTCTTCAGATAACCAGACTTCAGCCAGAGGGAAAGAAGCCGATGGACACAGCAGCGTTCCTCGCGGGAAATAAACTGCGCGATGGAGAAAGGGTATAGGAGAAGGTATGGAAAAAAACACCCGAGAGGTGGTTCTTTCGACACTGCTGGATATTGAAAAGAACCATACTTTTTCGAATACTGCGCTGGGAACGGCTCTCAGGGCGAATCAGTTTATGAGCAAACAGGATAGAGCTTATATAACCCGAATGGTAGAGGGTGTTACGGAAAAACGTATCAGGCTGGATTATATTATCAACCAATTCTCAAAAACTAAGGTGAATAAATGCAAGCCGCTGATAAGATGCATTCTCAGGATGGGTACATATGAGATGTTTTACATGGATTCAGTGCAGGATCACACAGCGTGTAATCTATGTGTCAAGCTGGCTGTGGATCATGGATTTGGAAGCCTTAGAGGATTTGTGAATGGTGTGCTTAGAAACATAGCACGTGGTAAGGATGATATAGTTTTTCCAGATATCAAAGAGAATGAGAGACTGTTCTATTCGGTGAAGTATTCTGTTCCGGAAGAACTGCTGGCTGTTCTTGAAAAAGACTATAGCTATGACATTATAGATAAAATGCTTGCAAGTGGTGACAGTGAGAGACCAACCTCTATAAGAGTAAACACTGATAAAATAGACGTGGAGACATTTGCAAAAAAACTGGAACAGAACGAAATCAAAGTTGTCAGGGGAACTCTTAATGATACATCACTACTCATAAGCGGGTATGACTATATTCGCAAGGTACCGGGATTTTTTGATGGCGAATTTGTTGTACAGGATCAAAGCTCATGCCTTGCGGTCCGGGCTGCGGATATCAGAGAAGGATATACAGTGATAGATGTATGTGCAGCACCTGGAGGAAAGACGATGTTTGCCGCATCACTGGCAGGAAAGACAGGCAGAGTCATATCGAGAGATCTGACAGAGAAGAAAGTGGAGCTGATAGAGGAGAATGTAGAAAGACTGGGACTGGATAATGTTATGGTTCAGGCCTATGATGCGAGGGAGCTCGATGAGTCACTGGTGGATAAAGCTGACGTGGTTATAGCTGATCTGCCATGTTCGGGACTTGGAATAATGGGCAGAAAAAATGATATAAAATACCATGTCACAGGAGACAGCATAAAGGAACTGGCAGAACTTCAGAGAAGTATACTTGATGTGGCGTGCAGGTATGTGAAGAAAGGCGGAACGCTAGTTTATTCGACCTGTACTATAGATAGCGTGGAGAATGAAGATAATGCCAGATGGTTTGCTGAGACTCATGACTTTGATCTCTGCGGAATAGATGATCTGATCCCGCAACATGGCGGAGAGAAGGGTTATGTAACTTTGCGTCAGGGAATAGATGAATGTGACGGATTTTTTATCTCAAAATTTGTGAGAAGATAGGAATACATATATGGACATAGTAGAGAAAAAGACGGGTACAGGAAATGATCTGAAGTCGATGACGGTCGATGAGTTAAAAGACTGGGTAACGAGTGTGGGGCAGCCTGCGTTTAGGGCAAAACAGATTTACCAGTGGTTTCATGTTAAGCTTGCAGATAGTACGGAGGAGATGACCAATCTGCCAAAGACACTTCGTGAGCTTATGGACAGCCAGGATATATATGGTGTAGATGTCGTGACCAGACTTGAATCAAAGGATGATGGAACTAACAAATTTCTGTTCAGACTGTTTGATGGGAATGTGATAGAGAGTGTCCTTATGAGGTATAAACATGGTAATTCTGTGTGTATATCTTCACAGGTCGGATGCAGGATGGGCTGCAGATTCTGCGCTTCAACAATAGGAGGACTGGTGCGAAATCTCTCGGCGTCTGAGATGCTTTCACAGATATATAAGATCCAGAAGCTCACAGGAGAGAGAGTATCCAATGTAGTCGTGATGGGAACGGGTGAACCACTTGACAACTTTGACAATCTGGTCAGATTTATCAATATGCTGACCGATGAGAATGGATTAAACATAAGCCAGAGAAATATAACAGTTTCAAGCTGTGGTCTTGTTCCAGAGATAAAGAAACTTGCAGACCTTGACCTGTCTATAACTTTTGCGTTGTCACTTCACGCGCCTAATGATGAGGACAGGAGAAAACTGATGCCGATAGCCAACAGATACAGCATTGCGGAAGTGCTTGACGCATGCAGATATTATTTTGACAGGACAGGTAGAAGGATCACATTTGAGTATTCTCTCGTAAAAGGACAGAATGACAGCCCCGAGAAAGCCAAAGAACTAGCATCACTTATAAGGGGTATGAATTGTCATGTCAACCTGATCCCTGTCAATCCGATTAAAGAAAGAGATTATGAAAGGGCTGACAACTCATCAATAGATAATTTTAAAAAGATACTTGAGAGCAGGCAGATCACAGTCACAGTCAGGAGAAGTATGGGACGAGATATAGACGCTGCGTGCGGACAACTGCGCCGAAAGTATGAAGAGAAGAACGGGATGGACTTTAGATAGTTCATCTTGTTCTTTTTTATGTCTTGTGATAAAATAGGCAAGGTGGCGTGTCGGATTATATTTTTAGATATTGGAGAACGATATAGGATATGAAATCAGTTGGAATTACAGATGTTGGAAAGAAACGTTCCATGAATCAGGACAGCATATTTCACACAGATAAAACAATAGGCCCTATACAGAATCTGTATATTGTTGCAGACGGTATGGGAGGACATAAGGCTGGAGATGTAGCTTCCAGAACAGCGATAGAGGCTGCTACAGAATATATACGTGAAAGTGAAATGAGAAATCCTGTCACCCTCCTGAAGAGGGCAATAATATATGCCAATGACAAGGTGTACAAGCTGTCACTCAGTAATCCTGGAGATTATGCTGGAATGGGTACGACATTTGTGGCTGCTGTCATAGAGGATGGTACAATGTATGTTGCCAATATAGGTGACAGCAGATTATATATAGTGAATAACGATATTAAGCAGATAACCATGGATCATTCGCTGGTGGAGGAACTTATCAGGAATGGTCAGTTGGACAGAAATAAAGGTCGGAATCATCCGGAAAAGAACATAATAACAAGAGCACTGGGGATAGGGGATGGTGTCGTCCCTGATTTCTTCGAGGTTGAGCTTACATCAGATGATAAGGTGCTTCTCTGTTCTGATGGTTTGTCCAACATGATAGAGGACGATGAGATCAGAGACATCATTCAGGGCACTGACGATTTAGACGAGGCCTGCAGGAAACTGATAGAGAGAGCTAATTACTATGGCGGTAAGGATAATATATCAGCCGTTATAGCTGCTATAGATTGGGAGGAATAGATGGTATGTTAAATCCGGGAATGATGCTCAGTGGTCGATATGAGATCATAGAGATGGTTGGCTCTGGCGGTATGTCAGAGGTATATAAGGCTAAGTGTCATGTGCTTAACAGATTTGTTGCGATAAAGGTTCTAAAGCCTGAGTTCAGTTCAGATGTAAACTTTGTGACGAAATTCAGAATAGAAGCACAGTCGGCAGCAGGATTGTCTCATCCTAACATTGTAAATGTATATGATGTAGGTGAGGACAATGGAATATATTATATTGTTATGGAACTTGTGGAAGGCATAACGCTTAAGGAGTATATACAGCAACATGGCAGAATAGCTCCTATGGAAGCTATAGATTTTGCGATACAGATAGCGCAGGGCGTGCAGGCAGCTCATGAGCACCATACAATTCATAGAGATATAAAGCCGCAGAATATAATTATCGCCAACAATGGCACTCTCAAGGTGACTGATTTTGGAATTGCGAAGGCGGCATCTTCAAGTACAACCACAACAAATGCGATGGGCAGCGTACATTATATATCACCTGAACAGGCGAGAGGCGGCTTTAGTGATGAGAGAAGCGATATATATTCTCTTGGAATAACTCTGTATGAGATGCTCACCGGTCATGTCCCATTTGAGGGTGAGAACAATGTTGCAATAGCACTTATGCATATTCAGAGTGAGATGGTTTCACCTAGAGAGTATTATCCTGACATTCCTACAAGTTTGGAGAAGATCATAAGGAAGTGTACTCAGAAGAAGCCTGAGAGAAGATATCTCACAGCCAATGCACTTATTGCTGATCTGTACAGAGTAAAAGAGAATCCGAATATTGACTGTATAGTGGTTCCGAAGCAGACAGTCCCATCATCACCTACTATAGAGATGACAAAGCAGGAGATGGAGATGATAAAGACCGGACGTCAGGTCGATACAGCGAATACGCAGGAAGTTGTTCCACCAGTTCCGCCAAGATCATCAGAGATCCAGGTCAACAGACCGGTTATGAAACCTTCTCCGTTTGATGATCTGTTTCCAGAAGATGATGATCCGGAGGATGAGAATGACGTGGATGACGGTTATCAGGATGGCAATCCTGACGGATATGATGATCAGGATGAAGAACTTGATCCTAAACTTAAGAAGATCATTACAGTGGCAAGTGTTGCAATAGCAGTTGTTCTTGCCATATTGGCACTGGTTGTTATAGGCAATATAGCGGGATGGTTTCCTGGCGGCGTTATCAAGAAAAAAAATACCACAGAGGCCACAACAAACGCAGATGTGCTCAATTCAGCAGATTCTCTGGCAACAACCGCGGAGGAGACCATACCTATGGTTAACGTTGTAGGACTCTATAAGACTGCAGCTGAAGAGCAGATGAAGAAGAATGGATTTACGAATTATACATTCCAGGAACAGACAGATGCGCAGGTAGAGAAAGGGTATGTAGTATCCCAGAATATAGATGATGGCACGGCGATCACAAAGGATACTGAAATCATCATAGTGATATCATCTGGTAAGGAGATGACAACAGTTCCTGATGTTTTTAATTATGAGGACAGCCAGGCAACTACACTTTTGGAAGAGGCAGGACTCAAGGTCACGCATGGATATGATTTTGATGACAATATAGAAAAAGATCACGTAATATCTTCAGACCCAGTGGCTGGAACCGAGGTTGAGGAGGGTTCTACAGTCAAGATAATTGTCAGCAATGGAAAGGAACAGAAGCCTGTTGTAGTACCTAATCTCGTGGGTATGAGCGAGACTGATGCGGCTGCGAAGCTGACAGAGCTCAATCTTGTCGGCGCGCCAACATATGAGTTTAGCGATACAGTTGAAGAAGGTAAGGTAATATCACAGGATCCTGTAGTGAACACAGAGGTTGATGAGCAGAGCTCTGTTGCCTATGTTGTCAGCAAGGGTGCGAAGGTGATCACATACTCGGTAGCGTTCAGTGGTTCTATTTCAAATACAGAATTTGATTTTGAAACATTTGGAAATGTAACAGTAGATATATCATACACTATAGGTCGTGAGAGTTATTCAATATACAGTGGAACTGTGGGCGAGAAAGACTTCCCACTCAGCATAGATGGAATACAGGGACTCACGGGTATAAATTCTAATAACGGAGCATTCACAGTGACGATCACGGATTCAGAAGGTATAGATGTAACATCCAGCTTTAATACCGGAGGATTGTCAGCAACATTTACACAGGAGCAGGAGAGCGGAGAATAAGTGGCGGAAACGATAACAGGAAAAATCATAAAAGGAATAGGTGGTTTCTACTATGTTGATGCCAGAGATGGTGGCCTGTATGAATGTAAGGCGAAGGGAGTATTCCGCAACAAGAAGATAAAACCTCTTGTTGGAGATAATGTGAATATAGAGATAATTGATTCAGAGAAAGATCTAGGTAATATCGTTGAGATATTGCCTAGATTTAACTCGTTAATAAGACCCGCTGTTGCCAATGTGGATCAGACTATAATTATATTTGCAGTGAGTGAGCCGGAACCTAATTTTAATCTTTTGGATAGATTTCTGATCAGCATGGAAAAAAGCGAAGTAAAAACCATAATATGCTTCAACAAGACAGACCTCAGCAAGGATAATATGGAGACCTGTATGTCTTACAGTAAAAGTGGCTATGAGACCTTGTTTATAAGCGCTAGAGAGAATGAGGGCATAGATGAGCTCAGGACACTGCTAAAGGGCAAGACTACAGTATTTGCCGGACCATCCGGTGTAGGAAAGTCATCCACGCTGAATGCGATCAAGCCTGAGGCTGAAGCTCAGACGGGCGCTGTAAGTGAGAAGATCAAACGTGGAAAGCATACAACCAGACATTCGGAGCTTATGCATATAGAGGGTGATACATATATAATGGACACTCCGGGATTCTCATCCCTATATGTGGATTCCATAGAACCCGAGGATTTGAAAGAATACTTTCCGGATATTGCGGCATATACGGGAAAGTGTAGATTTAACATGTGCAATCATATAAGTGAGCCGGACTGTCTGGTACAGAAAGCCGTTGCAGATGGAGAGATAAGCCGTGTAAGATATGATGATTATGTAATGATATACAATGATTTAAAAGAAAAGAGGAAATGGTAAAATGATAGTTCTGTCACCTTCACTATTGTCAGTAGATTTTGCACATATAGCAGATGGAATAAAAGAGCTCGATAGGGCAAAGGTCCCTGCACTTCATCTGGATGTCATGGATGGATCGTTTGTTCCAAATATATCATTTGGAGCTCCTGTTATAAAATGTCTCAGAAAAGAGACAGATATGATATTTGATGTTCATCTTATGATTGAGGAACCGGTGAGATATCTTGAGGATTTCAAGAAAGCCGGAGCAGACTGGGTGACGGTTCATGCAGAGAGCTGCAAGCATCTGCACAGAACGATCACAGCTATAAAAGAGTTGGGGATGAAGGCTGGAGTTGCACTCAATCCGGCAACACCTGTATCTGCAATTGATTACGTGCTTGACGAGGTGGATATGGTTCTGGTGATGAGTGTCAATCCGGGATTCGGTGGACAGTCATTTATACCGTCCTCGCTCAGAAAGATTTCAGAGGTAAAACAACTTATTGATGAGAGATCTCTTGATGTGCGCATAGAAGTTGACGGAGGTGTCAATCTTAAAAATGTCAAGGATGTGGTAAAGGCTGGTGCAGATGTGATTGTTGCCGGATCAGCAGTGTTCGGCGGCGATATATATGAAAACAGTACAGCATTTTTGGAAACATTTAAATCTATTGAATCTGATGGAGCCAGATAATATGAATAAATATATGATAATATCCGGAGGTCGAGTCGATCTACAGTCTTTGCAAGGTTTGATGGACAGGCATATGGGTTGTTATGATAATTGTGGTAATTGTAATGATCGTGATGATTGTGATGATTGTAAAATTATCGCTGTTGATAAAGGCCTTGAAATATGCAATAAAATAGGTCTGACGCCTGATGTGATAGTGGGAGATTTTGATTCAGCCAGTTCAGCGGTCGTCGGAATGTATAGAAGAATTGCAAAAAAGAAAAAGTCTATAGAATTCCTGGATCTTGATACCCACAAAGATTTTACTGATACTCATGTGGCACTGCAATATGCACTGGATCATAAGGCTTCGGAGATATACATATCCGGTGCTACGGGGACGCGTATGGATCACACGATGGCAAACATAGGACTGCTAAAGATATGTGCAGACCACAACGTGAAAGCATATATAGAGGATGACAATAATATCATAACTATGATAAAAGGCAGTGAAAAACTTAGCCGTATAGAAGGATATGATTATGTGTCGTTGATTCCCTATGGAGGAGCTGTAGCAGATGTCACGCTGACGGGGTTTGAGTATGATGTCAGCAATTATACATTTGAAATTGGAGACAGCAGAGGAGTGAGCAATTCCATATCAGAAGATGAAGCGAGTATTGAATATGAATCCGGATATATGATAGTTGTGTATAGCAGAGATTAACCCGGATATAAGAGAAAAAACATGCGGTTTCTTGTGGTGTTCATTAACACAAAGAGTTATGAACTGAACATGAAACCGCATGTTTTTTATAGCAATTTTTTAGTGATTTTTGTAGTAATGAGTATGCGAAATATAAACTGTCACATATTATTTTTTCTTCTGGGTTTTTCCATTCTTTCCAGAATATTTTTCATCTATTTTTTGTTTTATTTTATCGTGCTTTTCAGCTGCTTTACCCTTGGCAGATGATTTTTTCTTGCCATCAGAATCTGAGGCTTTCTTCTCCTTCTGTTTTGAGCTGACATTATTGTCTGGCTGATCAGTAGTTTTATCTGTATCAGCAACATTATTAGGAGCTGTGACAGGAGAGGCAGGACTCTCTGAAGTCTGATCATCTGAGGAGGTTATGGCGCGAAGCTCACGAAGACTGTTGTCAAAGTCCTCAGCAATAGGATCTTCGTATATAGAAGAGTAGTATACATACAGTGCTTTGTATTCCTCCGATGTCTTGTAGCCTGTAATGTAGATATGACCGTGCATTTCGTCCATATGGGTTCCTCTGATCTTCTTTGCAATATGGAGACCTATATTTTTACAGTGACTTCCGATACGGTCAAGGCTTGTGAGAATATCAACTAGAGCAAATCCACCAGGTATTCCACATTCTCCAACCTGAAGTCTCACAACATGATGATCTTTTATGAGTTCTGTTATCTCGCTTATGGTCTGGGCGAGGGGTTCAATTCTTGAAATGGCCTGAAGGTCATCTTCCTTAAAGGCACTCAGAGTCATGTCGATTATATTGTCTGTTGCTTTCAGTGCTGTCTGGATTTCCTTCATGCCCTGATCGGAGAAGCTGATCTTTTGCTCCGAAATATTCTTGGATACGATCAGAAGGTTCTCACAGTGGTCACCTATTCGTTCCATATCACTCAAACTGTTCAAAAGCTCTGAAACATCGAGTCTTTCGGCTCTGGACATGTTGTTCTGCGATGTGACCTTGAGAAGGAAGTTGTTGAGGGAACTTTCACATTTGTCGATGAAGTCCTCATTCTCCTCAAGCTTTGCGGCGTCTTCCTCGTTGTAGTTGGAGATAAGCCTGCATGCTGTGGCAAAGTTCTCTCTTATGCAGTCAGCCATGGAGAACATAACGTTTCTTGCCTGTGATATGGCAATGGCAGGTGTGGCTATAAGTCTTGGATCGAGAGTTGCAAGCTCCTTGTCGATCTTGGATTCCTCGTCATCTCTGATGATCTTTCCTGTGATATTTGCCACCTGATTGGAAAATGGCAGGAGAATCAAGCTTGTGATGAAGTTGAACATGAAGTGAACATTTGCAATATTGCCTCGGTTTACGACTTTCTCCATGAAAGGCATATCTATGAACAACTGAAGTCCGTAGATTATGACTACAAAGAATACAGCTCCAAATATATTGAAGAAAAGATAAGAGAGCGATACTCTTTTTGCCTTTTTGTTGGCGCCGATTCCTCCGAGAATTATGGTCATACACTTTCCGATATTCTGGCCAATGATGATAGGGATAGCTGTTCCATAGGTTACAACACCGGTTGACGATATGGCCTGAAGGATACCGACTGATGCGGATGAACTCTGTATTATTGCGGTCAGTACCAGACCTATGAGTATTCCGAGTAATGGATTGTTGAACGATGTGAACAGATTCTGGAAACTTTCAGATTCCTTGAGCGGTGCAAATACACCCTCCATTGTGTTCATTCCAAGGAAGAGGATTCCAAGACCTACGAGTATACTGGCTATATCACGCTTTTTGTTGTTGTTCGTAAAGAGTATGATAAAAGCACCTATACATATGAGGATAGGGGCAAATGATGATGGTTTTAAAAGTTTTAAGAATATGCTTGTCTCCGCAAGATCTCCCAGACGAAGTATCTGTGCGGTTGCGGTACTACCTATATTGGCTCCGAAGACAACAGGGATAGCCTGACCAAGTTTCATGATGCCGGCATTTACAAAGCCTATGAGCATGATGGTGGTGGCTGCAGAACTCTGAATGATGGCTGTTACTGCGGTACCGAGTGAGAATCCTTTTACGGTTCCTGTAAACTGATTCTTTCCGGTTGTCAGTTTCTCAAGAACTTTTTCAAGACTTCCGCCAGCCAGGTTTTTTAGAGAGGCTCCCATGAGGTTCATCCCGAACAGGAATAAGCCAACGCCTCCAAGCAATGTTAAAATAGAAAACAAATCCAAAATAAATGCCCTCCTAAGTAAAGAATATTTTACTTTGAAATCCCAAAGTAAAAACAAAGTAATAAATATGTAAAAAAGCCCATTCGTTTTTGATTATATCACAACAGTAGTTTTTGTACTATTGAAAAAATAATGCAAATAATGTTGACATTTCGTCAAATGTAACAATTAATTAAGAGGTGACTACGTGCCTTATCTTGTGTTAGAATGGCGCTGAACAGTGGATTTGTCAGAGATTTTATAAACATTAATAAACAAAAGAAGGCATAGATCGTTGGTGCCGGATTGGAGATAGATATGTCGGTCTTTACAGATAAAAGAGTGTTTGGAATAAAAAGAAAGAATGCCAGTGGACTTTCCACGGCGGGACAGGTGTGCGCGAACGATGTCATACTGTGGGTTATATTTTTACTGCCGGTCAATATAGTACTTCACGGAGCAGGACAGTGTTTTGTGTCCATTGGTTTATTTGCCGGTAATGTTATTGGATGGATTTTCCTTTCGAAACGAATGAATTCCTATGTAGAGATCTCAAAAAAGAAGATACATAATGCGCCAGAGCTTTTTGCAGCAAGATATGATTCGTGGGTACTCAAGGCCCTGGTATCGGTGATCTGGATCATCACATTGGGACTTATACTAGTGTCTGTTTTAAAGGTTATTGTGTCTGTTGCTGCCTATTTCATGGATATGGATGAGAAAGTATGGATGGCTCTCATAGTGTCTTTCCTTGTGCTTGCAACAATCCTCATTGATAATCGCCTTATGGGAATCATCAAGACATGTGTATTTATATTGGTTATGATTGCATGCTTTGCACTTATAGGCTTTGCATTCTATAAAATGGATGTTTGGGAGATACTGGACAATTACAGGTGGGCAAGACTTGATGGCGGTACAAGTACATATCTCAATATAATGTATTACGATGGAGAACCTATAAATATAGGAAGTGCAGTATCCATGGCAGGAATCGGACTTGGCTGTATAGCCATGCCGCTTATGTATAAAGGTGTTATCAATATCCAGAATGTTAAAGAACTGGATGCAGGCAGAATATGGGCGATAGCATTCGAGGGGTTTACCATAATATCAAGCAGTGCCCTTGCACTCCTTGTTGTACCTGTACTGTATCCCGGAAAGATAACCAAATACATGAATTCTTTTCAGGTGTACAATCTTCTTATGAAAAAGCTCATGGGTGACAGCAAGTATTCATACGTTCTGAGATTCATTGTGCTGATGATTTTTATTCTCGCAGTCGTGGTGATGCTGGAGTCATTTATGAGAACGATATGTGAACATATAAGGGGAATTGTTCCAACTATGAAAAATGTCAGCAAGGTGATTAAACTGGCGATAGATATAACGGTGGTAGTGGTCACAGGAATGTTACTATTGGTGTTTGGAATGTTTGTCGAATATGATAGAGAACAGATGATAGCGTTGAGTTGGGGGATGTGTACAGCTGCCCTTGCCGCTCCTCTTATGCTTACATTGATGTATAAACATTCAACCAAAGCGGGGATGTTTGCCGGTGTGTTGACAGGCGCGATAGTATTTGAAGTGTGGAACTTTATTCCATTTATAGATGGTGTAACGTTGAAACAGCAATTTGAGCTGAGCGGTGATGTTGTTGGATTTGCCGCGAGTCTTATATTTTCTGTTTTGGTAAGTTCGTGTACAAAGCAGAATGATGAGTCAGAGCTCAAAGATTTTGACCGGATGCTCGAGGAACAACAATAATACAGTATAGGGCATAGACTTGAATGAATGCTGGACTTGAAATAATGCTGGACTTGAATGGAGGACGAGACATTTGAAATACAGGATAGCATGCGTGGGCAGGATAAAAGAGGATTATTTTTCTAAACTTATAGATGGATATCGCAGGGAGATATGTAAGAGGGACAGTCTGGAGATATGTGAGGTACCTGATGAGAGAATTCCGCAGAAAAGCGGTGAAAAGGTGAATTCACTTATATTGCAGGCTGAAGCTGACAGGTTGAAGAAAGTCATAAACCCGGACGATTATATAATCGTGCTGTGTATAGATGGAAAAAAGACGTCAACGGATATGCTGCAGCAGCAGGTGAGAAAGGCTGAAGACAGGGAATACAGAACGATCACATTTGTCATAGGCGGTTCTCTAGGACTTGCTGATGAGATAGTAAAGATGGCAGATTACAGGTTCAGCGTATCGGATATGACCTTCCCTCACCAGCTTATGAGAGTCGCACTTGCTGAGCAGCTGATGAGGATATCGGAGACTATGCATAAGTGATAAGGGTAATATAAATATTATTATTTGTGGTAAGTTATATTGTTGAGAATAGTGTAAGCCCTGTAGACCTGCTCGCTGAGAAGCAGGGCAGTCATCTCAGCGGAGGGGGATATTGTGCATATGGAGAATGCTTCCATATCATGAATATCGGCAGTTTCCTCGGCAGGGTATCCTATATAATAGTTTAGTTTGGATATTCCACCTGATGTGACTGCATTTATCTGCCTTGAAAATTCCTCGGATGAGATAGTTGGAGTTGATGAGTCAGCTGCAGAAACGGCGTAATGCATACTGTTGTGCCCTGGTGAATATTTGATATGTCCGGGTGTACATACTATCCTCATAGTGCAATACGGTGACAGCCTTTTGACATATTCGGCGATGGCTTTGCTGCACAAAGGGTTGATTTTTTTCTGATTAACGTATATGTTTATATCCATGTGATTTACTCCACGTTCTAAAAGATGATCTGTCAGACAGATATTATATAATAATTGGGAGATTTATCATAGAAAAAATTTCATATATAAAAAATTCATATATAAAGACTTCACAAGGAGATCATTATGCAAAAGAAATTGCTAGCGCTTGATATTGATGGGACACTTACAAATACACAGAAAGAGATTACACCGAACACTCTTAAGAAGATTATAGAAGTTCAGGAGAAAGGTCATATAGTAGCCATAGCATCCGGACGCCCGCTTCCCGGAATAAGAAAGATTGCTGATACTATACAGCTTGATAGATTCGGAGGGTATGTTCTGGCTTTTAACGGCGGAAGGATTGTCAACTATAAGACAGGAGATGTGGTGTATCAGGCGGCTCTTGACAATGATACAGTGAGAGAGGTGTATGACTACTGTCTAAAGGCCGGATGCGGCATGGTGACATATGATGGCGACAGAGTCATAACAGGGACCGATATAGATGGATATATGACATTTGAAGCCAGCATCAATCATATGGAGATCATGCGAATAGACAATTTTAAAGAATATATAGATTTCCCACTCAACAAATGTCTTCTTACTGCAGACCCGGATAAGGCGGAGCAGATAGAGGCGGATCTGATCAAAAAAATTGGTGATAAGGTTACAATTTTCCGGTCTGAGCCATATTTTGTGGAAATTATGCCACAAAACGTTCACAAGGCGACGTCACTCGAAAAACTGCTTAACATTCTGGATATGAATGTCAAGGATCTGATAGCCTGCGGAGATGGCTACAATGACTTAACTATGATAGACTATGCAGGGGTTGGAGTAGCCATGGCAAATGCACAGGATATTGTAAAGGAGCATGCTGATTATATAACATTCTCCAATGATGATGACGGATTGGTTCCCGTTATAGATAAGTATATTTTTGACGCTGATAATGCATAAAGCTGATAATGTATAAAATCATGAAAATTATGAAATATCAGTATTTCGTTGAATTTGGATTATTTTTGTAGTAAAATGCAGTTCTGTATGGACAGCAAATTGATTATAGGTGGCAGATTTGAGACAGGACCTGACAATATACATCATTGCCGGGTCAATATATTGATATTTAGGAGAAAAGTATGAGAGATAATAAGGATGGCCGTGATGACGTTGAGTCAACGAGAACACCGCATAGGGAGCCTGAGAAAAAATCATATGACAGATCTGATTATTCAGGAGAGATGTTGTTTGATGACGATGACGATTACGATGATGATGCTGATTACGATAGCGGAGATATGAGAGCATCCGATGACGATTACAGTGACAGCGCATTTGGACCTGATGCAGATTACGACTCTGAAGAAGATGACAGACGAGACGCAGCGTACGATGATACGGATGCATATAGGAAAAACATACCGGAACATGAAGCAGATGAATCATCAGAAGAGTATGATGACAGAGATTATATTGATGAAAATGATGTTGACTCGGCTCAGTATGATGAAGATTATGAAGCTGAAGATGCGGAAGATTGGCAGAATATGAAAGACAATATTAGGAAAAAGAAGAATAAAGTTTGGGGAATAATCCTTGCGATAGAGATTGTCGCAGCTATTGTTATCGGTGTACTTTTTGTAAAGGCATACATCAATAACACATACAGCAAAATGCAGTATAACGAGTTGAAAAACACTCATATCAATGAAGATCTTGATGAAGAGTCTGTTAAGAAGATGACCGGATATACCAATATAGCACTGTTTGGTATCGATACAAGAGATTCGGGAATGGTTGATGACGGAGTAAGATCAGACAGTATAATCATATGCAGTATCAACAACGATACGCAGGAGGTGAAACTCCTCTCAGTATACAGAGATACCTATCTCGAACTTTGTAATGACAGCCAGTCATATGAGAAAGCTGCGCATGCCTATGCATATGGTGGTGCTCAGGGTGCGGTAAATATGCTCAATAAGAATCTGGATCTCAATATAACGGATTATGTAGCAGTCAACTTTACTGCACTTACAGAAGCTATAGATGCCCTTGGCGGAATTGATATTGAGATAAAGGAAGAGGAGCTCTACAAACTCAATCAGTGTATTGATGAGCAGATGGGTGTAAACGGAATCTATTCTGATTATGTTTACGACACTGGTGTTGTTCATCTGAATGGAGTACAGGCAACCGCTTACTCAAGAATACGAAGCACTGATGAAGGTGATATAACAAGAACATGGAGACAGAGAACGGTCATTTCAAAGATGATAGAGGCTGCAAAGAGTGCCGGACTTTCAAGGCTGCTCGACTGTATCAATGTAGTGGTTGATGATGTTGCTTCAAGCCTTACAGAAAGTGAGATCATGGACATGGCAAAGTCGTGTTTCAATTATAAGCTTTCAACAACCACAGGATTTCCGTTTACGATAGCAAGCCCTACGATGAATGATGTTAGTTACGTAGTTGCATGTGACCTTGCGACAAATGCAACAGCACTTCACAGATTCCTGTTTAACGACAATAACTATACGCCGTCAGCAACAGTCCAGACGATCAGTGATAATGTTGTCAATGATTCGGGATATGGCAATTCTCTTGACCTTGATAGTTTTAAGGTGGAAGATGACGTTGATTCAATAGTGAACACAGAGAGCAGCGATGATTCTGGAGACTATTGATACTATAGATATATACTAAAAATAAATATATTACATTTTGACAAATGCCCTGTTCGTAATGGTTGGCGGACGGGGCATTTGCTGTATCGGAAAAGCATAGCGTCAGTATGAACAGATCTGAACAGATATGGCGGTTTTTTTGTTTGAAATATATGGCGTATGTGATATACTATCTAAGAATATGCAGAGAGATAAAAATATATTATATAATATTGCAAAGGATGGATATGCATTATGGCAGATAAAAAAGATATTAAGATGGACAGAATACTTTTGAAGATGAGCGGAGAGGCTCTTGCAGGTGATAAGAAGCACGGCTTTGATGAGACAACAGTAAAGGATGTATCGAATCAGGTCAAGCAGATCGTTGACAAGGGAATACAGGTGTGTGTTGTTATCGGAGGAGGCAACTTCTGGAGAGGAAGAACATCTGATAATATGGACAGGGTGAAGGCTGATTCTATCGGAATGCTTGCAACTGTCATGAACTGTATATATACTGCAGACAGCTTTAGAAGCTGCGGAATAAAAACCCACATCATGACACCGTTCATATGTGGCAATATGACAGAGCTTTTTGATAAAGACAAGGCGATAGCTTATATGGAGCAGGGCGATGTCGTATTCTTTGCCGGTGGAATTGGACATCCATATTTCTCGACAGATATGGCTACTGTTCTCATGGCCATTGAGGTTTCAGCGGATGTAATTCTCTCAGGCAAGGCTATTGACGGAGTTTATGACAGTGATCCAAAGCTGAATCCAAATGCAAAGAAGTATGACACAATGAAGATGAGTGACATAGTAGACAATAAGCTCGGGGTTATCGACCTCGCATCTGCAGTTCTTGCAATGGAAAACAAGATGCCAATGATGCTATTTGGCCTTGGCGATGAGAACAGCATTGTAAAGGCAGTCACAGGCGGATTCACAGGAACGTATGTCACTGCTGAGTGATCAGGAAATTACGATAAGATGTGAACTATAATAAGAGAACTATAATAAGAGAATAAAAATAAGAGAATATATATCCAGGAGGAAAGAGAGTAATGTTATCACAGTACGAAGAGAAGATGCAGAAGTCAGTTGACAATCTTGAGGCAGAGTATGCCACGATCAGAGCAGGAAGAGCCAATCCTAATATCCTTAACAAGATAAAGGTTGAGTATTATGGAGTGCCAACACCTATGCAGCAGCTGGCAAATATAACAGTACCAGAGGCAAGAACTCTGATGATCGCCCCATGGGAGCCGTCTCTTGTCAAGGAGATCGAAAAGGCTATCATGAATTCGGATCTCGGAATCACACCTAACAATGACGGAAGAAACATCATTCTTAACTTCCCAGAGCTCACAGAGGATAGAAGAAAAGAGCTTGTAAAGGACATCAAGAAAAAGGGTGAGGCTGCAAAGGTTGCAATAAGAAATATAAGACGTGATGCCAACGATGCCATCAAGAAGCAGGAGAAGAATGGTGATATCAGCGAGGATGAGCTTTCAGACAATGAGGACAAGATACAGAAGCTCACCGACAAGTATGTTGGACAGATTGATAAGGCTGTTGAGGCTAAGTCTAAGGAGATCATGACGGTCTAATATTGAGCCCATACCAGAAACACTGATAAAATAAAGATCAAATAAAGAATTTATAAGAGAGAAAATAGAGATTGAGTGTATGAAGAGAGAGATAAATGGAGAGATGCTTAATATTCCAGAGCATGTTGCCGTGATAATGGATGGAAACGGCCGTTGGGCGAAGAAGAGATTTCTTCCAAGAAATTACGGACATGCAGAGGGTGCCAAGGCTCTTGAGGCTATATGTGAGAATTGTGACAAGCTGGGGATAAAGTATCTTACAGTATATGCATTTTCTACTGAAAACTGGAAACGATCGGTTGAAGAGGTTACAGGTATAATGAACCTTTTTAGAAAGTATCTTGTTGACAGTATAGATAGATCAAACAATGCGAATATGAAGGTGAATCTCATAGGAAAGAGGGAAGGCCTTTCTGAGGATATTGTTCAGAAGATGGATGATCTTGAGAAAGCGACAGCGGGAAATACAGGTCTTCAGTTTTATATAGCCATAAATTATGGCGGAAGAGATGAGATAGTAAGGGCTGTGAAGAAGATTTTGAAGGATGCCGGTGATGGCAGAGTGACAGCAGATGATATCGATGAGAGTTTGTTTGCTGGTTATCTTGACACCAAGGGAGTTCCGGATCCGGATCTTCTCATAAGAACCAGTGGCGAGGAGAGAACCTCAAACTTCCTTCCATGGCAGCTTGCGTATTCAGAGTTCTATTTCACAGATACTCTGTGGCCGGATTTTGACATGGACTCACTTGTGGAGGCTGTAAGATATTATAACAAGAGAGAGAGAAGATTCGGAGACGCAAAATAATAATCAGTTGTCCGGAGGGATAGTATATAATGAAACAGAGAGTTATAAGTGGAGCAGTGTTGGTTGTGATACTTGCCATTACACTTTATTTTGGCGGAGTTGTCACATGTGCATTCATGGGTATCGTATCACTGATCGGTAATATGGAATTGCTCAGGGTATATGGAGTCAACAGAAAGCTCCCGGGAATAGTATGTTATCTTGCAACGATTTTCTATTACGTGGCAATTTTCCTTCAGCGCATGGACATCATAATCCCTATGATGGTCATATACCTTCTGGTGATGCTGGCTGTGTATGTGCTTACATTCCCAACATATTCAGATAAGCAGATCATGGCATCGTTCATGGATTTCTTCTATGTAAGTGTGATGCTGTCATTTGTGTATCTTATAAGAGATATGAAGCATGGATTGGTTCTGGTGCTTCTTATATTTGTAAGTTCATGGATCAATGATACATGTGCATACTTCGTGGGCAGAGCTTTAGGAAAGCATAAGATGGCACCTGTGCTAAGCCCGAAAAAGAGCATAGAGGGACTTATAGGTGGAATAGCCGGTGCAGGCGTGTTCGGTGCAGTATTTGGAATACTCTTCGATATGTATGTAGAGCAGATGAATTACGCACCTTTGCTTTTTGCAGTAGTGGGAGCTGTCGGTGCACTTCCTGCAGTCATAGGTGACCTTGCGGCATCAGCCATCAAGAGAAATAACGACATAAAAGATTATGGACGACTTATTCCTGGTCATGGAGGAATATTAGACAGATTTGACAGTATAATATTTACAGCACCTATCATTTATTATCTTTTGATATATCTGCTGTAAAATGGGGACAGAAAAAGGTGGGCAGTGCCCAGTGTGTACACTGGATACTGCCTATTGTGTCCTTTGAGATAAATAGACGGTAGGAGGAAGTTAGAGACAAACATGAAGAATGTAGCGATAATTGGATCTACAGGTTCCATAGGAACGCAGACTCTGGAGATTGCCAGGGCAAATGATGATCTGAATATAGCAGCTCTTGCTGCTGGAAAGAATGTAAAACTTCTAGAGCAACAGGCGAGGGAGTTCAGACCAGAGATTGTAGGTATATGGAGTGAGAAGGACGCAGCGTCCCTCAGACAGAGCCTGTCTGATACAGATATAAGAGTGGTATCCGGTATGGATGGACTGATTGAGATAGCGGAGCTTGAATCGTCTGACATACTGGTTACGGGTATAGTTGGAATGATAGGCATAAGACCTACGATCGCGGCTATAAATGCAGGAAAAGATATAGCCCTTGCAAATAAAGAAACTCTGGTTACGGCAGGACATATCATCATGCCGCTTGCAAAGGAGAAGGGTGTTTCAATACTCCCTGTTGACAGTGAACACTCAGCCATATTCCAGTCCCTTCAGGGAAATGTACATGGAGATGTGGCAAAGATTCTCCTGACTGCATCTGGAGGTCCATTCAGAGGAAAAGACACAGAGTTTTTGTCACACGTACAGGTTGAGGACGCCCTTAAGCACCCGAATTGGAGCATGGGTAAAAAAATAACCATCGACTCGGCTACAATGGTCAACAAGGGGCTCGAGGTTATAGAGGCAAAATGGCTTTTTGATGTCGACCCGGAGAATATACAGGTTGTTGTCCAGCCGCAGAGCATAATACATTCTATGGTTGAGTACAGAGATGGCGCGGTCATGGCACAGCTCGGAACCCCGGATATGAAGCTGCCTATACAGTACGCATTATTTTACCCGGAGCGAAGATATCTTGAAGGAGATCGTCTGGATTTCTGGAAGATGAGCTCGATCCTTGTGGAGAAGCCGGACATGGAGACCTTCAAGGGACTCAGATATGCGTATGATGCTATTGGAAAGGGCGGTTCGATGCCTACCGTATTTAATGCGGCAAATGAATGTGCGGTAGCAAAGTTCCTTGACAGAAAGATACAGTTCCTCGATATCTATAGGATAATCGAAGAGTGCATGGCGGCACATGAAGTTATAGAGAACCCGGATGTATCACAGATACTGGATACAGAAAAATGGGTATATGAATTGGCAGAAAGCAGGTGGTAGATTGAACATTATACTTATCATTCTTGTATTTGGCGTGATCATATTTTTCCATGAACTTGGACATTTTATAGTTGCCAAGATGAATCATATAACGGTAAAAGAGTTTTCGATGGGTCTTGGACCAAAGCTTTTCTCATTTACAAAGAAGGAGACACAGTATTCCCTAAGGCTGATACCTCTGGGCGGATATTGCATGATGCTCAGTGAGGATGAGGAGGAGAATGAGAACGATGAGAACTCATTTGACAAGAAGTCAATATGGGCGAGAATGGCGGTTATACTTGCCGGTCCGTTCATGAATATAGTTATAGCTTTTATTTTCTCAGCGGTTATCATACATTTCTGTGGAACAGATCCGGCAACCATCGGTCAGGTGTATGACAAAGATATGATGCAGCAGAGCGAATATGCAGATTCTGTAAAAGAGTTCGGCGGCGTATATCCGGCACAGGAGGCAGGAATTGAAGACGGTGACACAGTTCTCAAGATAGGAGGAAGCAGCATCAAGAATTTCCGTGAACTGCAGATATATCTGGAGATATACGGAGATGGCTCACCTATCGATATGGAACTTCAGAGACCTGATGGAACTGTGTATGATACGACGGTTCATCCGGTCAAGACAAGTGCTGGATATAAAGTAGGAATTATCAGCTGTGGATATGTGCTCCCTAAGAGTTTTGGAGAGCTGATGAAGTACTCGGCTTATGAAGTCAGATACTGGGTCAAAGCCACTTTCCTGAGCCTTAAGCTCATTGTCACAAGACAGGTAAGCTCAGACGAGGTGTCCGGACCGGTGGGCGTTGCAAAGAGTATGAATGATACATTCAATGAGGCTGCCAAGGTGGATGTACTTACCGTGCTTCTCAACTGGATGAACTACATTGTACTCCTTTCGGCTAACCTTGGAATCATGAATATGTTGCCTATACCGGGACTAGATGGCGGACGTTTCCTGTTCCTGCTGATAGAACTTATAACGAGGCGGAAGGTTCCGAAGGAGAAGGAGAATATAGTGACGGTCATAGGATTTGTGCTCGTCATGATACTCATGGTAGTTATTCTGTTCAATGATATTAAAAATGTATTTTTTAGTTGACAACAATATATTGTAAATAGGAGGAAGACGCCAGTGCCGTCATGGTACTGGCGTTTACAGGTATAATGAAAACGAGAGAAATTCACATAGGTGACAGGGTTATCGGCGGAGGAAATCCGATACTCATTCAGTCCATGACGAACACGAAGACAAGTGATGTTGAAGCCACGGTTGCACAGATATTAAAGCTTGAGAAGGCTGGCTGCGACATCATAAGATGTACCATCAACGATGAAGCTGCGGCTGAAGCTGTTCCGGAGATCAAGAAGAGAATACACATACCGCTTGTGGGTGACATACATTTTGACTACAAACTTGCAATAAGGGCCATCGAAAACGGTGTTGACAAGATAAGGATCAATCCGGGAAATATCGGCGGACAACAGAATCTGGCAAAGGTTGTGGAAGCTGCAAAGAAAAGAAATATTCCTATAAGAGTGGGAGTCAACAGTGGTTCCCTTGAAAAGGATCTGGTGGAAAAATACGGCGGCGTCACGGCTGAGGGGATAGTTGAGAGTGCTCTTGACAAGGTTCGTATGATAGAGGAGCTTGACTATCACAATATAGTCATAAGCATCAAATCCTCAGATGTCATGATGTGCGTTAAAGCGCATGAGATAATAGCTGATAAGACAGACTATCCATTGCATGTAGGTATAACCGAGTCGGGAACTGTGACAAGGGGAAACATCAAATCCTCAGTTGGACTTGGAATAATCCTGCACGAAGGTATAGGAGATACCATTAGGGTATCACTCACCGGGGATCCGGTGGATGAGATCCTGTCTGCAAAGTTGATCCTCAAAGCTCTCGACCTCAGAAAAGGAGGGGTGGAGCTTGTATCATGCCCTACATGTGGGCGTACAGAGATCGACCTGATAGGGCTTGCGAACAAGGTGGAGAAGCTTGTGTCAGATTACGATCATCTGAATATCAAGGTTGCGGTTATGGGATGTGTTGTGAATGGCCCGGGAGAAGCGAAGGAAGCGGATCTGGGAATTGCAGGAGGTAAAGGTTGTGGTCTCCTGATAAAGAAAGGTGAAGTTGTAGGAAGATTGAGTGAGGAAGAATTTATTCCGGCTCTGAAGAGGGAATTAGATAATTGGAGTGATGATTAGTTGAATAACAATGAAGATCCAATCTTAGAACAAGAGAATATTGACGAGAGGTATGCCAGGGATATGCAGGATGCCATGTATTATGAGGAGCAGATGCAGGAGGAACAGCTGCAGGCGTTCATGTACGGCGATGCAGCCAACTGGCATGATGATTTTGAACCTGCTGTGCAGGGAAATACTGAAAGAGCTTTGAATCTGGCTGTGCAGGAGAATGCTGAAAGGACTTCGAGTCTGGCTGTGCAGGAGAATGCTGAAAGGACTTCTAATCTGGCTGTGCAGGAAACGACGCCTGAAAATACATATCAGGACGTGGTAGAGCCGGAATGTGACTCTGCTGAACAGGTTAAATCTTCATCAACGGAAGAGTCAGCAGAACAAGCCGTTTCTGCATCAGCTGATGTTGAACAACAACAGCCATTTTTCGACGTCTTTGAAGGATTAGAGATGCCAAAGGAACTGGATAGTCTGTTCAGGGAAGAGGTGTATGTAACAAGAGTAGTTATAATAGAGAATAAAGACATTCTGCAGGTTGATATAAGATCCAAACATATCATAAGCCGTCCAAATATCGAGAAGGCGGAGGAAACCTTGCGAAAGCACCTGTTTGGCAAGAGAAGGTATACAGTCAGGATAAAGGAACATTATACACTGTCGACTCAGTATAATCTGGAGGCGATCGTAAAGGCATATGAGAAGAGTATATTATACGATATAAAATCATTCAGCAATGTGGGTTACAGATTGATATCCAGATCCGTGGGTGAATGGTACTGTGATGAAGATGTAATAACCATAGCGATAGAGGATAGTAAGATAGCTCGTATACACGCAGATAAGATAAAGCAGTATATGGAAGAGATGTTCCAGGACAGATTCGATATGAGTGTCAATGTCGCATTTGAGTTCAGTGAGGCGGACAAGGAGAAGCTTCGCCGTGCAAGTGCGCTTGTTGAAAAGCAGAAGATAGACGCAATTCTGAGCAATCTCAGGGATCACGGTGACATCATAGTAGACGGACAGGCTGTGGGTAAGGAACAGCTGGCTGTCAGCAAGAACACTGAAAAGGCTGCAGAAGAGAAGAAAACAGATGCAAAGGCGGCACCTGCATCCGGTGGGGACAATGGGCAGAAACCAGCCGGCAAGGAGGCATTTGGCAGGCGAAAAAGATATTCGGATGATCCTGATGTGTTCATAGGAAGGGATGTGGAAGGACAGCTCCTTGAGATATCCAGCATAAATGATGGTATCGGAGAAGTGGTTATACATGGCCAGATCATGAGCACAGAGGAAAGAGAACTCCGAAATGGTAAGATTATCCTGACGGGTTATATCACAGATTTTACAGACACCATAGGTTTTAAGATGTTCTGTAGCCCAGAGGATATGGAAGTATACAGGGATGAGATCCAAAAAGGCCAGTTCTATAGGATGAAAGGACTCGCAGAGTTTGATTCATATGCCAAGGAGGTCATGATCTGCAGAGTGCTCGGAATGAAGCATATACAGGATTTCCGTGTGCCTCGTATGGATACATATCCGGAGAAGAGAGTCGAACTCCATATGCACACCAAGATGAGCGAGATGGACAGTGTTGTAGACATAGAGACGATAGTCAAGCGTGCCAGCGACTGGGGACATCCGGCCATAGCCATCACAGATCACGGCGTGGTTCAGGCTTTCCCTATAGCCAATCACACAAAGGGACTCAGAAAAGATTTCAAGATAATATACGGTGTCGAGGGATATTTTGTAGACGATCTCAAAGATCTGGTCAAGAATTCCAGAAACCAGAGTCTTGATTCAGAATATGTAGTATTTGATATAGAGACGACAGGACTTTCAAAGAAACACAATAAGATCATAGAGATAGGTGCTGTCAAGGTGAAGAACGGCGAGGTCGTTGACACGTTCTCAGAGTTTATCAACCCAGGCGTTCCGATACCATACCAGATAGAACAGCTCACCTCCATAAACGATGACATGGTAAAGGATGCACCTATGTATGATGTCATAGTACCGAGATTTGTGGAGTTTTGCGGTGATGACATAGTGGTAGCACACAATGCGTCATTTGACACGGGATTTGTAAAGAAGAATGCGGAGGAACTGGGACTGAGGTTCGACAATACGGTTCTGGACACTATGACGCTCAGCCACATACTTCTGCCGGAGCTTGGCAAATTCACTCTGGACAGAGTGTGTAAGGAACTTAAGGTTGTCAATGCCCATCACCACAGGGCTATAGATGATGCAGAGGCCACGGCAAAGGTGTTCTTCAAGCTCCTTGATATGCTGAAGGAGAGAGATGTCAAGACCATGGATGATCTGAATGTCCTCGGAAGTACGTCACCTGACGCCATAAAAAAGGACAAGACATACCATGGGATCATCCTGGCGAAGAATGAGATCGGAAGGGTCAATCTGTACAGGCTCATCTCTGAGTCACATCTTACGTACTTTGCGAGAAGACCGCGTATGCCGATGAGTCTCATCAACAAATACAGGGAGGGACTGATACTGGGATCTGCCTGCGAGGCGGGAGAACTGTTCAGAGCCATCGTTGACGATGCTCCCGATGAAGAGATAGTGAGACTGGTAAACTGGTTTGACTACCTGGAGATACAGCCAATTGGCAACAATGAGTTCATGACAAGGGATACCAGAAATCCAAAGACCATGGACGATCTGATAGAGTACAACAAGAGGATAGTGGAGCTTGGCGAGATGTTCAACAAGCCCGTTGTCGCTACATGTGATGTCCATTTCCTGAATCCGGAGGACTATATATATAGAGCGATAATCATGAAGAGCAAGGGATTTGACGATGCGGACATGCAGCCGCCACTCTACTTCAGGACAACGGAGGAGATGCTGGCGGAATTCCAGTATCTTGGAAGTGACAAGGCACGGGAAGTAGTCATAACCAACACCAATATGATAGCTGACATGGTGGAGAGGATTGAACCGGTGAGACCTGATAAGGCACCGCCAATAATCGAGAATTCGGATCAGACACTTACTGATATATGTTACACGAAGGCGCATGAGATATATGGTCCTGAGCTTCCGCCGCAGGTTCAGGAGAGACTGGACAGGGAGCTACACTCCATCATCTCAAATGGATTCGCGGTTATGTACATAATTGCACAGAAGCTTGTGTGGGATTCAAATGACCACGGATATCTGGTTGGTTCGCGAGGTTCGGTCGGTTCTTCATTTGTTGCGACAATGGCCGGTATCACGGAGGTTAATCCTCTGTCGGCGCACTATATATGTCCAAAGTGCCATTTTGTAGATTTTGATTCGGAGCTTGTAAAGTCGTATTCAGGAATGAGCGGATGCGATATGCCGGACAGAGACTGTCCAAAGTGCGGAACTCCACTCATAAAGGAGGGACACGATATACCATTCGAAACCTTCCTTGGATTTAACGGAGACAAGGAGCCTGATATCGACCTGAACTTCTCAGGAGAGTATCAGTCGAAGGCACACGCATATACCGAGGTTCTTTTTGGTAAGGGAAAGGCGTTTAAGGCTGGTACTGTAGGCGGTGTCG
The DNA here is from genome assembly GCA_902461735.1 of uncultured Coprococcus sp. Classification (GTDB taxonomy): domain Bacteria; phylum Bacillota; class Clostridia; order Lachnospirales; family Lachnospiraceae; genus Coprococcus. The sequence goes on from CABPYV010000010.1 coordinate 104,482, forward strand.
CGGAAAAGACAGCATTTGGATATGTGTACAATTATTTTAAGGATCACTCCAAAGAAGCCCTGCTGGCAGAGGCTAAGGCATCCGGAATGGATGAAAAGGCTGCCAAGAAGTATGCCGAGGAGAACGCAACGGTGACAAAGAGGAGATGTGAGATGGAGCGTCTTGCTCTAGGCTGTACAGGTGTCAGAAGGACCACCGGACAGCACCCGGGTGGTATGATAGTTCTTCCGAGACATGAGGAGATATATTCATTTACCCCTATACAGCATCCGGCAAATGATGTGACATCGGATATCATCACATCACACTTTGAGTACCATTCCATTGATCATAATCTGCTGAAGCTCGATATCCTTGGACATGATGATCCGACCATGATCAGACGTTTGGAGGATCTGACGGGACTGGACGCCACGAAGATAAGACTTGATGACAAGGATGTCATGGAGCTATTCCACAGCACGAAGTCTCTGGGGATCACCCCTGAGGATATCAACGGAATACCGCTTGGAAGTCTGGGTGTACCGGAGTTCGGAACTGACTTTGCCATGCAGATGCTTATAGATGCAAAGCCTACATGTTTCTCAGACCTTGTGCGAATAGCAGGTCTGGCACATGGAACCGATGTATGGCTGGGCAACGCGCAGGAACTCATCAAGTCGGGCAAGTGTACCATATCGACAGCCATCTGCTGCCGTGATGATATCATGGTGTATCTGATACACATGGGACTTGATGCCGGACTTGCCTTCAACATCATGGAGAAGGTTCGTAAGGGAATAGTTGCCAAGGGTAAATGTGACAAATGGGAGGATTGGAAGGCTGAGATGGCAGCCCACGGAGTGCCTGACTGGTACGTGTGGTCGTGTCAGAAGATCAAGTACATGTTCCCGAAGGCCCATGCTGCGGCATATGTCATGATGGCATGGAGAATTGCATGGTTCAAGGTCAATTATCCGCTTGAGTACTATACGGCATTCTTCAGTATCAGAGCTGATGATTTCAGCTACGAGATGATGTGCTTTGGAAAGGAGAGAGTTCTCTTCCATATCAATGAGATAAGCAAGGTGGACAAGAACAAGAGATCAGCCAAGGACGAGGGCAAGCTCAAGGATCTCAAGATAGTTCTCGAGATGTACGCAAGAGGCTACGACTTTGTTCCAATAGATATATATAAGGCGAAAGCCGACAGATTCCAGATAATAGACGGCAAGATCATGCCATCCTTCGCATCCATAGAAGGAATGGGAGAGAAGGCTGCCCAGCAGCTCTACGATGCCGCCCAGAAGGGACCTTTCCTCTCCAAGGAGGAGATCAATGAACGCGCCAAGATAGGCAAGGGAATCATAGAGAAGATGAGCGAACTCGGAATCCTGGACGGAATGCCTGAGACAAATCAGCTGTCGCTGTTTGACTTTATGTAAAGAGATACAATATTTTTCAAGTTAATAAGTTTTATGCTTAAAAGATACAATATTTTCCATATTAGCCAGTTTATCCTCTGAAAGATACAATATTTGAATATTTTGTATCTTTCAAGGGGTAAAAGGCTTGTTCAGGGAAAATATTGTATCTTTTTTTGTTAATATATAAATAAATGGATAAAACGAAAAGTGGTTAAACAGTGAATGGATAAAACTGAAATTCTAAAAATGGATAAGATTACACTACAAATAGAATGCAAAAATCACATAAAATGGTACGATATACATGGAGCTAGGGAAGCTTTTATATGAGGTGAGGACATGATACATAATATGCAGATAAAAAGTGAAGATATGGTGTTTGAGCTAGAGCTAAAGAGCAGGCTAACTTTGATAGATGGAGATTCAGGTACAGGCAAGACCTTTTTGTATAAATTGATGCTCGATAAAGCAAGAGCGGAGAAGGATTCACGGTTTATATTCTTCAACCATATGGTGCCTGATAAAAAGTACATAAAGTCAGAAATACTTACACATAAAGACAAAATTTTTGTTGTAGATGACGCGGACATCATATTAGATAAAGAGTTGAAATCACTGATATCTGTAAACACATCAAATCAGTATATAATTTTCACACACTCAATAGATGGGTACACTTTGGGCAAAAAGAACATAGCTGTCTTAAAGATAAAAAATAATAAGGGCGTCTTGGAATATCCATTACTGCAAGGTGTAAAAGATGGCTCATATATGGCGAGAGGAAAAGGGGAAAATGGAAAACAGAAAAATGAAAAACAATAAAATAGAAAGCAATAAAATATCACCCTTTATAGCGCCATAATCAGAAGATGCGCCTACAAAAGAGGAACTTGACAGACGTAGCAGGCAATACAACAGACTTATGGCATTAGGTATCGATCCGACACTTATAGATGATACACAAGTGGGCAGAGAAAGAGAGAATCCTTATGCTATACAGGCAATGATTCTGATCAATCAGGATAAAGAGGTACCTGAAGAACTGATACAGAAAATAAAGAAATATGATCAGAAATATAGTCAGAAATATAATCAGAAAAAGAGAAAACAAGCAAAAAAATCCAAGCAAAAAAATAAAACCTAAAAATTTCAAAAAAACTAAAAATATATGATGAAAATAGACAAAATGCACAAAAATATAGTGCAAAATATATAAAAAATGGTATTATATACATAGTGTTATAAAAAAATATATGAGGGGGATGTTGATGGATAATCATAATGTACTTGCTGAGTGCAGATTGAGCCTGAGCGGTATAGACTGCTCGGATTTTATAAGCAATAAGGGTTCTCTGTTACAGGGCGTGTTATATGAACAATTGGATTCGTCATATGTAGAGATGCTTCATGAACAGGGAATGAAGCCATATAGCCAGAGCATACTCAAAGAAAAAGACAGTATAGTATGGTCGGTTAGGACTCTGTCAGGTGATGCCTATGATAAGATAATGACAGTACTGACAGATGGTCAGTTCAAGAAATTCACATTAAAGCATGATAATGCTGAAATCATGATTCAGAAAAAAGAGATAGTCAAAACAGATGTAGATGATCTGTTTCAAAAGTTCTATTCGGAGGATTCTCTGCGCAATTTTACGATAGAGTTCCGCTCTCCAACATCGTTTAAGAAAGATGGACGATATCACTTTTACCCGGAAATTTATAATATATACCAAAGCCTGATGTCGAGATTCGATCTTGTTTCTTCGGGTAGAGGGATGTTTAGTCAGGATACGCTGGAACAACTGACGTCAAACACGGAGATAACAGGGTATAACCTGAAAAGTGTAAGATATAGTCTGGAGAGCGTAAGTATTCCGGCATTTGTAGGGCGTATTTATATACATATAAATGGACCACAGACTATGGTTAACTTTGCCAGGATGCTTTTCGAATTTGGAAATTATTCTGGTGTAGGAATAAAGACTGCCCTGGGAATGGGATGTCTACATATAGAAGAGAGGAGGAAGAAAAACAATGAGAGATCAGGAAGTCAAGCTGATAGTGGGAAGTCTTCTTCATGACATTGGAAAAGTCATATACAGGACAGGAGATGGAAGAAATCACAGCAGAAGTGGATATGATTATCTGAGAGAAGAAATCGGGATTGATGATAAAGATATTCTTGATTCGGTATTATATCATCATGCGGACATGCTTAGATCTGCAAATATATCAAACGATTCAAATGCGTATATAACGTATATTGCAGATAATATAGCCTCTGCAACCGATAGGCGTGGAAAAGAAAAAGAGGATTATGGATTTGAAATGTCTATGCCTCTTCAGCCGGTGTTCAACATATTGAATGGCAATTCGGGAAATGCTTTTTATAGTCCGGATATGCTTAAAGAAGATCATATCAATTATCCTGTGGATGAACAGAAGAGTTTTGATCAAGGCTTTTATAACGAGGTGAAAAGCAGAATAACAGATACGCTGAAAGGTATAAAGTGGGATGAACATTACATAAATTCCATATTAAGTGTCCTCGAAGCAACTATGAGTTATCTCCCATCGTCAACATCAAAAGGAGAGGTGGCAGATATATCACTTTTTGATCATGTTAAACTTACTGCTGCGATCAGCAGTTGTATCTATCAGTATATGAATGACAGTCAGGTTAAGGATTACAGGGAGTATCTTTATAAAAACGCACAGGATTTCTATGGAAAGAAAGTGTTTTTATTATACTCTATGGATCTGTCGGGAATACAGGATTTTATATACACTATACATAGCAAGGATGCGCTTAAAACGCTCCGCGCAAGATCGTTCTATCTGGAAATAATGATGGAGCACATGATAGACACATTGCTTGAGAGATTGTCGCTCTCGAGAGCCAATCTGTTATATGCCGGTGGAGGACATTGCTACATGATCCTGCCAAACACAGTTGCCGTGAAGGATGTGTTGGCAAAGTTCATGGGTGAGACCAACGAGTGGCTTACAGAAAACTATGATATTGCATTATATGTGGCAGATGGCTATGCCGAGGCATCGGCGGACAATCTGAAAAATGTTCCGGAAAAAAGCTACGGCGAATTATTCAAAACCATGAGTAATGCCATAGGTGAAAAGAAGTCCAATAGATATATGATCGAACAGATAAAGAATCTTAACAGCTCGAAGAAGATACAGTACAGCAGAGAGTGCAGAATATGTAAAAGACTTGACAGGGTGAATGAAGAAGGAGTGTGCAGCATATGTGATGCGATGAGAAAATCCTCAAAAGCAATCATGAATGAACAGTTCTTCGTAATAACCAGTTCAGAGGTTGAAAATGGCCTGCCACTTCCATGTGGTGCATGGATGATAGCCGAATCAGAACAGAAGTTAAGGAATAGAATGCAGAATCAGTCGCAGTCCTTGCTCAGAGCATATTCAAAGAACAGGTATTACACGGGACTGGATGTTGCAGCAAGAATCTGGGTAGGAAATTACAGTGGTGATGACTGTCAGACTATGGAGGACCTTGCAAGGCATGCATTTGATTCCGGTGCTGTGAGAAGAATCGGAGTTCTCAGGGCCGATGTTGATAATATGGGACAGGCTTTCACTTCTGGATTTGCAGAGAAGTATAATACGATATCACGTACAGCAACATTGTCAAGACAACTGTCGATGTTCTTCAAATGTTACATAAACACACTGCTCGCAGAAAAAGAATATATGATAGGTGAAAGCAACGGTGGGCGTTCAGCAACCATAGTTTATTCTGGTGGTGATGACCTGTTTATAGTCGGAGCATGGAATGACATAGTGGAGCTCGCCGTTGATATAAGAAGAAATTTCAAGAAGTATACACTGGGAACACTTACTTTGTCGGCTGGAATAGGAATGTATGATTCAGGATATCCGATAAGCCGCATTGCATATGAGGTTGGAGATCTCGAGGAGGATTCGAAGAATCTGCCCGGTAAGGATGCGATCACGCTTTTGCCTGATGGCGAAGTTCATAAGATGGTATCCAACAAAGAGACTGTGTCTATATCGGATGCAACATATAACTGGGATATATTTGAGAAAAAAGTAATAGGAGAAAAATATAATACGATAAGAGATTTCTTTGACAATTCAAGCGAGATGGGAAGTGCTTTTCTATATAGGCTTTTGGAGTTAATCCGTGGAAGAGGAGAGTCTGTGAACTTTGCAAGATATGTGTATCTTCTGGCAAGACTGGAACCTGATAAGAAAGCAGATGAAAAGCAGCAGGAGCTCTATAAAGAATTCTCAAGAAAGATGTATAAGTGGATAGAGTCAGAGGAAGATTGCAGGCAGCTAAAGACAGCTATAAATATGTATGTATACATGACCAGAGAAAGTGAGGATGAGATATGATACTGGAAAAAGATACCTATGTGAAAAAAGCAGAGAATGTTATAAAAGAGTTGGCGAAGAATACAGACAAAAGAGGAAATACCAAATGGATAACCACGTCACAGATCAGAAACCTTCTTGCCATGTCCGCTGATATATATAATGAAGTGATAATGAGTGATGAAAAGTTATCTCCGGAATTAAGCTCACGTATAGATTATCTCAGAGTGCGTTGTGTATACGAGGCAGGCAGGACACCGGTTGTAAAGGAATTTATAGAAAAAGCCCAGATACTTCAGGCACTTGAAGAAGTGAAGGGAAGCCGTGAAAGATTTATATTGTTTAATCATTATATGGAAGCACTTGTTGCATATCACAGATATAACAGAGGAAAAGATAATTAAGGGGAGGAATGACTATGTACGCAAAGATACAGATAACAGGTAAACTTGAGGTCGTAACAGGAATGCATATAGGTGGAGGCAGTGCGTTTGCAGCAATAGGAGCAGTTGATTCATCTGTTATAAAAGATACACAGAGTAAACTTCCGATGATACCGGGAAGCTCACTCAAGGGAAAGATGAGGACGTTGCTGGCAAAGAGTTATAATGATAGGATAGTCGAACCTGATAATGATGCACCAGAGATAATCAGAGTATTTGGAAGTGCAAAGAAGGGGCAGACTCATCCAAGCCGTATCATTGTGGCAGATATGATTATGAGCAACAGTGAAGAACTTCATAAGAAAGAAATCAACAGTATGACTGAGGTTAAGTTCGAAAACACCATAAGCAGACAGACCGCTGTGGCGAATCCAAGACAGATAGAACGAGTTATCCGTGGAGCACAGTTTGACTTGGACATTATATATGAGGTAGAGGCTGCTGATGAGATTCTGTCTGATATGAGACTTGTGGCTGAAGGGATGAAACTGCTTCAGTATGATTATCTGGGAGGCCATGGTTCAAGAGGATATGGAAAAGTTAAGTTCAATGATGTGTGTGCTGATGTAGTTGTCGGTGATGTGGATGACGGCATCATGACAGAGGTAAATGATATGTTTGCTGCTGAATTATAGGAGGATGCTTATGAAATACAAGGCGTATAAATTGGCATTTACCAGCGGAATACATATAGGTAAAACAATGCTGGTGGACAGTAATCCTGGAATACATGCGGATACCTTGTTTTCGGCGCTCTGTCAGGAAGCCTTGAAGATAGGGGGAGATACGCTCGCTGAGTTGTATGGGTATGCCTGTGATGGCAAGCTTCAGATATCGGATGCATTCCCTTATATAGGAGATACATGTTATCTGCCAAAGCCAATGAAAAGAATCGTTACTGAGAGTCAGGGTGATTCAACATTAAAGAAATTATATAAGAAACTTACATATATTCCGGCTGATAAACTCGATGTATATCTTCGAGGCGAATTAGATGCCAGGCAGGAGACAAACAAAATTCGAGATCTGGGTCATTCAACAACCAGAACATCTGCAGCAGTACGTGGTAAAGTCGATACGGAGCCTTATCACGTTGGCGTGTACCAATTCAATGATGGAAATGGATTATACATCATACTGGGCTATGAGGATGAAAAAGTGTTAGATCTGACTGAAACGCTTCTGGAATGCCTGTCATATAGCGGCATAGGAGGCAGAAGATCATCAGGACTTGGAAGATTTGAATTTTACAATATGAAAGTTGATAGATCGTTGGAGGACAGGCTTACGAGAACCGGTAAGGAGTATATGACATTATCAGTGTCATTGCCACAGGATGATGAGCTGGAGATGGCTCTTGATGGTGCAAACTATAAACTTATAAAGAGAAGCGGTTTTGTGTCGTCATATACATACTCAGAAGAATATCTGAGAAAGAAAGACTTGTATGTACTTGATTCCGGTGCATGTGTTATCAATAAATACATGGGTTCTGTATATGATGTGTCTGCTGGCGGCCGACACCCGGTATATAGATATGCAAAGCCTATGTTCCTGGAGGTGACCTGCGTATGATGAATACATTGAAGGTATATGATATAGAGCTTACAACCCGGGGACCGGTATTTGTGGGAAACGGAAATGAACTTAAGAAGAATGAATATTTTAATATAGGAAGAAGAAAGGTCGTTATACCACGTCTTGATCTGATGTATAAGGATCTTGTCCGAATGAACCGTCAGAGATCATATGAGAATTATATGCTCAGAAAAAACAGGCTTGGACTTGGGCAGTGGCTCAGGGAAGAAGGAATACCTGATGATTATATTCAAAAGTGGAAAAAGTACGAGCTGGATTGTGGGGATGTTATATCAGAACGTGGAAAACAACTGCAGATAATGACCTGCATAAAAGATCCGTATGGCAATCCATACATTCCGGGAAGCTCTCTTAAGGGAATGCTTCGGACAATCCTGTTGGCGTACGATATACGAAAGAATCAAGATAAATACAGTTCATTGAAAGATGAAATTGAGAGAACAGTCAGAACAGAGCAGCATCCGAAAAGAATGCAATTCCTCAGCAGGCAGGGAAAGAGTGTTGAGACGGCTGCATTCAATACTCTTCATAGACCGGACACAAAAAGCTCTGATGCGGTAAATGATTTTATGTCGGGTTTGATAGTGAGTGACAGTGATCCCCTCACTACTGATGATCTGACACTGTGCCAGAAGATAGAGCATCATATAGATGGCGAGGATAAAAATCTGAATCTGCTCAGAGAATGTATCAAGCCGGGAGTTCGTATTCATTTTACAACGACTATAGATACATCGTTGTGCAAGTTGGATGATAGGGATATAATGTCTGCGATATCAGATTTTGCAGCAGTATATTATGATATGTTCCTGTGCAAATATAAGGAATCTGACAGACCTGATGACAATACAGTATGGCTGGGCGGCGGCGCTGGATTCGTGAGCAAAACGGTCATCTACTCGTTGTTTGGCGATGACGGCATAAAGCTTGTGCCAGAGATATTTGCCAAGACAGGTGTCCCGCAAAACCATAAACACAATAAAGACAAGTCTTTAGGTGTGTCCCCGCATATACTTAAACTTACAAGTTACAGAGAAAAAATGTACGAATTTGGAAAATGCAGCGTTAAAATCACTAAAAAAATGTGATTTTTGCGCCGCACCGCATAAAAAAAGGATTTAAAAGACTATGAACTGCCATTTAAAGAGAAATTATAAAGTAGAAGATTTTTCAGCCGCAAATGCCTCATCAAACACAGAGAATATGGGGCTTTGCGGAGGCAGGGATTAGATAATTAGAACCCCAGTAGGGGACGGAAAGGCTTCTATGTACCTCTCAGCTTGTTCTTTTTTGATTAGATAATTAGAACCCCAGTAGGGGACGGAAAGTGACCTGCCTTAACTTCTGCATAACCATCACCATTAGATTAGATAATTAGAACCCCAGTAGGGGACGGAAAGAGCTCTCTTGGTTCATACAAACGTTGATCCATCCCGATTAGATAATTAGAACCCCAGTAGGGGACGGAAAGCCTACTTGAAGGTGTTATGTAAGCTATTTTTGGATTAGATAATTAGAACCCCAGTAGGGGACGGAAAGTTTTTAATTCTTATTTTTTATGTATTTAAAATGAATTTTTGATTAGATAATTAGAACCCCAGTAGGGGACGGAAACAAGGGCTTTATATTCTTTTGTTCTTGATATGCTCGATTAGATAATTAGAACCCCAGTAGGGGACGGAAACAAATCATCAATCCTTTGTTACTGCTGTTTTTAATTGATTAGATAATTAGAACTCCAGTAGGGGACGGAAACCCTAGTTCTTTGACTAGTGTAAAATCTTTGTGATACCGATTAGATAATTAGAACCCCAGTAGGGGACGGAAATAGTACACTATCTTCGATATTTCATTACCGCTCATTGATTAGATAATTAGAACCCCAGTAGGGGACGGAAATTATTATTTTTATTTGTTATGATATGATTATTATACTGATTAGATAATTAGAACCCCAGTAGGGGACGGAAACGATATAGATATAGGATTCTCTAGGATTTCTCGCAAGATTAGATAATTAGAACCCCAGTAGGGGACGGAAACATTCAACCAGTGCTTGTGATTCTCAAGAACCTCGATTAGATAATTAGAGCCCCAGTAGGGGACGGAAACTCTATCTTGTAGTGCCTCGTCTGCAGGTATACATCGATTAGATAATTAGAGCCCCAGTAGGGGACGGAAACGTGTAGCCTCAATATTGTGTGATGTAAACCATTCTTGATTAGATAATTAGAACCCCAGTAGGGGACGGAAACTAGGTCTTATCTTGCATTTACAATCATCAAATTCGATTAGATAATTAGAACCCCAGTAGGGGACAGAAACAAACTTGTTGCTGAAGCCCTTGATATAGCAATCATTCGATTAGATAATTAGAACCCCAGAAGGGGACGGAAACACACTGTAAGCGCAAGTATAATAACCGTAGTGAAGATTAGATAATTAGAACCCCAGTAGGGGACGGAAACGCGATCCATACGAAAGATGCAATTCCTTTATTTATGATTAGATAATTAGAACCCCAGTAGGGGACGGAAACGGGTCCTGTATCTTCTCAAGCGCCACAAAGTTCTGGATTAGATAATTAGAACCCCAGAAGGGGACGGAAACAAATATACTCTATGCGGTTAATACCTCTTTAGTGTGATTAGATAATTAGAACCCCAGTAGGGGACGGAAACCTATTGTGGTAAACATCATCACTTTTAGTAGCTAGATTAGATAATTAGGACCCCAGTAGGGGACGGAAAACGGCTCCATAGCCTCTCATTGTATATAGCCGCCCTGCTTCAAAGATAAATACCCCAAAAGGGGACGAAATTTTGGCATGTATAGATGATGGTTTTATTGGCGAAAGGGGTTGGATGTATGGCGAAGTTATATGTGACTGAGGACAGTGCAAACATTTCTATATCTGACAGATGTATAAAAGTAAGGTATAACGAGAATTATTGCACGAAGATTCCGGTGGAAACTTTGGAGAGCATCAGTATATTTGGCAAAGCGCAGATGACTACACAGTGCATGGTTGAATGTTTGAAAAGAGGAATACCTGTTTCATATTATTCACGTGTTGGAAGTTATTTTGGACAGTTGGAGTCTACGGGACATGTGCGAGTTGAAAGGCAGAGATTGCAGTGCAGACTATACGATTCAGAATTTGCATTGGAACTTGGAAAGCGGATCATGCAGGCCAAGATAAGAAATCAGGAAGTCGTATTATCCCGTTATTGGAGAAGGTCAAACTGCAGCTTGACAGAAGAGATGAAGATGATGCGGATGAGGACAATATTCGCGTATACAAGATCATTGGTAAAGGACAGGTATTGAATATAGGAAAGGAAATCGAGCTTGAATCAGATGACCTTGTGATAATATAATTACTTAGACAGAACATGACAGGGATGGAGGATATTAAAATGGGACGTTTAATACTTTTTTCACCGATAGGGGGAACTGACCCTATTGCATCGTCAACAGAATATGATGGATCTATGCTGCATATATGCAGACATTATAAGCCGGACAAGGTGTATTTGTTTTTATCTAATGAGATGCTTGCCAGACAGAAGAATGATGACAGATACAGGTTGTGTATAGAGAAGCTGGGGGAGAAGTTAGATCATAAGTTTGAGGTTGACTGTATAGAGGCTGAGGAATTGCATGAAGTACAGGATTATGATGAGTTCTACAAAAGATTTAAGCCTATAGTCCAGGATATTCAGAAAGATATGCAGGATGATGACAGACTTATAGTTAATGTCGCTTCAGGAACTCCGGCTATGAAAAGTACGCTGCTTATGCTCGCTGTCATGTCAGAGGGAAAGATTATCCCAGTTCAGGTGGTTACTCCAGAGAGAACTATAAATTTTCATCCCGGTAAAGAAGATGATACATATAATGTGAATTATTATTGGGAACACGACCGTGATAATGATGAATCTGCAGAAAACAGGTGTAAACAGGTTGATTGCCCAAGTCTTACAGCTATATTGAAGAAGAATATATTGGTGAGACAGGTGAGAAGCTATAATTATGCATCCGCATTGATGCTTGGAAGTGAAATCCGGGATTATATATCTGATGAAGCTTATTACATGCTTGAACTTGCTGTTGCGAGACAACAATTGGATCTGAATGAGGTTATGCGCATATCACAGAAATTCAAGTTTGATATAATGCCGGTGAAAGAGAGCAGCAAGTCTTCGATATTTGAATATGCTTTGACTTTATATGTAAAGATGTACCGCAGAGAGTATGGAGATTTTATGAGGGCGATATCTCCTCTGCTGACGGATATATTTGAAGCTATTTTGAAGAATAATTGTGGAATAGATATACATAGCTATTGTAATGAATATCAGAATGGTGATTCCAGACTTATGGTAAACAAACTTAACGGAACAGAAGAGGGAAGAGAGATCTTGACAGTTCTCAATAACTGTGATGATTTTAGAGGAGACTTTAAGGATTCTTCGCTGGCAGCAGGAAATCTAAAGCCGATACTTGTGCATTTTCTGAAAGATGAATCGGTGAAAAACAGTGTTACTAAGATGAGGGCAATAGAATCACGAATCAGAAATATGGCGGCACATCAGATAGTATCGATCACCGATGATAAGATAAAGAGCCTTACAAGTGATGCCTTGGGAACACCAATGACGATAAAACAGATATTTGACGAGATTAAGAAGCTTGTTGTAGCGGCAAAGGTTCCTATAAAGAAAGCTGATTGGGGTTCATATGATATTATGAATAATAAGATAGAGGAATTGTTGACAATATAGTAGTAATAGAAGGGCAAACAAAATCTTACGAAATTTCTTTGAAAAAATTCTTTCAAAATTTATAAAAAAAGTGCTTGCATTCTTGTTTCGTTTCTGTTATATTAAACAGGTCGCAAGCGAAGCGGCAAGAAAACAAGCACTTATGGTTCGTTGGTCAAGCGGCTAAGACGTCGCCCTCTCACGGCGAAAACAGGGGTTCGATTCCCCTACGAACTGCTAAGGATTGAATAGTTTAAAAGATCCTACAATTAAAAAATAAAACCTATGGTTCGTTGGTCAAGCGGCTAAGACGTCGCCCTCTCACGGCGAAAACAGGGG
>CABPYV010000011.1:0-114981 GCA_902461735.1 uncultured Coprococcus sp.
TATTCACAAATCTTATATCAGTTTTTAACGTTTACACAAAACTTGAAACGGTCTCTTTTACTTTTGTTTTATAACTGTTACTTTTCAGTTGTTTTTATATTTATCTATTGTTATTTATTCATCATTATTTATCCATCATTCCACAAATGTATGTCCCATTTTGATGATTCCTCTTTGTACGGAGTCTTTGGAATTCTTCCAAGGCTCATTCTTATATCTGTAGTCGAATTTGTCGATGAACCAGCTGATGTCTTCGTTCACTCTCTCCATTCCCTCAAAGAAGACTTTGTTTAAAGCATTGATGAATTCGCTGTATTGCTCTTTGCTCAGTTTGCTCTGACCTGTCTTGTAGAGGATACCATAGTGATATGTACAAAATCCCTTAGAGCTCGCAAATTTCTCTCTGAATTCGGCGTCCTTCTTCCACATATGGAAGATAGTGTCCACATATCTCACGAACATATTGTCCATGCGCCCACATATAAAGCAGCTCTTTTCCATGCTCTCAATGTAGTCAACTATAGGAGCATTTGGAGTGCTTTTGCCAAATAGACCAGCCTTTGCCGCGGGACCTTTAGCCGCAAGCTCTTTCATATCCTTGATAGTCTTGTTCATATGGGTGTTCATCATGAGAGCCAGTCCCAGGCGGTTCTTCTCCTGATAGAGAAGTCTCAGGTGATGACTGCAGAATCCAAGCTTGTCAGTCATGGCGCGATTGTCATCCTCCATATAACTTGGCCCCATAGTGTATTCGATTGCGTTTCGTTCAAGTTCCTTTTGCATCTGGCACATAGGACACTCACATTCGCTGTCAAATGCGTCGTTTACCGGAATGGTATATATCTGTTCTGCCATAAGTCCTCCTGTGAATCTAAATATAGGCAATTATTTCCGCTTACCATAACATAGGTGACGTTGAAAATAATATACGTGTATTATACAATAGTCTGGTGTGTTTTATAAGGGCAATTTATAAAGAAGTATTATAAGACAGATGATATGCAGTATGCTTAGGCGGATAATAGCAAATTGTAATTCATGAGATTTAAGATACAGAAATGGCAGGTGTACAGAAGATGAATGTAAGTTGTGAAAATAATATAGTAACGGTCGATGGCGTGAATGATTTTATGCTCTCTCAGATACTTGAGTGTGGCCAGTGCTTTCATTTTGACAAGCTTGACGAAGAAGTGTATGAAGTTGTGGCATTTGGCAGAGCAGTGAAGATGGAGCAGACAGACAAGATGCTCAGGATATATGGTTCATCTATGGAGGATTATGAAACAATATGGAAATCATATCTTGATATGGACAATGATTATGGACTCATCAAGCAAAGTGTCATAAAGGCAGATGGGGCGCTGAAGACGGCTGTTGATGAGAAGAGTGGAATCCGAATATTGAACCAGGATTTTTTTGAGACACTTATATCATTTATCATATCACAGAATAAGAATATACCGCAGATCAAGCAGTGCGTAAAAAATATATCGCATAGATTTGGTGATGAAGTCATAGGATATAACGGTGAGGCATTTTACGTGTTCCCGGATGTGAAGAAACTTCACGATGTCACAGAGGATGAACTCAGGGAGTGCAAAGTTGGATTTCGGGCACCATATATCAAAAATGCTACGGAGGCGGTATATTCAGGCACAGTGACGAAGGAGAAACTGGATTCTTTGGACATAGCACAGGCAAGGGAACTGCTAATGTCGATAAAGGGCGTTGGGGAAAAGGTCGCAAACTGCGTTCTGTTGTTCGGACTTGGCAGACGGGAAGCGTTTCCGGTGGATGTGTGGATGAAGAGGATAATGGAGCAGATGTATTTTGACGGAAAAGATACAAAGAAAACGGACATAGAGGCATTTGCGGTGAAGAAATTTGGAGATATCGGAGGATATGCACAGCAGTATCTGTTTGACTATGCAAGGACAACACTGTTTAAGTAGTATGTATGATATTGGTTTGAAAAAGTCATCTTTTTATATATTTTTTAGAAAATAAGGGTTGATTTTTTTTCGGAAATGGATAGAATATAAAACAGTGTTAGCACTCACATAAATTGAGTGCTAAAAACGAAAAACGAGAAAAAATAAGAAATAATAAATCAGGAGGTATATATCATGAAGTTAAGACCACTTGGAGACAGAGTAGTATTAAAGCAGTCAGTAGCAGAGGAGACAACAAAGTCTGGAATAGTTTTGCCAGGTCAGGCAAAGGAAAAGCCACAGTATGCAGAGGTTATAGAAGTTGGTCCTGGAGCAGTTGTGGATGGCAAGCTTGTTCCTATGGATGTTAAGGTTGGAGATACTGTAATATATCAGAAGTTCGCAGGCTCAGAGGTTAAGCTTGACGATGAGGAGTACATAGTTATCAAGCAGGACAGCATCCTTGCAATCGTTGAGAAATAATCGTTTTTGATATTGAGGCGATACGCGGATAATAGACATTACATATTGTGATGTAATTTTTAGACGCATAAATAATAAGACAGAAAAAGACAGATTAAGATATGGAGGTAGACAGAAATGGCAAAGGAAATTAAGTACGGTGCCGAGGCTAGAAAGGCACTTGAGGCAGGAGTTAATCAGTTAGCAGATACAGTAAGAGTTACACTTGGACCTAAAGGAAGAAACGTAGTACTTGCAAAGTCATACGGTTCACCACTCATCACAAATGATGGTGTTACTATTGCGAAGGATATCGAGCTTGAGGACGCATTTGAGAACATGGGTGCTCAGATCGTCAAGGAAGTTGCAACAAAGACAAATGATGTTGCAGGTGATGGTACAACAACAGCTACAGTTCTTGCACAGGCTATGATCAACGAGGGAATGAAGAACCTGGCAGCCGGCGCTAACCCAATCGTCCTCAGAAAGGGAATGAAGAAGGCTTGCGACAAGGCTGTTGAGGCTATTCTTGATATGAGTGAGACTATCAGCGGAAAGGATCAGATCGCAAGAGTTGCATCTATCTCAGCTGGTGACGATGAGGTTGGACAGATGGTTGCCGACGCTATGGAGAAAGTGTCAAAGGATGGAGTCATCACAATCGAAGAGTCAAAGTCAATGAAGACAGAGCTCGACCTTGTAGAAGGTATGCAGTTCGACAGAGGTTATATTTCAGCTTACATGGCAACAGATATGGAGAAGATGGTTGCAGAGCTTGATAACCCATATATACTTATAACAGATAAGAAGATCTCAAATATTCAGGAGATACTTCCACTTCTTGAGCAGATCGTTCAGAGCGGTTCAAAGTTACTGATCATCGCTGAGGATATCGAGGGCGAGGCTCTCACAACTCTTATCGTCAATAAGCTGCGTGGAACATTCCAGGTAGTAGCTGTAAAGGCTCCTGGTTATGGCGACAGAAGAAAAGAGATGCTTCAGGATATCGCTATTCTTACAGGCGGTAAGGTAATCTCAGAGGAGCTTGGATATGAGCTCAAGGATGCTACTCTTGATGACCTTGGACGTGCAAAGAGTGCTAAGATCACAAAGGAGAACACAGTCATCGTTGATGGTATGGGCGCTAAGGAAGACATCGCAGGCCGTGTAAATGTCATCAAGGCTCAGCTTGAAGAGACAACATCAGAGTTCGACAAGGAGAAGCTCCAGGAGAGACTTGCAAAGCTTGCCGGAGGTGTTGCGGTTATCAGAGTTGGTGCAGCTACAGAGACAGAGATGAAGGAAGCTAAGCTCCGTATGGAGGATGCACTCAATGCAACAAGAGCAGCAGTTGAGGAAGGAATCATCTCGGGTGGTGGTTCAGCATACATCCACGCTGCAAAGAAGGTTGCTGAGCTTGTAAAGGATCTTGAGGGCGATGAGAAGACAGGTGCAAAGGTAGTTCTCAAGGCTATGGAGGCTCCATTGTTCCATATCGCAGCAAATGCAGGACTTGAGGGATCAGTCATCATCAACAAGATCAAGGAGTCTGAGGTTGGCGTAGGCTTTGATGCTTACAATGAGACATATGTCAACATGATCGAGGCAGGAATCATCGATCCTGTTAAGGTTACAAGAAGTGCACTTCAGAACGCTACATCAGTTGCTTCAACAATGCTCACAACAGAGTCAGTTGTAGCTGATATCAAGGAAGATGCTCCGGCAATGCCAGCAGGCGGAGCAGGAATGGGCGGCGGAATGGGCTTCTAAGGAATAGAGTCAGACACGATTTCGCAGTAAAATGCAAAGACTAAGATAAAAAAAGGATCACATCATTCGTAATTGGGTGATGTGTTTCTTTTTTTTGTGTAGGTTAATTGACACTAATTGGCATGTGTGAGATAATCAAAATAGATATTTTTCGACTAAGGGAAAGTATGGGTTATAAAAAAGTTATAAATGAAAGGCAGGAAGAGATGGGAGAAGATAACAACAGCTTTGGCGGCTATCAGCCAACAGAAGACAACGGACAGGCGGGACAGCAGAATCCATATGCCGGTGCGCCTCAGTATGGACAGAACGACCAGAACTATGGTCAGTCAGACGGCCAGTATGGACAGAATTATGGACAGCCAGGTGGACAGTATGATCAGAATTATGGACAGCCAGGTGGACAGTATGATCAGAATTATGGTCAGCCAGGCGGCCAGTATGGACAGAATTATGGACAGCCAGGTGGCCAGTACGGACAGGGCTATGGTCAGTATGGTCAGGGCTACGGACAGCCGGGAGATCCATACGGACAGAATTATGCTAACCAGGACATGAATATGGGCGGAGGTCCGGCATATCCACAGAATAATATGCAGCCACAGGAGAGCAAAGGCGTATCCATAGCATCTATGGTGCTTGGTATCTTTTCTCTTACATTTGGATGTTGTATTACGTATGTTGGAATTGCTTCAGCTATTGCAGGTATAATCACAGGTATAATCAGTCTTAAGAATAAGAAGCCTGGCAAGGGAATGGCTATCGCAGGAATTATAATGAGTGCAATAGCACTTGTGTTCCTAGTGTTCTGTATTATTCTGGTTCTTACATCGGACACATATCAGGATATGGTGGACGAAATTCTCAGACAGATACAGTCAGAAAGCTATTAAAAATGTAATAAATTGATAAAGAGAAGTGATCGAGAGGCCGCCGGATTTCGGGCGGCCTCTTGTTATGTGCGCCAAGCTGATAATATTTGAACGTTTAATACTGTGTGGGTGATTGAATCTAAAGGTGGATTAGTGTTATTATTATGGAAGTGCATAGAAGATATCAGAATGGAGGTCCTGTATTATGGAGAGTGATTATATTATTGAAGATACAGACATCAGGCGTCTTATTGCGAAAGCGATAGAGGCGAGAGATATGGCATATGCCAGGTACTCACAGTTTAAGGTTGGGGCAGCACTCCTGGCGGGCCGGGAGAATTCTTCGGATGCAACTGAAGTCGTTGGCGGAGAGACAGACAGTCACGATAGAAATACAAATGAATACAGAGTGTTCACGGGCTGTAATATAGAAAATTCCTCGTATGGTGCAACCATATGCGCAGAGCGTACAGCTGTGTGTAATGCAGTGAGCAGTGGCTATAAAGATTTCAAAGCGATTGCTATTGTCGGTGGCCTGAATAGTATAGGGATAAATGGAATAACATATCCATGTGGGATATGCAGACAAGTGCTCGCGGAATTTTCTGTGGATATGTATGTTATCGCAGCACGTTCAGAGGATGATTACGACATGAGAAGTTTGTCAGAGTTTCTTCCGGCTTCGTTTGACGCCGGACAGATGAAATAGCGAAATGGTCTGTTACAACAATGGCCAGATAAGCTGTTTGGCAACATATAAAAGGACAATAAAAAATATAGAAGGAGAACATGAATTGGGAAATATCAAAGATCTAAAGGCTTACAGAATAGTTGAGGAGAAGCAGCTTCCGGAGGTGCACGGTAAGGGTTATGTGCTGGAACATATAAAGACAAAGGCAAGGGTTCTCATCATTGAGAATGACGATGTGAATAAGGTGTTCAATATAGGTTTCAGGACACCTCCATATGATGACTCGGGAATACCGCATATAATTGAGCATTCAGTGCTCTGTGGTTCAAAGAAATATCCGGTCAAGGATCCATTTGTCGAGCTGGCAAAGGGTTCTTTGAATACTTTCTTGAATGCTATGACCTATTCAGATAAGACTGTATATCCAATAGCAAGCTTTAATCAGAAAGATTTCGAGAACATTATGAGTGTGTATTTGGATGCAGTGTTTTATCCGGACATCTATATACATGATGAGATCATGAAGCAGGAGGGCTGGCACTACGAGCTTGACTCTGTAGACGGAGATCTGAAGTACAACGGAGTTGTGTACAATGAAATGAAGGGTGTCTACTCAAGTCCTGAGTCAATTATGTACAGAGTAATAGAGTCGTCACTCATGCCAGATACCCCGTATGGCAATGATTCAGGCGGTGATCCGGTATCCATACCTACACTCACCCTTGAGAGATTCAGAGATTTCCACAGGACATATTATCATCCATCTAACAGTTATATTTACCTGTATGGTGACTGTGATATGGCAAAGGAGCTGGAATTTATAGATGAAGAATATCTGTCGCACTATGATTACAAGGAGATAGATTCAGCCATCCCTCTTCAGAAGCCATTTGACGAGATGAAAGACATCACCATGGACTACTCTATAGCGGACACTGATCCTGAGGAGAATAACTCAATACTCACATATAGCAAGATAACAGGTCTTAGCACTGAGAAGAAGAAGGTCACAGCTCTTGGAATACTTGAGTATGTGCTCATGGATGCGCCCGGTGCGGTGTTAAAGAAAGCTCTGACTGACGCAGGTATAGGCGAGGAGGTCTACAGCTCATTTGACAATGGCTGCCAGCAGACTACATTCTCGATCATAGCAAGAGGTGCGGATAAGAACGATAAGGACAGATTCATAAAGATAATAGATGACACGTTTGAAGAACTCAGCCATGGTATAGATAAGGCTGCGGTTGAGGCTGCAATCAACAAGTTTGAGTTCAAGCATAAAGAGGCGAACTTCGGAAGGTTCCCTAAGGGGCTTATGTACGGACTTGATGCATTCAACAGCTGGCTGTACGATGACACTAAAGCACTCATGTTTTTCGAGATGAACGATGTGTATAAGGAACTGAGAGAAGATCTTCAGAATGGATACTTTGAGCAGATTATAAAGGAATGTTTCGTTGACAATGTATTTGGCTTGTATCTCACCATGAATCCGAAGAAGGGCATTGACCAGGCAAATGAGAAAAAGATCGCTGATGAGCTTGCAGCATACAAGGCAACACTCAGTCGTGAGGAGCTTGAGAAGATCGTGGAGGATACAAAGGCACTCAAGGAATATCAGGCGACACCTTCATCAGCAGAGGATCTAGCCAAGGTTCCGCTTCTGGCGATAGATGACATTGATAAAGAGGCTGAGAAGCTTAAGAATGTTGAATCTGAGATCGGCGGACTTCCTGTTGTAAGTCACGACATATTTACAAATGGTATAGGATACATGAGATTCTATTTCGATATAAATGATATAGACGCTGACCTTGTGCCATATCTTGCTGTACTGTCATGCCTGTTTAAATATATCGACACAGATAAGCATACTTATGGACAGCTGTCAAATGAGATAGACAGCAATATAGGCGGCATAGAGTTTGACATGGTTGCATATGCAAGCGATACGGATATCAAAAAGTTCTTTTATGTATCAATGAAGGCTCTCTATGAGAAACTTCCATATGCTGTTGAACTGATGAAGGAGATATTGTTCTCGTCTAAGATCGATGACAGGAAGAGACTAAAGGAGCTTCTGACAGAGGAGAAGTCCGGCATGAAGAATGGTATGGCTGCATCAGGTCATGTGACTGCATATACGAGAGCAATGTCATATATAGATGAGGGGGCAAGATTCACAGATGAGACCTGTGGAATTGCTTATTATGAATTCCTGTGTGATATAGTTGATCACTTTGACGAGAAGTATGATGACTTCATTGAGAAGCTTCAGTATGCTCTTGCAGAGGTTCTCAGAAAGGGTGCGCTCACGGTTTCTTATACAGGAGATGAGGATGTGACAGATCTGCTTGAGAAATCATTTGCGGACTTTGGTAAAGCACTTTCCACAAGACCCGCACATAAGGATGTGAAGCCATTTGAGAAGAATCTTAGGAACGAGGGATTCAAGACTGCCAGTCAGGTTCAGTATGTTGCCATAGCAGGTAATTTTGAGAATGCAGGATACAAGTACGACAGCTCACTGAGCGTTCTCAAGGTTATATTCTCATATGGTTATCTGTGGGAGAATGTCCGCGTGAAGGGTGGTGCGTATGGTGCCATGTGTTCATTCCTCAGAAATGGAACATGCTATATGAGTTCGTACAGAGATCCAAACCTCATGGAGACATATGATATATTCAAGAATGCATATAAGTTTGTGGAGAACTTTGAGTGCTCAGACAGAGATATGACTAAGTATATTATCGGAACTATGGCACAGATAGATGCACCAACGACTCCTGTTGCTGAGGGCATAAGCCACATGGCGAGATATTTTATGGGAGTTACGGATGAGCAGATCCAAAGAGAGCGTGATAAGATCCTCTCCACTGACAGAGATGCTATCAGAGCCCTTGCTCCACTTGTGAAGGCTGTTACAGATTCCGGAATCATCTGTGCCATCGGCGGAGAGAGCAAGATAGAGGAGAATAAGGACAGCTTCAAGGAAGTGCTGGCAATCTTCTAGATACAGCCGACAGGCGATATAATATAATAAATGCAAGTGAGTTAATATGCTTGTATGATTGGCGAACGGCGAATTGAGTCATGACATAATAAAGCTAGATGCGTATGCGGAGTTTGGCTTGCGCATGCAGGATAGAGGAGATATATGAATAAGGAATACAAATCAGGTTTCGTGTCCATCATAGGCAGACCTAATGTTGGAAAATCGACACTTATGAACAGACTGATAGGACAGAAGATAGCGATAACAAGCAACAAAGCACAGACCACGAGAAACAGGATACAGACTGTGTATACCAGCGATAAGGGACAGATCATATTCCTTGATACACCGGGTATCAACAGGGCGAAGAATAAACTTGGAGAGTATATGCTCAAGGTTGCCGAGAGTACTCTTGATGAGGTGGATGTGGTTCTTTGGATAGTTGAGGCCACCACGTTTATCGGTGCAGGAGAGCGTTACATCATAGAGCAGTTGCAGCACGTAAAGACTCCGATAATTGTGGTTGTAAATAAGATTGACAACGTTGAGGAGAGCATGGTGTTTGAGGCGATAAACACCTACAAGGATGCCTGTGATTTTGCGGAGATAGTACCTGTATCTGCACTCAAGGGAAAGAATACGGATGAACTTATAGATACCATTATGAAATACCTGCCGTACGGACCTCAGTACTACGATGAGGATACTGTGACCGATCAGCCGGAGAGACAGATCGTTGCCGAACTCATCAGGGAGCAGGCCCTCCGCCAGCTTGACAAGGAGGTACCGCATGGTATAGCAGTTGTCATAGACTCGATGAAGGAGAGACCAAACGGTGGTATCATAGACATAGATGCTACGATTATATGTGAGAGGGATTCACATAAGGGAATCATCATAGGGAAGCAGGGAGCTATGCTGAAGAAGATAGGAACCCATGCAAGATACGGAATAGAGAGACTTCTTGATACCAAGGTCAATCTGAAGCTGTGGGTCAAGGTCAAGAAGGACTGGAGAGATACTGATACACTGCTGAGGAACTTTGGATTTAGGGACGAGTAGGATTTTGGTTATGGAGGTGGACATACAATCATGAGAGAAGAAGTTACACTGCACGGAATTGTATTGTCCAGCAGCCTCCAGGGTGAGTATGACAGGAGGATGGTGGTCCTGACAAAGGAACGTGGCAGGATCACGGTATTTGCTACCGGTGTGAGGCGGGGGACGAATCCCCTTCAGTCTAAGACACAGATGTTTGTCATGGGGAGCTTCACTCTGATCCCCGGACGTGACTCATATCGGCTTGTGAATATAGATGTTGATGAATACTTCCACCAACTCACCATGGACATAGATGCATACTGCTATGCATCATACTTCTGTGAGGTCATGAGTTTCATGACACATGAAGGGGACAGGGCGGCGGATTATCTCAATCTTCTGTATGTGAGCCTTAAGGCTCTCGAGAAGGCGCAGATGTCTGCAAAACTCATCAGGTGTGTGTATGAGATAAAGCTTATGGATGTGTTCGGTCAGGGAATACAGAGTTTCCATTGCCCTATATGTGGCAAGGCAGAGGTTTCAAATTTATTTGATGCCGCATCAGGCGGACTGCTCTGCGATGGCTGCAAAGGCCGGGCAAAACATCCGCTTCATCTATCAGATGACGCAGTATACACGATACAGTACATAAATGGTGCACCACTTGGCAAGATGTATAACTTCAATGTGTCCGATGTAGTGCTTTCCGAGATACAGCTGGTATCGAAGCAGTTTATGGATATGTACGTGGACAGAAAGTTCAAGTCAGTGGAGATCATAGACTCGCTGCCGTGAAAAAAAGAAGAGAATCCTACATGACGTGAGATTCTCTTCTTTTTGTATATTACCTGTCTAAAATACAAATCACAGAGAGTGTATTATTTTAGAGAACGTCTCCATAGAGCCGGGAAGTTTTTCATATGGTATGGCGCTGAAACCAAACAGAAGCTGGTTCTCAGGACAGAGATTCTTTCTTATCCAGAATGGTTCTGTGGAGAAGATTCGTATGCCTTTCTGCTCAAAGGCAGATATGAGTTCGGACTGGGTGAGATAGGAGTTCTTTATCTCTGCTACAAAGTGCAGACCCGCTCCAGCACCGTACATGATGACATCATCTTCCAGATTCTGTTTCACATAATTAAGTATATAATCATGTTTTTTCTTATAGTGATTCTTCATTGCGCCTATGTGGCGCTGATAATTTCCACTCTGAATAAATTCAATAAGAGCAAGCTGCAGAACGGTAGGAACCGTACAGTTGGTATGTGAATATCTGGAGCTGTAGTCTTTCATCAGATTCTCAGGGAGTACCATATATGATATCCTAAGATCCGGCGACATGGACTTGGAGAAAGTTCCAAGATATATAGTGCGGCCGCTGTTATCGATTGACTGCAAGGAAGGGATCGGTCTGCTCTGGTATCGGAGTTCACTGTCGTAATCATCCTCGATGATGTAACTTTCTGACTGAGCAGCCCACTCTATGAGTTCAAGTCTTTTTCCGATTGGCAGTATGCTCCCCATCGGAAATTGGTGGGATGGCGTTACATATAGCAGAGTGTCCCTAAGACGTTGTATGTGTTCTATGGACACTCCATCATCCTCAAGCGGGATTGGAATGATCCTGAAAGGGCTCTGGCTGATGATCTCCCATGTTCCGTTGTAGCCAGGATCCTCCATGGCAAATGAATAATCTGACGGACTGAATATGTGAGTGATTATATCTATGGATCTCTGGTGACCGCTTGTGAGAATGATCTGTTCCGGTGTGCAGTTTACTCCTCTTGACATGTACAGGTATTCGGTGATAAGTCTGCGGAGGGTGTAGCTGCCCTGAGACATCTGGTAGGATGCGGTATCGGCCATGGATATCATATCCCAGGCGTTCGTGAGACATTTGCGCCATGCCCTGGAGTGATAGCAGTTGTAGTCCAGATTGCCGTAGCTGAATGTGTAGTCAAATGTCTTTCCTGATTGTCTGGAAGAATGCTGTATATTGTAGCTTTGGCCTGGCTTTTTGTCCGGAGAAAATGCAGTGATGTTCTCAACGTAGTAGCCGGAGCCTGTCACTGAGCGTATATATCCTTCAAGTTCAAGCTGGTTGTAAGCAGATACTACTGTGTTGCGGCTCAGCTTATGTTCGGCGGCGAGTTGTCTTGTTGCAGGTAGCTTTTCACCTGCAGCATAGTGCTCATTAAGAATCTCAGATTTCATCTGTTCATATAATTGTTCGTATAGAGACTTATCGGAGGTCTTGTCTATTGATATCATTTCTGTGTTCCTTTCCTGCATATTATAAGCGTTAAAAATACGTTGTATCATTGGATATTTGCGTATTACTTGATTTGTTCATATTCCAATACTGTAAATTGGTACCATAAAAATACTTGAAATTGGAGCTTTAGAAAGAACCAATCCAGTGCTATTATACAAGAGTCATAGCGAGTAAGCAATAAGAAGAAGTCATAAGGTGATGTCTGACGGCACAAATTATAGTAGCTTTGTATAAATAATATTACAAAATATGCCGTGAACCTTGCAAAAATATTTGAATGAGTATAAAATAAGGCGGATAGAGTGAAAAAAATGCAAATTCGAATATGATTTGGAGGATTACAATGGAAAAGACATTAGACAAGATCGTTGCATTGGCAAAGAGCAGAGGATTTGTTTATCCAGGTTCAGAGATTTACGGTGGTCTCGCAAATACATGGGACTATGGTAATCTCGGAGTTGAACTCAAGAACAACGTTAAGAGAGCATGGTGGAAGAAATTCATCCAGGAGAACCCTTACAATGTAGGAGTTGACTGTGCTATCCTTATGAACCCACAGACATGGGTTGCTTCAGGCCACCTTGGGGGATTTGCTGATCCTCTTATGGATTGCAAAGAGTGTCATGAGAGATTCCGTGCAGATAAACTTATAGAGGATTTTATGGCTGAGAACGGAGTTGTTCCAGAGGGCGCAGTAGACGGATGGAGCAATGAGCAGATGGAAGAGTACGTTGAGAAGAACAATATCTGCTGTCCGACATGTGGAAAGCACAACTTCACAGGTATCAGACAGTTCAACCTTATGTTCAAGACATTCCAGGGTGTAACAGAGGATGCCAAGAACACTGTATACCTGAGACCGGAGACAGCACAGGGTATATTTGTCAACTTCAAGAATGTACAGAGAACTTCGAGAAAGAAGGTTCCATTTGGAATCGGTCAGATAGGAAAGTCATTTAGAAATGAGATAACACCTGGTAACTTCACATTCAGAACAAGAGAGTTCGAGCAGATGGAGCTTGAGTTCTTCTGTAAGCCGGGTACAGATATGGAGTGGTTTGAGTACTGGAGAAGCTTCTGTATCAACTGGCTCAAGGATCTCGGAATCAAGGATGATGAGATGAGAGCCCGTGACCATTCACCTGAGGAGCTTTGTTTCTACTCCAAGGGAACAACTGATATCGAGTATTTATTCCCATTTGGATGGGGAGAGCTCTGGGGAATCGCTGACAGAACTGATTACGATCTGACACAGCACCAGAATACATCGGGAGAGTCCATGGAGTACTTCGATGACGAGACAAAGGAGAAGTACATTCCATATGTAATCGAGCCATCACTTGGTGCTGACCGTGTTACACTGGCATTCCTGTGTGCTGCATATGACGAGGAGAACATCGGAACAGAGGAGAAGCCAGACATCCGTACAGTCCTTCATTTCCACCCACAGCTTGCACCGGTTAAGATCGGTGTGCTTCCACTTTCCAAGAAGCTCAACGAGGGTGCAGAGAAGATTTATGCAGAGCTTTCAAAGTACTATAACTGTGAGTTCGATGACAGAGGCAACATAGGTAAGAGATATAGAAGACAGGATGAGATAGGAACACCGTTCTGTGTAACATATGATTTCGATTCTATTGAGGATGGAGCAGTCACAGTTCGTGACAGGGATACCATGGAGCAGGAGAGAGTCAAGATTGAAGATCTGAAGGCTTACTTTGAGAAGAAATTTGAATATTAATTGGTGGTGTGACCGGAGATAATACGGGACACTGAATTTACAGGAGGCATTAAGATGCATAGTAAAGAGTTATTTTCAGAATACGAGGCAAATGTAAGATCATACAGCAGAAGTTTCCCAGAGATATTCACAAAGGCCAAGGGAGCCAAGATGTATGACGAGAATGGTAAGGAGTATATAGACTTCTTCGCAGGAGCAGGTGCGCTGAACTATGGTCATAACAATGATTATATAAAGGAGAAGGTTATCGATTACATTCAGAGCGATGGAATCATGCATTCTCTTGACATGATGACAGCACCAAAAGCTGAATTCATCGAGTTTTTTGAAAAAAAGGTCCTTGAGCCTAGAGGACTTGATTACAAGATCATGTTCGCAGGTCCTACAGGAACAAATGCCGTTGAGTCACTCTTAAAGCTTGCGCGTAAGGTTAAGAAGAGAGAGATGATCTGGGCATATATGGGTTGTTTCCATGGTATGACACTTGGTTCAATATCACTTACAAGTGATGCTGCAAGCCGTGCAGGAGCAGGCGTTGGACTTGACAACGTATACCACATTCCAGCTCCTTACATGTTCCCAGAGCTTGATACGATCAAGTTCATGCAGACACTTCTTGATGACGATCACTCAGGTGTTGAGAAGCCTGCAGCAATCTTTATCGAGACAGTACAGGCAGATGGTGGTGTAAATGTATTCTCAGTAGAGTACCTCAAGGCACTCCGTGAGTTCTGTGATAAGAACGACATCCTTATGGTTGTTGATGACGTACAGGTTGGCTGTGCAAGAACAGGTACATTCTTCTCATTTGAGAGAGCAGGAATCAAGCCTGATATGTTCTCACTTTCAAAGTCGATCGGCGGATACCCATTCCCAATGGGACTTGCAATGTTCAAGCCGGAGTATGATCTCTGGAAGCCGGGTGAGCATTCAGGTACATTCCGTGGAATCCAGCTCTCAATGGTAGCTGCAAAGGCAGGACTTGAGTTCATGCTTGACAACAACATCGAGGCAGAGACAAGACGTAAGGGCGAGATAGTTAGAGAGTATCTTGAGAAGAATATAGACGGCGATCCAAATGTAATTGCAACACGTGGTATCGGACTTCTCTGGGGCGTAGAGGTTAAGGACGATGCAACAGCAGGTGCCATCACAGCAAGAGCTTTCAAGAAGGGCCTTGTAATAGAGAGAGCAGGTCGTGACAACGCGGTCATCAAGATCATGCCACCACTTATCATCTCAGATGAGGATCTTATCGCTGGTCTTGATATTCTCAAGGCAGCTATTGACGGCGAGTGATTTGTAATTTAATGAGCATTGTGACAGTTGTAATTGCGCAAGACTGATATAATGTGAATACCCACATGAAGCCGATAGGCGACATGATATAAAGTTAAACATAGGCTGCGGAGTTTTCCGCAGCCTATGTTTTTTTATGGCGGGATTGTGAAAGGTACAAGATGGATTGTTATTATATGCAGGCTGAACATCGATGTAAACAAACAACATAAGGCTATGAGCTCAAATGTCCAGAGCATTTTGAGGTTTAAACATTATGTCTAAATACGAACATTGGCAGAAAGCATTGAGAAAAATAACGGCTCACAGAAGAAAATAATCAAAATTTAAATATATGTAAAAATGGGTCGGAATATACACAAGATATACACAAAATATAGAAAAAAGAGTTTGCTAATATTGACATATATGTTATAATCAGTCTAGCGCGTGTGGAGACTTCACGGGGACTTCACACCATGAAATATAAAGTTTACGTAGGAGGTAACAAACAAATGGCAAACAAGTGGGTTTATATGTTTAGCGAAGGCGACATGACCATGCGTAATCTTCTCGGTGGTAAGGGTGCAAACCTTGCAGAGATGACAGCAATTGGTCTTCCAGTTCCACAGGGTTTCACAATTACAACAGAGGCTTGTACTCAGTACTATGAGGATGGCCGTAAGATCAATGACGAGATCATGGCTCAGGCTATGGATGGCGTTAAGAAGATGGAGGAGATCAACGGCAAGAAGTTCGGAGATCTTGAGAATCCATTACTTGTATCAGTTCGTTCAGGTGCAAGAGCATCTATGCCAGGTATGATGGATACAATCCTTAACCTTGGTCTTAACGATGACGTTGTTGCTGCTATGATAGCACACAACCCAGATCCAGCATTCGAGCGTTTCGTATACGATTCATACAGACGTTTCATCCAGATGTTCTCAGACGTTGTTATGGAAGTTGGTAAGAAGTACTTCGAGCAGCTCATCGACAAGATGAAGGAAGAGAAGGGTGTTAAGTTCGATGTAGAGCTTACAGCACAGGATCTCAAGACACTTGCTGAGCAGTTCAAGGCAGAGTACAAGAACCAGTTAGGAACAGATTTCCCTTCAGACCCAGTTGAGCAGTTAAAGTTAGCTATCGAGGCTGTATTCCGTTCATGGGATAACCCACGTGCGAACGTATACAGAAGAGACAACGATATCCCTTATTCATGGGGTACAGCAGTTAACGTAATGCCTATGGTATTCGGTAACCTGAACAATGAGTCTGGTACAGGTGTTGCATTTACTCGTGACCCTGCAACAGGTGAGAAGAAGCTTATGGGTGAGTTCCTTATCAACGCACAGGGTGAGGACGTTGTTGCTGGTGTTCGTACACCAATGCCAATCGCTCAGATGGAGCAGGAGTTCCCAGATGCTTATGCAGAGTTCATCAAGGTTTGTGAGACTCTTGAGAATCACTACCATGATATGCAGGATATGGAGTTCACAGTTGAGAACAAGAAGCTTTACATGCTTCAGTGTAGAAATGGTAAGAGAACAGCTCAGGCAGCTCTTCAGATCGCTTGTGACCTTGTTGATGAGGGACATAAGACAGAGGAAGAGGCAGTTGCAATGATCGATCCTCGTAACCTTGATACACTTCTTCACCCACAGTTTGATGCAGCAGCTCTTAAGGCAGCTACACCAATGGGCAAGGGACTTGGCGCTTCACCAGGTGCTGCTTGTGGTAAGATCGTATTCACAGCTGACGATGCTGAGGCATGGGCAGCTAGAGGCGAGAAGGTAGTTCTTGTACGTCTTGAGACATCACCAGAGGATATCACAGGTATGAAGTCAGCACAGGGTATTCTTACAGTTCGTGGTGGTATGACATCACACGCTGCAGTTGTTGCCCGTGGTATGGGTACATGCTGTGTATCAGGTTGTGGCGATATCGTTATGGACGAGGAGAACAAGAAGTTCACACTCGCTGGCAAGGAATTCCATGAGGGAGATTACATCTCAATCGATGGTACAACAGGTAACATTTACGATGGAGTTATCAAGACAGTTGATGCTCAGATCGCAGGAACATTCGGCCGTGTTATGGCATGGGCTGATAAGTATAGAACACTTAAGGTTAGAACAAATGCAGATACACCAGCAGATGCTAAGAAGGCACGTGAGCTTGGTGCAGAGGGTATCGGTCTTTGCCGTACAGAGCATATGTTCTTTGATCCAGAGAGAATCGCAGCATTCCGTGAGATGATCTGCTCTGATACAGTAGAAGAGAGAGAGGAAGCTCTTAATAAGATCCTTCCATATCAGCAGGGAGACTTCAAGGCTCTTTATGAGGCACTTGAGGGTAACCCAGTTACTATCAGATTCCTGGATCCACCTCTTCATGAGTTCGTTCCAACAGAGGAGGCTGACATTGAGAAGCTTGCTGCTGCTAAGAACAAGAGCGTTGAGGAGATTAAGGCACTTTGCAACTCACTCCATGAGTTCAACCCTATGATGGGTCACAGAGGATGCCGTCTTGCTGTAACATATCCAGAGATCGCTAAGATGCAGACAAAGGCTGTTATCCGTGCAGCAATCGAGGTTCAGAAGGAGCATCCAGATTGGACAGTTGAGCCAGAGATCATGATCCCACTTGTATGTGAGGTTAAGGAGCTTAAGTACGTTAAGAAGGTAGTTGTTGAGACAGCTGACGCTGAGATCGCTGCTGCTGGAGTAGATCTTAAGTATGAGGTTGGTACAATGATCGAGATCCCAAGAGCAGCTCTTACAGCTGATGAGATTGCTAAGGAAGCTGACTTCTTCTGCTTCGGTACAAACGACCTTACACAGATGACATTCGGATTCTCAAGAGATGATGCTGGTAAGTTCTTAAATGCTTACTATGATGCTAAGATCTTCGAGAACGATCCATTTGCTAAGCTTGATCAGACAGGTGTTGGTAAGCTCATGGATATGGCAGTTAAGCTTGGTAAGCCAGTTAATCCAAAGCTTCACATCGGTATCTGTGGTGAGCACGGTGGAGATCCTTCATCAGTTGAGTTCTGCCACAAGATTGGTCTTGATTATGTATCATGTTCACCATTCAGAGTACCTATCGCTAGACTTGCTGCTGCTCAGGCTGCAATCGCTAACAAGTAGGATTCGGACGAACAGAACTTGTAAGTAATTAGCTTAATAAAGACAATAAGAGTCCCTGTAATTGCCATGAGGTGGTTACAGGGACTTTTTGTAAAAAATATGCATATCAAAAAGGAGAAATCAATAGCCGATACTTGATTATATTATGTACTGATGATATTGTTGTCTATGGAAATTAAACATAGGAAGAATATATAATGAATGAAAGAGATGTAGAAATTAGTAAAAGAGAAGCTAAGAAGAAGGAACGTAGGTCGAGAAAGGACAAGCTTGCAATAGAGAAGAGAATACTTCGTCTGTCTTTTATGGGAAGTGTCTTCTTCATACTTGCGGAGGGCATGATGGCATGGTATACCCATTCACATTCGCTTTGGACGGACTGCCTGTTCGACTCTGCAGATCTGGTCATGATAGGACCATTCATGGTGCTGGTTCCGCTTCTGTATAAACCGGTGACAGAGAAACATCCATATGGCTATGCCCAGGTGGAATCGCTTTTCCTACTTGTGAAGTACAGTGTATTACTTGCACTCACATGTAATCTCATGGTTGAGAATATAAAGCTGTTGTTTCATGGGGGACATGATGTAGATGCGGGGAGCATAGCGGTATTTGAATTTCTTGTATGTGTATGCTGTGCGGTTATGTATGCGATACTTGGCCATTACAGTAAGAAATATGAGTCTACGACTATCAAAGCGGAGCTGTATATGTGGAAGCTTGACGTAATAAGCAGTATGGGGGTTGCTATAGCATTTGCGGTACAGATTGCTCTTTTGCATACAAACCTGCGTTTTATGACCCCTTATATTGATCCGGCAGTAGCGGTGGTTATGGCACTTCTTCTTATAAAAGAGCCGGTGTGCGAGATATTCCAGAGTATCAAGAATCTTATTCTTTTTGCTCCGGAGGAAGAGACGCTTAGTCAGATACGAGCCATAGTGGATCAGCATATGAAGGATTACCCATATGAGGTCACTTTTCTGGATGTCATCCAGACCGGGCGGAAGCTGTGGGTTGAGGTATATATAGGAAATCAGACGGATGTGATACATATAAGTATCATTCATAAGGTGAGAGACGAGATAAAACAGGAGTTAAGGGATAAGTATGATCAGGTGTATATAGAGGTCATACCAGATTGATAATAAAGCTGTAATACAAAATACAAATGATCAAGGGGATGCAAGGATATTGTTACATTATGAAGTTTTTGAAAGCTCATGTGATACCGATAGATATATAGTTCTGCTTCATGGATTTGGAGGAAACAACAGGGTATGGAAGAACCAGATTCCCTTGCTTCAAAAGAAGTTTAATGTTCTGGCGATAACTTTGCCAAGTCATGGAGACAGTGAACTGAAATTGTCCAAGATGGGAAGTACGCTGGATGTTGTCGTGGGTGAGATAACGCAGGTGCTTGATGAGCGGGGGATACAGCGAGCTGTTTTTATGGGCGTATCACTTGGAACTATATTTATCAAATATATGGAGATGAGATGCGGAAGTTACATAGATAAAGCAATACTTGTTGGTGCGCTTGGCACGGTTGGAAAACCACTCAGGCGTGCTGTCAATGTCTTTGCTAAGATAGGCGACAAGCTGCCATTTCCTGTCGTCTACAGAATAATGGCAAAGTTATTTATGCCATGGAAAGTCAGCAAGACAAGCAGGAAGGTGTTCTGCAAATGTGCCAAGGCATTAAACAGTCTGGAATTTAAGGCGTATATGAATATTTTTATTGAGCATTTTTCACTTTGTGACGAGTTTGTGAGCAGATTACACGAGGAGAATGTATATATTTCCGGGCGTGGTGATCTGTGTTTTATAAATGGAATCGTGGAGGAAGCTGATCTGACAGATGCGGAGCTGATAATAATAGAGCATTGCGGTCACGTGTGCAACATAGATCAGAGCAGACAATTCAATGATATTATTTCTGAATTGCTTGACCTTGAATGAATTAAAAGTGGAATATGATACGACAAGGATATACTATCTTAAAATGCTGATAAATAAGGATAAGGAGACTGTGATATGGCAACGATGAACACGTATACGGGGAACAAAATAGATCCGATGAATATGACAGTTTCAGACATATCAATACAGGATATTGCGCATGCGTTAAGCCTCACGTGCCGCGGCGGAGGGCATGTGTCATATTTCTTTTCTGTGGCACAGCACTCCATCAACTGTATGAATGAGGCGAAGTCAAGGGGATGGTCAGAGCGGTTACAGCTTGCCTGTCTGATGCACGATGCCAGCGAGGCGTATATATCAGACATAATCAGACCGGTAAAAGCACATTTGTCAAATTATCTTGAGATAGAGAGTTCGATCATGAACGTTATACTTGAGCGATTTGGACTTGCTGATCTGAGCGAAGAAGAGAATGCGATGTGGAAACAGATAGATGATGATATGATGAACTTCGAACTTAAGAATCTGATGAAAGGCGAGGAGTACAGGAATACGGACAACCTTAGTTCAGTCCCTGCGGTGGCCGAAAGACCATGGCGAGAAGTGGAAGGTGAATTTGAGGCTGAATGTAAGAAGCTCATAGAGAAAATGTCAGATCAGACCGGCAAGTAGTTGATAGTGCCAGTAATTGATAGTGAAAAGTTATTTTTAATTACAAAAATGTATGATAATACCTCCCAGGCGGATGATGGAATATAACGATCTGCCCGGGAGGTATTTGTTTTGATAATTATGATCAGATGTTGTCAAAGTATCCGACATAGTCGACCTTGTATGGTCCATCTGGGAAAAGGTATTCATACAGATCTATGAAATAGTCATCAGTCATGCTGGCGATGAAGTCTACTACGATTTCGTTTGGATCCTGACTGAGATAATTGTCGATGAATTCTTTTTTACCCAAATAATTGCTATACCGGTTTGCATCTTTTATGTAGTTTACATGGTGTTTATACAATATGGAATCAGTGTCTTTGCTCTTAGCCTGCCTCAGTAATTCTTCGTATATACAGTAGAACATTGGCTTTATGTTGTCATTATACATTGTGTTGAGGTTGTCGTTGTTATATATGTTCTGGTAATTCTCAGTCTTGGCTTTGGAGAAGGTCTCATATACATCCGGATCCATGCTTATATAAGGTTTTCCGTAGCTATTTTCTATGATATTGACAGTCATATTGTGAATTATCTGGGCGTTGGAGGAGCCAAGGCTGCCTGCAGAGAAAGAATCATCATTTGGAATGAGACCGATCTTTATTGCATCCTGCCTGTCTTTTCCGAGGTAGGCTATGATATCGCTGATCCTCATGATACAGCCTTCAAGTGTACCTGGGATCTGTTTTTTATTTGCAGAAGGATCTGTGTAGCAGTCCTCCACAGACCTGTCAAATTCTCCCCATGGATCGTCTGCGTTAAATGTCTTAGGTGTATAGCATTGCTGTTCCATTTCGCCGTTGTGGCATATAATACCATCAAGCACCTGGAGGCTGATATTTCGGAATATAAGTTTGTCAAGTACTCTGGCGCTGTGGACGTTGTGGTTGAAGAGCCTTCCGGTATGCTCGTTGTAGATCTCATTCAGATAACGCTCTCCGGCATGACCAAATGGAGTATGTCCGATGTCATGTCCAAGGGAGATCGCCTCTATGAGATCAAGATTGAGTCCAAGAGTCATTCCGATAGTCCTTGCAATTCTGGATACAAGCTGGACGTGAAGTGCACGTCTTGATATGTCATCGTTCTTGTAGCATGAGATAACTTGTGTCTTATCAGAATAGCGATTGTAATAGTTGTTGTGAAGTATCTTTTCCACATCCATGACAAATGCAGGCCTCCACAGATGTGGGGCATCATGGTCTGGCTGACGCCGTATAATGTCAGAGTCCTTGCATGCGTATGGATTTATCTTGCCGTGTTCATGGTCGCCTAAGATCTGTTCATAAACTTCTTTTGATAAAGAATGGTATTTTGAATCTTTATTTACACTCATTAAAAATCTCCTGTTCAGTAAAATGTGATAGTTAACATATGCATCATATATATCAGAATGCATATGAATTATTATAAATATTCTTGAGACCATAAGTCAAATGTGCTGAGCATATTTTGTATCAACTGTAATTAATTATCGAAAAACAATAATAATTATTGACAAACGATAATCATGTGGTACTACACAAGTAAGATAATTATCGAAAAACAATAATTTACTTGTCGATTGGAGGCTTTTATGGTTAATGGTGTTTTAAATGCATTTGCATACATTGCAAAGTGGCTCAGGGAGATGTCTCTTGCGGGCGGAGCACAGAATGTCCTTGCAATATGTATGTTCTGTCTGATAGACTGTGTGCCACTTGCCGGATTCATCGTGCTCTGTATAAGAAATAGAAAAATTGATGCTGACTACCTGTTGCTGGGACTTTCAGCAGTGCTTTTCATAGGAATATATATGATGATAAATCCCGGGTATGTCATAGATGGAAATGCTCTGGTAACTTCAGATATGCTGAATCTTGCAATAAGCTCAGTGATATGGTCGGTGCTGGCATGTTATGCTGTGCTCAGGATCGTGGAGAGTATAGACAAGGCGGATAGCACTCAGATAGTAGAAATCATCAAGAAGATAATATGTGTGATAGTGGTATTCACAGCTTTTGTGATTGTCTGTGTGTTACTGCCGGAGCTTGTCAGAACAAATCGGACAAATGCTGGTGCTATGCCTGGTGATGCCGGATGGGCAGTGATCCTGTTTATTTTCCAACTTGTAAATGCTGCTCTTGTCATATGGGTTCTGATCAGGGGATACAGGCTTTGCAACAGCATAATAGAAAATGAGTATTCGGACGAGACAATCCATATGGCAGAGAGACTTTCAAAGACGAGCAAGAGTGCAATATCAGTCATGGTGATTCTTGAACTCTCGAAGAATGTGCTTCAGCTTTTTATCATGACGACTCTTTCAAATGCAGATTTCAAGATATCACTTCCATTATATGAGCTGATAATACTCGTCGTTGTGTATATGGGTGTCAGAAACCTTGCTAAGACAAAAGCGATAAAAGAAGAAAATGATTCATATATATAGAATTTGAGGTGACGTGTAGGGATGGCGATCAAAGTAACTCTGGACAGGGTTTTAAAAGAGAATAATATGACATCGAAGGAACTTTGCAAACTAGTGGGGATAACAGAGGCAAATCTGTCGGTTCTCAGAAGCGGGAAAGCAAAGGGTGTGCGGTTTACCACGATCAACAAGATATGCTATTACCTGCACTGCGATGTTGGAGACATATTGACATTTGATGGTGAACTTATAGAAGAAGACTAAGGAGACGGGAGCTGTGATGAAAGTTATCAGGGGTAAGAAAACAGACAGGAAATCAGGTGAGACACATAGAGTGATACGAAAGAGCAATCTGGCTGCTGTGGGTATTATTGGAATGCTTGGAATATGTATGCTCTCAGGCTGCTCGCTTGCGGATAAGAAAATGACTGAAACTGATGAAAAAGATTCTCTGGTTGGAGTATTTGTAACAACAGAAAGGCTTGGGACAGTTACCGATGTTCCGTGCGAAATCGATATTGATGCAGGTACACTTAAGATAACAGATGAAGACATTGATGTTGACGGATGTTATATGATCTATGCCAGATCAGGCGAGGGGGAAGATATGTACGAGACTCTGGTATCTGATGGTATAAGTGTTGGAACAAACAATGTTGGGTATAATGAGAATGCAGATGGAAGTGTCACCAGAAGCCGGACAGTGAACGGATGTGTGTACTATGATCTGGACAATAAGGATAGCTATGCAGACTCAGATGGTGATGTGGGAATAATCCTCAATAAGGTATATGAGAAAACAGATGGAACATATTATATAACGAGTGGCAGCTCAATGGGGTGTGCGGTCACGGATCAGACTGCAGAGAACGGCTCAGGTGCAATGGATGTAAAAGAGTCGTATAAGACGACTTCGTTCTCGGGTAGTGAAAGTTCATCAGGCGATGAAAATGAGATGACTATACACGTGGAATGGAAGTTTGAACGTGCGGGAGAAAAGTATACATTTACAGCCATGTCTAAGAATAATAAAGAGCTGGATGCCAAAACCTATGATGTTGGGGATATACCAGATACAATAAAGTTTGACTGTGACTGGCAGTATGTGATCGTGTCCTATGCGGATGTGACTGGTAGGATGCACAGTTCATATGTAGATAAAGAAGATTCGGAGTATGAATATAGTGTGAGCACTGGCAAATTCTTCCTGGATACAGGCGTTGTGGAGATAGAATAATAGAATAGAAGTAGTCAAAAATAAATGAAAATCCCTGCCGGAAATATGATACGGCAGGGATTTTTTATACGCAAACCTAAAACATATCACATTTGTTAAAAAATCTCAACCTTGGGGAAACAATTCGTTATGTGCCTGGGAAGCTTCGGGCATGTCGTTTTCTTGTCTTTTTTTGTGCATGGGGTAAAATTGGTTATCTCATGTTCTACATTTTATTTGTCTATGGGGTAGAAATTTACCTTATGTTCTAGCTTAAGTTTTGTGCAGGGGTAACAAATTTTTTTACCTCTGAAAATACTTCAAAATGGCCGAAAATCAGCGTTTGGCTGAAAATAAAGAACTTGCTTGAAATGCGTTGAAATCGGCAAAAACACTGGCTATAATGCGTTGCAAACAGATCTGTTAAATGTCGAAAATGTGGAGGTTGATTGTGAAGAAATATATAGATATACAGGTGGTAAGGGAAAGTGAAAAAGTGCTCGATGACATCACACTTCCGGTAAACACAGGTGCATTTCAGGTTGGAGATATCATCAGTATCACGGAGAAAATGGATGGGGCCAATGCAAGTATACGGTACGATGAAAAAGAGGATGTCCTCAGAGCGTTCAGCCGTAACAATGAGCTGAGTAAGGAACAGACCTTGAGAGGATTCTGGGAATACGTTCAGAAAATGGACAAGGAACCATTTGCAAGGTATCCACATTACATATTTTTCGGAGAGTGGCTTGTGAAACATACGGTGATATATGAAAAAGATAACTATGACAAATTTTATCTGTTCAGCATATTCGATGGAGATGCTGATCGGTGGCTGACTCAGGACTCTGTGAAATCTATTGCAGATGAATGTGGCATTCCATATGTACATGAACTCTATTATGGGAAATTTATAAGCTGGGATCACTGTAAACAGTTTGCAAATGATCCCGCCTATGGAAAAAAGCAGGAGGGAATTGTCATAAAGGATCAGACAGCTCTTTTGGAGGAACGTGAGCCACATGTTTTGAAGTATGTAAATCCGGAATTTTATGAGATAAAGGTGGATAACCGCAGGCAGAATATGAGGAAAAGGGATGATTCACTGAAAAAAGCAGACATGGATGAGGCAGAAAGATATGTCCGAATGATCGTCACCGAGGCCAGGGTGCGGAAAATAGTAAATAAGCTTGTTGATGAAGGAATAATGCCCGAAAAAATCGAGAGGAAGGATTTGCAGATTATTTATAAGAATCTTCCAAAGAGAATTTATGAAGACTGTCTGAAAGAGGAGCCCGAAATCATTCAGAAGGCGGGAAACTATGCCGGAAAGATGTGTATGAAGGTTGGGATAGAGATATTCAGAAAAGAATGGGAACTTTGATACACGGCTATAAGTGTAAAGAGGAACGTTTAGATTTTTAAACTACGGGTTTATAGCCAATCAGCCGGATGTGATATAAACTAGGGTATATCAATAAATGAATATGCGGAAGATTTGAAAGATATGAAAGACTTGAAATATTTTAAATATATGAACGACTTGAAATATATGAAAGATTTACAAGATATGAAAGAAAGGAAGTGGCAGTGTGGCAAGACTTCGAGATGATATAGGTACCAGAATGAAGGATTTTTATGAGCAGATACCGAAGACAAAGCTTATGAGACGTTGTCCGGTTGCGATACGAATAGATGGCAAGGCATTTCATACATATACAAGAAATTTTAAGAGGCCGTTTGATTCGGTTTTTGTGAGAGCTATGCAGGAGACCATGAAATACCTGTGTGAGAATATCCAGGGATGTGTGCTTGGATATACCCAGTCGGATGAGATCACGCTCATACTTGTGGATTATGAAAAGATCAACTCTTCGGCGTGGTTTGACTACGAGGTACAGAAGCTTTGCTCCGTATCCGCCTCCATGGCCACGATGAGGTTCAATCAGGTATTTGCCAGACTGGTGCAGGAGGTTAAAGAAGAGGGTACGGAGGATCCCCAATATATCAAAGTCCTTGATAAGGCCTGTGAGACTGGGGCGATGTTTGATTCAAGATGCTTCAATATACCGAAGGAAGAGGTGACGAATCTCATATATTGGAGGCAGCTCGACGCATCCCGCAATTCGATACAGATGGTTGGGCATGCCAATTTCTCACAGAAGCAGATGCATGGCAAGTCCACCGGTGATATACAGGATATGCTGATGCTTGAGAAGAATATAAACTGGAATGACTTTCCGGTGACATGCAAGAGGGGAAGCTGCTGCATCAGGGGACAGGCAGATGAAGTCCCGTCATGTACAGGAGACAGTAGCAACGAAAATTCCAGAGGATGGATGATAGACAATGATATACCGATATTCAAGGGCGAGGAAAGAGAGTATGTTGACCATCTTATATATATTGGAGAGCAGTAAAAACAGAGAGTATTGGAATAGCAGGTTAAAAAACTAACAGGATAATAGAGTAATGTAATAGCATAATATCAAAGGGGTGTAAATAATATGGATCGCAGAGAGATGAACAGAAGTATATTTCAGGATACAGAGCGCATGTGCAAGACGGATGCTGAGCTTTCAGCTGTCACAAAGATATCGGTGGCAAATCAGCGCTTTATAGCAGAGGCGGAGGTTGTACCAACGCCTGAACTGAATATTTACAAAAAGGCAAATGTGGTTGTCTCAAAGAAGAGAACCTATGAGGCGGCAAAGGCCTATAAAGGGAATCATGTATCAGTGCATAACTTTGCATCAGCGACAAATCCAGGCGGCGGAGTTGTAAATGGTGCGGGGGCGCAGGAGGAATGTCTCTGCAGATGTTCCAATCTGTATTTCTGTCTGAACACCCCTGATATGTGGGGAATGTTCTACACACCGCACAGAGCGGCACATGATCCGATACATAACGATGACATCATATACACTCCGGATATCGTTGTGTTTAAGACTGATACAGATCGTCCGGAATTAATGGAGCGTGATGACTGGTATATAGTTGACGTGATCACATGTGCGGCGCCAAATCTCAGGGAAACCCCCAGCAATAGATATAATTCCGGAGATGGAACGAGAGCGGTGACACCCAGCAATAGAGAACTTCAGGTCATCCATGAGAAAAGACTCAGAAGAATACTTGACAGCGCGGTTATGAATCATGCAGACACAGTAATACTCGGGGCGTTTGGTTGCGGAGCATTCTGTAACGAACCGCAGGTCGTGGCAACTGCTGCGGCAAATGTGGTGAGGGATTATATGTACGCATTTAAGAATATCGAGTTTGCTGTGTATTGCAGACCAAGCGACGATTCCAATTACAGAGTGTTTAATAGCGTATTAAGTTCATTGTAAAAAACAAACTGGTACGAGAGAAGACTTGAGTATGCAAAGGCGAACATAAGTCTGCCGGATGAGCCGGATTACAAGGCAATTAAATAAAGGAGTGATTTTGAAATGATTTATATTACAGGCGACTGTCACGGGAGGTTTGGGAGATTTATGTCAGGAGGATTTTCCTGCTGCCCGGATCTAACTGAAAATGATACAGTGATCGTATGCGGGGATCTTGGTTTGCTCTGGGCAAAAGGAGAGTCCTTTGAACAGGACTGTGAATTCTTCGCAAAGCAGTCATTTACACTTCTATGGGTTCAGGGAAATCATGAGAATTACAATATGATAGATGAATACCCGGTGGAGAAGTGGCATGGTGGCAAAGTGCGGCATATAGTCCGTGATAAGGTGATACTTCTTGAGCGCGGACAGGTATTCGATATAGAGGGAAAAAGATATTTTACGTTCGGAGGAGCACAGAGCCACGATATAAGCGGTGGCGTGCTTGATAAGGATGATCCTTTGTTCGAGCATAAATATAATTTGGCAATGGGGAGTGGCAGACCGTTCAGAATATTGAACACATCATGGTGGAAACAGGAGCTTCCGACAGATACAGAGATAGAGGAAGCAAGGGTAAATCTTGAGAGCTGTGATTACAAGGTCGACTATGTCATAACCCATTGCGCATCAAACACTATACAGCTGAAGCTTGAAGATATAAAGAGGATGCAAGGACGCCTGCATGAATTGTACGCTCAGAATATACTGACGGATTTCTTTGAGGAACTTGAAGGAAAACTTGAATATTCCATGTGGTACTTCGGACATTATCACGAGGATATGTACGTGGATACGAAGCACAGACTTATATATTATGATATGGTGCCTGTGGTATGGAATTAGCCTATTAAGGATATTATATGTACGAAAATACCGATCATCTTGAGGTTTTCATATCTTTTGGATAAAAAACATAGCAGATATATGCTGAGTAAATATGATATTTATCTTGTTGTAGATACACTTATGGATATGTCATTCAGTTTTGAAACTTTGAATGAAATGAACGAAGCGGGAATTGAGATAAAAATAGATGGAAAGTCTTCGCATGATATGACGCCAGATGAATTTGAAATGCTGCTCAAAGATATCTATAAGAGAAATGAGAGTTCAGAACATAACTGAGAAGAGAGATCCAGATATTATTTAAAAAGGAGGATATGAATATTATGGAGAAAATGATAGTGACAAGAGCTTTGGATGAGAGAGACCTTCTGATAAAGAAGATCAATGATGCCATAGACAGAGCCAGTTTTGTGACAGTGAAAAAGACATCAGATGATGTCGTTATCGGTGGTAAGAAGAGCGTGCAGGAGTTTGATGACGAGGCGAGGGCGGATCTTCAGAGTATAAGGGATCTCATAAGCAGATACAACAGGCTTGATGCAGCAATCCTGCTTGCAAATGCCACTACGGATATAGAGGTGGCAGGGGTGACCATGACGAGGGCAGCAGCAATCAACCTCAGAAAGACTTTACTTGGAAGAAGCTTCTCAAATACTAACTTTGATGACGCTCTTATCAGAAAGATAAATAATGATTTCACCAAGGCCAAGCTGGCTATCAATAAGTCACAGGAGAATGCCGACAGACAGAAGGAGGCCATGAGTACAGCGCTTGCTTCAAGTGATAAGAAGGTTCTCAGTGACGACAGTCTGAAAAGCATATCTGCCTACTGCGATAATCTTGTATACAGCATGGTGGATCCAATTGACGCTGAAAAGGTTGTTGGAGACTTACAGGGCAGACAGGATGAGCTTAAAGCTAATCTTGAGAGTGCTATAAGAATATCGAATGCGACTACATATGTAGAGTTCTGATATTTCAGAACGGACAGGTAAATTCTTCATAAGTATTGCTTACAGTACGAATAG
The DNA here is from genome assembly GCA_902461735.1 of uncultured Coprococcus sp. Taxonomy (GTDB): domain Bacteria; phylum Bacillota; class Clostridia; order Lachnospirales; family Lachnospiraceae; genus Coprococcus. The sequence goes on from CABPYV010000011.1 coordinate 29,738, forward strand.
CTTCTATTCAGTCCGCAGCACACGGCGATAAGTGTGTACTTAAGCGTTTATACCCAAGTGGTTTAAGGGAATGGCTAAACAGTCATAGGGCAAAAAATATTTGCCGCGAGGGTTCGACTCCCTCTAATCGCGCCAAAATTATCTTGTTGGTCAAATGGTAAGACAATGCTCTGCAACAGCATGAATACAGGTTCGATCCCTGTACAAGATCCCACAATGGTTAACTTCTTTAAGGAGGCAACCTTGAACTGTTAATGGTTAGTGGTTAATAGATAATGGGTACCGGTTAACTTATACATGTGTTGAATAGATATCAGATATATAATAATTGTTCTTTAGGCATCAGAATATGATGCTGAAATCCATGAGAATGGTTAATAGAGGTGCTGACTGATCAGCCCGAAGCTGCCCACATGGCTGTACTGTAAGCAATATTTATAATTTTGCCTGTATTTTCAAAAGCGTTATACAAATTTTAGAAATAGTTAATTGAATAAATCCTCCTTGTGATATAAGGTTAGAATAATATATATGATAATGGCGTTTCTGTATTGTGTCAGACATATATATCCTAAAAAATATTACAAGGAGGATTTTTATATGAAAGAAGTAAAACAGCCAAAGAAGCCGCTGATATTTTATTATCTGATAGTGCTTATCATAATAATGGTTCTCAATTTCATATTTGTCCCATGGTTTACTGAGAGAAGTATAGAGGAGGTGGACTATGGTACATTCATATCCATGACAGATGACAAGAAAATCGATGAGGTAGACATTGAGGCACAGTCAAATGTCATCTATTTCACAGGCAAAGATGACAAGAAAGTGTACAAGACTGCTATGGTGAGTGATGAGAACTTAACCGAGAGACTTTACAAGTCGGGAGCCAAGTTCTCAGGTCAGGAGATCAAGCAGACATCACCGATACTCAGTTTTATACTCAGTTGGATCGTGCCTATACTTATATTCACATTACTTGGAAGAATGCTTGCCAATCAGATGATGAAGCACGCCGGAGGCGGCAAGAATTCCATGATGTTTGGAATGGGCAAGAGCAATGCGAAGATGTATGTTAATTCCACAGAGGGAATAAAGTTTACAGATGTCGCCGGAGAGGATGAGGCAAAGGAGAATCTGACTGAGATAGTTGAGTATCTTCACAATCCTGGAAAGTACAAGGAGATCGGCGCTTCCATGCCGAAGGGTATTCTTCTTGTGGGCCCTCCGGGAACAGGTAAGACTATGCTAGCCAAGGCTGTAGCCGGAGAGGCGAATGTACCTTTCTTCTCAATGTCCGGTTCAGAGTTCGTTGAAATGTTCGTAGGTATGGGTGCTTCAAAGGTAAGGGATTTGTTCCAGCAGGCAAAGGAAAAGGCTCCATGTATAGTGTTCATCGATGAGATAGATGCCATAGGTAAGAGGAGAGACGGGCAGATAGGCGGCAATGATGAGCGTGAGCAGACACTTAACCAGCTTCTCACCGAGATGGATGGATTCGAGGGCAACAATGGTGTCATCATCCTTGCAGCAACCAATAGACCGGATTCACTTGACCCTGCACTGCTCAGACCGGGAAGATTTGACAGACGAGTACCTGTAGAACTTCCTGATCTCAAGGGACGTGAGGATATACTTAAGGTTCACGCCAAGAAGGTCAAGATAGGAGACAATGTAGACTTCAACAAGATAGCCAGAATGGCATCAGGTGCATCAGGTGCCGAGCTTGCAAATATTGTAAATGAGGCGGCGCTCAGGGCTGTCAGAGCCGGCAGAGGCTTCGTGACACAGGCCGATATGGAAGAGAGTATAGAAGTCGTAATTGCAGGTTACCAGAGAAAGAATGCGATACTTACAGACAAGGAGAAGCTTGTCGTGTCATACCATGAGATCGGACATGCGCTTGTAGCTGCCAAGCAGACTGATTCAGCGCCTGTCCAGAAGATAACCATAGTTCCGAGAACATCAGGAGCTCTTGGTTACACCATGCAGGTGGATGAGGGTAATCACTATCTTATGACCAAGGAAGAGATTGAGAATAAGATCGCCACACTCACAGGCGGAAGAGCTGCAGAGGAGATAGTATTTGGATCTGTTACAACTGGAGCATCCAACGATATAGAACAGGCAACAAAGCTAGCAAGAGCTATGATCACCAAATACGGAATGAGCAAAGAGTTTGATATGGTAGCCATGGAGGTAGAGACCAACAAATACCTTGGCGGTGATTCATCACTTTCGTGCTCGGCAGAGACGCAGACACTCATAGACAAGAAGGTTGTGGAGCTTATAAGAAAGCAGCATGAGAAGGCGGCAACCATTATCCTCGAGAACAGAGCGAAGCTTGATGAGCTTTCCAATTATCTGTATCAGAAGGAGACGATCACAGGCGAGGAGTTTATGAAGATATTGAATTCATGATTCTCTTAGATATAATTTCAGTTACCGGGTGCTGGCATTTTACAATTCCGCACCCGGTAACCATAAGATAGACTTGTACTGTATTAAGAATAGTAGTATTACGTCAATTCCTCGTGGTCAAGCTCCAACAGCTTGAAATGATTCTTTTTGAACTCTATAAGTCCCTCACTCTGCATGTTGGACAGCTCCTTTGACAGTGCAGTTCTGTCGACATTCAGGTAGTCGGCAAACTGTTCCCTGTTAAATGGAATATCGAACTCAGTTGTACCCAGGGAGCTGGCAAGTCCTGAGAGATAATAGCTCACACGTTCGCGTATCTTCTTTGGCTTTATATAGAAGATATGAAGTGAAAGAGTAAGACTTCTTCTCGATGAGAGCAGCAGAAGATTCTTCAGCATCTGAAGATGCCACGGATAACTGTTGTATTTGCCGGACATGATATCCTGTGCGTTGAGCAGGAATACGATAGTAGGCTCAGTGGCTCTTGCGTCGATCATGAGTTTGTGTCCAGACAGGGCGTATGTTTCACCGAATACCTTTCCCGGAAGAGCGGAACTCAGGATACTTTTGGAGCCCCAGTAGTCAACATTCTCAACGATCACCCGGCCTTTGATGACTATTCCGAGTTCCTCGGTTATCTCGCCGGCTTTGAATATAGTGGAGTTGTATCTGTAATAGTGTTCGCGCAGGATTCCGAGATCCATCATGGCCTTGATATCGGTTTCCGAGATTCCTTTAAAAGCCATCATGTTGAGTACTTCAGACAATTGATATTGAGGGATTTTAAGTTTCATATATAACCTCCATCTTATTATTTATTTCTAAGCAGAGCAGCAGTCTGCAGCGTAGTATATTATAGTGACAAGATGCCATGATGCAGGGGTGCGATCGGGCTTTCAGCTATAGGATGTATATTTTTTCAAAACACAGTATATTGTATATGTGTAATAAATTATCCCTTGTCCATACACAATATATATTATTCATATATTTTCTCAAATTTTTTCAAAAAAAGTTGTTTAAATCTTTATTACGTGGTTATAACAACCGAATTTGTGAGTAAAGTATAATATACTTACAAATGAAAAGCAAGGAATGTGATAAGCATTATTGAATTATAGAAGATTATTCTGTATAATAAGTAAATAGTGTGTCACATTTTCACATATTAAAACACTGAAAGGAGAAATTTTATCATGTTACAGAACCAGGAATGGGAATCATTCACAGGTAGACTCTGGAAGGAAGAGTGTAATGTAAGAGACTTCATCCAGAACAACTACACACAGTACGATGGAGACGAGAGTTTCCTTGCAGCCCCAACAGATGCTACTAACAAGCTTTGGGATAAGCTTCAGGCACTTCAGAAGGCTGAGAGAGATAACGGTGGAGTTTTAAAGGAGGATGCTGATGTTGTATCAAGCATCACATCTTATGGCCCAGGCTACATTGATCCAGAGACAAAGGATCTTGAGCAGGTTGTAGGTCTTCAGACAGATGAGCCACTTAAGAGAGCATTTATGCCTTATGGTGGTATCAAGATGGCTGAGGAGGCTCTTCAGATGTATGGATATACTCCAAACGAGAACTTCCACAAGATCTTCACTGAGTATCACAAGACACACAACCAGGCAGTATTTGATGCTTACACACCAGAGATGATGGCAGCTCGTCATACACATATCGTAACAGGACTTCCTGACACATATGGTCGTGGACGTATCGTAGGTGACTACAGAAGAGTTGCTCTTTACGGTATTGATCAGCTTATCGCTTGGAAGGAAGAGGATAAGGCTAACTGTGGCGATGGCAACATGTTTGATGATGTCATCCGTCAGAGAGAAGAGCTTTCAGAGCAGATCAAGCGTCTCAAAGAGATGAAGGTTATGGCTCAGTCATACGGATATGATATTTCAAAGCCAGCTTCAAACGCTAAAGAGGCTGTTCAGTGGTTATACTTCGGATACCTTGCAGCTATCAAGACTCAGAACGGTGCAGCTATGTCAGTTGGACGTGTATCTACATTCCTTGATATCTATATTGAGAGAGATATTAAGGCTGGTAAGCTTACAGAGGCTGAGGCTCAGGAGCTTATCGATCATTTCACAATGAAGCTTCGTATGGTTAAGTTCGCAAGAATTAAGTCATACAACGAGCTGTTCTCAGGAGATCCTGTATGGGCTACTCTTGAGGTTGGTGGTATCGGTGTTGACGGACGTTCAATGGTTACAAAGAACGATTACAGATTCCTTCATACACTTGAGAACATGGGACCAGCTCCAGAGCCAAACCTTACAGTTCTTTACTCATCAGCTCTTCAGGATACATTCAAGAAGTATGCTGCTAAGATCTCTGTAAGAACAAGCTCAATCCAGTATGAGAACGATGATGTAATGAAGCCAATCTGGGGCGATGATTACTCAATCTGCTGCTGTGTATCAGCTACACAGACTGGTAAGGAGATGCAGTTCTTCGGAGCTCGTGCAAACCTTGCTAAGTGTCTTCTTTACGCTATCAATGGTGGTAAGGATGAGAAGTTCCTTGACAAGAAGACTGGTAAGCCAATGCAGGTAGGTCCAGAGTACTCACCTATCACATCAGAGTACCTTGACTATGATGAAGTACTTGCTAAGTACAAGAAGATGCTTGACTGGTTAGCAGGACTTTATGTAAATATTCTTAACCTCATCCAGTACATGCATGACAAGTACTACTATGAGTCAGCTGAGATGGCACTTATCGATACAGATGTACGTCGTACATTTGCAACAGGTATCGCTGGATTCTCACACGTAATCGACTCACTGTCAGCAATCAAGTACGCTAAGGTTAAGGTTATCCGTAACGCAGAGACAGGACTTGCTGAGGACTTCGAGATCGAAGGCGAGTTCCCTAAGTATGGTAACGATGACGACAGAGCTGATAACATCGGTGTATGGCTTCTTCATGAGTTCCTTACAGACATCAAGAAGAGACACACATATCGTAATTCAGAGCCTACAACATCTATCCTTACAATCACATCTAACGTAGTTTATGGTAAGTACACAGGTAACCTTCCAGATGGAAGACGTGCTTGGACACCATTTGCACCAGGTGCTAACCCAAGCTACGGCGCTGAGACATCAGGACTTCTTGCATCACTTAACTCTGTTGCAAAGATTCCTTATGAGTGGTCACTGGATGGTATCTCAAATACACAGACAATGAACCCATCAGCACTTGGACATGATGAGGAAGAGAGAGCTACAAAGCTTGTAAGCGCAATGGATGGATACTTCGATCAGGGTGCTCATCATCTGAACGTAAACGTATTTGGTAAGGATAAGCTCCTTGATGCTATGGAGAATCCAGATAAGCCAGAGTACGCTAACTTCACAATCCGTGTATCAGGATATGCTGTTAAGTTCATATCACTTACACGTGAGCAGCAGCTCGATGTTATCAACAGAACATTCCATGACTCACTTTAATTCTTAGCTGACGCTGGATTTTCAGTGAAGTTATAGATGCTTTGTCAGATATAACAAGAACCATGGTCCCGGGGATAACCTCTCCGGGACTTTTTTTAAGAATATGTATTTATATCATTTTTATAAGAGATAATAGACATGTAGTTTTGTTTGTAATTACTTTCATTAATTGAGAGTTGTATTTGAATAGGAAGAACTTAGAGGTGAAATATGTCTGAAAAGAAACAGGTTTTAGGATATGTCCATTCGACAGAGAGCTTTGGAGCAGTAGATGGTCCAGGCATAAGATTTGTAGTTTTTTTACAGGGCTGCAAGATGAGATGTAAATATTGTCACAACCCAGAGACATGGAATCTTGTGACAGACTATAGTAAGCTTTACTCAGATGAAACAAGCGATGCTGAGAGAGAAGAACTTGAGAAGAAGATAGAAGAGAATACAAAGCTGCTGAAGGATAAGGGCGTCAAGATCGAGGCGAGGACCCCTGAGGATCTGTTAAAGCAGGCACTCCGCTACAAGCCATATTGGAAAAACGGCGGTGGTATAACAGTGAGCGGTGGTGAGGCGTTGCTTCAGATGGATTTTCTCATCGAGTTTTTCAAGCTTGCAAAGGCTGAGGGTATTCATACAACAATAGATACAGCCGGCAATCCATTTACAAGGGAGGAGCCATTCTTCTCCAAGTTCAATGAGCTGATGAACCTCACAGATCTGTTCCTGCTTGATATCAAGCAGATCAATGATGACAAGCATAGAGATCTCACAGGATTCTCCAACAGCAATATACTTGATCTTGCACAGTATCTGTCAGATCAGGGTAAGCATATGTGGATCAGACACGTACTGGTGCCAACCATCACAACTGATGAGGATGATCTGAAGAAGACAAAGGAGTTCATAGATACTCTCAAGACTGTCGATAAAGTTGAGGTACTTCCATATCACAAGCTCGGAATCACTGAGTGGGAGAGACTTGGAATACCATATAAGCTTGAGGGAATCGATCCACCTACTGATGAGGAGCAGAAGCTTGCAAAGAGTATTCTGGAATAAACTTAAGAACAAGAACTGGGAAAATCATCTATAGTTCAATTCCCAGTCGATGCTGTAGCAGTCTATAAAAATATTTGTGTTAAGACACAGGTGCTATATAAGATGTTAAGCCGTTGTAACGGTTGGTGACATTTTATATAGTACCTGTGTCTTTTTTCATTTTCATAGGTAAGCGGTGATATATCAACAAACATATAGGGGACGGGTACGATTACAAGCCTGTTTTAGAAGTGGAATAAAATAATGAAAATGGAATAGAATTTTTATTTGCGGCATGTTATAACAGGGTTAGTTACAACGAACATAAGTTAGAAATGGAGGATATATGGACGAGAAAATACAGAAAATCATGGCTAAAAGCACGTATTTAAGCAATCTTATATCGCGTATTCCACCGGAGATGCTGTCCTTTTTCTTTGAGATGATCCAGCTTGACATATCGGATAAATATGGTGAAGTGATCCGTTTAAAAATGAGACAAAATGGACAGTATATGAATTTTGTTTCGCCTATGACGGGAATCGATATACAGGAATATTATATGGGAGGCATGGATGCACTTCCGGGACATTCCAAGGTGAGAGCGCTTGAAAATACAATGGTTATCCACTACTGCAACAGGGGAAGGGCGGAGATCAGAGTAAATGATGGCAAATATGCATATATGAAGCCAGGAACACTCTGTATAGAGTGGCATCAGGAGGCGGGCAAGAGCTTCAATTTCTATGATGACATATATGGTGGTCTGGAGATAGTGATATGTGTCGACAATATCAGCAGTGAGGATGAGGCATTTCTGGGAAGAGTAGGGATCAATGCGGAAAGTATCAGAAAAGCCTGTGAGCAGAACGGTCAATACTATATCGGCGAGTGCCAGGACCGGCTACGGCATGCATTTGATGATTTGAGAGATATCATAGAAAATGGTGATAAGGACAAAAATTCATATCTTATAAATATGCTGTATGTACTCGATCTTATAAGAACTGATGATATAGCGGTGCGTGATACTCAGTTTTATCTGACAAAGGGACAGAGACGTATCGTGCAGGAGATATACGACACGATCAGACAGGATCTCAGCAGGGATGTGTCCATGGCAGAACTGGAGAGTTTGTATGGTATAAGTTCAGTATCTATCAACAAGTATTTTGAGATCGTGTATGGGGATACTGTGAAGAGGTATATGCAAAGCAAGAGAATGGCATATGCTGCAAAGCAGCTTACAGGCAGCAATATATCTGTTGCGGATATAGCTCTTTCTGTTGGATATGAGAGTCAGAGTAAGTTTGGCACGGTGTTCAAGCGCAAATATGGCTGCACACCTCGCGAGTACAGGAGACTGGGCGGAGAGACAACTTAATGTATATGAAATAGTTAGAAACAAAAATTTTACTTGGAGGTAAGCAGAATGTTTATTCAGATGAATAATGCAAGAAAAAGTTATGGAAAAGGGGAGAATACTGTTCATGCTTTAGATGGAATAGAGCTGGCACTGGAGCAGGGGAAAATATATGTGATACTTGGACCATCGGGTTCAGGCAAGAGTACACTCCTCAATATGATGGGAGGCCTCGACAGCCTAGATGAGGGAAGTATCACGGTGGATGGAAAGGAAATATCCAGACTGAAGTCGGGTGAACTGACAAAATACAGAAAGACTGATGTTGGCTTTGTGTTCCAGTTCTACAATCTGCTGCCGGATCTCACAGTTAAGGAGAATATACAGGTCGTAGAAGATATTGCGAAGGATCCACTTCCTATAGATGAGGTCATGAAGGCTGTGGACATAGAGAAGTACAAGGACAGATTCCCAAATGAACTGTCAGGCGGTCAGCAGCAGCGAGTTGCCATCGCCAGAGCCATCATCAAGAATCCGAAACTTTTGCTATGTGATGAGCTTACAGGTGCCCTCGATTCAAAGACATCGAGAAGTGTTCTTGAATTTGTGGAGAATGTCAACAGACAGTTTGGAACAACTGTTGCAATCATCACCCACAATGAGGCTATAGCGGGGATGGCCGATGGGATAATCCGAATAAAAGATGGCAAGGTATCACTCAGCAAGGCAAATGAAAACAAAATACCGGCAAAACAGCTTGAATTATAAGAGGTGGGGACATGACATTAAATAGAAGATATATAAGGAATATAAAGCACAATCTTTCTTTCTACATATGTGTCACTATCCTCACCGCGCTGGTGATAGTCATGTATATCGGCTTTACAGGTGCTTATGATGGAGAGGGTAGATATCTTGATTCGTTCTATGAAGATACAAATGTTGAGGAGGCTCAGTTTGTCACAGCAAATCCTATATATGATAAATCTATCAATAATCTTGAAGAGAAGTACAATGTACAGCTTGAAAAGCAGACATATGCTGATATTGATCTGACTGAGGAGAACTGCGATGACAGGACAGGTAAGGATATAGCGGAGGATTACACATTAAGGATATTCACGCCGTCAAAGAAGATCGATACATATAAGCTGCTGGATGGTGAGGATGTGACTTCTGATGACGAGATACTCTTGAATCCTCATCTGATGGATGCCAGGGGACTGCAGATAGGGGACTTTCTTGATATCGATGGAAGAAACTACAAAATAGTAGGAACGATGGCGAGACCTGATTATCTGGCGGTATACAAGAATTTGTCTGACAACATGTTCCTGTTTGATACATTTGGATATGCAGTAGTGAGTGAGTCTGCATTTGCGCAGATAAATGATGACACAAAGACATCATACTATACGGTCATATACGATGATAAGGATCAGGAGAAGGCATTCAGGGAGGAGATACACAGCGAGTATTACACTCTGTCATACATTCCGGCATCCACGAATGTAAGAATAAAGGTTCCGCAGAATGAGAGGGAACAGTTAAAGCTTTATATGAATATGATCATACCTATGATGGTCGTATTTGTGATGATAATCATAGCGATAGTTCTCGGAAGAAAGATCAAGTCCGAGGCGAGACAGATAGGAGTTCTGTCAGCTCTTGGATATGGCAGGACAAGGCTCTCGCTGCACTACGGATTGTTTGGTGTTATTCCGGGAGTGATAGGCGCTGTGATAGGTGCCATTGCGGCTGCCCCGTGCAGGGATGCACTTGCTACGGCAATATTTGAGATGAAGACAGAGATACTTCCGGTGGATTACAGTTCGGAAACAGTGCAGTTTGTGATCATCTGTATTGTACCGATTGTGGCATATGGTATTGTGGGATTGCTTACGGCACTGAGAGTTCTCAGATTCAAGACAATCGATCTTCTTCAAGGAAATGGAGGAACAAGAAAACGCAGGAGACTTCGCATGGCAAAGTCAAATATGAAGTTCACGACAAAGTTCAAGATCCGGTCTATTCTTGGCAACTGGAGCAGAAGTCTTGTGGTTATATTTGGAATCGCTGTCGGTGGAATATTGATGGTGTTCTGCTACGTCTGTATAGATTCGCTTGAGAACTATTGTGATGTGTCTGTAAATGAAGTCGGGGACTATGAGTATGAGTATTTTTTAAGCAGTATCCAGACAGAAAAAGTGGATGGCGCAGCGGAGATCATGACAGGCACATTCAGTGTGGATGGATACACGACCAATCTGACATACATGGGTATGGATAATAATGAGTTCATGGATTTAAAGAGTACGTCAGGAGATAAGCTGGAGCTTACATCAGGCAAAACGTATATATCTGCAATGGGAGCCATGATATATGGCGTAGGCAAGGGTGATGAGCTCACTTTCTACGATCAGGCATCACTCAGTGAATACACGGTCACGATAGATGACGTTGTGCAGAACGATTCCCAGAGTATACTCTACAGCAGCTGGAATGATGCATGCGATCTGCTTGATGTGCCTGAGGGCAGTTACAATGCTGTTATGTCTGACAAAGAATTTGACTATAAGGAGTCTGATTATCTGTATAGGATAACTAAGTCAGATCTTTCAGATCAGATAGGTCAGATCACAGTACAGATGAAATCGATGCTCTCGGTTTGCATCGGATTTGCCGTGCTCATCATAGTTATATGTGTATATCTCATGGTAAATATGTTAATAAGCGAAAATGCATCATCGATATCAATGTTAAAGGTGCTTGGATACGATGACAGACAGATAAATCGTATGATGATAAGTATCTACCACATCCTTATTCCGATAGGAATCGTGATAGGCTCAGTGCTTGGAGTGGTGCTGTGCAGGGTAAACTTTGAGGCGAGTGTATCAGCATACAATACTTATATAGAGACAGTATACACGCCGCTTTGTTTTGTAAAGTATTCCGTGTGTGTTCTTATAAGCTACGTGATATCTCTGTGGCTGTTAAGCCGAAAGGTGAAGAAAGCGGATATGGTTGAAAGCCTGAAGGACAACAGGGAGTAATTAATAGGAGGATAAAGAGATGAATAGTTATGTAGCGTGGGGAATATTTGGAATAATAAGTGGCCTTATTGCATCATTTGCGGATGTGCCTCTTGTCATGCCGAATCAAAGTGAAAATCTGAAATTAGGTGGAGTTTGTCCGTGGTGGGGAGATGTGACCTCAAAGAGATTCAAGGTTTCGTTCTGGCTTTCATTTCTCGGGCAGCCGGGAGGATATATTGTAATGTGGCTCCTTGCCGATATGATCTCAAATGGGAATGTGGCGCTTGCAGGCATCCTCAAGGTCATGACATTACTTGGATGCTATACCGGTCTTATGAGCCATGTTGTGTTCTGTCTGAAACCGCTCCTTTACCAGAGACTCTGCAAGAAAATGTCTGACGATGAAAGCAATGAAGTTATCAAAGCCATCGATCTGGTTTTCAATCCACCAATGTATCTGGCAGGCGTGGTACTCTGGCTTGGCCTTGCGGTCACTGTGATAGCAGCAATCCTTACCGGAGCACTCCCTGTTCCAAAGTGGTGTGTTGTCTTAAATCCTATCGGTTCACTGATAGTTCTTATGCCGCTCAAGAAGTGCGGTGTCAGGATCATTGGAGCCCTTGGATTTGGATTTGTGCTGCTTTCGGTACTTCTAATAATTGCTGGTGTATAAAGGGAAATAGAATATCTGATATTAAAAGGTACTTTCCGGTTGTGGGAAGTACCTTTTTGCGTGAAAAAATAAGTTTAACAAAATTAATCAGTAAACAGTGGATAGGTGTATGTAAAAGAAGTTATAATGTATGTTAATTGTGTAGAATTCGTATTAGGGGTTTTATAATCACTGCAAAGTATATGGGGAATAGAGAATGTACAAGATAGACGAAGATACATGGAATGAAAAATATATATTGTTGATCCCGGCCATGCTGGATGCGCATTTTCCTCTGATAAAATACGCCTTTTATTCAAAGGATTATCATCCGGTCATACTGTCAAATGAGGAACATATCACGGATGTGGGACTTAAGTATGTGAACAATGATATGTGTTATCCGATTGTGTTAAATGCCGGGCAGATGATAGATGCACTGCAGTCAGGCAAGTATGACATCAACCGGACAAGACTTCTCATGCCGACGGCGGGGGATGCATGCAGGGGAGCCAACTACTTACATGTGTTAAAGGAGTCGGTGAGAAAGGCAGGATTTGACAGGGTAAAGATACTATCCCTGAATGTTAAGGGGCTGGAGAAGGATTGCCAGATGCGTGTGCAGGCATTCATGGTGTGGAGAGCACTGTTCGGACTATTCTACGGAGATATACTCATGCTGCTCCTCAATCAGACAAGACCCAATGAGGTGAAAAAGGGACAGTCACAAAGGATGTGGCAGAAGTGGATAGATATCCTGTCCAGAGATCTGAAAGATGGAAAGAATCTGACTCTCGGCAGGATGAAACGAAACTTTGTCAGGATAGCCAGGGATTTTTCAAGGATAAGGCTGAATGATAAGAGGAAACAGCGAGTGGGGATAGTGGGAGAGCTGTACATAAAGTATTGCCACTTGGGCAACTGGGATATGATAAAGTTCCTTGAGTCAAATGGATGTGAGAGCCATACAAATGGGCTTTCATGGTATGCCATGTACTATATGGATTCACATCTCACAGACAATATGACATTCGAATCTCTGCTTTACAAGGCGGGGTTGAAGTTCTTCGGCAGCCTGCAGAGAGCGATGATAGAGGCGCTTAGAAAATATGGGTTCTATACCATGGAGGATTTCTTCACGATGAAGCGTGAGGCTGAAGGATATGTGAGCTGGGGATATAAAACAGGAGATGGCTGGCTCATCGGCGCGGAGATAACGGGACACATACTCCATGAGTGTCCAAAGGTTTTGGCGGTTCAGCCATTTGGCTGTATGCCTAATCACACATGCGGAAGAGGTTTGTATCCTTCGCTTCAGAAGAAGCTGCCGCAGGGCATGATAGTGAGCTGTGATGTGGATTCCAGCGGTTCAAAGCTGAATGTCTACAACAGGGCGAGGATGCTGGTGGACATGCCACTGAGAAACAAATAAATGACAAACGGTGGTGAACATAGCGACAATTGAGGTTCATTGAGTCGTCATAATGTGAATGTAAATAGAAAACGATTGAAACAGGTTATAGACAAGTGTGCTGGTACATGTGGTTGTCAATATGTGCGTGTTTGACGACAAATTATAATACACATAATGGAGGAACGGACTTGAAAAAGATATTTGTGGTGGAAGATGATGAGAGCATCTGTGAGGAGCTTGTGCAGATACTTGAGAACGAGGGCTATGAGGCTGAGAGTCTTAAGAGCTTTGACAATACAAAGGACGATATATTGAAAGCGGCACCAAATCTGGTGCTCATGGATATCAATATTCCGGGGATAAACGGCAGAAACCTAGTGAAGGAGATAAGAAAGGAATCTGATGTGCCTATAATCATGGTCACAAGCAGGACTTCCGAGATGGATGAGGTGCTATCCATGAGTTATGGCGCGGATGATTATATAACAAAGCCATACAATCCAACGATACTTCTGCTTAGGATAGCGGCGGTGCTCAAGCGCATGGAGGGTAGCCAGAATACGGCATCATACAGAGATGCGGAGGTCAACTTCAGCAAGGGGACTATCAGCAAAGGTGATCAGGAGATGGTTCTCACCAAGAATGAGATGATCATATTCCAGCTGCTGCTTGCCAACAGGGAAAAGATAGTGTCGAGGGATGAGATCATGACAGACCTGTGGGACAACGACGAGTTTGTAAATGACAATGCGCTCACAGTAAATATAAGCAGGCTCAGGGGGAAAATGGCGGATCTTGGATATGATGATGCTATAGAGACCAGGAAGAAGCAGGGATACCGGCTTGTATGACAGGTTGTGGGGTGTGAATAACATTTGCAAGCGTGTGCTTAGACCACTGAGCAGTGCATATGCTTGTGCTTGTAGCTGAATAAGAGGTCTGTGTATATCCTCATGGATGATAAGTGGGATTGTATATCATTTACAGTGACAAAAGATTGGAGTAATTTTGTAAAATGAAATTTGGCTTGTATATAAAGGATAAACTTGGAATAATTGCGGGATATGCGGGATTTGTGATATTCACATATCTGCTCATGATGGCATTTCACTCACAGTTACAGATGAGAATTATGTTCGTCATAGTGGCTGTGATATTTGTCGTCTCGGTTATCGCTTTCGATTATCTGAGAAAATATAAGTTCTACGACAGTCTGGTTGGACATCTGGATGAACTGGATCAGAAGTATCTCATACTTGACACTTTGGACGAGCCTGACTTCTACGAGGGAAAGCTGGTGTATTCAGCTATGTACGACATCAACAAGTCCATGACTGAGAATGTGAGAAAGTACAGGGACAGCGTGGAGGATTTCAAGGACTTTATAGAGATCTGGGTTCACGAGATAAAGCTTCCGATAGCCAGTCTGGTGCTCATGTGCCACAACAACAGGGATGTGATCCCGAGAAAATATGCGGATCAGGTCGCAAGGCTTGACGCGTATGCAGATCAGGTTCTCTACTATGTGAGGGCAGAGCATGCATCGGCAGATTACAGATTTGCTGAGACAAATCTTAAGAATGTCATCGGAAGGGTGGCTGTGAAGAACAAGGATATGCTGCTTGATGGTGACATATCGCTGAATGTTCATGATGTGGATGAATGTGTTGTGACGGATTCAAAATGGCTTGAGTTTATGGTAAATCAGATCGTGAGCAACAGTATCAAGTATATAGACCGAGGACAGGAAAAGACTATAGAGATCTGGGTTGAACCGGTGGGTGACGGCAAGGCTCTGCACATAAGGGATAATGGAATAGGTATACCACAGTCTGATATTCCACTTGTGTGCAAGAAGTCATTTACCGGGGAAAATGGGCGGAAACATGCGAAATCCACAGGTATGGGCCTTTATATAATAGATAATCTGTGCAGGCAGCTGGGACATAAGCTGAATATAGCGTCAAAGGTGGACGAATACACAGATGTGAGTATAGTATTTGGACATAATGATATATACAAGATTGGATGATATAAAAATTGCGTTTTGCGATAGTGGGATACCAGATCTGGTGAGCGTCCCAATGTTACGGAATTGTAATGTTAGGTAATAATGGAAAAAGGACAATTGCTTTCAAAATGTGTAAACTGCAAATATGTTCAATGGTGAGAGCAGTAATAATCAAACATTTGAGGAGGCATTTCAATGGAAAATCCAACAAAAAATTCAACGAAAAATTCAATGAAAAATTCTATGGAAAATCCAGTGGGAAATTCAATGAAAACAATATTAAAGATTGACAACATTGAGAAGTATTATGGAAACAAATCCAATATGACAAAGGCCATAGATGGAATATCATTTGATGTGGAGGCAGGAGAGTTCGTAGCTATCATGGGTGCATCCGGAAGCGGTAAGACGACACTGCTCAACTGCGTTTCAACTATAGATAAGGTTAGCAGCGGACACATCTATGTGGGCGGCAAGGATATCACAACACTCAAGGGTAACAAGCTTAACGAGTTCAGAAGAGAGGAGCTTGGATTTATATTCCAGGATTTCAATCTTCTCGATACACTCACAGCGTATGAGAATGTCGCACTGGCACTTTCCATACAGAATGTTCCTGCAAAGCAGATAGACGCGAAGGTCAGAGCTGTTGCAAAGGAGCTTGAGATCGAGAGTGTTCTGAAGAAGTATCCGTACCAGATGTCGGGCGGTCAGAAGCAGAGAGTAGCATCTGCGAGAGCAATCATCACTGATCCAAAGCTTGTGCTTGCAGATGAGCCTACGGGAGCACTCGATTCCAAGTCGGCAAAGCTGTTGCTTGAGAGACTTAAGCATCTGAATGAGGATCTCATGACAACGATACTCATGGTAACACACGATTCATTTACAGCCAGCTATGCAGGCAGGATTCTTTTCATCAAGGATGGCAAGGTGTTCCACGAGCTTAGAAGAGGAGGAGATACAAGAAAAGAATTTTTCAATAAGATCATAGATGTCGTGACACTGCTTGGAGGTGATCTGAATGACGCTCTTTAAGCTTTCCGTATCAAATATGAAGAAGAGTATAAAGGACTATGCCATATATTTCTTCACTCTGGTACTCGGTGTTGCAATCTTCTATGTGTTCAATGCCATAGAGACGCAGACCGCCATGCTCCAGATATCGGCTGACACAAGACAGGTCGTGCAGCTCATGAGCAAGATGATTGCGGGTGTCAGCGTGTTCATCGCATTTGTGCTCGGATTTCTCATCATATATGCAAGCCGTTTCCTGATGAAGAGGCGTAACAAAGAATTTGGTCTGTACCTCATCCTTGGAATGGGAAAACGCAAGGTGTCCACAATGCTTTTCATAGAGACACTTATCATCGGACTTGTATCACTTGTGGTAGGACTTCTTGCCGGAATAGGAATCTCACAGATAACAAGTGTACTTGTTGCAAACATGTTCGATGCAGATATGTCATCATACAGCTTTGTGTTCTCGGGCAGCGCATTTGTCAAGACCTGTTTGTATTTTGCAATCATATATGTGGTGGTTATAATCTTCAACACATTTATCATCAGCAAATGTAAGCTCATCGACCTTTTCCAGAATGGAAGAAAGTCTGAGAACGTCAAGATCAAGAATCCGTGGGTATCAGTTATCGTGTTCCTGATATCAGCTGTATCACTTGGATATGCTTATCATGCGGTAATTACCGATATAAATGACATGTACATGAATGATCTCTACAAGTGGATCGTGGTCGGATGCGTTGCAACGGTGCTTTTCTTCTGGTCAGTGTCCGGAATGCTCTTCAGAATCGTGTCATCCATGAAGAATGTGTACTATAAGGGACTCAATTCATTTGTCGTCAGACAGATGAGCAGCCGTGTCAACACAAATGTACTTTCAATATCAGTCATCTGTCTGATGCTTTTTGTGACAATATGTGTGCTTTCATCAGCGCTTGCAGTGAAGAATTCCTTAAATGAGGGCATTGCAAAGTACGCAAGAGCGGATGTGAGTATATCGAAAACCCAGAGCAGTGATTCAATCTATCATGACGAAGACGAGATGGGTAATGACAGCGAGACAAATGATCTTTTGAAGAAACTTGAGGTGGCTGATGGAAAGAGCATAGAAGATGTATATAGTGAAAATAATGTGGATCTTGGATCCTACTTCTCAGATTACGTTGACGTACACACATATACATGTCCTGCACTTACAATCAGAAACTATCTGGGAGATGAGGCTCTGATTGATTCTCTTGGAATAGATGTAAACGCTTTGTCTAGTTATGAGGGAACGGAGGAGATCATATCACAGTCCGACTATAACAAGGTTGCAAAGATTTATGACAATGCTGAGCTCCAGCTTGCCGATGACGAGTATGCCATCCTTGCAAATTATAGAATATTCGTTAAGATCCGTGATGAGAGACTTCAGGAGGGAAAAGAGATAGAGGTATATGGCAACAAGCTTAAACCGGTTATCTCGTATTGTATAGATGGTGATATAGAGCTTGCCACTCAGCCCCTCAACACAGGTGTGTTTATCGTGCCGGATTCAGCCATTGAAGGTGCACAGTTCGCGAAAGAGTATTTCATCGGAAAGTATGCCAATCAGGACATAGATGCCATACAGGATAGCGATACGATTATAAATAAGGTATCGAATAAGGATGTGACCTGCGGACTTATCACAGTAAACACTAAAGATAGTATTAAGGCAGCCAGCGTGGGAGTTGGAGCTATCGCATCATTTATAGGTATGTATATCGGACTCATATTCCTCATATCCGGTGCAGCCATCCTCGCACTCAAAGAGCTCTCAGAGAGTACAGACAACATAGAGAGATACAAGATGCTCAGAAAGCTTGGCGTGGATCAGCACATGATCAACAAGGCCCTTTTCTCGCAGATGGGACTATTCTTCGTATTCCCACTTGCTCTCGCCATAGTCCATTCGGTATTTGGAATGATGGTCAGCACGAAGATTCTTGACACTATGGGAGCGTATGATATAGCAGGTGCTATCGGAATCACGGCTGCCATCGTGGTAATCATATATGGCGGATATTTCCTTATAACGTATCTGTGCAGCAGAAAGATTATCAGTGAGTGAGGATATAACTATTATTGAAAATAATTGCACTTTTTATTGAATGAATAACATAATTATGTTATCATCAACATACGATATAAATGTGACATGTCACATTGTCTGGACTGGTCGTAAGACCCAGGTCCAACCTAATTAGGCGGGGAGACTCCCCGCCATTTTTTATATAGAGTTGTAATGGGGAAATTCCTCAAAGGGATACATAAAAAGGAATTTTGATGGTTAACAAATGATTATTTGTATATGGATTGGAGGAAGTCATAATGAACAAACATGTAGAAAAAGCTATGGAGATAAGAAACGAGACACCGATGGTCAATAACTGTGCGCAGACCATTCTGCGGGCTTACGCGGACGAGCTCGGAATAACAGGAGATATGGCGGCAAAGCTCAGTGCCAATTTCGGTGGTGGCATGAAGTGTGGTTCAACCTGCGGTGCGATCACAGGAGGACTTATGGTACTTGGCGCTCTGGGCGTTGAGAATCCATACGTGATAAATCAGTTCAGGCGCAGGATAGCAGATAACCACAATGGCATGACCGATTGTGCCGATCTGTTAAAGGCAAATGCCCAAAAGGGAGGAATCAAGAAAGTGCACTGTGACGGCATGATCATGGAGGCTATAGAGCTGATAGATGAACTGGTGAAGAGTGAATAAATATAACAAGAACAACGTGTTTACCTATCCTGGAGGAAAAAGGGATTCTGGAATGGAGGATGCAAGTAAATGAAAATAGACTACAGAAGACTTACAGAAAATGAACTTGATACATTTATAAATATGAGAATAAATCAGCTCAGGGAAGAGGGCGCAAAAGAAGAGATAGACCTGGTGCCAGCGCTTAAGGATTATTATACCCGCCATATGGCAGACGGAACATTTGTATCATGGCTGGCTTTTGACGGGGATGCTATTATAGGGACAAGCGGCATGTCATTTGTGGAGAAACCGCCATATTTTGGATGCCCAAGTGGAAGAATTGGGTTGCTCTCCAGTATGTTTACCAACCCTAATTATAGAAGAAATGGCATTGCAAAGGAACTGTTATCCCGTGTTGTAAATGATGCAAGGGATTATGGATGTGGAACGATACAGATCACGGCATCTGACATGGGTGTTAAATTGTATACGGATTTCGGATTTGTTCATAATGGTAATTTCATGCAGTATAAGCTGTAGTATATATGATGATGGAGCAAAAGTTACATTTAGAGATTGCCCTGCCTATCACAGTGGGAGATAACGTCTGGATCGGAACGAATGTTTCAGTGCTGCCGGGAGTTACTTATTTTAGGACGAAGTTATAAGTAATTAGTATTGACACAGCAATAAACTCCTTTATAATAAATACTACAAATGTAATATTTATTATAAAGGAGTTTTGATATGATGAACTTATATTTTTTTATCTTGAAATACTACGTGTGTAATATATACAAGAAGTTATATTGTACGCTACTTTTGGTTGGCATAGCCATATTGTTATGCAGTTGTTCTAATAAAAATGCAGTGGCAGACGCAGAGCGGACAGTTATTGATTTTAGTATATCTGATGAAAATCAGTTTATTGCAGATTTGGATGATATATATTCATCCTGTCAGGATATGAAATGCAAGACCGAGGAAGAAAAACTAAATCAGACTAGGACCGTAATAGAATCGATGGGAAGTAAGGGGTACATAGCTGTGGATGCGGAGAATCAGATCAATATGGCAAATGCAGAGAATGCGGAGATGTTTTTATCAGAGGTGGCTGAAAACAGAGATGCGGGATGTACCATACTTCAGGTCATGTATGATAAGTCCTTTGTAAGGTTTGATTTTAAATCAGACGGTAACAATGTGATGATAACCAGGCGATTCTATGTGCGGGAGAATAACTGTTTTGTTGAGAAAAATGAAGAAAACTATAAGGCCTATACATGGAAGTACACAGACGGGTATTTATTTTTTGAGAGGTATAGGATGGGAGGATATGACGGAGATTCTGCGTATACGGCATTACGAGTTGAGCCTTTGGATGAGAAGTTAAGGGTACTTAACAGAAAGTATATCAAGACGATTGGATATGATTCAAATAATTTATTTACCACAAACTGGGATGAATCAGATATGAACAAAATAAATTATTATGATATCTATGAAGCACTTTACAAAATGAAATATGGTGTGTCCAGTCCCTATTCGGACGAGGGGGTTACATATATGATAGAAGGAAAGTTATACGAGAAGGTGTTTCAGGAGTATTTGCCTGTGTCTACAGATGTACTTCAGCATGTTAATGTATATGATGTGTCCAGACAAATGTATCAGTACAGAACGAGGGGGATGTTTGATCACAGTGTAACACCATTGGTTCCAATTCCAGAGGTAGTGGATTCTGAGTATAATGCTGACGGAACAATAACCCTCATAGTAAATGCTGTTTCGGAGAAAGATGAGAGTGGAAGATTATTTACACATAAAGTTACAATAAAGGAGAAAGAAAATGATGGATTTGAGTATGTGTCAAATGACGTTCTGACGATGAAAAAAGAGGGGATATATTGGTATAGAGACAGGCTTTCTGATAAAGAGTGGCAGGAGCACTACGGAGATAAGACCATCACAATAAATCAGAATGGAAATGTTATTGCTGATAGTCTGTTATCCGATGACGAAATGGATAATGTTAAAGTAAATATAATAGGAATATTGCAGTCAGATGCCATAAGAAGGTTGTATGAGGATGAAGATATTTCGGATAATAGTGATTTAATATATGGTGCAGTAGATATCTTAGGAAGCAGTGGACTGATTTGTTTTTCTGATGATACCAATATGTATAATTATCAGCTATTTCAGTCTTTTTATAGAAAATATACAGATGGTGGAGAGCGTGATTACATTTGCGTGTATAGGGTAAACAGGGATGCAAGCGTGACAGAGATGACATTTGCGTATGATGACAGCCGGATACAGATGATTTTTAACACAGCAAAATTCGAGAATCATGACTGGAAGTTTATAGCGACTGGCATACGGGATTTAAAAGATATGAAACTCACACAAAAAGGCTACTTTATATATACATATTCAAATATAATAGCTCATGGTGGGCTGAAGGAGTATTTCAGAGTCAGTCCGTTGACGGATGAATGCAGGGAACTGACAAGAAAATATGTGTATGGGCTTAGTTATGTGAATTACAATATGCTTGTTATCGATTGGGATGAGTCAAATGCATCTGATATACTTGTGCCGTGTATGTTTGATGATATATACAGACTGTACACTGGTGAAAATCTGAAACCTGATGGTGGATGGATAGATGCAGACAAATATGAGTCTGTTATGTTGTCAATGTTCCCTGTCACTGTGACGGAGCTGAGGGATAATTGTGATTACAATTCAGAAAAAAATTCGTACAGATATCAGGTCATTCTAGGAAAACAGTATCCACCATTCGGAGAGGTTGTGGACTATATCTACAACGATGATGGAACTGTTTCGCTTATTGTTGATGCGGTGTGGGCTGACAAGGGATCGGACATTGCATTTAGAAATACACTTACAGTAAAACCGGAAGAAGATGGTACTTTCAAATATATGTCAAATCATATAGAGAAGATGGAATGTGACATACCGGTTTATTCTGACTGATATTCATAGGCATATATTCCGAGATCACGCAGTATTGACAGAGAGATCTTCGATGCGGAAAGTCCGTCCGCTGATAAAAACTGATTGTCATTTTCAGAAAGTGATATATTCGTGGCGAAAAAGTAATCATTATCATTAGATGTAATGAATCCGACGAACCAGCCGTTTATATTTATATCATCAACTCTGCCGGTACCTGTCTTGCCATACAGACTTTTTCCATCTGAGTTTGCAATAAACATGGACTCTATGACTGTATCCACATTTGTCTTAGACAGCTTCCAATCATTATTTTTCAGGTGACATAGCAGTTCTACCTGCTCTACCGGGGATATAGTCAGAGAGGATTCCAGCCAGTAACAGTTCTGAGCTGAATTTATATTCTGATTTCCATATTCAATAAGACCGAGAAAATTTTTCGCATCTGTGTGGTCCATAGCTGCATCCAGATTGTCAAAATACCAGTTTACAGATCCGGTCATGGCAGATCGAAGTGTCTGGTCTGTGTTCCAGGCATCAAAAGGGTAAGAGCTCCCATCCCAGCGCATAAATGAGTTGTCGGAAGTTATGATGCCATGTTCAAGAGCCATCACTGCGTCATATATTTTATATGTAGAATCCGGTGAAGTGCGGCATAGGGCTTTGTCCTGGTTATAGATATACCATTTATCATTTCCCGTGTCGTACAGAGCAAAACAGCCGTTGTAGTCAGAAAAGTAGCTGGATAGATCCAAGGATTCCAGATTCACCGGGGCAAAATCCTTGTATTGTGTATCATCCAGAGCATATACAGATAATGGCGCACATACAGTCATCAGCAATATGATAATTGAAAATGCATATATACATTTCCGTTTTTCTCTGTTGGTGACAGGGTTGAAATTAACAATAAGATGAAGCCTTGTTTTAAGTAATTTTTTCCTGCTTTTGCTCTTGAATGATACCGATGATGAATTACTGGATCTGCTTGCAGCCGCACGGAGGATGGTCTGTCCATACTTCACAGCATAGCTTTGACCAAGGTACTGCAATACATCATTGTCACATGCTTTTTCTCTGTCATGTCTTGCTGTATGTAATGTGTATATAACAACAGGATTGAACCAATACAGTATGCAGAATATGCAGATAAACATATTCACGGCATTGTCTCTGCGTTTAAAATGTTGTAGTTCATGTAACAAAATATGTCTCAGGTCGGTTATTGTGTAATCGGATATGCAGTCGTTGATTTGCCGTGGAATATATATAACAGGGCGGAATACACCTACAATGACCGCTCCAGATAAAGCAGAGGAGGAATATAATTTCGGTTTGTATCTGCGCACATTGCAGAGCTCAAGGCATTCCGAATATATATTCAATATGACAGTATCGTCGGTGACTGGAACAGCAGATTTTTTCAGCTTGTATAGTGATATGCCTGACACTATTAAACGGATGGAAAATATGTAAACTCCGGCAAGCCAGATAATAAAAAGGAGCTTTGGATATATTGTAGATGTACTGTTTACAGATACAGCAAAGTCGTTCATCCAGTTCACATTCGATGAAAGGTTGGCATTGATAGGCAAAGGAGTAACTGTATTTGCGGCAGAAGTACTTCTGTTAAATAATGATCGTATGAAACCTATGGCCTGGAATATAAATGAATTATTTACAGGGATAAATGGAAATACGAGAAGAAACAGCACAATATATATGGTGTTGTATCTGCCATTACATGTTAGCTGTTTTCTGAACATAAATCGAACAAATATCAGTAGCAGCAGAGAGAAACTTATGGATATATTGCTGATAAAAAAATGTGTGAAAAATTCAGTCAAGCCTTATTTCCTCCCGGTGCCTTTTCCATTTAATATGTCTTGAAGTTCCTTTATATCATCAGCACTAAGCTCATCACTATCCACAAACGCAGAAACCATGTCGGATATGTGTCCATTGAAAAACTTCTTTAGAAAAGATGAGCTTTCATGTTTTCGATATTCATCCTGACTGATGATGGGGGTGTAGACAAACATGCGCCCCTTTTTCTCATAGGAGATGGCGGACTTATCAGAAAGTCTTTTGATGAGAGTCTGGATAGTCCTGGGATTCCATGAAGTGGTCTGCAACAGTTTGTCAGTAATGTCATTTGTGCTTATAGGGGCATATTTCCATATAACCTTCATAACTTCATATTCGGCTTCGGAAATCTGGGGAATGTGTTTCATAGATTATACTCCTTTAATACTACATTTGTAATAACAGTATAAAGATTATGGGGTGGGGTGTCAATTGTGTTGTGGAGGTT
Organism: uncultured Coprococcus sp.; assembly: GCA_902461735.1. Taxonomy (GTDB): domain Bacteria; phylum Bacillota; class Clostridia; order Lachnospirales; family Lachnospiraceae; genus Coprococcus. Next base: position 54,188 of record CABPYV010000011.1, read on the forward strand.
TGTTCAATGTTAGTCTGGATAGGAATAATTTTTTTGATCTGCAAGAATAGTTAGAATAAGCAAAAGCAGATAATGAAAGATCAGATATTTCGTTGAATATTTGATTATGAAACTTTTGTTGTCGGTTATCTCCAAATTGGCATAATATATATATTTCAATGTCGATTATGTCATGGAGTGCTTCATTTGTAATTATGACTTTATATTCTTTTAAGTTTATATTGATTCACCATGTCGGTAACTATTCTATATGCATCATCAATAGAAGCTTCGTTACCAGACTCCATATCATCAATACCCTTATCAAGTTCGTCAAGAAGTGATTTTGTTGATGGCTGATGTATAAATGTGTTCATAAAATAGCCCCCTTTACCGATCCTTTCATTTGTTGATTTAGATGGATTGTAACATTTATGAAAGCCTTTGTCTATACATATGAGGAAACTCTCCAAAAAGGATTGTTTAGCAGAGTATATAATTTTCAAACACCGGGTAACATACTCATATACAGGCTAAGGAGGTATATGAGATGATATCACCAGACACAATAAAGCTGCTCAGGGAATGTGATGCCGGGATCAAGATGGGTGTTTCGTCTATTGATGAGGTGCTTGGGTATGTACATGCGGCGAAGATGAAGAAGATACTTATAGAATGTAAGGAGGAGCACAACGCAATAAAACAGGAGATACGGAAGCTGCTGGATGAGTACCATGACGATGGCAAGGATCCAAATCCAATAGCCAAGGGCATGTCCTGGATCAAGACAAATGTGAAACTCATAGTGGATGAGTCGGACAATACCATAGCGGAGCTTATGACGGATGGCTGCAATATGGGGGTGAAGTCTCTGAACAAATATCTGAACGAATACAATGCAGCAGATGACAGGGCGAAGGATAAGACGAAGAGACTCATAGAGCTTGAGAAGAAACTCTGCGAGCAGATGCAGCCTTTTTTATAAGTGCTGGTTGACTAAAAAAGTTCTATTAAATATACTTGTAAATATGAGAACCCAACATGTCTGTAGATGACGCGGATCATGTTGGGTATTTATTGTTTTAGTGAAACAGAAAAAATTGATACAAGAAGGAGAAGATATATGAGCAGACAGGTTTACAATCCCTTTTTGCCGCTGAATGAGTACATACCGGACGGTGAGCCGCATGTATGGGGCGACAGGGTTTATCATTATGGATCTCACGATAAGGAGGGCGGTTACACGTTCTGTATGCAGGATTATGTGGTGTACTCCGCGCCGGTAAAAGATCTGACAAGCTGGCGATGCGAGGGCATTACATACAGGGCGAGCCAGGATCCGGCATACCCGGAGCTGAAGTATATGTACGCGCCAGATGTTGTGAGGGGGAATGATGGCAGATATTATCTGTATTACTGTATGGGCGGTGACTACGGTTACGGCGGATACACAGGTCCGATCAGTGTGGCTGTGTGCGATACGCCGGCGGGCAAATACGAATATCTTGGCCATGTGCATTACAAGGACGGCACTGTGATGAAGAAGTACATTTGCTTTGATCCGGCAGCCATGAATGATGACGGAACCATCAGGATATTCTACGGAACCCAGTACGGATACGAGGAAGAGCCTGATTTTCTGACAAATGGCAGGCTGGATGATGAGGTATCTATGTTTGGAAGAACAAAGGAGGAGATACTTGGCTACAAGGACAGCATCATGGGACCGATCATGGTGGTGCTTGAGGACGATATGCTTACGGTCAAGGAGGAACCGAGGCACATCATCCCTTACGCTGTGAAGGGAACATCATTTGAGGAGCATCCATTTTTCGAGGGTTCGTCCATGAGAAAGGTTGGAGACAAATACTACTTTGTTTATTCGTCATGGCAGAACCATGAGCTGTGCTATGCGGTGAGCGATTATCCGGATCACGGATTTACATTTGGCGGCACTATAGTGTCAAATGGCGATGTGGGATATAAGGGAAGAAGTTTCGAGAACAAGCTGAATATGACCGGAACCACGCACGGAAGCATAGAGTGCATAGATGGTCAGTGGTATGTGTTCTATCACAGACTCACACACAAGTCGGACTACAGCAGACAGGCCTGTGCCGAGAAGATATATATAGATGCGGATGGACACATAGACCAGGTGGAGGTTACGAGCTGCGGTTTGAACGATGGCCCGCTTGTGGCAAATGGCACGTATCCAGCGGTGATAGCATGCAACCTGACAAATGGACATATGCCACACGGCTCCAACAGTATATACACGATAGAATTCCCTAATGTGACGAACAAGGGTGAGGATAGATTTATTGCGGAGATAGAGGATGGAACACTCATAGGGTATAAGTATTTTGCGCTTGAGGGCAGCAGTACATTTGGCGTGAATGTCAGATATGAGACGGATGTGAATAAGGTGGTGTATGAGGGACCTGTCAGAGTAGATGAGAGATGTGAGAATCAGGAGCAGATCAAGGATGCAAACGACCTGACAGGAAATAAATCAACAAGCATGGACGAATCCTGTGATATCAATGCAGATGGAGTGAATGATAAGAAGCGTTCTGCATCAGATGTGCAAAATCATGGATACTTTGACATATGCGTGACAGAAGATAGTGAGAGTATCGGAAGAATAGATATACCTGTATCTGAAGATATCTCAGAGACAGAGTGGAGATGGTGCGAGAACAAAGTGGATTTCCCGGAGGGAGTCCACGCGGTGTATCTTGTATACCATGGCAGAAGAAAGGTCCAATTAAAAGATATCAGATTTAGATAAAATATTGAAAGAAGAGGGAGAATTATGAAGAAGTCAAATGGTGCGGCACTGATACCGATATACGTCTTTCTTGTCCTGTATCTGGGACTTGGAATACTGTTTGAGTACGTGCTGAAGATCCCGATGGGATTTTACAATATTCCAATAGTGGTCGCCTTTATGGTGGCGATATTTGTGGCATGTCTGCAGAACAGAAAGGTAAGTTTTGATGAGAAACTTCAGATCATGGCAAATGGACTTACAGACAAAAATATTATAACCATGCTGCTCATATTCCTGACGGCGGGGATATTTGTGGGAGTCGTGGGGCGGAGCAGTGCCGAGAGTGTGGCATACTTTATGCTGAGTATCATTCCGGCGAGATTCTCCGTGGCAGTTCTGTTCGTTGTAGCGTGCTTTGTCTCAACAGCTATGGGAACGTCTGTTGGAACAATAACACTTCTGACGCCTATAGGAGTTGCTGTTGCTGATGCGTCAGGCTTTAATCTGCCGCTCTGCGTGGCGTCCATCATGGGCGGTGCGATGTTCGGAGATAACCTGTCGTTCATATCGGATACGACCATAGCAGCATGTAATGGTCAGGGGTGTGCCATGAAAGATAAGTTCAGGGCAAACTTCTGGATAGCATTTCCTGCGGCGATTGTGACGCTCATAGTAATCTTGGTTAAGTCATTCAATACTGAGATAGGCGGAGTAGTACACCATGATTACAATATGATACAGATCATTCCTTATGTTCTGGTACTCATAGGAGGAATAGTGGGATTTAATGTGTTTGTAGTCCTGATAGTTGGAATCGTGTCAGGCTCCATCATCATGCTTGCCACAGGGCAGACGGCAGCAGTGGATCTCCTGACGAATATGGGAAGCGGTGCAGCGGGAATGTTTGAGACAAGTATGGTTGCTGTACTTGTGGCTGCCATGTGTTCACTCATCAGAGAGTATGGAGGATTTGAGGCACTGCTTTCGGCTATAAAGAAGGTGTTCAAGGGTGACAAGGGAGGCCAGCTTGGAATCGGACTTCTGGTTGGAGCCATGGACATAGCCACAGCCAACAATACGGTCGCGATAGTCATGGCGAATCCGATAGCAAAGGAGATGGCAGAGGATTATGGCATATCCCCGAAGAGATCAGCGTCACTGCTTGATACATTTTCATGCATATTCCAGGGTATCATTCCTTATGGTGCCCAGATGCTGGTTGCAATATCAGCGGTGTCGGAGCTGGGACATGAGATATCAGCATTCCAGATAATTCCAAATCTGTTTTATCCAATACTTCTTCTTGTAAGTTCACTTGTGTGGATGCTTATAAGAAGTAATGACAAACCACATATGGCAAAGAGACGGTAAAGAATATAAATGTGCGTTATTTCGTAATATAATAAATAAATATTCAAAAAAACACGCAAAAAAACAAGAAAAATCTTGAAAATGCGTGTTTTTTCGTTTTTATTTAAGAATTTTTATGCTATAATTTACACCTGTGAATTATAAATAAAAAACAGGAGGAGAAACATGGAAGCATTCACAAACTTTTTAGGCAAAGTTGATGATATTGTCTGGGGCTTGCCACTCATAATACTCATCATCGTTTGCGGAATCTATCTGACGATCAGACTTAAGTTCCTTCAGATAGTTCATCTGCCAAAGGCACTGAGATTCATGATTAAGAATGAGGAAGACGGTACAGGAGAGGTGACGAGCTTTGGCGCGTTATGTACAGCACTTTCAGCAACTATCGGTACAGGTAACATCGTAGGAGTAGCAACAGCTATAACTGCTACGGCTACAACGGCTGTAGGAACTCTTGTCGCTGGTCCGGGAGCCCTTTTCTGGATGTGGATAGCAGCCCTTTTTGGAATGGCAACAAAGTATTCAGAGGGTCTTCTTGCCGTAAAGTACAGAAAGATTGATGATGAAGGCCATGTTCTCGGTGGACCTTTCTATTACATAGAAAATGGTATGGGACACAAATGGAAGTGGCTTGCCAAGATATTCGCATTCTTTGGTGCCTGCGTTGGTCTTATGGGTATTGGTACATTTACCCAGGTAAATGGTATTGCATCAGCAGTTCAGTCATTCTTTGATCCTGACAAGACTAACACGGTATCAATCCTTGGAAATGATTACTCAGTAGCGATCGTCATCACAGCATTTGTGCTTGCCATCCTTGTAGGACTTGTCGTAATCGGCGGAATCCAGAGAATATCAAAGGTTTCCCAGGTTGTAGTTCCTTTCATGGCAGTTCTTTACATTGTAGTGTGTCTTGTTCTTATATTTACAAATATCACAAAGGTGCCTGCAGCATTTGCTGAGATTGTAAAGGATGCATTTGGCGCAAAGGCTGTTGTAGGTGGAACACTTTCAGCTATAGCATTTTCCATGCAGAAGGGTGTTGCACGTGGCATCTTCTCGAATGAGGCTGGTCTTGGTTCTGCACCTATCGCAGCAGCAGCAGCTCAGACAAAGGAGCCTGTACGTCAGGGCCTTGTCACAATGACAGGTACATTTATAGATACTATCATCGTGTGTACAATGACAGGTCTTTCGATCGTTATGATGGGAAGCTGGCAGGATGGCAGCCTTGAGGGAATCGCAGTCACAACAGATGCATTCCAGAAGGGACTTCACTTCCTTCCATCAGATGTTACAGCATTCATCCTGATGATCTGTCTTGTATTCTTCGCATTTACAACTATCCTTGGTTGGGACTATTATGGTGAGAGATGTCTTGAGTACCTCACAAACGGCAGCAAGGTTTCAGTTCAGATCTATCGTTGGTTATACATACTTTGCGTATTTATCGGACCATACATGACAGTTAAGGCTGTATGGACTATCGCTGATATATTCAACGGACTCATGGCGATTCCGAATATCATAGCACTGCTTGTACTCAGCGGTGTGGTTGTGGCAGAGACAAAGGATTACTTTGCACGCCACAAGGAGCTGTAGGGTTCAATTGAAGTAAATATTTATAATAATTGGGTGAGCACCTACCAGCAGTCAGGCAAAATTTTGTCTGGCTGCTTTTTTCTAAAGCACACCAAAGGAGATACGAATGGATATATTCGATAAGATAGAAAAGTTACAACAGAGTAGTGAGTATTATTATATAGATTATCTGCCGGAGAAGTGTATGGGAGATAGATTCTATGAGTTTGAGGAGTATTATTTCAGCCACAACCTGAACAGCTTTTGCGGGAAAGTTTCCAACATAGTAATAACTTTGCTGGCATATTACGACGCGGTGGGGGTGATAACGGAGCTTCCTGACGGCTATACAGGAAAATACAGGAGCCTGTACGAAGATAGTATAGATATAGCTAAAGAAAATTTTGATCAAATATCGGATTTGATTCATTTTGTATTGATAAATGAAATTTCATCAATTCAATTGTTGATGGGCAAGGACAAAGATATGTTGTTTAGCATCAATAACAGAAATTCTATAGAGGTTATAAATGCAACTTCTGATCAGTTAGATTTGATACAAAAATTAGTCATGCAAGAGGGTCTGTATTTGAGAAAATATATAGAAGAATAATACGATGCAAATGGCATCCGCAAACACATCATTAGGTCTTAGAAGATGTGTTTGCGGGTGCTTTTTTATTTGCGGGAGTTTTTTGATTTATAAAGCAATAACACTTGACAATAAAGTTAGTAGCGACTAACATTGTGGTTGTTAAGAGAATTGGATTATGGGGATGTAACAAATGAAAGGTTCTGAGACTATAAAAGAAACACTGCACAAGGCGGATTGTGTCTTATATCCGGTTGGTGACAGAAGAGATAAAGTTGTCATTGTGTTATCAGGCAGCGAGGGCGGTCTGGAGCATACAGGAAAATGGAGGAAAAAGTTGTGAAAAAACAGTTTTTTGAGATCGAGAAGGACGGATTCTATGGAACATATTACGAGAATCCAAATGGGGCTGACTGTGCATTCATAGGACTGTTTGGAGATGATCCGAATGATTTTATGGCGAAGTGCGGAGCGAAGTGGCTGCACAAAAATGGTGTGAACGCACTCTGCATATCTCCTGGAAAGAAGAATTACAGCCATGTAAATAATCCGCTTGAGAGAATAGAGACGGCTATCGCATGGCTTAAGAGTCATGGAAACCGGAAAATAGGCATCATGGGAATGAGTACGGCTGGAATGGATTCCCTTGTTGCGGCATCGTATTTTCCTGATATCACATTGACATTTGGACTTACGGCAAGTGACTTTGTATGGCAGGGATTTGAACAGGGCAAAAAAGACGGATGTAAGGAATGGCCGATACCGGGTGCATCGACTCTTTCGTGGAGAGGCGAGCCTCTTGCTTATATGCCATTTGTGTATGAGCATCCTGTGTACTGGCAGAAAATCGAGGAGGAGACAAAGGGCTCCGGCGACATTGAGCGCAGTACCTGCCTGTTCATCGACTCGGAGAAGGCAAGGGAACATACGGAAGAGGAAATGATCAAGGTCGAGAACATAAAGGGAAAGCTGTTTTTAATTGGCGCAGATGACGACTCATTCTGGGAGGCGGGCAAATACATCCGCAGAATGGATCAGCGTCTGAAGGAGCGCCCGCATACATGTGAGTATGTGCCGCTTGTGTATGAGCACGGAACTCATTTTGTTCTGCCGGAATCGATGCTTCGTATGGCGCTTCCGGTTGGACTGAAATTCGTCATGAAGTTTATATTCAAGGCTGCAAAGGATTATCCAAATGAGTGTGAGGCGACGAGAAAGGATATAGACAGAAGACTCTCAGCCGCACTTAAGGAATGGATACAGGAATAAAAAGGCAGGCGATTAGAATGTTGAAATATGGAATGTATACAAAGTCTGTGGAACTGCTGTGTTTTTAGCAGGCGCTTGCAAGGCTTGCGGAGATATATCCTGATATGGATATAAAGAAATACAAAAGATCCGTGAAGAGAGAGTCCAATGTTCACAATGTTAACCTATGGATTTACGAGGAGTCATTTGACCAGCGTTTCCTTGATCTGATTGCGGCATTTGATAAATGCGGCAAATATTTGTATGAGGGGAGCTTGAAATGGTAAATACAATAGCATTTTTACTTATAGTATTTGGGATTATGTTTCTGATTGGTATTGCAATGGCAATACTTGCTTTATATTTCAATATCAAGATGAAGCATCCCATATTTTCAATTATATTTTCAATAATACTTATACCTCTGATTTGTATTCCGATACAATTCACTGGTGGAATCTTGATTTCACGATGCATGCTGATAATTGCTTTGATATATAGTGTGGCAATGATTGTAATGGCGGTGAAAAATATCAGAGACAATTGTTGAATATGCACTCTTTATGCGAATGCCCTCATTGAGCCGGCAGGCGGCATGATGGGGACAAGTGTATCAGCATGATGCGTAATTGTTGAGCGTTGAATTGGATCATGATGGCAAGAGTTTAATATTTTCATCATGATCTAAAGAAAGAATATGGTATGAGGAAGGAAAAATACAATGACTATCCATGAGTTCGGAAAAGAGAATAAAGAAACGATAATATTGATACATCCATCTGTTGTGAAGTGGGATTACTTTGAGAATGTAATTCCTCTGTTAGAAAAGAATTATCATCTGCTGGTTCCGGCACTTCCGGGTTATGATTTTGACAATGACAATGACTTTACAAGCGTGGAGCAGATTGCATCAGACTTAAATAACTGGATCAAGGCGAAGGGATTCACGGAGATATATGCTGTATATGGCTGTTCTATGGGCGGTTCCGTTGCGCTTATGGTTGTGCTGGGACAGAAGGTTAGAATACAGCATTGTGTAATAGACGGCGGAATCACACCGTATCAGTTGCCATGGATCGTGACACGCTTTATTGCGCTCAAGGATTATCTAATGATGATGATAGGCAGAGCAGGCGGTGTGGCTTTGCTGGAAAAGGCATTTGCTACAGACGACTATTCCAAGGAAGATCTGCAGTATGTTGCGGATGTTCTGAGACATTGCAGCAGCAAAACACTGTGGCGAACATTTGAATCGTGCAATAACTATAAGGTGCCGGATCCTGTTCCGAAGATTGATACGCACATCCATTATTGGTACGCAAAGAATGAAGAAAAAGAGCGGAAAAATGATATAGCGTATATCAGGCGCAGGCTACCTCAGACGGAGTTTGAAGTATTACCGGAACTCGGACACGGCGGACTTGTCTTACTCAGGCCTGAGTTGTTTGAGGAAATGATGAGCAAGTTTCAGTGAGATATGGAAAATATGAGTTAATATACGTTTGACATGAAGGGGGTGGAGAATGCTAATATAATATCAAAAGGTGCAACCGATAGACGGTTAGCCCTGATATTATTGGATACAAAAGTAACCGCTAAAGTTTGTTAGGACTGGGCGGTTATTTTTGTGTCTTATCATTGCTCTTAGAGCCAACGGCATAATCAAGAGCAAAGCAAGTGATGCATAAAGCTGATTATGGCTATAAACTCCTGTGATGAAGGCTAACCGCCTACCGAATAGGGTAGCACCGCATATATCACATCAAACAAATGTTCGACTCTCAGTGTAGGTAGTTTGGCGAGAAGGGTAGCTTGGAGAGAAGTGTAATCAATAAAAAGCGCATAATATTTTCGCAAATTAAAATAAAACCGGGAAAAGGATACAAAGACATTAGAAATTGTATCCTTTTCCTGGTTTTTGTCATTTTAGATAAAATTTTATGCACTTTTGAATGCTGAGAGGTCTTGCTGGCCAACAAATTGTAAACTAGAGCAAGCCTCTAGTCCTTTAACTGGCAATCCGGGCCACCTGAGCGGCAAAACCGCCCGCGCCCGATATTACTCAGCGTCCTTTATCTCACTGTGAAGCTCCTGCAGTGACTTCACATCGCTGTCACCATGCGCCTGAACGTACAGGATACCCTTTGCGGTTGCTCTTGCGCCTGCAATTGTAGTCACATAAGGAATCTTTGCCTTGATGGCAGCCTTTCTGAGGTAACTATCGTCGTGGGCACTTTCCTTACCGCTCGGAGAATTGATTATCAGGTCTATAGAGCCATTTGTTATAAGATCATTGATGTTTGGTCTGCCCTCCTGGAGTTTTTTGACTTTCTCAGCTTTAACTCCGGCAGCCGTAATTATGGCATATGTTCCGCTTGTAGCAAGGATCTTGAAACCAGCTTTCTCGAAGAGCTGAGCGATCTCGATAACCTCATCCTTGTCCTTTCTGTTTACAGAGATCAGGACAGTTCCGCTTGTAGGAAGGAGAGTCTGTGTGGCCTCCTGAGCCTTGTAGAATGCCTCTCCGTAGTAGGTTGAAAGTCCGAGAACCTCACCTGTAGATCTCATCTCAGGTCCTAAGATCGGGTCAACCTCTGGGAACATGTTGAATGGGAATACAGCCTCCTTAACTCCGTAATATGGTATGTGCTGCTCCTTGAGAGCTGGAACAGGAGATGGTCTTCCTGTGAGCTCTGATGTGATGATATCAGTAGCGATAGGAACCATGCGCACGTTACATACCTTTGATACGAGAGGTACTGTACGGGATGCTCTAGGATTTGCCTCGAGAACATATACCTTGCCTTTCTCAATAGCGTACTGCATGTTCATAAGACCTACGACATGCATCTCCTCAGCGATCTTCTTTGTATATTCTTTGATAGTAGCAACATTCTCAGCAGTGATGTGTACTGAAGGGATGATGCATGCTGAATCACCTGAGTGAACTCCGGCAAGCTCGATGTGCTCCATAACGGCAGGAACAAATGCGTGAGTTCCGTCGCTTATGGCATCTGCCTCACACTCAAGGGCGTGATTCAGGAATCTGTCTATAAGTATAGGTCTGTCCGGTGTGACACCAACGGCAGCCCTCATATATCCGTCAAGGCTCTCGTCATCGTATACGACCTCCATACCACGTCCGCCGAGAACGTATGATGGACGGACCATGACTGGATAGCCAATCTTGTGAGCGATCTCAAGTGCCTCGTCAACAGTAGTAGCCATACCAGATTCTGGCATAGGGATCTCAAGCTTATCCATCATCTCACGGAAGAGATCTCTGTCCTCTGCAAGATCGATGACAGCAGGAGATGTACCGAGGATCTTGACGCCGTTCTTCTCAAGGTCAGAAGCAAGGTTAAGAGGTGTCTGACCGCCGAACTGTGCGATGACGCCCACTGGCTTTTCCTTGTTGTAAATGCTGAGAACATCCTCAAGTGTAAGTGGCTCAAAGTAGAGCTTATCTGATGTATCATAGTCAGTTGAAACAGTCTCAGGATTACAGTTTACTATGATAGTCTCAAATCCGAGTTTCTTAAGTGCAAGTGATGCATGTACGCAGCAGTAGTCAAACTCGATACCCTGACCGATCCTGTTAGGGCCGCCGCCGAGAATCATAACCTTTGGCTTATCCTCATTTATCGGATTGCTGTCAGGTGCATTGTATGTGGAGTAGTAGTAAGCTCTGTCCTTTGTTCCACTTACGTGTACGCCTTCCCATGCCTCAGTAACTCCGAGCTCGATTCTCTTATTTCTGATGTCCTCCTCAGGAATCTCAAGGATCTGGCTGAGGTATCTGTCTGAGAAACCGTCTTTCTTTGCAGTGGTGAGTGCCTCGTCAGATGGGAGAGTGCCCTTATGTGCTGCGAGTGCTTCCTCTTCCTCAACAAGTTCCTTCATCTGCTGGGCGAAGTAGTGCTTAACCTTTGTTATATCGAAAATCTCATCTACTGTAGCACCCTTTCTGAGCGCCTCGTACATGATGAAATGTCTGTCGCTTGATGGATGAGCAAGCATGCGCAATAGTTCATCCTTGCTCTTTGTATTGTAGTCCTTGGCGTAGCCGAGACCGTATCTTCCTGTCTCAAGGCTTCGGATAGCCTTCTGGAATGCCTCCTTGTAGGTCTTACCGATACTCATGACCTCACCTACGGCACGCATCTGGGTTCCGAGCTTGTCCTCAACACCCTTGAACTTCTCGAATGCCCAACGTGCGAACTTGATAACCACATAGTCACCGTCCGGAACGTATTTGTCCAGTGTGCCGTACTTACCGCATTCAATATCCTTGAGGGTAAGTCCTGTTGCCAGCATGGCTGACACAAGGGCAATAGGGAATCCTGTAGCCTTTGATGCCAGGGCAGAAGAACGGGATGTTCTAGGGTTGATCTCGATTACGATGATTCTGTCAGATACAGGGTCGTGTGCAAACTGTACATTTGTTCCACCGATGACCTCAACAGAGTCAACGATCTTGTATGCCTGCTCCTGGAGTCTCTTCTGAACGTCCTCAGAGATTGTGAGCATAGGGGCGGAGCAGAATGAATCACCTGTGTGAACGCCGAGAGGATCGATGTTCTCGATGAAACATACAGTGATCATATTGCCTTCGCAGTCACGTACAACTTCAAGCTCAAGCTCCTCCCATCCGAGGATTGACTCCTCAACGAGAACCTGACCTACAAGGCTGGCCTGAAGACCTCTTGCACAGACAGTCTTGAGTTCATCTTTATTGTATACGAGTCCGCCGCCGGCACCGCCCATGGTGTATGCAGGACGAAGAACAACAGGGTAGCCGAGCTGATCTGCGATGGCGAGAGCCTCATCTACCGAGTAGGCAACCTCACTTCTTGCCATTTCTATTCCGATTGCGTTCATGGATTTCTTGAATTCGATTCTGTCCTCACCGCGCTCTATGGCATCTACCTGAACACCGATGACTTTGACATTGTATTTGTCTAAGATGCCTTCTTTTGCAAGTTCAGCACAAAGGTTAAGTCCTGACTGTCCTCCGAGATTTGGAAGAAGAGCATCAGGTCTCTCTTTTGCAATTATCTGCTCAAGTCTCTTGACATTGAGCGGCTCAATGTATGTGACATCAGCTGTCTCAGGATCTGTCATGATGGTAGCAGGGTTGGAATTGACCAATACGATCTCGTATCCAAGCTTCTTAAGTGCCTTGCAAGCCTGAGTTCCTGAGTAGTCAAACTCACATGCCTGACCTATGATGATTGGACCAGATCCTATTATCAGAACTTTGTTAATGTCTTCTCTTTTTGGCATATCTTTCTCCTTATTGTAAAATGATTTTTGTTCAGAGCGAGAGCACTGAAAACTACATGAAACCACACAAAATAAAGAAATATTTTAATGTGATTTTAAACATTTCCGGACATCATTTATTTTCTTTTATAAAAATGCCCAAATTATTGTTATTATAAAGTATAAGAGCCCAAAAGTACATAGCTAATAAGGAAATAAATTGAAAAAATGAACTGAAATATGAAGTGGATCAAGAATTGAATTGGAAAGTACGTATGAATATACAGTAAAAATTATTAATGATATGATTTTTTACATAAAAAATCCGGCACATATGAAAAAACACACATGCCGGATAAAATGTCTTATAACACTTTTGAAAGGAAATCCTTAAGTCTAGGATTCTTAGGGGTGCCGAAGAATTCCTCCGGTGTACCAGATTCAAGAATCTGTCCGTCGTCAATAAATATGACCTTATTGGCAACCTCCCTGGCAAATCCCATCTCATGGGTAACAATGATCATTGTCATGCCTTCATCTGCAAGAGCCTTCATGAGATCAAGAACCTCGCCGACCATCTCTGGGTCGAGAGCGGAGGTTGGCTCATCAAACAGAATGACATCAGGATTCATGGCAAGAGCACGGACGATTGCAACACGCTGCTTCTGACCGCCTGATAGAGTAGATGGATATACATCCGCCTTGTCCTCCAGGCCGATCCTCTTCAGGAGTTCCTCCGCCTTTGCATGTGCCTCGGCAATGATCTCTGATTTTGTTGTTGTGATTTCCTGCTTTGTCTGCTTTTCCTTTCGGAAGAGATTGGTGACAGGAAGCAGAAGATTATGCCGCTTTGCCTTTTTCAGATCCTGACATCTGACATAGACAGGAGCAAGCATGATATTCTGTATAACAGTCTTGTTGTTGTACAGATTGAAATGCTGGAAAACCATACCCATATGACGACGGTGTATGTTGATATCGACCTTAGGGTCTGCTATATCAACACCATTGAATATAATCTGGCCGCCGGTAGGATCTTCCATACAATTCAAACAGCGAAGAAATGTACTTTTACCAGAACCTGAGGGACCGATAACAACCATTATATCGCCTTTGTCTATGGTGATATTGATGCCGTTTAAGACCTTGTTATCACCGAAGCTTTTTTCAAGATTAATGACGTCTATCACTCTTTCTCAGGCTCCTTTCCATTAATTTGATTCCCAGACTGATGAGAAGCACCATCACGATGTAGATAAGTGCCATGACCAGATAAGGGACCATGAATTCGTAGCTGTTACTTCCGATGTAGTTGAATGCAACGTAGAGATCAGTTGCTCCGACAAAACTTACAACTGAAGTCTCTTTTATTAAAGAAATAAATTCATTTCCAAGGGTTGGCAGAATATTCTTGACTGCCTGAGGTATAACGATTTTGAGCATGGTAGTCGAAAAACTGAGTCCCATGGCACGTCCACCTTCCATCTGACCTGGATCAACGGAGAGTATACCACCACGCATGATCTCTGAGATGTAGGCACCGCTGTTGAGTCCGAATACAAGCATAGCCACCTGAACTCCTGTCATGTGTCCTCCTACTATAGGAAGAAGAACATAGTAGAAGAGAAGGAGCTGTACAACCATAGGTGTTCCACGGAAGAAACCTACATATACACTGCAGATTGCATCCAGAACTCTAGGCAGACGCTTGTACTTTGGAATTACCCTGACGGTAGCTATGAGGGTACCGATTACTATACCGATGATAAGACCGGCAATGGCTATTATCACAGTATTCTTCAGACCCTCGACTACCTTAACATACCCGTTGTTGTCGATGAATATTTCTATGAACTTTTGTATTTTTGTAGAAATGTCTCCCATGAAATATCCTTTCAAACATAATTGGCGTTAATACTAAAATTACTAAATCCGAATTGAAATTTACTGCATTGCGTTAAGAGCAGTAGTGATGCTGGCTGCAGGAGCAGCATCGATGATAACATAGTTGAGGTTACCATTTAAAAGATCCTGAACTGCAAGAGAACCGTTCTTGTAGCCTGTTGAAGTCATAGCAAGCTTTGTGAATCCCCAGTCTGCGTCACCCTCGCAGTAGAACTGTCCGGTAGTACCTGTCTGGAAACCAATCTTCATGTCTGAACCCTTAGCCTGAAGGATCTTGTTAACATCATCAGCTGTCTTGCACTCATCAAACTCTGTATTGTCAGATGTAACAATAAGCTTCTGAGAAGCCTTGTAGTATGAGTCTGAGAAGCTTACATACTCCTCACGGTCTGGCTTTATAGTAAGACCTGCCATAGCGATATCACACTTGTGCTGACCAACTGAGAGACATACAGCATCGAAATCCATGTTCTGGATAACGAGCTCCTTGCCAAGCTTGTCTGCGAGAGCCTTAGCTATCTCCATATCGACACCATAGTAGTTCTCACCCTTTGTATACTCAAATGGCTCGAATGCAGCATTTGTTGCAACTACAAGCTGATCCTTGTTTGCATCGAGTGCTGCTGACTCAACGGCAACTGGCTCGCCGTCACCGAAATAGTGATTGCAGATCTCCTCAAATGATCCATCCTCGTTCATTGACTTGATGAAATCATTGACCTGTGTTAAGAGCTCAGGCTGATCCTTATCAACACCGAAAGCATACTGCTCGTCTGTAAGGTCAATCTCTATGACCTTTGCAGTCTTCTTTGATGATGAAGCACTCTCTGAAGCTGCCTCCGAAGAACCATCCTTGCTTCCACAAGCAGTAAGAGCTGTCATAGCCAGAACTGCTGACATTGAAATTGCTAATAATTTTTTGAGTTTCATTTTTACATCTTCCTTTCATATTTTATCTGAATAAATATACCATTGTGTTTCAAAAAAAGCAATTAATATATGAAAAAACTCGCTCCAAAAGTAGGAAAAAGTGAGAAACCTAATAAAAACAGGCTTTTATTCATGATTTATAAATAAACATTGTTATATGAATAGTATTTACTATATAATACATTTGTAACATTAAAAAAATGAAACTCATATTCAAATATGAAGAATACAGGGAGGTCAGATTATATGAGATACGAGATCAAAGGCGGCATGATGCCTGTGGTTGAGATTGTGCTGGAGGCAGGAGAGTCAGTGAATTGCGAAAAGGGTGCAATGGTATGGATGTCGCCAAACATGCAGATGCAGACAACTGGCGGCGGAGTTGGCAAGATGTTTTCCAGAGTCATGTCTGGGGAGTCAATGTTTCAGAATACGTATACAGCTCAGGGTGGCACAGGTATGATAGCATTTGGTTCAAGCTTTGTTGGAAATATCATGGCGGTTGAGATAGGACCGGGCAAGGAGATCATTTGTCAGAAGTCGGCATACCTTGCATCGACACCGGGGGTGAATCTGGAGATAGCTTTCCAGAAAAAAGTTGCAGGCGGCTTTTTTGGCGGTGAAGGATTTATCATGCAGAGAATAACAGGTCAAGGTATCGTATTCCTTGAGATAGATGGTTCGGTTGTGGATTACACGCTTGCACCTGGACAGCAGATGGTTATTGACACTGGTTATCTTGCAATGATGGATGCAACATGCTCCTTGAACGCAGAGACAGTAAAGGGTGGTGCCATGAATATGTTCTTTGGAGGAGAGGGATTCTTCAATACAGTGGTAACAGGTCCAGGCAGGATAACACTTCAGACCATGCCAAAGTCGCAGCTTGCAGCTGAGATAGCATCCATGATACCGTCTAAATAACCAACAGAGCATATATTTAAGCCAACCTCAAAAGAAAACTGCAGCATCTTTCAATGTCGGCTAACTTGAAAATAAAAAGTCAAAGACATAATTTTGACGAAAATATAGTCGGATTTAGTGTTTGAACTTAGATTTTTCAACCAAAATTTGCAAAATACTGCAAACTTATGCGATTAAGGTCTAGACAACCGGAGAAATAAATTATATGATACAAGGGTTGAACGTTAGGATAGTCTATTTAATGTAGAATGTTTTGACGTGCAACTTGGACATATAACTATAACATTGTTAGGTAGCAAGGGAGACTTTTATGAAAGCGTACAGTGAATTATCAAGAGAAGAGTTAATGGAACTTAGAGAGCAGCTGCTTGCGGCATATGAAGAGAAGAAGGCTCTTGGCCTGAACCTTGATATGTCAAGAGGTAAGCCATCACCAACACAGCTTGGAGTATCTGTTGGTCTTATGGATGTTATCAACAGTGATTCTGATATGAAGTCAGAGTGTGGCATAGACTGCAGAAACTATGGGTGCCTTGATGGAATTCCAGAAGTCAAGAGACTTATGGCTGAGATGATGGGAACCACTGAGGATCATATCTTCATCGGTGGTAACGCAAGTCTTACTCTTATGTTTGACACTGTATCAAGAGCATATACACATGGAATAATGGGAGAGACACCTTGGTGCAAGCTTGATAAGGTAAAGTTCCTCTGCCCTGTTCCGGGATATGACAGACATTTTGCTATCACAGAGCATTTTGGAATAGATATGATCAACATACCTATGTCAGAGACAGGTCCAGACATGGATATGGTTGAAGAACTTGTAAATTCAGATCCGACAGTAAAGGGCATATGGTGCGTGCCAAAGTACTCAAACCCACAGGGAATCTGCTACAGCGATGAGACAGTAAGAAGATTTGCAAATCTTAAGCCTGCGGCTAAGGACTTCAGAATCTTCTGGGACAATGCATATGTCATCCATCATCTGTATGAGGACAATCAGGTAGAGATACTTGATATCATCGGAGAGTGCGAAAAGGCCGGCAATCCGGATATGGTATTTGAGTTCGCTTCAACATCAAAGGTAAGTTTTCCTGGTTCAGGAGTTTCAGCTATGGCTACATCACATGCAAACCTTGAGGATGCCAAGAAACATTACACAATACAGACTATAGGAAACGATAAGGTAAATCAGCTCAGACATGCGAGATATTTCAAGAATCTTGATGGACTCAAGGAGCATATGAAGAAGCATGCTGATTTCATGAGACCAAAGTTTGAGGCAACTCTCAAAGTTCTTGAAGAGGAGCTGGATGGACTTGGAATTGGTTCATGGATCAAGCCTCTCGGCGGATATTTCATATCATTTGATGCCATGGAGGGCTGTGCAAAGGCTATAGTTGCAAAGTGCAAGGATGCAGGAGTTATCCTCACTGGCGCAGGTGCAACATTCCCATATCACAACGATCCAAAGGACAGCAACATCAGGATCGCACCTTCATTCCCAACACCAGAGGAGATGCAGCAGGCAACAGAGATATTTGTTCTCTGCGTAAAGCTTGTAAGTGTTCAAAAACTGCTTGAGTCATAAATAGCAATTAAAGAAATAGCAATAAAAGACAAATAAAAAAAGATCTCATTCATATGGATGGGATCTTTTTTTTGACCCATCACATCATGACTATTTGACTGATTACGTGATTATTCAATCAATAACGATCAAATAGATAATAAAATATGAATAGCGCAATCGGTTGAAATACTTTTATTATACATAAAGTTACAATATGTTCATAAATTAGCCATAATTTTGGCGATTTTTCATCATTGATATATCACACTTAGGTATCTATAATCTAGAGGTGATAAGAATAGGTTATTGTGCCGTATCTGACATATAAAGCAAGGAGGTGGCTGGTTGTTTAATTATTACGTATATAAATCTTACTTCAATGCCAGACACAGTTTTAATGGTGACAGGGAGAAGATGCATGGGCATTCGTTTACGTTAGTCACTTATATAGGAATGAAGGATAAGAGTGAGGATATACCCTTTTTCAAGCTGGAGGCGATAGTTTCAGCGTTCGTTGATCAGTACAGAGGCAAGTATCTGAATGAACTTCCTGAGTTTCAGAAATGTGAGAACACGCTTGAGACATTGGGCGATTATTTCTATGAAGAACTCAAACGTAGAATTGAGAAGATTGGAATGGAACTTTATCAGCTTGATATATCTGAAAATCCTCTTTGCGTGTATCAAGTGTCGGACAGACTGCTGCTGCCTACCATGAATATGGATACTAGCAACAGAAACTATCAAAAGATATTTGACGACATACTGAGGCTTGAGAGTATGACAGGTGCAAACAATCCTCAATAGATTTTACTACAAGAAAAGGCGTGATTATTATATGAAGAACAGAAGAACAAAAATTAAGAGACTTACAGGGATTATAACTGCGGTATGCATGGTGATCATCTTTTCAGGTGTTTCCATATTTGGAAGTCAGGCACAGACACTCTATGATGGAAATGGTGGAAACATAGAAGTGACAACGGATGGCGAGTACATTTATCTGGAATACAGTGGTTCGTGGACTAATTACATTCAACAGACATTTGATATATCTGTGAATGGACAGACTGCCCCGGGTGCATTGTCCAGGCTGGTTATAAACACAGGTAACAATGGTGATGGATCATCATTCAGTGTGTTAAATGCATGGTATCAGGCGATTGATGACGCTACAGGTTATACGACAAACACAGGTGCATCATCATCTGGCTGGGGATATGCGAGCATGTCTTGGAATGCAAAAGTGCCGGTCAGCACATATGGAACAGATGTGCAAAATATAACAATAGGCTGGAATGGCGATACGGCTGAGATAGATATAGCAGGTGGTAGTTCTTCCTCAGAGGCGACCACTGAGGCTGAGAGCGAGACAACCACTGAGGCTATAAGCGGGACAACCACCGAGGTTGTAAGCGAGACTACTACAGAAGCTGAGAGCGAGACAACCACAGAAACTATAAGCGAGGCGACTACAGAGACTGCAGAGAGCAGCACAGAAGCTACGACTGAAGATGCGGTTGAGGATACTGCAGTGACAACAGAGCAGGCATCAGAGAACACAACGGAGCAGAAAACTACGGAGATTAGTACATCAGAGAAGACAACGGAGAATGTCACAACAGAGACAGGAACCACAGAGGAGATATCCGGACCTGTCACATCCGGACTTGTGATCGATGGATATTATGGTGAGTGGAGTCAGTATCCGTCAGCGGATATAACATACAACAGCAACAATGGTTACTCGGTCCACAAGGGACAGCTTGCAGTGGAGAACGGAAGATTATATGTTCACTTTTCTATGAACGATCTGTATACATCCCAGATGCAGTTTCATCTGTGGAATATAACAGTAGATGGAAAGTCATGTGTGCTTAATGTACTGCCTGTGAATTCCGACGGGTCCATAAACTGGGGTGGTCAGACTAACGGCTTTGGAGCCGGAATATATAGGAATTTTGGCGTATTTGCAGGCTATTACAATGATGTGGATGGAGATGTGGCATTCACGGTATATGATCCTGCACACACAGAGACGGGCAAGGGTGATGAGATAGAGTTCTCCATATCACTTGACAAACTCGCAGATTACCTTGGCATAAAGCTGGATCAGGGCGCAACCATCACTGTGTCCAACCCTAATATAGGAGCGGAAGGTGTTACAATAACCGGAACGCCTACAGGCCCTTGGGCTGGTGCTGCTATAGCCATGCTCATGGCCATAGGTGGAGTAATAGTATATAGAAGAAAGAAAATATAAACTACGGAATGCTATAGCAGGGTGTGAATATAAATGAGAGGAGGTGCATGTCGATGATGAATATGTTTTTTGTTATAGTACTGGTTTTGTGGATATATATATTGACCGTACTGAAACGTGGAAAGTTGGATTTCTGGTATTTTATAACCGGAAGTATAGGCCTTTTTGTATTTATGCTCATCAAGATTGAACCGGTCGTTCTTGCACCTCTCCAGAAGAGCGTGTCTGCGGTTGCCGGCATGTTCGGTGATATGACAGGCTTATATGAGGGATACTTCAACAAGAACATAGTGTTCATATCGACTGGTGATGCCAACCTGTCAATGTATATAGATTATGAGTGCTCAGGAATAGTGGAGATGCTGGCATTCCTGTCACTTCTGTGGTTCTTCCCTATGTATCACACGTACGAGAAGGTCGTCCTCAGCATAGTTGGTCCGGCCCTGATATTTGCGGCAAATGTACTCAGGATATTCACTATATGTCTCATTGTCCATGTGTTTGGAGGCGGTTCGTACTTCGTCGCACACAGCATAATAGGACGTCTGGTATTCTATGCATGTACTGTCCTTTTGTATTTCTTCGTGTTCACAAAAGCTCAGATCATCAGACAGAAGGTAGGAGGGTTCAGATATGACACTGATAACGCAGATCTTTCATAGCTCCATACTTTTCTGGGCGGCCTGGGTCATCATACCGATCGTCATGGAGATCATACCGACTATAGGCAATTTCTTCATACTTATAAAGAAGAAATTGATGTCAAGGAAGGAAAAGGCAATCAACTTCTCACCGGAGATAACACTTATCATACCTGTATACAATCAGGAACACAGCCTTCACAGATGTATAAGCTCCATAGATGCGTCAAGCTATCCTAACAGCAAGATATATATACTTGTTGTAAATAATATGAGCACGGACAAGAGCTTTGATGTATTCTGCAAATGTCAGGAGGAATTTCCTGATCTTACAATGAACTGGGTAAATTCAAGACAGGGAAAATCAAAGGCTCTCAATCTGGGACTTTTCAACAGCTACGGCAAATATATCATACACATAGACAGCGATGGTGTGCTTCAGAGGGATGCCATCAGGAATATGGTGACCAAATTCGAGAGAAATCCTGATATCGATTGCATGACCGGAACGATCATGACCAACCCTGAAATGGTCGATGATACTGACAGATTTGGGCTTAGACTGCTTAGAAAATTGGAGTTCTTTGAATACTGTCAGGCGTTCCTTGCTGGCAGGAATTTCCAGTCGGAGTTTAATAATATATTCACCCTGTCAGGTGCATTTTCAGCGTTCAGGCGATCAACCATCATGAAGACCAATATGTACAATACGGATACTGTGTGCGAGGACACCCATGTAACGTTTCAGATAAGGGATGTGCTCGGAGACAAGGTTGCACTGTGCAGTGAAGCTATATTCTATGTCGATCCGATAGAGGATATGAACAGATTGTATATACAGAGACAGAGATGGCAGAGGGGAGAGATAGAGGTTGTTCATATGTTCATGAAGAACAGGATGAACGCCGTGCGCGGATTCTTCTCTGACTTCATTGTGAGATTGGTTATGTTCGATCACACTTTTGCATTCCCGCGTATGATATGGTACTTTGCGCTGATATGCCTTGGTATATTCCAGGATTATCCGTTTACGCTTATCATAGATTCGGTCATAATCATGTATCTTTTGTATGTGTTTACCACAACATTGTTGTATATATGTATAAGTCTTTTCCTGAGTCCGTTTAAACAGCTCAGAAGATATTACATGAGAAAATGGTATCTTGTATTCCTGCTTCCTCTGTACAACTTTGTCGTGTTCTGGTTTAGGTTTGCAGGGATAATTAACTCCATGAAGTCCAAGGGAAGCTGGAAAATGCAGAATTTCAGCGAGGAGAGACAGACGGCGTGGAGCATCATAAAGCATGACTTCCGCTGGCTTGGAAGATTGGTGTACAAGGTGACAGGAAGGAGAAAATGTCATGAGCAGGAAAGCTGAAAAGAATAAGACATACAGAGGACGACTTGTGGCAGCCTTTGCCGTAATTCTGCTTATGATAGTTCTGGAGATCGTATACTATGGTTATCATATGATGGACAACAGGGACAATATTCTTGCAGCGTATAAGGATGACCAGCTGCAGACGGTATCTATTCTGGCTGAGAGACTGGAAGGTTTGAGCGAGAAAGATATGGAGTCAGTCATAAATGAAGTAGTTGATGTATCCGGTTCGGAATGGGCATTCCTTATAAAAGGGGATGATATCATATTTGTTAAGGATGCGGCAACCACGGCGGAACTGTCTAACATGACTGCATCAGGTCTGGATGAATATATGAGCAAGCAGAAGGGAATAGTCAGTGCGACAGCTATCGTTGGATCTGGTTATGTTGTCGGGATATATGCTGACAGGTCATATGTGCTCTCGGCATACGGAGTGAATGACTTTGAATTCTATATCGTAATAGCCGTGATAGCAGTTTTCCTCGTCCTTGGCGGTATGGTGATAGAATTTGCCGGCAGGATAGGACATATGGGCAGAAAAGTTGGAAGACTTGAAGCAGAACTTACAGCGAGAAATGAGAAATTCGATGAATATGAGAGACTTACAGAAAGCTATGAGGAAGAGTTAAGGCAGAAGGATATTGAGCCTGCAGATAAAAGATCAGGTAGATATTACGATATGGAGGTTGTGGATTCTCTGCTCTCAAAATCGACAGATCCGGAGCTTTATCCGATCACTTTCTTGTTCATAAGTGTTCAGATGGGAGATCGTTATTTTTCGAGAGATGAGATATTCGGGATAATGGATCTCATAAAGGGCTGCATGGGATCTAATCATGTGACCGCAGAAATGTCAAAGGGCAATTTTGTTGTGCTTATGTATATGACAGATATGTCAACGGCTGAAGACATACGTGATAAGATGCTTGAAAGCTGGAAAAGAACCTCGGCAAATGAAGCGGGAGCCGAGATTAGAACAGAACTCAGAGCTGTCACAGACGGCGATGATCCTAGAAAGGTATTCTACGGGGAGGAGATGGACAGATGAGATTCAGGCAATACAAATTCAAATTCTACCTCAATGCAAGACATGGAATATATAAAAATGGAGTGCTTGGGGAGGTGCATCCTCACACTTGGGAGATAGTCATAAATGTTGTCAAGGGAAGAGATGAGACTGTAAAGTTCCATCATCTAGAGCACAGAGTTGAAGAATTTCTGAGCAGATATCAGGACAAGACTTTGAATGAGATTGCACCATTTGACATGATAAATCCCACACTTGAGAATATGTGTGAGTATTTCAAGGATGAGCTGACCGAAATACTCAACAGAAACGGCTGGATATTCCTGATGATGGAGATGAGTGAGTCACCGTCCATGTCATATGTGGTTAGTCTCATTGATGACAGTTACACCGAAGAGATGCAGACCATCAATTCTCTGACGGACAGGATATTGAAAGAAATAAAGCAGAGCCGTGATGTTGAGAAAAAAGATTGACAATTTATCAATAATAGTTGTTATTATGCGATAAGTAATAATACTGAACATCCAGAATCGGCTGACTGGATTTGAGGTCCAGGCAGATGCTATGAGAAAAGAAAACAGCGACAAAATGTCGGTTATGGCACCAATATTAGAATCTGAGGATGTGTATGGATCATTTAAATCTGATTCTGATTATTATCTGTATGATAAATTGAGTCGCGATGAGACTATAGACAGAATTTATAGCGATATGTATAAGAAATAAAGTGGTTGACAAAATAATCAATGTGGTTTAACATAACGGTGTTATCAAACGTAACACTGTTATGTTATTTTTTATATTATATTTAAATGGGTGAGGATTATGGCAAAGAAAATACAACATGACAGCGAGACGAGGAAAGAGCTTCTAAAGTGTGCCAAGAAAGAATTCATGGACAAAGGATTTATGGGTGCGTCACTCAGAAATATATGTCAGAATGCGGGAGTGACAACCGGAGCACTGTATTTCTTTTTCAAGGATAAGGATGATCTGTTCTGTAATGTTGTTGGACATATGCTGGACAGCCTCAATGCTGCGTTAACTGAACATTTTTCATTAGAAGTTGAAGAGATGAACAACGGCATGGCATCAGACCATAATGAGGGCGGTGATTTTGAGTCAGCCAGGAATATTGTGCATGAGCTATATAAACATAGAGATGAAGTACTTCTCGTGCTCACGAAGTCACAGGGATCCAGCATGGAGAGCATGCCAGACAACATGGTGGATCAGATGGATGCACATAATGCATTTATATGTGAGGAGATGTGTAAAGTCTACGGAACACCGATGATAGAGAGGAATGTTGTACACTGGATGTCACATTCCCAGATCGACATGTTCGTATTCATGGTGACACATATAGATAATGAGGAGAGCGCTCAGAAGTTTGTTGAGACGGGAATGAAATATCTGATCTCAGGCTGGTACGGCCTCGTTAAGCCGTGGCAGGATCCGGAATAAATCAGATGGCATTAGCGAAATAGGAAACATTAAATTAACTGAAAATAGAGATACATGATTATTTATTTATACAGGACAGTAGATTATAGGTCTTCCTAAGTACATGGAAGACCTAAAAAAAGACATCGACCATAACAGCGTTATGTATGCAGATGAACACTTGAATAATTACTGAAATGTATATAGTGATTAAAAAAATATTATTAAGCAGAGCATAAAGGAGGACGAATTATGTATTTGGAAGTGTCAGAAGTAAAGAAGAGCTATGGAGAGGGTGGAAGCTATGTGCAGGTGCTTAAAGGGATAAACACAGGTGTTGAGAAGGGACAGATGTGTGTTATACAGGGAACATCAGGTTCAGGTAAGTCAACACTTCTGAACTGTATAGGTGGTCTTGACAACATGGATTCGGGTTCAATAAAGGTTGACGGCACAGAGATATTTGGCATGACCAGCGACCAGCTTTCGGATTACAGGCGTGATAATCTGGGATTTATATTCCAGTTCTATAACCTGGTTCCAAACCTCACAGTGAGAGAGAATATACAGGTATGTGAATATCTGACTGATGATCCGCTTCCTATGGATGACTTGATAGAGACACTGGGACTTACTGAGCATCAGAACAAGTTCCCTTCACAGCTCTCAGGTGGGCAGCAGCAGAGATGCGCTATAGCGAGAGCTCTTGTGAAGAATCCAAAACTCCTCCTCTGTGATGAGCCGACAGGAGCTCTTGACTCCAAGACATCCAGAGATATTCTTGTTCTTCTCGAGGAGATAAATGAGAAGTATGGAACAACCATGCTGATAGTAACACATAACAATTCCATCAAGAACATGGTGCACAAGGTTATCTTCATAAAGGATGGCCTTATAAGCAAGGAGTATGAGAACGAAGTGAGAGTTCCAGCGTCAGAATTGGAGGATTTGTAATATGCAGAAGGTTTTGAGAAAAAGGGTTCTGAGGGATCTGAAGGAGAATGTGTTCAGATACATAGCACTTGCATTCCTTATCATCATGGGTATGTACGTCATTGTCTCACTGATAGGAGCCGGATATACGATCATTGACAATGGCGAGACACATGACGAGGCAAATAAGATAGAGGATGGTCAGTTTTCCGTATTCGTTCCACTGAGAGATGATGAGATATCCCAGATTGAGGATGTGGGTACTGAGGTTGAGCAGATGTTCTACGAGGACTGTGATGTCATGGATGGCAAGACTATCAGGGTATTTGCCAACAGGGAGAACATAGATCTTGTGGAATGTGATGAGGGAAGACTGGCGGAAGCTGATGATGAGATAACCATCGAGAAGAGATTCAGTCAGGTAAATGATATTTCTGTCGGAGATACAATACAGATAGCAGGAAATGAATTCAAGGTGACAGGAATAGGAACATCACCTGATTATAATGCGCTTTTCAAGGAGATGTCAGATACAGTTGTCGACAGCAAGGTGTTTGGAACAGTATTCGTTACAGAGGGTGCGTATGATAAACTTCATGCAACAGGCGAGAGTGTTAAGACAGAGACATATCTTTATGCGTTTAGACTTAAGGGCAAGACCACATGTGATGATGTGAAGGACGCTCTTGAGGACATTAAGGTTGATACAGACAGAATAGATGATGAGTATTTCCAGGAATACTGGGATAGAACTGGTGCAGCTATAAATGATTTCAAGGATGGCATAAAGGAACTTAAGTCAGGTGCAAATGAGCTTGCAGATGGACTCGGAGAACTCACTGATAACAACAGAAAGCTAAACAATGCGGCACAGGAGCTGCTTGATGCATATCTTGAGCAGGCGGCTTCGTCTCTGTCAGTGTTCGGTCTTGACACAGAACTCACAGAGGATAATTACAGTGACGAGATGAAGAAAATTGCCGACATTCAGGGCGGAGTCGTGGCGATGAGCATTGAAAGTGCTCTGAGTGACATCGACAGCATCAAGGCATTCAAGGACGGTATAAAGGAATACACAGATGGAGCTATGGATGCAAAGGATGGCTCGGATGAGCTTGCAGATGGAGTGGCAGAGCTCAAGAAGGAGACTGATTCATTCCTCAAGGATTACGACACAGATCTTGCAAATATTACATCATTTGTGACAAGTGATGATAATCCAAGAACAGGCGGAGCCGCTGATGATCAGCAGATCAATGTACAGGCGGGATACTTCTTCGGTGTGCTGCTCATGCTCCTGTTCACATATGTCATATCGGTATTCGTCGTACATGGAATAGAGAAGGAGAGTAGCGTCATAGGTGCGCTCTATGCTCTGGGGGTCAAGAGGAGAGATCTCATGATGCACTACCTGACACTCCCTGTCATAGTCACCACAGTTGCAGGAATAATAGGTTTTTTGATAGGGGTAAGCAATATAGGAATACCTGTGCAGATGGCAGATGCATATGCGTATTATTCGATTCCTGCTATGGATGTGAAGATCCCGCCGATTCTTATAGTGTATGGTATCGTGATGCCTCCACTGGCGGCGATAGTTGTGAACTACTTTGTAATAAGAAAGAAGCTCTCCCAGACGGCTCTTTCACTCATAAAGAATGAGGTCAAGCAGCCGAGAGGCAGCAATGTCAATCTCGGAGACATGGGATTTGTTGGAAGATTCAGAATCAGACAGATGCTCAGAGAGATGAGGACTGGATTGACCGTTGTGATGGGAATGTTCATAGCCCTCATATGCCTGATGTTAAGTCTTAACACTGCAACTTTTTGTTCAAAGATCAAGAAGGAAAACGTGGAGGATACCCACTATGAATATATGTATACATACAAGTATCCTACAGAGAATCCTCCAGAGGGCGGTGAGGCAGCGTATGCCAAGACTTTGAAGAAAGAGGTGTATGGTTATAACTGGGATGTGACAGTCCTTGGACTTTCAAAGAATACGAAGTATTTCGATGTTACCCTCAAGGATGGCAAGAACAGAGTTGCCATATCATCATCATTTGCTGAGAAATATGGCTATGGTGTGGGTGACGAAATCGTGCTCCACGACGAGGAGAATGATATAGACTATGGTTTTACAGTGGACAGTGTGACACAGTATACTCCGGCGTTCTATGTTTTCATGACTATAGATGATGCAAGGGAACTGTTCGGTGCAGAAAGTGACGAGTACAATGTGGTATTTGCAGACAAAGATCTGGGAGTTGATCCGGCAAGACTTTATGCAACCACAACAAAGGCTGATATCGAGTCAGCTGCCGGAATATTTGCTGATCAGATGAGGAGCATGGTTGTTATGATAGTTGTTATCTCGACACTTATATTCGTAGTGGTAATGTATCTGATGATGAAGGTCATGATAGACAGATCATCATTCTCTATCTCTCTTATAAAGGTGTTCGGATACAGGACAAAGGAAATCAGAAAGCTTTATCTGGATGGCAATTTCTTTATAATAGCAATCGGGGCGGCTATATGTCTGCCACTTGCAAAGCTCATAATGAATGCGGTATATCCTTCATTGGTGTCAAATGTAAATTGTGGCACCAAACTGGCATATGCCCCATGGCTCTGGGCTGTTCTCTATTGCGGAATAATTGTTCTCTACTTCATAATCAACAGAGTTTTGGTCGGCAGGCTGAACAAGATCGTGCCGGCTGAGGTGCTGAAGAACAGAGAGTAAGATAAAATTAAATTATGGCAAAACCACAAAAGCGCAGGTGATTTATTCTCATCTGCGTTTTTGCGTGGGCTGAAGTGGATGCGGGTTTTTCTTGCACAACAAGCACAATGTATTGTAAAATCATATTTGGTATGTAATAAAGAAAATGAAAAGAGAAAAATAGATATGGAGAAATTACTTAAGATCATTGCCGATGTGAACTCATCGGTGAATAATTTTATATGGGGAGTGCCGTCCATGATATGTATCGTGGGTGTTGGACTGTGGCTCCTCATAAGAAACCACGGCGTTCAGTTTACAAAGTTTGGATATGCTTTCAAGCATACATTTGGAAGGGTATTTAATAAGAAAGAGACCTCTGAAGGTGCCATAAGTCCATTTCAGGCTGTGTGTACGGCACTGGCGGGAACGGTTGGAACCGGAAATATAGCCGGAGTTGCCGGAGCCATCGCCATAGGCGGTCCGGGAGCAGTATTCTGGATGTGGATATCAGCACTTCTTGGAATGGGAACAAAGTTTGCAGAGGTTGTTCTGGCTGTGTTCTACAGAGAGAAGGATGCAAATGGCGACTGGGTCGGAGGACCAATGTATTATATCAAGAATGGCCTTGGCAAGAAGGCGTACTTCCTCGCTGTGGTATATTCGATCTTAGGTATATTAACTGTGTTTGGAACCGGAAATGCAACCCAGGTCAACACCATAACAACAGCTATAGATTCAGCTATTTTTAACTACAATCTGGCTGACAAGAGCAATGCATTTACAATTAACCTTGTGATAGGAATCATAATAGCCATCCTTGTTGCACTTATCTTGATAGGTGGGATCAAGAGAATAGGAATGGTGACAGAGAAACTGGTGCCTTTTATGGCGGCGATGTACATAATCATGGCGGTGATCCTTGTAATAATCAATATCAAGAACGTACCAGGTGTGTTTTCATCGATATTTGAGGGCGCGTTCAATCCAAAGTCCGTCACAGGCGGCGTGGTTGGAAGCCTGTTCCTCAGTATGAGAAAGGGTGTGTCAAGAGGTATATTCTCCAACGAGGCAGGTCTTGGTACCGGTTCTATAGCACATGCGTGTTCGGATGTAAAGCACCCGGTACAGCAGGGCCTTTGGGGAATATTTGAGGTGTTCATTGATACCATTGTTATATGTACACTCACAGCCCTTGTCATCCTGTGCAGTGGAACAGATATAGCGTATGGACAGGCAGCAGGTGCGGACCTTACAATAAATGGTTTTGTGGCTACGTATGGAAACTGGATATCAATATTTACAGCGGTTGCTCTTTGCTGTTTTGCATTTTCGACAATTCTCGGTTGGGGACTATATGGGTCGAGATGTGTAGGATTCCTGATTGGCAGCAGATTCATAAAGCCATTTATGGTAGTATATGCATTTGTCGCGATCATAGGTGCAACAATGGATCTCGGACTTCTGTGGGATATAGCGGACACATTCAACGGTCTAATGATAATACCAAACCTTATCGCGGTATTTATGCTGTCTGGTACAGTTGTTAAATTAACTCGTGAGTATTTTGAGAATGGCATGGACAGGTTCAGTGTTGAAACTCGCAAATAAAACTGACAGTGCAGCAGGTTTTGATATATTGAAACAGCTGTCTACTAAATGAAAGGAACTTTTATATGGAAGAAATAGCAAGTGAGATTTCTAACAAATATGCGATACTTATTGATTCAGAGAATGTATCGGCAAAATATATCGAGAGTATATTTGACGAACTTTCAAGGTTGGGGTCGATCACGGTTAGAAAGATATATGGAGACTGGTCAAAAAATAATAACGGCTGGGACAAGGATTGTCTTTTGTCCTACTCTATACAGCCGGTGCAGCAGTTTTCCTATACAGCCGGCAAAAACTCAACAGATTCGGCAATGATAATAGATGCTATGGATCTACTTTATACAAGCAATATAGATGGATTCTGTCTGGTTACAAGTGACAGTGATTTTACGAGATTGGCATCAAGGCTCAGAGAGGCTGGCAAACAGGTTATAGGAATGGGAGAGAGAAAGACGCCAAAGGCTTTTGTCAGTGCATGTACCAGCTTTAAGATACTTGATTCTCTTGTGAATGAAGACCTCAACAAGCCTGCATCAAAGCCAGTTTCCATGGAGACTGCGGTTCCGGATGAATCAAGTATAACAAGTATAAGAGACATAAAGAAGACTGTATACAACATCATTGATGAGAATGAGGACAAGGACAAAAAGACTCATATGGGCGAGATAGGCAGCCGCTTAGTGAACAAATATCCTGATTTTGATGTGCGTAATTATGGATATTCCAAATTGTCAACTTTCTTGAGTGAGGAGTTTGATGATCTGGATATAGACAAGGGTAGACAGAAATTTGTGTCCATCAAGAATCATATGGATCCTAAGAGTGAGGTTAAGGGCAAGATAATCAGGCTTCTCACGGAAAGCACAGATACTATGTACAATATGGGAAGACTGAATACGGAACTCAAGAATATTATTCCTGGGTTCAGCATAAAGAAGTATGGATATAGCAAATTCTCCAGTTTCCTCAAAAGTTTTGGGTGCTTTGAAATTGTTGGAGATAGGGTAAAAGTTACAGAAAAGCAGATATAGGGCAAAAGTTTGACAATATTGTCGCTGATGGTATATTTGAGAAAAAATAACAAAAAAAGTAAGCCTTTTTGTTGAAAATCAATAAGAATAGTGATAAATTGAAATTGTGGGTTTTCAGGTACAGAGAGCCTGCTATGGGGGAAGAAGTGTACGCGTAAAATAAGGAGAGGCATTATTTATGATACTTATTGATACTCAAAAAGAAGAGTTTAGCAAGCTCAAGGATATTCGTGTCTTCGGAAGGATAAGCCATGAGAACAGATTTAATAAGAATTTGTTGGTGGTAGGCCTTGGTGGACTTGGAAGCAGAGCTGTATGTGCGCTGAAAGGGATGCTGGTGGATGATATAACCCCGGAGGACAATATTAATTTTCTCATGATAGATTCAGATATCTCAGAGATGGAACAGACTATAGAAGACAGCAAAGATGGTGTAGGTTTCAATGCTCTAGAGGTTATCAGTATATACAGACCTGATATTGAAAATGTACTTGAGAATGGAATCCAGAACAACAAGATACACAAGAATCTTGCAAATTGGATGGATCCTGAATTTCCGGAGATAACTATAGGAAGAGATGGAGCTAAGGGAAACAGACAGATAGGACGTCTTATGTTTTCCAATGCCTATACAGATATAAGAATGCTGCTGTTTGACAAGCTGCAGGCGGTGTACGACAAGACAGAGGCTGGTACGGTCGATGTGCTCATAGTGTCTGGCGTCTCCGGAGGAACAGGAAGTGGAATCCTGTCAGATGTAGCATACAATATAAGGGCTTACGGCAAGGCGAAGAAGTGGAACAATCTCAGGATTGGCGGATGCCTTTTGATGCCTGATGTGCTCTTTGGACACAAAGCTGTATATGAGGATACAGAACTTGTGTCGAGACTGAATGCCAATGGATGTGCAACCATGAAGGAAGTGGATTATTACATGAAGCTTTCTGAGAAAGATGACAACTACACATTCATAAGTAAGGATAACAGGATGGTCATAAGGGAGAATCTCTTTGATGCGTGTATGCTCGTATCTGGAAGAAAGGATTCACAAGGATATATACCTGAGGGTTTTATCCTCAAAGATACGGCGAGTTTCCTGTACAGACTTGCCAGCAACAAATATATTGGAAACAATGATGTAGATAATGACAGGAAATTACTCCGAGATGTGTTCTTCGAGAATGAGGGTTATGCAATAACAAACTGGAGGATGGAACACAAGGATGAGGATATAAGGAAGTCTAATTGTTATTACAAGGTTGTAAGCGAGGCTGATTATCATATTCCGATTAAGGAGATTGAGAACATGTGTGAGAACGATATATTCTCACAGGCATATAAAGGGTTATTCCGTTCTCCGTTTAAGGAGGGGAATGCAGAGGCTGATATTCGTGGTGTTTTGACAGAGCTCACGGAGTTCCTTGCAGAGGAGCCGGGAGAGGATATTAAGCTCAATGTGAGTGGACTCATCCAGTACAGTCAGGTGACAAAGCCTACATACAAGATGATAAAGAAGCATACAGACGGACTCAGAGAGGGCTTTGCTACTAAGATAGAGAATTTTGAGAAAGAGCTTCCGGTTATAATAAAGTCCATGAAGAATAAACTCTGGGGCGCTTTGGATAATGTTATTGTCAAATACATGAAGGAGTTTGGTCCTTTTGGAGCTATAGATGTGATAGGAGCCCCGACTGCGGGTGTAACTGATTCAACCAAGGGAATGATGGCAGAAGTCAAAAAACTCGAAAAGATGATGAAGGATTACACTCCGTCAGGAGAGTATACAAGAATCATTGATTCCATAAGGGAGATTGTGGCAAAGAGGTTTTTCACATTTCCATCAGCAAAGAGGGAGACCGAGAATGGCTATTTTGAAGCTTGTATAAAGGAGATGCTTGCTGCTGAGAGATCAAAGCTTATAGACGAACTTGACGCACAGGATCTTTTTGGTGATACTCTTAGATGGCTTCAGCAGAGAGCAGAGAGACTTGACGAGATATATTCACAGTTTGGAGAGGATCTTAAGAATTCAATAGATGACCTTGCTATTTCAGGCAGTCAGACGGTTGTCAACATATTGAAGAAAGCAAAGAGACATGAATTCCTTCCGACGGATTATGTTACATCTAGAAGAATAAAAGAGATGAGTTCTGGTATAATAAAGCTCATGCTTGACAATGAGGCGAATATAGATAACGGAAGGGTTATCCCTGTTAAGGATGAGATGGAGAAGATATACAGAGAATTTTTCTCTGGCGTGGGGGCATATGGACCGGAGAAGATGTTTACTGTAGCATTCTCAGAAAACAAACTTACAGAGCAGGATCTGAATGTTATGTTCGGTTCACCTGTCAACGATCGGCGTACAGCAATTATGGAGGAGGCTGCCAAGGCATTTGTGGATGATATATCTGAGGAACAGCCGCTTTGTGTGCTTAGAGATGGTTACAAGGATAAACTGCTGGCGAAGAAATACATATCGGTGCCAAATGTGATGCCGTATTTCAGTAGAGCAGTAAAAGCTATCCTCATGGGCAAGCCGTACAATGAGAAAGAAGATTCGATAACACTCAACCCTGGAGAGATAGAGATATCTATGGATGATATTTTTGTAGGTGTTCCGGTGTCAATGATGCAGTGTGCAATGGAGATGCAGATGGCATACAATGCGGTTTATGATTACAAGGGACTTCATATAGATGAAGTCAACAAGGATATGAAGAGTTTCCCTGATTTTGTAACTATTTAATACAGATACAGAATATGTGGATTCTATATATTCTATAGTGAAATGCATATGTTATTTAAAACCCTTTGATATATTGATATATAGATATATCAAAGGGTTTTGTTGTGTTATTTGATATATTGATAAATTGAATGGCTTTGTTGCGCCATCCGATAAGGATGTGCTACAGTATATTTAAGCAGATTTTGGTATTATGTGCATACGGGAGTTGATATGAAATATTCGATATATATAATGGATTCAAAGCCGTTTGAGCAGGCAGATGTGTATAAGAAAAGTCTTGAACTGGTGTCTGAGTATAGGAAGAGTAAGGTGCAAAGACTCAGGAGAAAAGAGGATAAAGCCGCCAGTCTTGCGGCGGGAAGTCTTCTTGCATACGCATTTAGAGAATATGCAGGTATCGATGAGCGGCAGGTTATCTATACTAAGAACAGATCGGGCAAACCGATGATTATTGACAATTATGATGAACAGTTTGGACTAGGACAGGATGCTGCCGGAGTTGATTCTATGTGCGCTGCAAAGTATAGGAATATGGATGCAGATATCCAGTTTTCTCTAAGCCATACAGAGGGATGCGTGGCTGTTGTGGTTGGAATGGGTAAGTGCGGAATTGATGTTGAACGAGTTAGACGTATACCTGAGAGCATAGTTAACAGACTGTATTCAGACGAAGATTCAGAAATGATAAGATACATAGAAAAACAGGGAAACAAAGCTGACATTTTTAGTACAACTGTGTGGACGCGAAGGGAAGCGTATGGAAAGATGACAGGAACAGGGATTCTTATGTCAGATGTGGATCAGAAGATGGTTATGCAGGATAAATACATGTTGAAGAATGCTGCCAAAATCATAAGTCTGGGCATACAAAGATGTGAGGGTGATATACTAAAGATGTCCAAAGAACATTTGACTGAATGCTCACCGGATGTCTGGCTCACAAAGACAAATGCCCCATATAGTTATGTGTATTCGGTTTGCATTGATTCTCAGGTGTTGGCAATGAAAGAGAGGATTATATCTTATCAGGATGTTATAACAGAACTGTCATAAAATATAATACTTCAACATTTGCTTTTTGTGTGGTAATATATTTTATTAGGTGTATAAGGCAAGTAACATTACTTAAGGAGAAAAAAATGAGTAAAAAGGCAACAAAGGCTCTAAATAATAAATATTATGTAGCTAGATACAATGCTTCAAAGAACAATGATAGTCTTACAAGCAGGGAGAAAAGTGCAGAGGTTTTGAATATTGACAGGACCAGACTATCAAGGATAGAGCTTGGAACAGTTGTTCCATATCCGGAAGAAGTGCTTTCGATGTCAAAAGCGTATGATATACCGGAGCTTTGCAACAGTTATTGTTCGGGTGACTGTCCGATAGGAAAAGAAACAGTTAAACCGATCAATGCAGACAGTTTGGATCGGTTGATTCTTCAGTTTCTGGGCTCATCAAAAAAGATGGAGGCTATATCGGAACAACTTATAGAGATCACGGCGGATGGAATAGTTGACGAAACGGAAGCGGAGGCATTTGATGCTGTTCTTGAGGAGCTTGAGAGGATGTCTGTGAATATACAGTCACTCATGCTTTGGGCACAGAAAAACAGGGATGTTCTAAAAGATAGAAAG
This sequence comes from uncultured Coprococcus sp., assembly GCA_902461735.1. GTDB lineage: Bacteria > Bacillota > Clostridia > Lachnospirales > Lachnospiraceae > Coprococcus. Next base: position 89,791 of record CABPYV010000011.1, read on the forward strand.
AATTAATATGCATAGAATATAGGATAGAATACAGGCTAATATTTGTGACAAATATGTATGCGAGGAAAAGATAATGGATGATAAGTTAAGAGAAGAAATAAATAGAAGAAGGACGTTTGCAATTATATCCCATCCTGATGCAGGTAAGACTACGCTGACAGAGAAGTTTCTGCTTTTTGGTGGTGCGATCAATACAGCTGGATCTGTAAAAGGAAAGGCTAATTCAAAATATGCGGTATCTGACTGGATGGATATAGAGAAGGAAAGAGGTATCTCAGTTACTTCTTCTGTATTACAGTTTAATTATGATGGATATTGCATAAATATCCTTGACACACCTGGACATCAAGATTTCTCAGAGGATACTTACCGTACTTTGATGGCAGCTGATTCGGCGGTGATGGTAATTGATGCATCAAAGGGTGTTGAGGCACAGACTATAAAGCTTTTTAAGGTATGTGTCATGAGACATATTCCTATATTTACATTCATAAACAAAATGGACAGAGATGCCAGGGATACATTTGAACTTCTTGACGATATAGAGACAGTTCTTGGAATAAAAACATGCCCTGTAAACTGGCCGATAGGTTCAGGAAAAGAATTTAAGGGAGTTTATGATAGGAAAACTCAGGTGGTATCAACATTCCAGGCTATCTCCACGGGTGGAGCAAAGAAGGCTGCGGAGACTGATTATCACATTGAAGATGAAGAGTTAAAGAAGTTGGTGGGACCGTACTTATACGATCAATTTAAAGAGGAAATTGAACTCATAGATGGCGCAACAGAGGAAATGGATATAGAGAAGGTGCGCGCGGGCGAACTTTCACCTGTATTTTTCGGATCAGCACTCAACACATTTGGTATTGAGCAGTTTTTGAATTATTTCCTTGAGATGACGACTCCACCACTTGGACGTAATTCGTCAGAGGGAATCATAGATCCTGTGACAGAGCCGTTCTCGGCATTTGTATTCAAGATACAGGCAAATATGAATAAAGCTCATAGGGACAGAATTGCATTTATGCGTATATGCTCAGGCAAATTTGAGGCGGGTATGGAGGTATATCATGCGGCCAGTAAAAGAAAGATAAAATTGTCGCAGCCGCAGCAGCTTATGGCTCAGGACAGGAAGATTGTTGAGGAGGCGTATGCGGGAGATGTAATAGGTGTATTTGATCCGGATCTTTTCTCTATTGGAGATACACTTACAACCGGAGGTAAGAAGTTTGAGTATGAAGGTATTCCGACATTTGCTCCAGAGCATTTTTGCAGGGTTGTGCAGCTCAACAGCATGAAACGAAAGCAGTTTGTAAAGGGTGTTACCCAGATTGCTCAGGAGGGTGCTATTCAGATATTCCAGGAGTACACGGCAGGGCTTTCAGAGATAATAGTCGGTGTTGTCGGTGTCCTTCAGTTTGATGTTCTTAAGTACAGACTGGAAAATGAGTACGGCTGTGAGATAAGACTTGAACCGATACCATATAACTACATCAGATGGGTGAAGGATCCGACCACGGATGTTACAAAGCTCAAGAGGGTTAGTGATGTCAAGAAGGTTAAGGATATGAAAGGCAATCCGCTGCTTCTGTTTGCCAATGAGTGGGTTATTAATCAGGTGCTTCAGCATAATGAGGGACTTGAGCTTGAGGAGTTTAGAAAGAATTAAATAATATTAGCAACATATATAACATATGTGAACCGGAGAGATGGACGGACAATTTGGATGCCAAATTGAATTGCTGTTCGTCTCTCCGGTTTTTATTGTTATATAGAAGATAGAATGTGAATAAATGACCGGTATAATGTCAACCCTACTGTTATAGAGATAATACGTGGAGGAGACTGTGATATGGCTGGCAATAGAGTAGTTATATGTGGTGTAAATACATCTAAGTTACCGTATCTTACTGAAGATGAAAAAAATAAACTGTTTGACAGGATGGATCATGGAGATAAATCTGCCAGAGAAGAGTTTATAGAGGGAAATCTGAGACTTGTTTTAAGTGTGATACAACGCTTTGGAAGTTCAAATGAGAATCCTGATGACTTATTTCAGGTGGGATGTATAGGGCTTATAAAGGCTCTTGACAATTTTGACAGGAGTTTGAATGTTAAATTCTCGACATATGCGGTTCCGATGATTATAGGCGAGTGCAGAAGATATTTAAGGGATAATAATTCTATAAGAGTGTCCCGCTCTTTGAGGGATATTGCATATAAAGCCATTTATGCAAAAGAAAATCTTCAGAAGATAAAAGATAAGGAACCTACAATTGAGGAGATAGCGGAAGAAATCAGCATACCTAAGGAGGATATTGCTATGTCTCTTGATGCTATATCAGCACCATTGTCTTTGTATGAACCGGTTTATCAGGAAGGTGGAGATACATTATATATAATGGATCAGATAAAGGACAGCAAAAACAAGGAAGAACTGTGGGTTGAAAATATTGATCTCAAGGAGGCTATTAACAGGTTGTGCGAACGTGAAAAGAAAATTGTCAGATTGAGATTCTTTGATGGAAAAACCCAGACAGAAGTTGCAGAGGAAATCAGTATTTCTCAGGCACAGGTCAGTCGTTTGGAAAAAAATGCGATAAAAAGTCTTCGTCGGTATCTCGAAGACAAAATATGAGAAACGCACTTCATGAGTTCATCGATGTAAATAAAATATCCGCTGCCATATAATATAATGGAAATATCAATTTTATATGACGCGGATATTTTGAATATTAATAGTTGTTTTTTATGATTATATTAGATAACTGGAATCCAAATCTACATCCTTGACATCGTGCCTTGTGACGAGACCATCCTTTTGGATATCATGTTCGATCTGCTTTAGAGTCTCCATTGGAAGCTCGGTCATAAGGGCAACTTCATCAAGAGAAATATTGACTTTAATCATTTTTTCAGCCATGTCATATTTGGCTTTTGTGGTTTTGTTCATTTGTGATCACTCCTCTGTATGTTTTGTTGTGTCTGCTTTAACCCGCTTCAGGAACTCTTCGTTGGTATCTATAACTTTCTGCATAGCAGCATGACCTGGTGCTCCGATGGTATTACGTTTCTGGACACATTCCTCCATGCTGATAGCCTTATATATATCGTCTTCAAATACCGGGCAGATGGCTTTGTATTCGTCGAGACTGAGCTGATCAAGGGAGATATTCATCTCGATACATTTAAGGACAAGCTGACCAACTATGCCATGCGCATCACGGAAAGGAACACCGTGGTTAACAAGGTAGTCAGCTGCGTCTGTAGCGTTGGTGAAACCGTTCTTGGCTGATGCCTCCATTCTAGGCTTATTCACTGTCATTGTAGCAATCATTCCTGTAAATAGTGCAAGACAACCCTTGACGGTGTCTATGGCATCAAATGTGAGCTCTTTGTCCTCCTGCATGTCTTTGTTGTATGCCAGAGGAATTCCCTTCATGGTTGTGAGAAGGGATGTGAGTGCACCGTAAACCCTTCCGGTCTTGCCTCTCACAAGTTCTGCAATGTCAGGGTTCTTCTTCTGCGGCATGATTGAACTTCCTGTACTGTACGAATCATCAAGCTCGACAAACTGATACTCGTTGGAATTCCAGATGATGATCTCCTCAGAAAATCTAGAGAGATGCATCATGATCGTAGCCATGGCAGATAAAAGCTCTATACAGTAATCTCTGTCTGCAACAGAATCCATGCTGTTGAGTGTTGGACCGTAGAATCCAAGCAGTGAGGCTGTGAGTTCTCTGTCCAATGGGTAGGTTGTTCCGGCAAGGGCTCCTGAACCGAGAGGACAGTAGTTCATTCTATCATATATATCATTCATTCTGTCGTAGTCACGCTTAAACATCTCCATGTATGCGCCAAAGTGATGGGCAAGTGTGATAGGCTGAGCCTTCTGAAGGTGAGTGAAACCTGGCATATACGTATCAATGTGCTCCTTCATAAGACCATGGATCGTGCTAAGAAGCTTAAAAATAAGTTCCTTTAACTCGATGATTTCATCTCTTACATAGAGTTTCATATCAAGGGCAACCTGATCGTTTCTGCTTCGGCCTGTGTGAAGCTTTTTGCCAACATCGCCGATCCTGTCGATGAGATTAGCCTCAACAAAACTATGTATATCCTCATATTCTGAAGTGATCTGAAGAGTGCCGTTTTCCACATCATTTAAAATCCCGGTTAAACCAGAGATGATCTGATCCCTTTCTGCGTCTGTAAGAATACCTGATGCTGCAAGCATGGTCACATGTGCTATACTTCCGCGGATATCTTGTCTGTAGAATTTCTGATCAAAAGAGATTGAAGCATTGAAATTGTATACTAGTTTATCTGTTTCTTTAGTGAAGCGTCCGCCCCAGAGCTGAGCCATAATAAATCCTCTTTTCTTATTTTATTGAATTAAATTATTGAATATATGTTGCTTGAACAAATTGAAAATAGCATCATCATATTGAAAAACATTATGGTTTTATAGATATGAAATTAAATATAATGTTTAAACAACGTGTACATTTTACAACATTAGCCGGTTATTATCAACATGAAACGCCTGACGTAATGGATTTTGTTAGCCGATGTTGCATGAGAAGAAGTCAGATGATAATATAGCTTTGACGAGGATATTTCGTGATATACGGTGACATACGGGTGATATACAGGCGATATGTATATGTAATGGAGGGAAAGTTGAGTACAGGAAAGAAAATAAGTACATTTATAATCATAGTTTTTACAATTGCTATATTTATGGTGGGAGTCAGATGGCTTTTTTTCAATGTGATAAAAAAGTCGCAGATGCTAGATGGCTTAGTGGAATTTCGTGCCTCAGTGGTAAATGATATGGAATCCGGACATGAATCTGGAACGTATTATGTAAAAAATGTCAAGAAAAGCGATGTGCATAATATTAACAAATATATAGATTCTGCATATGGAACAGTGGATACATATCGTATAATAATTGAATCGGGTGATTATCTGGCTATTCAGTTTAATTTTGAATTGTCTGATAACTATTATGTCGTAAGAAAGTACCTATATGGAATAGATATACCTGAGGATTACGACAGAGCAGCGCAGATCTACGAGGTTGTTTCTTCTTTCATATACAAATACATAAAAAAAGAAATGACTGATTTTGATAAAGAGCTGGCGGTGCACGATTATATAGTCTCAAATTGTAAATATGGATATCCGGAGAGTCATGATGATGCATACACGGCATATGGAGCGTTGGTGCTGAAGCAAAGTGTATGCGACGGGTATGCTGAGGCGTTTTTTGTTCTTATGTCATGTCTCGGTATAGACTGCGATATAGTTGTCGGAAGCACGGATGAAGGTCTGCATGCGTGGAATCAGGTTAAACTCGGAGATGAATGGTATAACATTGATCTTACGTGGGATGATTCTCTGCCGGATATGGGGGTTTATGTAAAACATACATATGTCAATGTGAATGATGATATACTTGAGAGGACACATTCGTGGCAGAAACAGTTTTACAGAGAGTGTACTGCTGATTATTACAATTTTTATTCGAAGCGTTTCCTAAAATATGAGAGTTATGATGATTATGTTAAAAGAATAAAGCTGCAGATGGGGAAAAATAAAGTTATAGAGGCTGCTGTAAGGACTGATGAAAATACTTTTGACTTGTCATTTTTCTATAATTATGGCAATATTAGTTCATTAAATTATGTCATAGAGGATTTGGGTGATTACAAGGTTATAATCGTGTACCTGAATTTGAAATGATCATAACGTGAGAAGTTCATATAGAATCCAGTTGGAAAGGAGTTCAAAATAGTTCAAAATGAAGAAAAAAGAATTTATGAAAGAACTTAAAGAGGCGTTAGATGGGAATGTCTCTTCTCAGACATATTATGATACCGTAAATTATTATGAAGATTATTTCGAAAAAGAGAGAGGGAAGGGCAAGTCAGAGGAGGAGATCTGTAATTCATTGGGATCTGCAAGAATTATTGCGAAGACTATAATAGATACAGAAGGTAAGGGTGCCAGTGGAAGATATTATGATACCGAGAACAACTCATATGACGAAGGCATCAACCGTCACCGCGCCGGGGAGAGCAGCAAGAGAGGGTGGCATGTGAATGTGGATGAAGACGGTAACACAAGCTTTGCTTACGGTAGGCTGGATTTCGGCTCAACTCTTGGAAAGGTTCTCACTGCGATAGTTCTTGTTCTTATTGCAGCACTTGTGATAGGAATAGTGGCGGGTGTTATATGGGTTGGATTTAAGATCGTATGGTATGTGATAATACCTGTAGTGATAATTCTCTTTATCGTCAACTTGATCATATACCTGTTTGGCGGGGGAAAGTATTAGAAGTATAGAGCGTAATATCAAGTGGCTGTGGGGAGCAAAATAAGTCTCTGGAAACAACATTTGAAAAATATTTGAAAAAAATAAAAAAAGTTGTTGACAAAACATAGCCACTTGAGTATACTAACAAAGGTGTCAGCGATGACACGAAGTAATATGGGATCTTAGCTCAGCTGGGAGAGCATCTGCCTTACAAGCAGAGGGTCATAGGTTCGAGCCCTATAGGTCCCATTTACAAATATGGCGAGATAGCTCAGTTGGCTAGAGCATGCGGTTCATACCCGCAGTGTCGAGGGTTCGAATCCCCCTCTCGCTACTCTGGTGTGAGGCAAAGGCTAAATCCTTTGCCTCTTTTTAATTTATGATCATAGTATCTGAATTGAATTGAACCACGATATTAAAAAGAAAGGAAACATGTGATAATTAACTTTATAATTATCATACAGGATAGATATGAGAGTAGGAATGGGATATGATGTTCACAGACTTGTGGATGATCGGAAACTTATATTGGGTGGCGTAGAGATACCATATGAAAAGGGATTGCTTGGGCATAGCGATGCTGATGTTCTATTGCATGCCATAATGGATGCCCTTCTTGGCGCAGCCGCATTGGGAGATATAGGAAGACATTTTCCTGATACGGATGAGAGGTTTAAGGATGCTGACAGTATGAAGCTTCTGACAGAGGTGAAAAAAATGCTCGAGCAGAAGTTATATATTATAGAGAATATAGATGCTACAGTTATTGCTCAACGCCCGAAACTTGCTCCGTATATAGAACAGATGAGAGAGAATATTGCCAATTGCCTGTGTATAGAAAAAGACCGGGTGAATATAAAGGCTACTACGGAGGAGAAACTTGGATTTACCGGAGAAGGCCTGGGTATAAGTTCACAGGCGATATGTCTGATCGAATCGGCATATAATTACACAACTGATGTAGCTGACGTTAGAGGAAACGGAGGATGCGGAGGCTGCCAGGGATGTCCAGGAAGTGTCAGATAATGAATTGGCGCTGTCGATCAGGTGTCAGATAATATGTTTGTATTGCGAATTGGGCGCCGGCAGCTATGAAAGAAACAAGTATGAATAATTCATAAAAAATTATCAGGATAACCCACAAAATCAAATATATGTGATAGAATAAATATAGCTATGTATTATTAAGAACTAAGGAGAATAGGATTTATGTTAAATGATGGATATGCAGAGCATATAGTAAAAGGAAAAACTCCGGCGGGAGTTATGATGGGAATGATTGCTGGCGCTGTACTGATAGTTGTCGGAGTTGCCGGATTATTTATTCCACAATTTGTATCTCTTGGGGTGTTGGTGGTTATAATTGGCGGAGTTATATTTGGCGTATGTATATCAAGGAAGGACACAGAGTACGAATATATAATGGTCAATGAAGATGTGGATGTCGCCAGAATTATTGCAAAAAAGAGCCGTAAGAAGATGTGCAGTTTTAGTAATAATGATGTGAAGTTTATAGCAAAGAGCGACTCGATATATCTGGATAATGAGCTTCAGCAAGATTCGTCTATACGAACAAGGGACTATACATCTCATGATCCTAGATATGAGGATGGCGTTTACGTGTTTGTACTTAACAAGAATGGTAAGACAGAATTTGTTAAGCTGGAACTTTCAGATAAGACCATAGACCATGTTAACAACTTTTTTAAAGGAAAATATAAAGAGTAGTCGTTGAAAATATTCGAAAAAGATATTCAAGAAAATATACTTATAAAAGATACTTCATAAAAATATTCATAAATAATAAATCCTTTCATGACAAATACTACCGATAGCGGAGGTTTTTGCATGAAGGGATTTATTGTTTATAAGAAGACTTTTAGCACTCGTTTTTCCGAGTGGTTTACTATATTTTTGACAGGGGGAATGTTGTATTATTTTGCAGAGATTGCATTCAGGCATTATTCTCACTTTTCTATGATAATATGTGGTGGCTTGGCGACGTTGTTATGTGGCGGTCTGAATCAGGTTTTTAGAAAGATGAGCGTAGTGACGCAGATGGTGGTCTCTTCGTTGGTGGTGACAGAGCTTGAGTTTCTTACAGGCTATATTGTAAATATAAAGTTGAACTACGGTGTGTGGGATTACTCTGAATTGCCTTTAAATCTTATGGGGCAGATATGTCTACCGTATTCTGTGCTCTGGATGTTTGTGGCACTGCTTATCATGTATGTTGATGATAATATAAGATGTAATTTGTTTAGTGAGGAAAAACCTATATACAGGTTGTTATAAAAAATATGGAAAATCATATATACGTCATGGGGAAGGACGACAATAAGATTTTCCATATCTTTTTAGAATATGTTATTATGTTGTTGTAAATTGTTGTTTTTATCAAAAAAACTGTAGTGTGTGTGCGTGTTGGGTTATTCCTGAAGATGGGTAACCTTCAATCCTTTATACAGCTTTGTATAAAGATTACGTTCATCAGTGTACAACATTGTGCCACGGGAATCCCGGACTATGTATGCATATTTGTTCTTTTGAACATTCATATAAAGAACTTCATCAACGTTTAGTTCTTTGGCTTTAACCTTGGCAGCGCTGACACTTAGCGGTTCCAATTTATATTTTTTGATCGCTTGCTGAACTGTCATAATCTACACCTCCATTATTAATTGATTATAACGTGCTTTAGTAACTATCTACAGTATATTGTAAAGAAATAACAAAGTCAACTAGCAAAAGTGCACAAAAGTGCATAAAGACATCGAAAAGTGAGAAACTAGGTGTGTATATTAGACAAAAAAGGAGATGCAAATGATGCAAAATAGGAATTATTACCAAATGATGGAAAAACAGCTGTCAATAATTGATGGTGAAAATATACAAAACGGCAAAAAAAGACTTTTACTGCACTGCTGTTGTGCACCGTGTTCCAGCCATTGCTTATCTGTGCTTGCAGAGCATTTTCACATAACTGCATATTTTTATAATCCGAACATAACAGATTATACAGAGTACATAAAACGCTTTGAAGAATTGAAACGGTTTGTGAGTGAAGTATATGTGGAAGGCGTTGATGTTGAACTTGCTGAACATGATCCTCTGGCGTTTCTGGAGATTGCAAAAGGAATGGAAGATCTGCCTGAAAGAGGTGCTAGGTGTTATGAGTGTTATAAACTTAGACTGGACAGAAGTGCGGCATATGCCAGAGATAATGGATATGATATGTTTACTACAACTTTGTCTATAAGTCCACATAAAAATGCAATATGGCTGAATGAAATAGGTGCGGAATTATCCCGTAAATATGGAGTTGGATATCTTTTTAGTGATTTTAAAAAGAAAGATGGCTATAGACATTCCATTCAACTTTCAAAAGAATATGGGTTATACAGACAAAACTATTGTGGGTGTGAATTCAGCAGAAATGCCGCTGAGAACAGAGGACAAATTGAATAAAAAATAATGAATAAAAAACCGGTTTTTTTGTCGCTAACACAAAAATAAAAAATATCTTGAAAAAATATTGTGCCGCATTGTCAAATGTGGTAGTATTTATTAAATTAAGAAAAAAGAGGCCAATAAATGTGGGTTATCTCGAGCGTATCCCTGTTTTCACTCTTTTTTTTTGAGCAAAAATAGAAAAAAATGAAAGGAATACGATTATGAAAGCTTTTTTGATACTTGAAGACGGACACGTATTTGAAGGTAAAAGTATTGGATCAACTGATGAGATAATCAGTGAGATCGTGTTCAATACTTCAATGACCGGCTATCTGGAAATCCTTACGGATCCATCATATGCAGGGCAGTCAGTTTGTATGACATATCCGCTTATAGGCAACTATGGTATATGCAGAGAGGATATGGAGGCTGGCAGACCTTGGCAGTCAGGATTCATTGTTAGAGAGCTGTGCAAGACTCCTAGCAATTTCAGAAGCGAGATGACCATAAACGAATTTCTTATTGAGAATAATATAACTGGTATAGAGGGGATCGACACCAGAACACTTACCAAGATTCTCAGAAAAGATGGTACCATGAGAGGCATGATAACAACTGATGAGAATTACGATATTGATGAGTGCATGAAGCGTATAAAGGAATGGAAGATGGGACATGTTGTTCTGGATGTTACGTGTAAAGAAAAAATGTTCTATCCTGGTGATGGATTCAAGGTTGCAGTCATTGATCTCGGTGTAAAGAAGAACATCGTCAAGTCACTCCTAGCAAGAGGCTGTCAGGTCACAGTATATCCTGCAGAGACACCTGCTGAGGAGATCATCGCAGACGCTCCGGATGGAATCATGCTTACAAATGGTCCTGGAGATCCAAAGGAGTGTAAGGTCACAATAGCTCAGGTAAAGAAGCTTTTCGATACAGATATTCCAATTTTTGCAATATGTCTTGGACATCAGCTTATGGCACTTGCCAACGGCGGAGATACAGAGAAGATGAAGTACGGTCACAGAGGCGCAAATCATCCTGTAAGAGATATGAAGACAGGCAAAGTATATATTTCAACACAGAACCATGGATATATGGTCAAGGAGGACAGTCTTGACAGAAAGATCGCAGAGGTCAGCTTTGTCAATGTAAATGATGGAACAGTAGAGGGAGTTCATTATCTCGGAAAGAATGCTCAGACAGTCCAGTTCCATCCGGAGGCATGTGCGGGCCCGCTGGATACAGATTCACTGTTTGATACATTTATGAATATGATGGAGGTGTCAAAGTAATGCCAAAGAATCCTAATATAAAAAAGGTTGTAGTTATTGGATCGGGTCCTATAGTCATAGGTCAGGCTGCTGAGTTTGATTACGCTGGTACACAGGCATGTCGTTCCCTGAAGGAAGAGGGACTGTGCGTTGTCCTCATTAACTCAAATCCTGCAACAATCATGACAGATAAGGATATAGCTGATAAGGTATACATTGAGCCTCTTACTGTAGACGTGGTAAAGGCTATTATTGAGAAGGAGAAACCGGACAGCCTTTTGCCGACACTTGGTGGTCAGGCCGCCCTCAACATCGCCATGGAACTTGATGAGTCAGGTTTCTTGAGAGATCATGATGTGCTTCTTATAGGAACATCATCGACGACGATCAAGAAGGCCGAGGACAGACTTGAGTTCAAGAAGACCATGGAGAAGATCCATGAGCCTGTAGCACCTTCGGAGGTCGTTACAACTGTCCAGGGAGGTCTCAACTTCGTAAAGAAGATCGGATATCCTGTAGTTCTCCGTCCGGCTTATACACTTGGTGGTTCGGGTGGTGGTATCGCCAATAACGAGGAAGAGTTCAAGGAGATCCTCATGAACGGTCTCAGACTTTCACGTGTCGGACAGGTCCTTGTCGAGAGGTGTATTGCCGGTTGGAAGGAGATTGAGTACGAGGTTATGCGTGACGGAAACGGAACGTGTATAACCGTATGTAACATGGAGAACCTTGATCCTGTCGGAGTACACACTGGAGACTCTATAGTCGTGGCTCCATCACAGACACTTGGTGACAAGGAGTACCAGATGCTCAGAAGCTCAGCACTGAACATTATCTCAGAGCTCAACATCAAGGGTGGATGTAACGTTCAGTTTGCTCTGAATCCTAATTCCTTTGAGTACTGTGTTATCGAGGTAAACCCTAGAGTTTCAAGATCATCAGCACTTGCTTCAAAGGCAACCGGATATCCTATTGCAAAGGTATCTGCCAAGATAGCCCTTGGATACAACCTGGATGAGATCAAGAACGCTATTACAAAGAAGACATATGCCAGCTTTGAGCCGGCACTTGATTACGTGGTTGTCAAGATCCCTAGACTTCCATTTGATAAATTCATCGCCGCTGATCATGATCTTACAACACAGATGAAGGCAACCGGTGAGGTTATGAGTATCTGTACAAACTTTGAGGGTGCACTTATGAAGGCTCTCCGTTCACTGGAGCAGCACGTAGACAGTCTCTGGTCGAGCAGATACAAGGATATGACAGACGAAGAGGTTATAAAGCTTCTCGGACATGTTGATGACAGACGTATCTATGTCATAGCTGAGGCTATCAGACGTGGAATATCATACGATCAGATCTATGACATCACCAAGATCGACAGATGGTTCATAGACAAGATCCACAACCTTGTTAAGGCTGAGAGAAAGATAATCGAGTCCAAGGGAGATATCTCCAAGGAGCTAATGAAGGAGATCAAGAGAGTTGAGTTCCCTGACAAGGTTATCGCGAGACTCACAGGCAAGACAGAGAAAGAGATTAGACAGATGCGTTACGACTACGGTGTAACAGCACACTTCAAGATGGTTGATACATGTGCAGCAGAGTTTGATGCCATGACTCCATATTACTATTCATGCTTTGATTCTCTGGAGAACGAGGTCGCTGAGGACAATTCAAAGAAGAAAGTAATGGTACTTGGTTCAGGCCCGATCAGAATCGGACAGGGTATCGAGTTCGATTACTGTTCAGTTCACAGCACATGGGCATTTGAGAGAAAGGGTTACGAGACAATCATCGTCAACAACAACCCTGAGACAGTCAGTACAGACTTTGATATAGCAAACAAGCTTTACTTTGAGCCTCTTACAGCGGAGGATGTTGAGGCTATAGTAAATCTGGAGCATCCGGATGGAGCTGTTGTACAGTTCGGTGGACAGACCGCTATCAAGCTCACAGAGGCACTCATGGAGATGGGGGTACCAATCCTTGGAACAAGTGCAGAGAATGTAGATGCAGCAGAGGACAGAGAGCTCTTCGATGAGATCCTTGAGAAGTGCTGTATACCAAGACCTGCTGGTAAGACGGTATTTACAAGAGAGCAGGCGCTTGAGGCTGCAAATGAGCTGGGTTATCCGGTACTTGTAAGACCTTCATACGTTCTCGGTGGACAGGGAATGCAGATCGCGATCTCTGATAAGGATATCATAGAGTTCATGGATATCATCAACAGACATACCCAGGAGCACCCAATACTTGTAGATAAGTACATCATGGGTAAAGAGGTTGAGGTTGATGCTGTATGTGACGGAGATGACATACTTATCCCTGGTATCATGGAGCATGTTGAGAGAGCCGGAATACATTCAGGAGACAGTATCTCGGTATATCCTGCACAGACACTCTCACCAAAGACAAAGAGAGTCATCGCTGATTACACCAAGAAGCTTGCAAACAGCCTGCACGTAATCGGACTTATAAATATACAGTTTATTGCATACAATGATGAGGTATATGTAATAGAGGTAAATCCTCGTTCAAGCCGTACAGTTCCATATATAAGCAAGGTAACAGGAATACCTATCGTAGATCTTGCAACACGTGTTATCACAGGTGAGAAGATCAAGGATATGGGTTACACACCTGGACTTCAGCCGGAGTCAGAGTATTTCGCGATCAAGAAGCCTGTATTCTCATTTGAGAAGATCAGAGGCGCTGAGATAAGTCTTGGACCTGAGATGAAGTCAACAGGAGAGTGCCTTGGTATATCCAAGAACTACAATGAGGCTCTGTACAAGGCATTCCTTGGAGCCGGAATCAATCTTCCAAAGACCAAGAAGATGATCCTCACAGTCAAGGACTCAGATAAGATGGATGCTATAAATATCGGTAAGAGATTCGCTGCTCTTGGATATGAGATATATTCAACAAGAAGCACATGCAGAGTTCTCAATGAGAATGGTGTTCCTGCAAAGCTCATCAACAAAGTTGAGGAGCCATCACCAAATCTGCTTGACCTGATACTGAGCCATGAGATCGACCTGATCATCGACACTCCATCACAGGGTGTTGAGAGAAGCAAGGATGGATTTATCATCAGACGTCACGCAGTTGAGACAGGTGTTACATGTCTTACAAGCCTTGATACAGCCGACGCGCTGCTTACAAGCCTTGAGACTGCAGATACCACAAAGCTTTCACTTGTGGATATAAGCGAGATATAAGAATCTGTAAACCCTGGTGCTGTGTTTGAATTTTATATATCCGATTAAGAATATGTGTGCAAATGCATGAAAAACTGTGTGGTTAAATAGATAAAAATGGGGCAAAATGATAAACGACGTTAAAAAGGGTTGTCATTTTGCCTCATTCAATTTATGCTTATGGGCGAATGAAAATTATTTGAAAATTATTTGAAATTTATTTGAGATTTTTATAGAAAAACGAGGTGAAATATGCATAATGTACCTACAGATGAGGTGTTTGTGATAGGACATAAGAATCCCGACACGGATTCGATATGTTCTGCTATAGCGTATGCCTATCTGAAAAACCAGCATGAGAACAAATTTATACCAAAGAGAGCTGGAAATATAAACAAAGAGACACAATTTGTACTTGATTATTTTGGCGTAAAGGCACCTGAACTTGTGAGTAATGTAAATGTCCAGGTTAAAGATATTGCATACAGAATCGTAGACGGAGTATCAGGTGATATAACCATGAAGAAAGCATTTGAGATAATGCAGGACAATGATGCTACAACACTTCCGGTTGTGAGTGGGGGCAAGATCAAGGGAATCATAACAGTAGGTGACATAGCGGAGGCATATATGCTGGAGAAGGATGACAACTCTCTGTATATAGCCGGTACAAAGTTTTCACACATAATAGATACAATAAATGGTGAGCTTGTGTATGGTGATGCTGACGGGTATGTGAAGGATGGAAGAGTGATTGTTGGGGCTGCCCAGGTCGATATTCTTGAGAGACATGTCAAGGAAAATGACATAGTGATAGTGAGCGACAGAGTTGAGGCACAGCTTGCAGCAATAAACTGTGGAGCCAGCATGCTGATAGTCTGTCTTGTAAACAGCATATCCGATGTGGTTCTGGAATTTGCAAAGAACAAGGGGTGTGCAGTTGTCGTAACACCAACGGATACCTATGCTGTCGCCAGACTTATCGGGCAGAGTATGCCGATAGGATTCTTTATGATAAGAGACCATATCATGACTTTCTATGAGGATGATGATATAGATACTCTTAAGACGACAATGGCAAAGACCAGAGTGAGATATTTCCCTGTTACCGATGGTTATGGCAATTATAAGGGACTTGTCTCGAGACGTAACTACATTAATGCCAGGAAGAAACAGCTTATCCTTGTAGATCACAATGAGAGGACACAGTCTGTTGACGGTGTTGAGAATGCGGAGATACTTGAGATCATAGATCATCATAGAATTGCAAATATAGAGACGATGAATCCTGTTTACTTCAGAAATCAGCCTCTTGGATGTACAGCCACGATAATCTATCAGATGTACAGGGAGCAGAATGTCAAGATAGACAAGAAAATAGCTGGTCTGCTCTGCTCTGCAATCTTGTCGGATACGCTTGCATTCAAATCGCCGACATGTACATTTGTCGATGAGGCTGCGGCAAAGGAACTGGCAAGACTTGCCGAGATCGATATATATGAGTTTGCTATGGAGATGTTCGATGCGGGAAGTAATCTTAAGGATAAGACGATGGAAGAGATTCTTCATCAGGATTTCAAGAAATTCGATATCGGTGACATGGTTGTTGCTGTTGGGCAGATCAATTCCGTAAACGAAAAAGAAATTGACAGGATAAGAACTGATATGGGCAATTATTTAAGCGGTTATATGGAGCCTGGCTGTGATGTGGTTTTGTTTGCCATGACAAATATTCTTCAGGAAGGCTCAGGCATAATCTGCGTTGGTGAAAAGGCTGATGAATTGTGCACAAAAGCGTTTAATGTTCAGCTTAATGATGGGTATGCATATCTTTCTGGAGTCGTGTCAAGAAAAAAACAGATAGTTCCGGCATTGGTTAAAGCTACTCATCAGATATAGTTGGATATATTTATATACAGCAGATTTAACTACAGTTACAATGAAAGAATAATGAAGAAATAATGAAGAAATAATGAAGGATAGGGTGATGTCGTGAAGATATATACCGCAAATGATTATATTCGAGATACATTTGGCGAAAAATTATATAAGATATCATTGAATGCGGGAACGACATGCCCGAACCGCGATGGAACGGTGGGGATAGGTGGATGTATATTCTGCAGTGCAAGCGGATCCGGTGATTTTTCCGAGAATGCTGAGCTGGACATAGACAGTCAGATAGAACAGGCGAAGATGCGCATTGCCAGAAAATGCAGATGCAAGAGATTCATAGCATATTTTCAGTCGTTCACGAATACATATGGTGATCCGGAAACTCTCAGAAGGAAGTTCCTTATGGCAGCAAAAAGAGATGACATTGCTGCTGTGTCGATCGCATCCAGACCTGATTGCTTCGGTCCGGAGATACTTGATATAATAAAAGAAGTTTCGACTGTCAAGCCTGTGTGGATAGAGCTTGGACTGCAGACATCCAATGAGAAGACTGCGCTGCTCATAAACAGAGGTTATGCTTTAGGTGAATATGATAAGGCTATGGATAATCTGAAAAAACTTGACGTTCATATTATAGTTCATATGATAATAGGCCTGCCGGGAGAAACAAAACAGGATATGATATCCACTGTCCGCTATATAGCGGACAGTGGCGCGGGCGGCATAAAGCTTCAACTGCTGCATGTACTAAAGAATACGGTTATAGAAAAGATGTACATAAATGGTGAATTTGATGTGCTGACCTTTGATGAGTATGCAGACATATTGTGTGACTGCCTTAGAGCATTGCCGCCTGACATGGTTGTTCACAGATTTACCGGTGATGGACCTAAAAAGATACTCATTGCTCCGATGTGGAGCGCGGATAAAAAGGTGGTCTTAAACCGTTTAAACAGGATAGTGTCTGAATTATGATGTGCTTATGGCGGATTTGAGAAAAATCTTCAAATTCTCGCGATTCTCTGGAGTTAGTTTGCTGCAGCTGGCCAGAATTTCAGCTTCTTCTTCGGGAAGAGTTTGCCCGTAACCATAGGCTTTGAATACATCGCTCATGCAGTAGCTATTTTTGCGGGCTGCATCGATACAGGATAGCAGCAGTAAATAACTTATGTTGATGCAGAATAGATTGGATACTTTCATTATATTCACCAGATCCGGAATTCTATCACCTCTTTCATAATGGGAGTACGCTGGCGTGGATATACCTAAAAAATCGGCCATTTCCGCCTGCGTAAGTCCGCGTCCTGTTCTCATTGAACGAAAAGTGCTGGCGATAGAGGTGCTCTGGTTGTCACAATTGCTCAGTGAGTGGTTTAATATTGCTGATATTTCTGAAATACTTGTCTTGTCGGGAATTCCTTTCCCTGATGTTTCGTGCTTTCTTACTTTCTTCATTTTTATTCTCCTCTTTTCTTTTGAAATAGTTATTAGTTTTGACATTTTTCTTAGGAATTGAAGTTTTCGTCTTTGGTGACGGATTCATTTTTTAATTTCGTTGGTGGCGATTTTGCTGCAAGACTTTCGACAAATTTGTCAACCAGCTGTTTGTCTGAAGAATTCAATTGCAGATAATTTGCAACGAGTGAGGTTGCATTTCCATTTGTGTTTAGAGCCTCAAGGTACGTATCGGATTCCATGACCATTTGCCTGGATTTGCCTGAGCGCGCTCTCATATACCTTGACGATAATGTGTAGGCATATAAGAGATCGTGATTTAGAAGCTCGGACAATTGAAGCGTTTGCTCTATGTTGGGGATGTTCCTTCCTTCCTCATAGTTTGCATATCCTGATCTGGACATTGACAGTACTGTTGCAACATCGGTCTGAGTTAATCCTGCTTTTTTCCTGAAATGCTTCAAAAGTGCTGGAAGGGGATTGGTTAAATTGTATTCCATTTTTGAATTCTGGCCTCCTTTGTGTTCCGTGTTGTTATATTACAAAAAATAAGCATCATTAAACCGAAAATGTAATAAAAAGGCAAAAACATGTAATAAAAAGGAATCATACCCAGCGAAAGTTGTGTTATAATGTTGAATGTTAATGTGCGTTTGGACGCGTTAGTCAAAGGCGAAAAGCAAAGAGGAGGACAAATATGAGTTGTGCAGATGAGATATTTATAAAAATGTGCAGTGAAATTATAGAGAATGGATATAGTACAGAAGGAGAGAAGGTCAGACCGAAGTGGGAGGATGGAAGCTATGCATATACGATAAAAAAGTTCGGTATAGTTAACAGATATGATCTTTCGAAGGAGTTTCCGGCTATTACGCTTAGAAAGACATATATAAAGTCTGCCATAGATGAAATACTGTGGATATGGCAGAAAAAATCCAATAATGTTCATGATCTCAAAAGTCATATATGGGATAGCTGGGCTGACGAGGATGGCTCGATAGGTAAGGCGTATGGATACCAGCTGGGAGTGAAACATCAGTATAAAGAAGGAATGATGGATCAGGTTGACAGATTATTATTTGATCTGAAGAACAATCCATATAGCAGAAGAATGATGACAAATATATATGTTCACCAGGACCTGCATGAAATGAACCTTTACCCATGTGCGTATAGTATGACATTTAATGTGACAGGTGACAGACTTAATGCAATACTGAACCAGAGATCACAGGATGTACTTACAGCAAACAACTGGAATGTGGTACAGTATGCCGCTCTTGTTTATATGATAGCCCAGGTTACCGGATTTAAACCGGGAGAGCTGGTTCATGTGATTGCCGATGCACATATATATGATAGACATATACCTCTTGTGAAGGAGCTCATATCAAGACAGACATATCCGGCACCAAAGGTGAAACTGAATCCAAATGTAAAGAATTTTTATGATTTTACGGTGGATGATTTTACAATAGAGGATTATGTAACCGGACCACAGATAAAAAACATACCGGTTGCAATTTGATTTGATGAGGAGGATGTATGAAGTTTATAGCTGCGGTGGACAAAAACTGGGCAATAGGAAATAAGGGACGTTTATTGGCCAGAATATCTGAGGATCAGAAAAATTTTAGAAAAGAGACGATGGGGCATGTAGTGGTGCTGGGAAGAAAAACTCTCGAAGAATTTCCGGGAGGGAAGCCACTTAAAGGGAGAAAAAATATTATATTGAGCAGAAATAGTGAATATAGTGTTCCTGATGCTGTGGTTGTTCATTCAATTGATGAGCTGTTTAAGGAAATCGCCGGGGATGAATCAGACGATGTGTATGTGATAGGTGGTCAGACCGTCTATGACGTATTGATACCTTATTGTGATGAGGGCATTGTGACAAAGATTGACAAAGCCTATGATGCGGATGCTTTTATTCAGAACCTTGATTCAATGGATAACTGGTATATAGAAGATGAGAGACCTGGTATGGACACTGAGAAAATAAATTTTACATTTGTGACATATAAAAATAAAATGCCTTTGGATATAAAGTAAAATTCTTATAAAAGCAACAAAAAACATTCCTTTTTTGATGAAATATACACAAAAAACATTTGTTTATTACGCATTAGTGTGATACAATTTTGGTATATTTTGGGAGGTGTGTATCATGAAGGAAGTATTAATTACATCTGGAACAAGTTTTGAGGGATATGACATTGTTGAGTATGGAACATACAAGTTTACGCAGACTATCCTCAACTCTAATTTTTTGAAGGATTTTGGAACATCTATTGCTGATATTGCAACGGACAGACGTGACATGTATCAGGAGAAGATTGATGAGATTCTCAATGAAACTATTAAAAATTTCAAGGAAATGGTAAGCGAGAGCAAGTATAATGCAGTTGTTGGATTTACAACGGGGGTTGAGCTTTATACCAATAATGTCACTGCAGTTGTTGCGAGTGGAACATTGGTAAGTATAACTCCGGTATATAAGTCTGAATTTGAGAAGAGTAATTTTATTAGAAAAGAGCTGTATGTAAGAAATTATTATGATCTTCTCGTGCCGAGGGCATCAAAGGTTGTCCTTGCATCTGAGGGCAAGGGAACGAAGGTATCCGTATGGTTCAATAATTATAATAACGAGGATATATTGGCACTTAAGGCTGAATTACAGTTTACCAATATATACGGGGATAACATTACACTTCCGGATGTGGATTTTACATTTGACAAAGTAAACCTTAATCTGCTTAAGTCTGATTTTGTAGAATGCAAACTTCCGGATAGGTATATTAAACTTATATCATCTGCAAAGGTTTACATTAAGAAATATGTGAAGAGCAGTGGTGTGTATGAGATAGATGCTGATTCTATTGGAATAGAGATGTCGGATAGCAAGTTTAAGGCACTTAAGCTAAAGAAGGGTATAGATGCTGTTGCAAATTATAAGTCGGATGGACTTGTGTGGACATGTAATTGCGGACATGTGAATGAGGGCGGTTCTGAGGAGTGTGCGATCTGTGGAAGAAAGCAGGACGACATGAAGAATTCGATTACATTTAATTATGAGCCTATGGTTGATGAGATGAAGACCAAGGAATATGTAGTAGAGATAAAAGATGTACTTATGAAGTATATCAAAGATATTGATGCAAGTCTTAGAATGCAGCTTCTGGAGATAATGGAATCCGGAATTCATTATGAGAAGACAAGGGGATCTATGAAAGATTCCGTTATCGAGAAAGTTGAGAATCTGTTCCTGGGATTGTAATAGAGCAGTGATAGTGCATTAATTGTGCAATAGAGTGTTCATGATGGATGGAAAGTTATGCAGCAATATATGGTACAGATTATAAATAGTCTACAGGACAGAGGATACAGGAAGTTGAATCCTGATACAAATAACGTATACGGCAGAGTTGATGGCGATGCCGTATACGTTGTCGTTATAGGCAGCAACAGAAATCTGGATGCAGATTCATTGAAAAGATTCAACAATAAGATACTCGTTGGACTGTCGATTAATTCACATAAAAAAATCAATATTCTGAATATTCTAATTGCTCCAAATGGTATGTTTGATGACATGACAAAACGGATTATCGAAAATGTGGAAAATGTATGGCTGTTTACAGAAGATTATGGAAAATTGTATGTATTTGAAAATCAGCCTTCGGATTTTGATTCACTCTATGACGTGATCGATAAAAAAACACTAGTGAACAACCGCAGATTACGGCATGATTTGATCAGAATGTTCGGTGTTGTAACACCAATATTCCTGGTGATAAATATTCTGGTGTACGTTGCGTGTGTATATATTTATGAACCTACTGAGTTGGCTGTAAATGTGTATGCAATATCGGAAAAGCGACAGTATTATAGATTTTTGACGTCAATGTTTACTCATTTTGGAATCACGCATATATTTGGTAATATGGTCATTTTAATTGCTCTTGGTGCCAGGGTTGAGAACATAATTGGCAGACTCAACTATGCCATAATCTATATTGTCACAGGTCTTGCTGCTGCATTTGCATCATATATAAACTGTTTTTATAATGAGATACATGCTTATTCGGCAGGTGCGTCCGGTGCGATATTTGGTCTTCTGGGAGTGCTTGTTGTCATAGCTTTTTACAATAAGGGGCGGGTTAAGGATTTGTCACTTATGAATATGCTTATATTATTTATTCTGACGCTGGTTGATGGGGTGATGTCAGAAGGTGTTGACAATGTTGCCCATGCAGCGGGATTTATTGCTGGAATATTGGCTGGGGTGCTCCTTTTGCTGACTAATCAAAAGGTTGTAAAGAATAGTCAATTATGATAAAATATAACGACAACAAAAATGTGGGAGGCCGGGTATGAGTACGGGAATTAGTATGTCAAGTGTTAATAAGATAAAAGAACTTGCAAATAATGGCGATTATAGTCTTGCTCTTGATATACTTGAACATCAGGATCTGTCAAAATCTCTTAGTCCTCAGTTTATAAGAATATGTGGCGAGGTGTATTATGAGAATGGATTGTACACAGAGGCGAGAGCAACTCTTGTGCGCGCACATTCCATGGCGCCAGCTGGTAATAAGATCATATATTCATTAATAAAATTATATTTATCTATGGGATTTAGGCAGCTCGCGGAGCATTACTTTGAGATATACAAGTTTAATCAGGAAAAAAAAGATGCTGGTACATATAGAATTGAATACATGATAGCTAAGGCATATCATAAGCCTGTGAATGAGCTTTACAGCATTCTTGTGTCTGCGAATGACATGGAGACATCCGAGGTATGGGACTATGAGATGCTTCTTCTTCATGCGTATATAAGAAATAAGAGTAAGTTTGAATCTGCAGCTGCAGAGTTTAGAGCTAGATACAGAAATTCATCCAGACTTTCAACTCTTGAGGATTTGATCAGCGATAAAGTTGATTTAGAATCTAAGGTGTACGTATTTCCTTGTGAAGATAAAAGGGATGATGCACCAGACCAGGAAGCTGCAAGAGAACAGGAAAAGAATATTCTGGAGGAAGATGACCTTAAAATGCATCCTAAGGATGCAAAGATAATGATCATGGTGGAAGATGATACTCCTGTAACAAGCGCCATGAAATTTAAACAGATGTGGATAAGGTCGAAGGATAAAAAAGAACAAAAACGTGAACTTAGACTTGAGGAAAGTGAGTCGTCCGACAAAAAAGACAAGAAAAAATCTCGAGGGCTCTGGGGAATAATGTCTAAGAAAGAAGAGGAACTTGTAGATCAGGAAATGCAGGAGATTCAGTCGGAGAAGGTTGATAAAGAAAAACTGCTTGATGAGGTGGTATTTGATGCTTCGGGTGATTCTGGTGATGTAAAAACAAGTGAAACGGAAGCAGTAGAAAGCACCGTCTTAAATGACACTGGTGCAGACGTTGATCAGGATATGATCAAAGAGTCCACCGAGCAAATGCAAGAAGACGTGGCTACAAATGATAATCAGGATAATCAAGATGATCAGGATGATTCATTTGTGATAGAGGAAGAACCAGAAGATGTCGTGATGGTTGATGCAGATTTTCTTTCTAATTCTGAAAGTGAATCAGATACAGATGATACTTTGGATCTACAGGATAAAGAAATCGAGGAGACTTTTGATCCTGAATTTGCGGATGAAGATACCTCTTTCCTTGCTGAAGATGATTGCGTTAATTCAGATGAAATCCTTATAAAGAATGAATCTTTTGACTCAGATATATATTTGGCTGAAGAGTTAAATGAATCCTCAGAAGAAAGTGCAACTTCAGAAGAAGGTGAATCATTAGAAGAAAGCGCAGCTTCAGAAGAAGGTGAATCATTAGAAGAAAGCGCAGCTTCGGAAGATGATGAATTATTAGAAGAAAGTACAGTTTCAGAAGATGATGAATCATTAGAAGAAAGTGCAGCTTCAGAAGATGGTGAAACTCCAGAAGAAAACAAAAGTGGAAATGACTCAGAAGAATTAGATGATGTTGATAAAAAGGATCAGCAGGAGAATGAGGAAAAATCTGATATATTTGATTTTGATAAGGCGTTTGAGTCTTTGGAAGAATTTGATATAGATGAAGATAAAAATGAAAATGCTGATTTTGATATAGAAGTTCAAGCTGATGTGCTTTTTGATGAAGACACTCCGGAGTTTGGTGTTGAGAATACTCAGGAAAACGTTTCGCACCCTGAAGCTGATATAAAAGATAATGATGATATATCAGAGATTGGATCGAGTCTGGAGGATATTGATGATATATCAGAGATTGGATCGAGTCTGGAGAATTTTGATGACATTTTTGATGTGAATGACAATGAAGATGTCATAGATATTGATAATTTGGATGATATAAATGATACAGATGATACAAATGAGGATAATATCCAAGTTAATGTTATCAGTGCTGATGATAATGAATCGGACGAGATAAAAGACGTGCTTGATGAACATCAGCGTGAAAATACAAAGCGTGCAGAATTCCCTGTTTTTAAGAGTAGTTTGTTCCCTGATTATAATACAGAAGGGGCAAAGATGTACGATGTCAAGGAAAACAAGATCGCACATCATATTGAAACAGAGGAGAGAAAGATATCCGAGAATCTCCAGAAGGAAGAGGATCTTATAGGAGAGACGGATAGATTGCTGGCGAGACTTGGCATTAAGCTGGAGACAGAGTTTAAGTCTATATTAGATTTTGGCGACACAGATGAAGCAGACGAAAAAGATGTCGACAATGCTGATCATGATGACAATATCATGTTTGCCGATCGTGATGTCGGTAATGAAGAATCGAGTACGGATGCTGATTCTGAAGACAAAACTGATAATACAGAAAAAGTCAAAGCTGAAAGAGAGTCAAAAAAGAAGAAAAAGTCCTTTAAATTAAAAGGCTAAATAATTCAAGAGGGAAGTAAATAAAGAAAGAAATAAAGTAGCATTTAATATATATTGCTTTTTATTTGAACACGCGGAAGGAGGCGAGGGAATTGGCTGTAGATCAGACAGAAGCTATGATTGCTGCGATAAAGGCGCAGCTTGAAAAGGAGCGTGCTGCCGAAGCTGCAAAGAAAAAGAGAGAAGAGGAAGAAGAAATTCTCAAAAATGGCGGCAAGAAAAAAGAGGCAGAGACTACAAAAAGCCAACACAAAACTTTGTCCAAGGAGGAGCTTGAGCGCATTGAAGCAAAACGACGCCGTAAGAGAGAGGAAGCTCTCGGTATCGTGAGAGAAGATGAGCCGGATACACCTGATGAGGATGAGAAAAAGGTTGAAGTCCAGACAGAGGGAGATGGACAGAAGCCTGTTAATAAAGAGGAAAAGAAGAAAGATGGTCCGGCACCGAAACTTAGTTTGAATCTTGGCGGTGTTGCAGATGATGAACAAGGTGGCGGTCTTGGTGGACTAGGCGGCGGTCTTGGTGGACTAGGCGGCGGTCTTGGAAGCAAACCAGAAGGAGGTTTAGGCGGCGGTCTTGGAAGCAAGCTGGAAGGCGGACTAGGCGGCGGTCTCGGAAACAAGCCGGAAGGTGGACTAGGCGGCGGTCTTGGAAGCAAACCGGAA